>JBELDA010000045.1:0-20466 GCA_042094515.1 Crocinitomicaceae bacterium
CAAGTAACAATAGTGCTACGTGGATATTGACGAATACTGCAGGATGCGATAGTACAGTAACCCTTGATCTTACGATTACAAACTCTAACACCGGAACAGATACCCAAAGCGCATGTGATACCTATACCTGGATAGATGGCAATACCTATACTGTAAGTAACAATAGTGCCACATGGATATTGACAAATGCTTCGGGATGTGATAGTACAGTAACACTTGATCTTACGATTACAAACTCTAACACCGGAACAGATATACAAAGCGCATGTGATACATACACGTGGATAGATGGCAACACCTATACTGTAAGTAACAATAGTGCTACATGGATATTGACAAATGCTTCAGGTTGTGACAGTACGATTACACTCGATTTAACCATCAATAATCCTGTCAACGGAATTGATACACAAATAGCTTGTGATTCATATACTTGGATTGATGGCATAACCTATACCTCAAGCAACAACACTGCTTCAGTAATTATACCAGGAGGAGCTTCGAGCGGATGTGATTCTATTGTCACGCTAAACCTAAGTATTAATACTTCAAATTCAACAATTCTATCAGAAACATTTGATTCCGCTATTATAACAGGAGCCAATGCAGCTGTTTTATATGGAAATGGAGGAAGTGATTTTAATTCAGCTTATGCATTAAGCGGAACCTTTTTTGGTTGGTTCAACGTCCAAAATGGTATTGGAGATGTTGATATTTATGACATAAATATTTCCGGACTAAACCCAGGCTGTTCCGTAACCGCATCGATTTGGATGAGAATGTCATATAATGCTCCCAACGTAAGTATTAGCCTAATTGATGATAACGGGGTTATCATGGACTCTACAAATATTACATTAACTACAAATTGGCAGCAAATCTCATTATCAGCTCCTGTTACTACAAATGGTCTTAATTACCTTGTACATTACAATAGCACAGGAGGGAACGGTTTAGATGTAATCATGGAAGACCTTTTAATCACCCAATCTTGCGGAATTCTTGCTGACATTTCTCAAGTTAGTGATCAATGTTTACCCAGTAACAACTTTAATTTTGATGGTAGCGGGTCCACAGGTGCAGGAGGAATTGTATCATATATTTGGGACTTTGGAGATTCGTCTCCAACCGCCAACGGAGCAAATATAAATCACTCCTATTCTAATGCCGGCAATTACGACATTACATTAACTGTAAGTGATGGAATTTGTACTGGTGACACAACTTTAAATATTAATGTTATTCAAACCCCAATAGCGCCTACTCCATCAAATGTAGTCACATGTGATGGTTATATCCTACCTACACTAGCAAATGGCAATTACTATTCATTGAGCAATGGACAAGGAACCTTATACTCCTCTGGAGCTTATATCTCTTCTAACCAAACCTTATATGCTTATGCAGAATCTGGAACTACTCCAAACTGTGTTGACGAAAATAGCTTTACGATAACAATAAATAATTCAGTTTCAGGTACTGATACTCAGTCTTCTTGTGGCTCATACACCTGGATTGATGGTAATACCTATACAGCTAGTAACAATTCAGCTACATATAACATACCCGGAGGTTCCGCGAATGGATGCGACTCCTTGGTTACCTTGAATCTGACAGTTAACTATTCAGTGAATGGAACAGATACACAAATTGCTTGTGAATCATTCACCTGGATTGATGGAATTACATATACATCTAATAACAATAGCTCAACATATACTATTCCTGGTGGAGCTGCAAGCGGATGTGATTCAATTGTCACCTTGAATTTAACCATAAACAACGTAGTATCCACTACAGATGTTCAAACAGCTTGTGATTCATATACATGGATAGATGGTAACACGTACACAAGTAACAATAACACAGCATCATATCTATTATCCACATCAGCAGGTTGCGACAGTATTGTAACACTTGATTTAACCCTTAATTCTCTTCTAAGTCTTGATGCTGGAATTGATATATTCGTTTGTGCGGGAGGAGAGATCAGTTTCAATGCAACTGGTGCAAGCTATTACTCCTGGAGTAATGGCGTCTCAAATGGAGCTCCTTTTACATCCATCGAAGGTTCTAACACATATACGGTTATTGCCCAAGATATTAACGGTTGTTCGGCAACTGACCAACTCATTGTAACGGCTTGGGCTTCTCCTTCTGTTTCTATAACAGGAATTGACCCGGCATGTATTGGAGAGAATTCAGGATCTATAGAGATTGAAATTAATTCTGGTACGCCCCCATTTTCAATTGACTGGAACAATGGAGACACTGCAAGTATTATTCAAAACTTATATGCCGCTAGTTATGATGTCATCGTTTCTGACGACAATGGTTGTGAAACTTCAAATTCAATCGTATTGGCAGATCCTTTTGAACCATGCTATGAAGAACCCGAAATCAATATATACATACCAAATTCATTCTCTCCAGATAATAATGAGCACAATCAAACCTGGTTTGTCGTTGCGGAAGGAATTTCAGTACAGAACTTCACCCTAATGATTTTTAATAGATGGGGACAGTTAATTTGGGAGTCTAATGACATTCGCGTTGGATGGGACGGTACTTATAAAAACAAGAATGTTCCCGATGGAACTTACACATACAAGATTGAATATCAAGCGAGTAATGGGGAGCAAAAAGAATCAATAACCGGTCATTTAAATCTACTTAGGTAATATCCAACCATCACAGTAGTTGTAGCTGTTCTATGATCTAGAACATGATTAAAATACAGCCAATCGTTATAGCGATAATTAGTATCCAATCTTTAAAAAAGATTTTATCCTTAAAAAACTTAATCCCGATAATTAAAACAAGACCTTCGAACAATAATCCTATTAAAACATTTACCAGAACGCTTACTTTTGCTAGAGCGATATTACTTAACATACTACCTCCAGCAACACAAAAACCAATTGCAATACATCCGTAAAATGTAATCTTTTCTGTAGGCTTTGGAAAAATACGGCGCTCTTTGAAGAAAAGCAAAAATAAAGTAGAAACCAATACACAGACCTCTAAAATTAAGCTAAAATTTATGGGACCAAAAGTTTCTATTGGTATTAGATATAATGAAAAAGATACTCCCCAAAAAAAGGTAAACATTAAAATAAGTAACAATTCTTTAGATACTCTCAACCTAAGTAAATCCTTATACTGATGATAACCCAATCCTAGAATGACTAAGATAAAAGCCAAGACTTGAGCAAAAGTCAATGACTGTTTGAAAAACAAAACAGCTGATAAAACTGCAAACAAACCTGTTAGTGAAGACATCGGAACTACAATCGAAAACCTTCCTTTCTGAAGTGCTTCAGTAAAATAATAAAGTCCAAAAAAACTAAAGAAACAAATTACTAAGGCTACAAGCCAATCTTGAATACTACTATTCAATAAAGGACTATATGAGAAGTCATTATCAAAATACGCTAAAATCAAGGTGACAGTAAATAAAAATAGTATGCTAAATAATGTGCGGTAATATATCAAATGATAATTCACTTGATTCTTCAATATTTTCTTCCAAAGTAAACCCGACAAGAAAAAGAATACTGATGACAACAACTTTTGAATTATCGTTAAAGTATACAAGCTCATTTATAAACCTTAATTGGGTGAAGTAAATATAAGTAAATGACATTGGTATATCCTTTTCAATAATACATGAACTAAAATGAACCAGCATAAAAAAATAAAAATCAATGTTTTATGTATATCTTAAAATTTGAATTTAATTATGCCAAAACCAAAGTATATCATTTCGGATAGTGAAAAAAACCTTATTCATCATGAATTATATAAGAAAACAGGCATTCTGATTCGTACTAAATCAGATTGCAGAATAATCTCTGAATTAATAGAAGCTAGTGGAGAGTTGATATCTGAAAGTACACTTTACCGCATGTTCATTCAAAAAAAACAATCATATACACCTTACATGCATACATTGAATGTGCTATCTATGTTTTGTGGATTTGAAAGATGGCAAGACTTGATTCAAAATAACGAACGCCACACATCAAGTATAAATACAATTACAACATCAGTTCCTGAAGTACCTTTTGATTCATTTGTTCAAGTATCAATTGCTTTAAAGGAATATAAAGTTCTTAAAAATTATTTCCTTCAATTTCCCTTGGATACTCCAGATTCAGTTTGTCATATTATCGGTAATGATGTATTTAAATCATTGTTTCTGCACCAAAACTCCTGTAAGTCCTTTTATAAGGAGTTCAGTAATGTTCCTATCATTAGAAAATCCTTTTTTGAACTATTAGCTGATCCCGAATTTGCCCTGGAATATTATGATTTCGGATTACATAATTATCTTATCAATACTAACAACGATTCTAGTCTCAATACTACACAAGATGAACTCTTTGCAAGGTCACTTCTCACTAGACATTACTTTTTTAACAATCAAGAACAGTCATTTGAAAAAGTTGCAAAAGAATTATATTCAAATGAAAATAACATTCATCGCAACCAAAAGGAAATCGACCCATTTCCTTTAGCTAGATATCTTATATACAAAATACTTTACCTTAAAGCGATTAAAACTAACCAAGAACAATTAAAATATGAACATTGGTTACTTGGCTTTCTTCAAGACAAACAAGAATCACTAAGCTACCCAGAGTCAAAAATTTGGATTCATACTTTATTGGATATTATGCCCCATATGGCTCAACCAAAAGCTTATAAAAAATTTATTTGTTCAACTATTTTAAAATTCAATGAGCTATACCCAAAATCATATAGAAAACCTGTAAAAGACATTGATTTTGAACACCTTAAGCAATATACAAACTCCAATTCTTCTGCCTATTGGAAACAAATATGGGCAATCCAAACTTAATTTTAATATAAAAAAAAGAAATTCTTTGCAACCTTTATTATCATATTTAGTATAAGGAAGAAGTTTGTTTAGTTAATATGTGTTTTGTTTTAAATTTAACCTACCGTTAAAATTTAAACTTTAAAAAAGTGAGGGTTGTGCCTCACTTTTTTATTTCACAAACATTTTGATTTTATATTCAATATTGTTGAATCTACAACTCTCCCCTACCTTCAATCCTTCAAGACTTCTCGCGAGAGGAGATAATGGAGAAATACATACTACCTCTAGCCCATTAAAAAAAATCTTACCTAAAGCAATACCAATGAATATAAAAACATGAGATTCAATTAAACTTCCAAAACCGATTTTCTCATTATGTTGAATGAAACCTAGTTGTATCAGTGTTTTTTGCATACCCATCTGATTGCTTAAGTTTTGAGCTGCTTTATTACGTTCCTGCTGCATTAGCTCCCTTGATGTATCATGCTTATCTCCAGCTGTGCTTTTTGATTCTGAATGAATTGAAAGCTCAATAGACTCCATATGTTTTCTGGATACTTCAACCTTTTTATCTATAATTTTTTCTATATGTGATAAAAACTCAGCTCTACTCAACTGCATAGGTTGTTTATTAAAAATTTATAAAAAGAATTTTGTAACTCAGCAAAACTCCATTGAAAGTAGTATTTTTCTAATGAAAATAATGCCCTATGAAAGTATTACTCCTGTTTTTTGCCATAACATTATCATTATCAAACACTTTTAGTCAAGATTCTTTGTCCCTCATTTTTATTGGAGACTTAATGGGGCATGGAGGTCAAATTGAATCAGCCTATAATCCCAAAACCAAAGGCTATGATTATGACCCCGTATTCTCGAAAATAAAACCCATTCTAGAACGGGCAGATATAGCTATTGCAAACCTAGAAGTTACGTTAGCGGGGCCTCCCTACTCCGGATACCCTCAATTCTCCTCTCCCGATGCATTGGCGAGCTCTTGCAAGAGAAATGGTATCGATGTATTTGTTACGGCAAACAACCATTCTGTAGACCGCAGAAAAAAAGGAATTATCAGAACAATTAAAGTGTTGGATTCTCTACAGATTCCTCATACTGGAACATTTCGTAATTCCTTGGAAAGAAAACATAATAACCTATTAATACTCAGAAAAGGAAACATTAGAATTGGAGTATTGAACTATACCTATGGAACAAATGGATTAAAAGCAGCAAAACCAACAATTGTAAACTATATTGACACCGCTCTGATGAGAAAGGATATTGAAAGAAGCAAGTCCGCTGAACTTGACCAGCTTATTGTAATTACCCATTGGGGACTTGAGTATCAAACCTCTCCAAATAAAAATCAAATTAGAGTTGCCAATTATCTATTAGAAAATGGAGCGGATATGGTTATAGGCGGTCACCCTCATGTCATTCAAAAAGCTCTATGGAAAAAAGAGGATAATCAATTGATTGCTTATTCATTAGGGAATTTTGTTTCAAATCAAGCTAGCGTGAATACCGATGGAGGAATGATGCTCGAGCTAACGCTGGTTAAAAATCAAGATAAACTTGAAATCACCGATCCTGGATATCATTTAATTTGGGTTCATAAACCAAATATTAATGGAAAAAAGAGATATGAAATCATTCCGTGTAATCTATATGAAAACGACAAGAAAATAATGAATGAAACAAATAGGGCTCGAATGAATCTATTTATGAAAAATGCGAGAAAAATTATGTCTCAAAATGAGAATATACCTGAGATTCAATTGCGTTGATTCAATTTAAAATCTTTAATAATACATTGCTCAATAATCTTGGCACTGTTCAAAGCCAAAGGTATGCCTCCCCCTGGATGTACTGTAACCCCAGCAAAATAGAGTCCCTTTATCTCTTTTGAAAAATTTGGATGGCGATAAAATGCCGACATTTTACTGTTAGAAGAATTTCCATAAATAGACCCTTGCAACCCTGAATACATCTTTTCCATCTTAACAGGATCGGTAAAATGTTCCACCTCAATCAATGACTCAATATCTTCGTTTAAAATCCTACTTAGCTTCGAAAGAATGTTTTTTCTGAGTAAAGTTCTCATGTTTCCCCAATCCTGACCTGTATTTATAGGAGCATTTACCATAACGAACCAATTCTCACCGTATTCAGGAGCATCATCTTCTTCCATTTTCGAAGATACATGAATGTATATGGTAGGATCTGAACTCAATGAGCCCTCCTTAAACATCTTTCGAAATTCTTCTTCATATTGATCAGAAAAAAAGATATTGTGTACATCTAAATTTGGAAATTTCTTTTTGATGCCCCAATAAAAGACAACTGCAGAAGTTGACTTTTCCTGTTGGAGTATCTTTTTAGGACCATCTATCCCTTTAATCAATTTGTTATAGGTATTATGAACATCCATATTACTCACAACAACATCAGCACTTATTGTTTTACTCGCAATTGAAACTCCACTTATTCTTTTATTATTATGTAAAACATCCTTAACAGGTTGATTAAAGCAAAACTTGACGCCCATCGATTCAGCTTTTTTATAAAGATGATTGGTAATAGCCACCATCCCCCCTTTAGGTATATATGGTCCAATATTCAATTCAAGGTGAGCAATGATATTTAGCATCCCTGGAGCCTCGTATGGATTACTTCCGTTATAGGTTGCGAAACGATTGAATATTTGAACTGTCTTAGCATTATTAAACTGTTGCTGGTTCATTGTATTCATGGATTGAAGTAAACCATATTTAGGAATTCTAAAAATGGCACGAAATATTCCTTTGTTGAACCATTGAGAGATTCTGTGCAATGATGCGGATATAAAAACGGGATAAACAGCCTCATAATTCATCTTAAGCTTATTCAGGTAGCTATACACCTTCTCTTTATCCTCTCCGAATTGCTTATGCAAAACCTCCGATACCTGCTTTGCTCCATAAGGAAGAGCTACTTGAACCCCATCCTCAAAAAAATAATTACATGATATCGCTAGTTTTTGATATTCAAATGAACTCTCAAACTCTCCATTAATATATAAAAGCTCCTCAACTAAATGTGGCTCTGTAAAAACTGATGGCCCCATATCAAATCGATAAGCATCAAAATGCTTTGAATGGACCTTTCCTCCGGGGCCTTTATTGGCCTCATAAACGGTGGTTTCAAATCCCAAATGAGCAAGACGAATTGCAGATGCCATACCTCCGATACCTGCACCAATTACAACTGCTTTTTTACCCATATGATGTAAAACAAGTCATAATTTTGATTGTTTGGTATCGAAACGGACATTAATTTAGGTCAGCTAGCTATGAATTAGCTTATTTTACACTCGGTTAAAATGACATAAAGCCTTTATTTTACTAGGATTTCAGGGTAGTTATTAACAAAATAGCAGATTTATTAACATTTTACCCACTTTTTAGGGTGCAAACCTCGACTCACATTGATATTCAGATATATTTGTTCTGATAATTAATTATTAATCATTAAAAAAAACAACTCATTATGAACAAAGCAGAATTAATTGATGCAATGGCAGACGGAGCTGGAATGTCTAAAGCTGATGCGAAAAAAGCATTAGATGCATTTGTTGGAGCTACAACTGGTGCTTTGAAAAAAGGTGACAGAATCTCATTAGTAGGATTTGGATCTTTTTCAATCACTAGACGTGCTGCAAGAGCTGGTCGTAATCCAAAAACTGGTGCTGTAATTCAAATTGCAGCTAAAAACACAGTAAAATTCAAAGCAGGATCTGATTTATCTTCAACTGTAAACTAAGAATTGCAAAGAATTATAAAAGGTCATCTTCGGATGGCCTTTTTTTTTGGCCTAGGTCGCCGATTGCTTTTTAATAATCCTCCAAAACATAGAAGGAAAAAACCTACGTAAAGTAACTGCTTTAACTTCCTTATTCCCTATTAAAACCTCGCGTTTTTTTTGAAGCAAAGCTGTTAATAATTGAGAGACACACTCTTCAACAGGCATTCCTGTTTCTTGATTATGATCCATTTCACCATGTCTTTTACCGTCAGCTGATAAAGCATTTGTAGATATGGGCGTATTAATTTTACCTGGACACGCCAAAGTAACAGTGATGCCATTTTTCTCCTCCTCAAGAGCAAGCGATTCATAATAACCATGTAAGGCATGTTTCGAAGCGCTGTAGCTTGATCTCAAAAAGAATCCAAACTTACCAGCAATACTGCTAACTACCAGGATCTGTCCCTTCTTTTTTCTAAGCTGAGGCAACACCGCTTTAGTCAGTAATACATTTCCAAAAAAATTAACCTCCATTATACGCCTTATGACATCCTCTGAAGAATCAAATGCCGTTCCTCGCTGACTCACCCCTCCATTTTGAATTAATATATCAACACCTTCTACTTTCTGGGATAAATTATTGACCGCTTCGCGAAAGGATTTACTATCAGAAAGGTCTAAAGGAAGCACAATATGCTGATCAGATAAGGGCAATTCTTTTCGAAGTTCCATTAAAGCTTCTTCATTTCTACTGGATAGAATTAGCTTAGAACCTAATCTAGACAACTGAATACACAGCTCTTTTCCTATTCCTGAGCTTGCACCCGTTACCCAAACCACTTTATCCTTGAAATGTGCTTCTTTTGACATAAAACAAAGATACAAAACAATTGAATCCGTAATTCTTTAGAGATTTACTTAACTTTACTCCACTTTAATTGATATGAGTAGTAAAGACATTAAAAAACATTTTGATCAAGCCTTAGAGGTTCTAAGAACCTTTAATTCGGACGCAAACATCCAGAAAATTGATGATGCAATCGATATACTTTCTACATCTCTGGAGAATGGTGGTAAAATCATTAGCTGCGGAAATGGTGGGTCAATGTGCGACGCGATGCACTTTGCAGAGGAGTTGAGCGGTCGATTTCGTAATAATCGAAAAGGACTTGCTGCACTTTCCATTTCAGATCCAAGCCATATTTCATGTGTAGCGAATGACTTTGGTTACGAATATATCTTTTCGAGATATGTGGACGCCATAGGAAGTAAGGGGGATGTATTGTTGGGGATTTCTACCTCAGGAAATTCTGATAACGTAATTAAGGCCGTTGAATCGGCAAAATCTAAGGGGATAAAAACCATAGTCTTGACGGGAAAAACCGGCGGGAAATTAGCAACATTGGCCGATCTTGAAATCAGGGCACCGCACAGTGATTATGCTGATCGGGCTCAAGAAATACATATAAAGGTAATTCATGCCCTCATTGAGGGTATCGAAAGAAAGCTTAAGCTGGCTTAACTTCGCCACTTTTAATCGCCTCCATTTCTTCTTTTGAATACCGTCTGATTCGGATATTTAAGAAACCATACAGCATGGTCATAATCGGACTGATTAAATTAAAAAAGCAAAACATCCAGTAAGATCCTGTGGCGACACCTAACACTCCCGCATGATAAGCTCCACAGGTATTCCATGGAATTAAAGGAGATGTAACAGTGCCAGAATCTTCTAAAGTTCTACTTAAGTTCTCAGGTCTTAATCCTCTATTTTTAAATTCATTAGAAAACATTCTTCCAGGAACCACTATCGCTAAATATTGGTCCGAAGTAGTGGCATTAAAAAAGATACAGGTTCCTGCTGTTTTCGCAATTAAAGATCCTGCAGATTCAACCTTACTAATGAAGCTTGAAGTAATTTTCTTAAGCATTCCCGTAACCTCCATAGCCCCACCGAAGCACATTGAGCAAATGACCAACCAGATGGTATTTAGCATACCACTCATTCCTCCAGTAGATAATAAATCATTAACCGCTGTACTACCCGTTTCTATATTAGATTCACCGGCAATGGTAGTAAAGAATGTCACATAAGCAGACATGAAATAATCATCTGTAATACCTGACAATTGATTTACAATTGCTGGCTGTGCAATAACAGCGGCTACACCACCCGCAATGGTTCCAAAAAACAAGGCTGGAAGTGCGTCCCACTTTAACATAATTAAACCAATGACAACAGCTGGGACTAAAAACAACCATGGAGAAATCACAAAAGTTTGATTTAAAGTCGCCTGCATATTCTCTATTCCAGCAACATCAGTTTTGGAATCTAAGGATAATCCCAAGAACAAAAAGATGATTAAAGTAATAACTAGCGTAGGTATTGTGGTATACATCATGTAACGAATATGTGTAAACAGATCCGTTCCTGCCATTGCGGGTGCGAGATTTGTTGTATCTGATAACGGAGACATTTTATCTCCAAAATAAGCTCCTGAGATGATAGCACCTGCAATCATTCCCTCACTAATCCCCATGACACTGCCAATTCCGAGTAATGCCAATCCAACTGTTCCAATGGTACTCCATGAGCTACCTGTAGCCAAAGCCACAATCGCACATATGATACAGGTTGCCACAAGAAAAAAGCTTGGACTCAAAATATCGAGTCCATAATAAATCATAGTTGGAACTACTCCAGAGATCATCCAGGTACCACTCAGTGATCCAATAATTAATAAAATGAGTACTGCTCCTAAAGAGGATTTAATACTTTTTATCATTCCTTCTTGAATGGTTTTCCATGAGAAACCTTGACGTATTCCAATAGCAGAAGCTATTACAGCTCCAAAAAGCAAGGCTATTTGATTTGGTCCTCCCGTTGCGTTATCTCCAAAAACATATACATTGAATGCCAATAATGAGATTAAAACAATTACCGGAATAAATGCTTCAATAAAATTAGGAGAACGTGTATTGTCGGTCATATTTGCGATTTGGACCAAAAATAAGCATAATATTCATTCAGTTCTGAACCCCATTCGCGCTCATCTGTTATTTTTGTATGGTGAAAGATTCAATTGTTATAAAGGGAGCAAGAGTCCACAATCTAAAGAATATTGATGTGGAGATTCCTCATGGGTCTTTTACAGTCATAACAGGCGTTTCCGGTTCTGGAAAAACATCCCTGGCCTTTGATACTATTTTTGCTGAAGGTCAGCGACGTTTTATTGAAAGCATGTCCTCCTACGCAAGACAATTTCTTGGTAAATTAGAGAAGCCTGAAATGGATTACATTAAAGGAATTGCTCCTTCTATTGCCATTCAGCAAAAGGTCATCTCATCTAATCCAAGATCTACGGTTGGCACAACTACAGAGATATATGATTACCTTAAATTATTATATGCAAGAATAGGCGTTACATACGATCCCAACACCGGAGAAAAGGTGATCAAGCATTCCACAAAAGATGTCTTAAACTACCTAAAAGAGTTACCTGAAAACAGCAAGATAGCGTTACTCTCACCTTTAAAAATAAACAAAAAAGAACACATTCAAACATATGTAAAAGAGGGATTTAAAAGGCTCTATATAAATGATATGTTTATAAATATAGACGAGTATAAATTTAAATCTAAAGACAATATTTATCTTGTTATTGATAGAATCAAAACAGATTTTTCTGAAGAGGATAATGAGGGGCGTATTCTTGATTCGATAGAGCTGTCATTTAATGAGGGTCAAGGTATTTGTCATGTGCTTAACCCTCTCGATCATACGCATGTTATCTTCAATAAGAAATTCGTAAATAAAGGAGTTGAGTTTCAGGAACCCTCGCTTCATTTCTTTGCATTCAACAATCCTTTTGGTGCGTGTAAAACTTGTGAGGGATTTGGCAAGGTCCTTGGAATTGATGAAAACCTCGTGATTCCTAACCGAGACGTTAGCGTTTTTGATGGAGCTATTGCCCCTTGGAAAGGTGAAGTAATGGGCGCAAATTTAAGAAAGCTTATTTTGAACGCTTCAAAATTCAAATTCCCTGTACACCGAGCTATTAAAGACCTGAATGAAGATGAGTACAAGCTGCTATGGAATGGTAATCAACACTTTACCGGTCTTAATGCCTTTTTCAAAAAGGTAGAAAAGAAATCCTACAAGATTCAATACAGGGTATTGCTTTCGAGATATAGAGGCCGAACAGATTGTCATGAATGTAAAGGGACCAGGCTGAGAGGAGATGCCTCATACGTGAAAATAAACGGAAAATCCATTCAAGACCTTGTTCTGCTCCCAGTATCAGAAATATTAAAATTTTTTACAGAACTGAAAATCCATATTGACGAAAACGCAGTGAGTAAACGAATCCTCCCAGAAATCATCAACAGATTGACCTATCTCAGTAATGTTGGCCTAGGTTACCTAACCCTCAACAGACAAGCAAATACTCTTTCAGGTGGAGAATCACAACGGATTCATTTAGCTACTTCATTAGGAAGCGCTTTAGTTGGCTCAATATACATCTTAGACGAGCCTTCTATCGGATTACACCCCAAGGACACCGAAAACCTTATAAAGGTTCTTAAAGAGCTTCAAAATACTGGAAACACACTTATCATTGTCGAACATGAAGAAGAAATCATGAGAGCTGCAGACCACATCATTGATATTGGACCTAAGGCAGGTAAATTTGGTGGTGAAATCATTTTTAATGGAACACACAAAAACCTTGTTAAGACTAAAAACAGTCTCACCAGTGACTATTTAAATAATGTCAGAACTATAGACATTCCAGCAAAAAGAAGACATCTTAAAAGTAAAATAAGTATTGAAGGAGCAAATCAATACAACCTCAAGAACCTTAATGTAGACTTCCCTCTGAATGGCTTGGTCTGTGTTACTGGAGTATCCGGCTCGGGGAAATCCTCTTTAATTGGAGACATCCTTTATCCTGCCCTGCGAAAGAAAATGGGAATCAGTAATGATGTTCAAGGTCGATACACATGTCTAAAGGGAAATATCGATAAGCTCCAACATGTTGAATTCATTGACCAAAACCCTATTGGCAAGTCATCACGAAGCAACCCTATAACCTACGTAAAAGCCTTTGATGATATCAGGGATTTATACTCGAGGCAGAAGCTTTCTAAAGTAAGGGCATACAAACCCGGGTTCTTTTCATTTAATGTTCAGGGCGGTCGCTGCGAAATGTGTGAGGGAGAAGGAACAATCACTGTTGAGATGCAGTTTATGGCAGATATTCACTTGCAATGTGAAAACTGTAAAGGGAAGAGGTATAAAAAAGAAACCCTGGAAATCAGCTACAGAGACAAAACGATTCACGATTTATTAGAGATGAGCTTGACAGAAGCACTTGATTTTTTTGAAGAAAGTACGGAACGGATAGAAAAAAAGATTGTGTCAAAAATTCAGCCTCTTGTTGATGTCGGCTTAGGCTATCTCAAGGTGGGCCAATCATCGAGTACCATGAGTGGTGGAGAAGCACAAAGAATAAAACTCGCTTCATTTTTAGCCAAAGGAAAGAACCCACAACCTACCCTATTTATTTTTGATGAGCCTACAACAGGTTTACATTTTTATGATATCGATAAATTAATTTTAGCTTTTAATGCCCTAATTCACCTCGGGCATAGCATTATTGTAATTGAACACAATGTTGAGGTAATGAAATGTGCGGACCACATCATAGATCTCGGACCTGAAGGTGGTGAAAAAGGAGGAAATATTTTGTTTGAAGGAACACCGGAAGCATTAGCGGATATGAATAGAAATGAAACTTCTCGGTTTTTAAAGAAGGTGTTAAATCGATGATTCATGAATATCAATGATTACATTTGTTAAACGTGAATAAGAAGATAACTATAGCCATAGATGGCCACTCGGCCTGCGGAAAAAGCACTCTAGCAAAAGGGCTTGCGGAAAAACTTAAATACATTTTCATAGATTCTGGAGCCATGTATCGAGGAGCCGCCTTATTTGCACTTCGAAATGGATGTGTCAATTATGATCTAGACAAATCATCACTCCTATCTTTACTTGACCAGCTTGATTTGAGCTTTAAAAATGTATCGGGAACGAATTGTTTGTTTTTAGGAGAAGAAAATATTGAAGATGAGATTCGACAACCGCATGTTGCATCTATTGTTTCAAAAGTCGCGACAGTAAAGGAAGTTCGTGTTAAATTGGTCGCACAACAACAAGAGATGGGAACAAATGGCGGCATTGTCATGGATGGTAGAGATATTGGCTCTGTGGTTTTCCCTAACGCTGAGCTCAAATTGTTTGTTACGGCATCGACAGATGTTCGTTCTAAGCGTAGATTTCTAGAGCTTCAAGAAAAAGGGATTGAGCAAGATATTGAGGAAGTTGAAAAGAACTTAATTGAAAGAGACCATATCGATTCCACGCGTGAAGAAAGTCCTTTAATTCAAGTTGATGATGCTCTTGTTTTGGATAATTCAATGCTCTCCAAAGAAGAACAACTTGAGTGGGCTTTGAGTAAAGTTTCTGATATCATTTCAAACACGTACCCTCATTAATTTGACATCTTCATTTCTGAAAAAACGAATCATTTCGTTTAGGAGGAATTTGTTTTTACTGGGTCCCGAAATTGATGATTTCAATTCATCATAAAAACTAGAAATCAGAATTCATTTAATTATTCGATCTTCCTCTTCCATTTGAAAACTTTTGTCTGACGCGTTTCATTGTCCCCAATAATATGATAATCAATAACAATATCACTTTGCCCTTGAGGAAAGGGTATCTTAAAAAGCTTGAACTCCGGGGAAGTATTCGACGCATGGGGTATTAGAATGTCATTCACTATAGTATGCCTATCCCCCTCGGAAATACGGTCAATCTGAATCGTATAAAAGCCAATATTTTCAATCTCCAAGGTCATTTTACCCTGTGAAGTCTCAAGCGGATAGGCATGAATAAATGCACTTTTATCAAATGAATTACGAATATATTTGGCCCGCTCATAAAATTGGTTCTTACTATATTTGAATTTTTCAATTCCATAAGAAAAGATTTCATCCTCATATGACTCAGGATCAGTCTCAATAACAGCCAATCGCTTTTTAATCTCCTTATCGTTATTCGTGAAAAAATGATCCAGCCAATCCTTTTCAGAATAGAGCTTCAAATAATGTATATAGTTGGTATAGAAATCAATATCAAAAGTTTCAGGATTAACAAAAAGAAACTTATACCAGTCTTTATATAAATCAACCCAAACATCATTGACAAAATGCTTTAGAGGAATTGTTGCGCTTACTTCATACGTCATTTTATTTTTAAAAAAATATTCATTGTAGTGTCCATCATACCCAATAGGCTCAAGCAATCCATTGTTTGGATTGAAGTAGAATCGGATACTTTTCCATGCTTGAGCATGTGGTATCCATAACACATCCGTTAAAGCAAAATATTTAGCAAGCTTTTCCACATTAAACACCTTTGAGGTTTTCATTCTCCCTCTCCTCCATAATTCTAAATTAGATATGGCTTTTTGAAGTAGTTCCGGATTGTTTTTTTGCCAATACTTGTCTTGAAATGGATCGACGTAAGTCGTTTCAAAATCATCCAAAGAATGATCTTCATTAAAACGAATAATTGGACCAAGAGGTAAGCCTTTATTCGCGATCAGGGAATTCTCAAAATGCTCTTCAAAAGCATACAATCCTAAATCACATTCCCCTACTTTTAATCGAATAAATTCATATTTTAGCCCAATTAAATCTATAGAATTGAGCGCTTTATGAAAAATCCACTCATAAATGTAATTTCTCGCTCCTGCCCTATGAAGAGAAAACCTTTTCACATCGAAAATACTTTTACCTTTCTTTGTCTTTACTCTAAATGACCAACGCGTGGGGTCATTATAATGAATAGCACGATCCCCCTTTAATCTAAGCTGAATATCTACAGTATCTTTATTGTGTATTGCCCTCGCATCTACAAATTTAAAATCTCGATTTCCATCTATTGCATTCTGGCGTTGTTTTTTGATATCTGTCAACGCAGAATCTGAAATAATCAGGTTTAGTTCATCTACAGCTATCTTTTTGTCTTGCTTTGTATTGCATGAGTCCTGACATGAAACAAGATAGGTTTTGATTTTTTGCACAACTGAAAATTCATACTCAAGCATCAATCCTATCGCTAGTGCAATAGAAAAAGCCAATGAAATCCAGATAAGATTTGAATATCTTTTCATTTATAAATGCCTGATTGAGAATAATTTAATACCACAATGTAATGAATTAATTTTCAATTAATTCAATATTGAATGCATTTATAAAGAAGCCGTTACTTAAATTTTATTTTTTCACAAGCCAGTAAGTATTACTTTGAGAATCTTCAAATTTTTCAGATAATTTCATAGAGTTTCCATCCAATGACTCAATTGTGAATACATTGATTCGGCTACCTCCACCTATCCCATCATTATAAATCAATTTAATTGTACCTGTCTCGCTTATGAATTGATATTTCCCAAATCTTTTTTTTGGATAATCCGAAATAACACTAAATGTTTTGTCCTTATTAAATATAAATGATGTTGATAATGCTAATGATTTTGCTCCTTCAATTATATGTGGTGATATCTGGACATTCGACTGAAAATCCACAACTTCCCAACGACCAATTAATTCCTCTTGATCTATTGAATTATCACAGCCATAGATAAAGAATAAAAATATAGAAAATACAGGGATGAGAGTTTTCATAGTGACTTTATATTAAAAATAACGATTTTTACCTAACAAGTGTAATATGTCCCGTAAGCTGATAGGTTCTTTGGTCGTACCATTTGAAAGACATTTTCCAGGTATAAACACCATCTTGAGCGATATTTCCACTATTGTCTACCATACCATTCCATCCTTGTGTCACCTGATCGGTACCAAATACAAGCTCTCCCCATCTGTTGTAAATCTGCAGATCGTATCTGTCTACATAATCTGGACTTGAGAATACGGGTGCCCACACTTCGTTGATATTGTTTCCATCAGGCGTAAAGCTGTTGGGTGCGAAGAAGAAAGGATCATTTCTAAAGATGACAATATCCGAAGTGCTGTCAGTACATCCTTCATCACTATACACTGTCAGCGTCACTACAAAAGTATCGAGAACATTGGGAGAATAGGTATATGCTCCAGGCTCAAAGAAACCGTAATCCTGAGGGGAGTCTCCCATATTCCATACATACATGCTTGCCCCAATAGATGTATTGGTAATGTCCGTTGTAGGTGTTTCAGGGAAAAGAATCTGCGGATCGATATTCATTCCTGCAGTAGGTGTCTGATACACCGTAATAAAGTCGTTGTAGGTCACATCATTGAAACATCCATTGTCGTCATATGCGGTAAGTGAAACGGAGTAAATGCCTCCCTCTTCATAGATGTTTACGACATCTTCACATCCACTAAAGGTATTTCCATCACCAAAATCCCAATCACAATTTGCCGTAGCATTAGAGGTATTGGTAAAGGATACTGTAAATGGACTACATCCTGCAAGGCTGTCTACATCAAAAGAAATCTGAAGCTCGGGTGGTTCATCTAAAAAGATGTCTAGTGCAAAATAACACCCTAGCGAGTCGTAAATCTCTACGCTGTAATTTCCTGTGGTCAGAGAATCGATGGACAGAGTCGTATCTCCTGTATTCCATAGGTACGAATAATCCGGTGTTCCTCCCGAAGGAATCAATGTCAGTGAACCATCCTCATATTCAAAACACGAAGGCTGCACATCTACAGATACTGAAGTAAGAGGTCCCGAAGGTTGTGTTACCACGGCTGTTTCAGCATATGAACAGTTATTGGAATCTAGTACATTAAGCACATAGCCATCTGCATGAAGTGAATCAATAAATAGCGTGGTATCTGCTATTGGGAAATCCCAGAACCAGGTATAGGGCCCCGTTCCTCCACTGATTACCGCAGAAACATCTCCTGTAGAATCTCCAAAGCAGGCTACATTGAGAATCGTAAACTCGATGTCAATAGGTGCTGCGGGTTCTGTGAGGGTAACTGTCAGTGAATCACTACAGAATAAGGAATCCGTTACAAGCACACCATAGGTTCCAAAAGGAAGTCCTGTAAGATCCTCATCTGCAGACAAACCATTGTTCCAGTCAAATACATACCCCGTTGTGGCAGGTGTTCCTCCTGTAACGGTTAAATCAATTTCTCCTGTGAAGTCTCCAAAGCAAAGAATGTCCACCTGTGTGGCACTTAAGGCGATAGGTGCTGCAGGCTGACTAATGAACATACTCAATGAATCGACACATAAATTATCGTCCGTTACAATCACCTGATAGGTGCCCGTAGGAATATCAATAATATCTTCTGTAATTTCTCCATTACTCCAGCTAAAGTTATAGGCAATAGTTCCTCCAGTAACGGTCAAATCAATAGATCCTGTAGAATCACCAAAGCATGCCACATTAATGGAATCTGCACTCAGTGCAAGTGGTGCGAGAGGTTCAGTAATCGTTACGGTATACGGGTCAACACAATTGTTACTGTCTGTAATGATTACATCATAGGCACCCACAAAAAGACTGTCAAGATCCTGAAGAGTATCAGCAGTATTCCATAAATAGCTGTATGGCGGCATCGCTCCTGTTACCGTTAGATCTATGGTGGCATCATTTCCACCAAAGCAGCTCACATTGGTTTGTACATGCGTGATGTCAATTTCTGTTGGAGATGTGATTATTGTATCGATGACCAACACACACATATTATCGTCTGTTACCGTCAAGGTATAAGGTCCATTTGCTAAGCTGTCAATGTCTTCTGTTGTTTCACCATTTGACCAAGAATAACTGTAGGGAATGGTTCCCCCACTGATGGTCGCATCAATGCTACCAAAAGACTCTCCAAAGCAAAGGTTGTCAACAATAATTAAGGTGTCTGATAATGGTGCCAATGGTTGATTAATGGTTGTGTTTGTAACAAAAGTACAGCCATTGGTATCTGTTACCGTAACCTCATATAGTCCTGCAGGAAGATTCGTTACTGTTGTCGTAATATCTCCGGTATCCCACAGATAATCATAAACCAGTATTCCTCCCTGAGGAGTTACCGTAACACTTCCTGTAGAATCTCCAAAACACAACACATCAACAGAATCTGCTACTGCAGTGAGCACTGGTGGCTCTGTAACGGTGACAGTTGCAGAATCAATACATCCCAGTGAATCTGTTACTAAAACGGTATAATCGCCGATTAAAAGTCCCGTAATGGTATCCGTAGTTTCTGCATTGGACCATAGGTAGCTATAAGGCGCTGTTCCTCCTGAGGCCTCAACAGATGCAATACCATTGGCTTCTCCAAAGCAAAGTACTGCGGTCATTTCTGTAGTAAGGGATAAAGGAGCCAGAGGTTCTGTAAGCTCAATGGTATCTGAGGCAAAGCATCCCTTGGAATCTTCAACCTCTACAATATATACTCCAATAAAGAGATCTGTAAGGTCTTCAGTCAATGCAGCATTACTCCAGTCAAAGGTGTAGCCACCATTTCCTCCCGTTACCGTAATATCAATAAACCCATCATTTCCTCCAAAGCAGGAAATGTTTCCTGAAGTGTCTGCGATAGTGACAGGCTCTGCAGGCTGGTCAACCAAAAAGGTTTGCTCTTCAATACAGCCATTGTCATCCGTTACCTGAATGGTATAGTTTCCAAAAGTAAGAGAGTCGATGTCCTGAAGAGTGTCTCCAGTATTCCACAAATAGCTGTATGGTGGCACTCCTCCTCCGGGGTTTAAATCTAAAGCACCATCTGAACCTCCAAAGCAA
>JBELDA010000046.1:0-19891 GCA_042094515.1 Crocinitomicaceae bacterium
AGAAAATTAGTGAATGTCGCATACAATGTCGCACACTTCTTTAAAATAAAAAAGCCGTATGCCTTGTTATTGTTGACATACAGCTTTTATAGTTGTGATCGAGACAGGATTCGAACCTGTGACCGTCTGCTTAGAAGGCAGATGCTCTATCCAGCTGAGCTACTCGACCAATAAAAAAGGGGGATGGCATACATCCCCCTCTCGTCGGGGTGGCAGGATTCGAACCTGCGACCTCCTGCTCCCAAAGCAGGCGCGATGACCGGGCTACGCTACACCCCGATGAATTAGTCATCTTCAGTTTTTCCAATTAATTTGGAAAGTGCGTGCAAAAGTAATCATTTTAATTCCTTTTACAAACCTTGCGGAGAGACGGGGATTCGAACCCCGGGTACCCGGTTAGGGTACGCTTGTTTAGCAAACAAGTCCTTTCGGCCTCTCAGGCACCTCTCCAATGTTCAATGAACGGAGGGCAAAAATAAGGATTCTAATGATTAGATTAAAAAAAAATCGAAAAATTTCTAGTGGTAGGTGTATTTCCCTTTTTCTCCATCGATGGTGACCTGTGCTTTATCAGCAGATTCTACTCTTCCAATTATTTGAGCATCCACCCCAAAGCTATTAGAAATAGCTATGATTTGGTCTGCATATTCACCAGGCAAATAGAGCTCCATACGATGCCCCATATTAAATACCTTGTACATTTCTTGCCAGTCTGTTTTTGACTCTTTTTGAATCATATCAAATAGGGGAGGAATCGGAAATAAATGGTCTTTGATGATGTGAAGATCCTTGACAAAGTGAAGTATTTTGGTTTGTGCACCACCAGAGCAATGTACCATTCCATTTACCTTTCCTTTACAATTTTTCAGAATTTCTTTTATAATCGGTGCGTAGGTTCTCGTTGGGGAGAGAACAAGCTTTCCCGCATCAATGGGGCAATTTTCAATAATATCAGTTAATGTTTTTGAACCACTGTAAACCAAATCTTCAGGTACCTGTGGGTCAAAGCTTTCTGGGAATTCGGTGGCTAAAGATTTATGAAATACATCATGTCTGGCACTTGTCAATCCATTACTACCCATTCCCCCATTGTACTCTGTTTCGTAGGTAGCCTGTCCATATGAAGATAAGCCAACAATTACGTCACCCGGCTTAATGTTTTCATTGGAAATTACGTCAGTTCTTTTCATTCGGGCAATCACTGTAGAGTCTACAATAATAGTTCTTACTAAATCTCCTACGTCAGCGGTTTCTCCACCTGTAGAATGAATTTCAATGCCATGACCTCTCAGGTCTTCTAGAAGCTCTTCTGTGCCATTAATAATTTGTGAAAGCACCTCTCCAGTGATGAGATTTTTATTTCGTCCAATGGTGGATGACAACAAAATGGGTCCTGTTGCACCTACACAAAGCAAATCATCAAGATTCATAATCAGGGCGTCCTGAGCAATACCTTTCCAAACCCGTACATCACCTGTTTTTTTCCAATACATATAGGCAAGAGAAGATTTGGTACCAGCACCATCTGCATGCATGATACAGCAATAGTCCTCGTCTCCTGTAAGGTAATCGGGAACAATTTTGCAAAATGCTTGAGGAAATAACCCCTTGTCTACTTTTTTGATGGCGTTATGCACGTCTTCTTTTCCTGCGGAAACGCCTCTTGATTGGTATCGATTGTCTGACATATTTTGACTTGTGAAGACAAAGTTAGAAAATTGAATGGTCTTGTTGCTTATGAGACTTATAAAAGTTAATTCACGTCTTCATAAAGAAGCTGAACATCAGGATCAATATCTATTCTTTCTATTTGCAATTTATACATCTGCCTAAATCGTGTTTGATGATCATTGAGATACAATATTTCATTAATACTACTGCCATCATCAAAATGGACTCTAATGGGGAGCTTAATTTTAAATAGAAGATCGCTTTGACTTACGCTAATGGCCAAGCTGTTTTCGTGAATTTTCGATTCAATATTTAATTTGGGGTGCCCTCTGCTGAAGAGCCACTGTTCAAAAAACCAATCAAGGTTGGTCCCCGAAACTTGCTCAACCACTTCCTGAAAGTCCCTTGTATCTGCATTGGACATACGATACTTTTGGTAATATGTACGTATCACTTTATGAAAGAGCTCATCTCCAATTTCACCTCTAAGCATGTGCAATACCCATCCTCCTTTTTGATAGCTATTGGGGTTTAATAAATCCATCAAGCTACTGTAGGCTGTATCGACCACAGGACTTTTATACCTTTTTTCAAAGGATATGATTCTATTTCGATCTTGTTTAAGCTGTTTTTGAAAGGCCTCTTTACCCTTCGTCTCTTCAATATATATATTGGTAAGATAGGTAGCAAAACCTTCACTAAGCCAAAGGTGACACCAATCCTTTTCAGTTGCCGAATTTCCAAACCATTGGTGAACAATTTCATGTGCGATTAAAGTTTCTGAGCTTCGAGTACCGTCTAGGGCATGCTCATCGTAAAAAATGCATCCAGCATTTTCCATACCCCCAAAGCGTGTGGTAGATTGTACATTATCGAGTTTCTCATATTCATATGGAGCGATGTAGTCACTATAAAACTTCAAGATAGAAGGGGCTAATGCGAGATCATAAAGTGCTTCTTTTTTGTGTTTGGGATACACACAGCTGTTTATGGTCTTTCCCTCGATTATACCAGCTTCTTCAATATGCATATCTGCGACTCCAATGACCATGATCTTTGTTGGTAATTCTATACTTGAATGGTAATGGTAAGTTTTGTTTTCTTTGTTTTTTTTGATTGAAATCAATTCACCATTCGCAACTACTTCATAATGCTTCGGTGCATGTACGATAAATTCTAAAGTTGCTTTGTCTGATAGATGGTCGTTGCAAGCAAACCACTGCTGTGCTCTTGTGGGCCAATTATCACCAAAAAATGTTCTGGAGCCGTATTTATTTTTTCCAATAATCAAACCATCCTTTGGAACACCCTCAAAGGAGAGCTTAAGGGTTTGAGTTTTGGTTTTACCTCCTTTTGATGCGATATAAATGCTATCGTTTTTATGTTTAAATGCGGGGGTTTTTCCATTTAGCTTGAGCGATTCAATTCTCATGCCTTTCTTAGATTGGTCAGTGTTAGCGAGGTTAAAAACAATGGACTTGCTTTGGTCTAAATGAACAAATTCAATCACCTCGTCCACTTTAATCTCATCAGATCGATCCGAAAGATAGAGCTCAATTCGATAGTGCTTTACATCTATTTGAGGAATCTGAGCGAAGCTGAAGAAAGTGGTGAAAACAACTAAAGAAAACAAGAAGTGTTGAGGTCTCATATCGTAAAGTTACTTGAATCCTCTTTTCTTTTTGATGTTTTCGTATGCTTCTTGAATTTTCATGAATTTTTCCTGGGCTCCCTTTTGATATTCTTCTCCCATAGAAGCTACCTTATCTGGGTGATGGGAAATAGCCATTTTGCGATAAGCCTTTTTTACTTCATCATCTGTTGCTGAAGCATCTACTCCCAATATTTTATAATCGGAATGAACGTCCCGATAAAACATGTTTTTCAAACTTTCAAAGTCCGTTTGCGATACGCCAAGTTTTTGAGCAATTCCTCGAATGACCTTCATTTCACTCTCTGCTACATCTCCATCAGCCTTGGCAATGCCAAACATGTAATGGACGAGCTGAACGCGAACTTCTGCTGGCATTCTCGTACGAATGTCATTACAGATTTTATCTATGGGAATCTCTCGGGCATCCAAAAACTGTTTCAACACTTTGAGGTGCTGAGACGTAAATTGATTGCCAAACTGTTGGGAGAAAAAGCTTTTTACGTAATCAAGCTCTGCTTTTAAAACCTTACCGTCAGCTTTCATTACAGCGGCAGAAAGGGCCATCAGCATGGTGGCCACATCTGACATTGAAGAGCGTTGCCTGTACAATTCAAAGGGGTCCTGGCCATTTCTTCTTCGTCCTCTAGTAGCGTTGCCTTGAAATAATGAAGCTATAAGAAAGGCCAAAATGGCCAAACCTATTCTTTTGGTGGCCATATAAACGAAAAAAGCAAAAACCCACTTATACACCTAGTATCTTTTATGTATTAGAACAGGGGCCGAAGCCCCTGTTACAAATTTAAGCGATTTGCTCTATGTTACGTTCTATAAAGCTATCTAAGGCTTCTCCTTTGAGCATTCCTTGTCCCAGCAGGGCAAGATCCGTAAGCTGTTTTACCATGACTTTTTGATCTTTGTCCTTTTTACTGAGTAAAGCACCTACTTTAGGGTGATTGGCATTGACGACCAGATGGTGCATCTCAGGGAATGCGCCGTACATTCCACCACCGCCCATACGTTGCTGCTCCATCATTCTTCTCATAAATTCTGGTTGAGTCACAATAATTGGGGCCTCATCTTCCGACATGGACTCAAACTGAACCATGAATTTTTCTTTGTTGAGTGTTTCTTCAAATATCGGCTTGAGTGTTTCCTCATCTTCTTTAGATAGCTTTGAAGGAATATCCTCGTCTTTTTTGATCAGCTTATCCAATGAGTCTGAATCTACTCTTGTAAATGAAATATTTTCAAATGTAGACTCGAGTTTTTGTAACCAATGAGACATCAATGGTCCAGCCAAGTGCAGCACATCATATCCGCGGTCCTTAGCTTTTTTAATAAAGGAATATTGTTCCTCTTCATTACTGGTATACAAACAAACGACTTTTCCGTCTTTATCTGTCTGAATCGCTTTAACCTTTTCTTTATATTCTTCAATGGTAAAAAAGTCGCCATCAGTGTTTTTCAATAGTGAAAAATCCTTTGCTTTTGCTGCAAACTTTTCATCTGAAAGCATTCCGTATTGAACAAATATTTGAAGATCATTCCATTTTTCTTCAAAATCTTTTCGCTCCTTTTTGAACATTCCAGACAGTTTGTCTGCTACTTTCTTTGTGATGTGTGAGGATATTTTTTTCACATTTCCATCACTTTGTAAATAAGACCTTGACACATTCAATGGAATGTCAGGAGAGTCTATTACTCCGTGGAGAAGGGTCAAGAATTCGGGAACAATCTCTTCAACATTATCGGTAATAAATACCTGATTTGAATATAAATTGATTTTATTTTTTTGGATTTCTACATTTTCCTTGATTTTTGGAAAATAAAGAATACCCGTTAGGTTAAATGGATAATCAACATTCAGGTGAATGTGAAATAATGGCTGATCAAAGGTCGATGGGTATAGCTCTCTGTAAAATGAAGAGTAATCTTCATCTTTTAGGTCTTTTGGTTTTTTCGTCCAAGCAGGACCTGTATTGTTGATGTAATTTGGTACCTCAACAGCAACTCTTTTTACTTTTCCGTCCTCATCTTTTTCTCCTTCTGGGGAGTCGATATATTCTGTTTTCGTTCCAAACAATATGGAAACAGGTAAAAACTTGCAGTACTTGTTTAGAATACCTTCGATACGTTCTTTCTCTAAAAATTCTTTAGAATCTTTTGTAATGTGAAGCACGATTTCAGTTCCTCTGTCTGCTTTTTCGATATCCGTAATGGTATATTCAGGGTCTCCATTGGATTCCCATTGTACAGCTTTAGCTCCCTTTGTATGTGATAAGGTTTTAATCTGAACCTTATCAGCCACCATAAAGGCAGAATAAAATCCTAAACCGAAGTGTCCAATGATTTGCTCTGCACCTTCTTTTCCTTCGTATTTTTTTACGAATTCTTCGGCTCCTGAAAATGCGATTTGATTGATGTATTTATCAATTTCATCTGCAGTCATACCAATTCCATTGTCTTTAATGGTAATGGTCTTTTTCTTTTTGTCCAGAATAACTTCAACCTGAAGGTCTCCGATTTTTCCTTTAAATTCACCATTCGATGAAAAAAACTTTAGTTTTTGTGATGCGTCAACCGCATTCGAAACCAGCTCACGAAGAAAAATTTCGTGATCTGAGTATAGAAACTTTTTGATAATCGGAAAGATGTTTTCCGTTTGTACATTAATATTTCCAGTTTTCATAAATTAATTTTTTCAGTTTATGTCAAGAGTAGTGCCAATCTATAAAATATGACACTTTGTCGCACTTCCGATGAATATTTTGTCAAATGGAGGAAATTCTGACGTTTAAACCCTTATTTTTGCCTACATGTCATTAATGGATTATATCCTTCCGGTCGTATTTTTCATAGGATTATTTTGGTCGATTTCGAAGCTTGATTTTTTTAAAAGCGGACCCTTTTCGACCCGAAGCCTACAGTTGGCTTTTGTCATAAGGGTAGCTATCGGTTTTGTGCTTTTTTTGATTTATTCAATGTATTATCCTTCTAGACAAGATGCGGATACATTCAAGTATTTTGATGATAGCAGGTACATGCACGAGGCTATTTGGACAAATCCAATCGACTATTTCAAGATGCTTTTTGGCATCAATTGCAATACAGAATATTTTAATACCCATTATTTCAATAACATGTCAAATTGGGTACGATCATATGACAATGGGTTGTTTAATGACAATCGTTTGATGATCCGAATAAATGCTTTTTTTAGACTTTTTTCATTTGGAAATTATCATGTGCATAGCATCGTTCTTAGCTATCTGGCATTCATGGGTTCGTTTTCTCTTTCGAAAGTTTTTTATAAAGTTTCTCAATCTAAGGTCTTGAGCTATATTGCGGTCTTTTTGGTTCCTTCTCTGGTTTTTTGGAGCTCAGGGATTCTAAAGGAGGCAGTCCTCTTAAGTGCTTTGGGATTCTTTACGTATCATTTTTATCAGCTCTTTGGCTCTGAAAAAAAGTGGCATAACTATGCTGTGGTTATTGCCGTGTCCTGTGTTCTGATTGTATTGAAGCTCTATGTTTTTATGGCGTTTTTACCGGCTATTGTCATTTGGCTTATTATTACAAAGTGGAAGCGAAGCTTTTGGGTTTACTTTTTCATGTATTTGGGTTTTATCACTATCGCTACATTATTGGGGGAGCTAAACCCTCGATATGATTTTGTAAATCTAATTGTGGACAAACAAAAGCAATTTATTCGTCTTGCAGATTTTTATGAGGTGAATAGTGGATTTGAAATGGCTGTATTGTCGTATGATTTTTGGTCTGTGCTTATAGCGACTCCTGAGGCGATTTTCAATGTGTTGACAAAACCATGGCCCAATGAACTGAATAGTATTCTTTATGTGCCTGCCTTTTTAGAAAATACAGTGATTCTATTTTTACTCCTTTTTTGTATGATTTATAGAAAAAAATTGGCAAGGAGGGAATGGGATTTTGTGATTTTTTGTCTTTCATTTTGCCTGATAATTTTCGCTGTAATCGGACTAACGACACCCATAACTGGAGCAATAGTGCGTTATAAAATACCGGCAATGCCCTTTTTGTTTATGGCGATTTTCATATTTATGAATCCCAATAAATTACCAAAGATATATACCGAAAATAAATTGTCAAGATGGATCAATACATTTTTATAACAGGAGCTAGCTCAGGTTTTGGAGAGGCTACCGCTCAATTATTTGCAAGTAAAGGATACTCGTTGATTTTAATGGCTCGAAGAGAAGAAAGGTTACTTGAGCTAAAAAAGACGCTTTCCAAACAAGTAGAGGTGATAACATTGGCATGTGATGTTAGAGATGAACTAAAGGTCAATCAAATGATAAGTACATTGGATTCTTCAATTCTAGAAAAAATTGAAGTATTGATCAATAATGCAGGATTGGCTGTGGGTAAAGGACCAATTGATGAAGGCCTTTCTGATGATTGGGAGCGAATGATAGATACCAATGTTAAAGGATTATTATATGTAACCAAGGCAATTATTCCATTCTTTAAGGCAAAGAAAAAGGGGCAGATCATTAACATAGCTAGTATTGCGGGTAAAGAGGTTTATCCAGGGGGAAATGTATATTGTGCGACGAAGCATGCGGTAGACGCCTTGTCAAGAGCCATGCGTATTGATTTGGTGTCACATGGGATAAAGGTGAGTAACCTGGCTCCGGGTGCGGCAGAAACAGAATTTTCTATGGTCAGGTTTAAAGGCGATACAAAAACGGCGAATCACGTTTATGATGGGTATGATCCGTTGGTGGCTATGGATATAGCTGAAACCATTTGGTTTTTATTTACTAGACCAGCCCATGTGAATATTAATGACATTACGGTCATGGCTACAGCACAAGCTTCTGCAACTGTCATTTCGAAATAAGCTGTTTTGAATTATTGAAAGGATATGGTACCGTCCGCTTTTAATGAAAGGATTAAATTTTCTTCTCGAATGACTTTCTTAAGGTGTTTGCTTTTAATCCCTCCAGTGTAATAAACACTTTGAATCTCCTCTCCTTCATTGAGTTTGAAATTTTTCTGCGTATGTGTACTTCCTCCCATAAATCCACCCCCTTCAGAAACAACAACGCTATCCAACTTTAATTTTCTTGAACTTTTCCAGAATGGCATATTCTGTGGAGCATAAATATTAACCTCATCCTCTTCGTTGAGTACCATGCATGCTACTTGATACTGCTTTTCATTTTCTTTTAGGCTCAACACATAAAACCCTTTACACTTTTTAAGGATGACAGAATCACCTAATGTGATGTTACTTCTTTTGCCAACAACCATGTCATTGGTAAGCGAATCTTTTTCATATTCAGTAATCACCAAGGAATTTAATTCAAACTCAATATCTAATCGCCCGAGTTGCTCATTAAGAGACCAAACATTTAGAATTGCATCTGGAAATTCATTCAGAATTTCTCCATCTTTTGGTTGCGGTCGGTCAAAATAAACCGTTGTGCATGAGCATAGAAAAACAAAAAGAGTGGAGCTTAAAAGAATTATTTTTGAAAGCATCTTATTTTTTTAATTGTTATTCAACTTTAGTCCAGACAAACATATCCATGTCATTTCCACCACCTGAAGACTTAATCATTAATTTGCCATAATCATCAGCATAAATCGTTAAAAAAGGTATTTCTACTCCTTCAGGTAGTTGTTCTGGTGGGACTCCAAGAAGAAGATCGCAAGATCCACCTTTCTTTTTCGATACTCTGGGTATAACCTTTATTTCATTTGTTTGTCCCATCATGGTCATTTCCAATGCATCAGCCTTTATTTCCATTTTAACTTCACGCATCTGTTCCATAAATTCAGGAGGGACCTCTTCATTTGCCCTTTCTGAGTCCGTTCTTCTGATTTCTGCGATGGTCTCTTCCATTTGAATTTTATAGAAACCAATATATTTTTGAATACATTCTTGTGAAAAGACAGTTCCGGTAATTAAAATAAATGCAGCACTTACGAATATAGTTTTCATTTTGAAAAAATTTGATTAGAGTGCTAAAGTAATCAAAAAGAGGTGTTTGACATTTACCTTAGTCTAAAAAATTAATAATGAATTTAATCCTTTCTACTCCAGATGTAATTGTCCATCTCTTTTGGGTCTACTGAATTGATAATCTGTAGCAGATTAGTCTCTTTTACATATATGGTCAGGTACATATTATTAGCTTCTTCTGGAACAACCATGTCGCTCATATCCAATAGAAGATCGCAATGACCTTTTTCCTCTATTGAAGTTCGAGAAGAAAATGGAAGTACGCGCTTATTTTCAGACATTTCCAAGGACAAAGAATCTGAATAAATAATGAGTGTAATGCCGTTGAGCATTTCGTAAAGGTCATCAGGCAGCAGGCCATTTTCTAAATAAGAAGCTTTTTCTAAAAAGGGCGTAGTAGCGGGAATATCCACCTTATAGGTCCCCTCAAACTCGTTGACACATTGTTGAGAAAATGAAACGAAGCCACAAAATAAAATATATAAAAGAAATATTTTTTTCATCTTAAAATTTGAATAACCTACAAGATAAAAAATAAAAACAAAAACCCCCTGAATCTTTCAGAGGGTTTTGGAGGTCTCGAGCGGATTCGAACCGCTGTAACCGGTTTTGCAGACCGGTGCCTAAGCCACTCGGCCACGAGACCAATATTGTGAGGGCAAAAATAGTAAAATCTTGAGAATGGCTATATGTCTATTTGATTTTGATGATTTTTTGATGTGTATGAACACCCTCAATATTCGCAGAAACATAATACACCCCGGATTTGACCACTTGACCATTTTCGTTTGTGCCGTTCCAAATAAGCTCTTTTTCGTTATTATGAGGTACAATTGCCAACCGATTTCCTAAATTATCGTATATATATACTTTATCATTTGGTTTCAATGGCTCCATAAATGATATGCGGATTCCGTCCATGCCAAATGGATTGGGATAGACATTAATTTCGGAGGAATTTTGTGGTAGATACTCTTCAAGACTTAAGGTTGTTAAATCTGTTAGGTCATAATTTTCATCACCTGAGACATAGGGTAAATATTGAAAATAAGTAATGAACATTTCATCGGTTGTATTCAAGCCAAAGAAAACAGTTTGCGGAGGGGAAAAAGGATTATGAATGTTTGAAGAGGTATTGTCGAATGTTCCATAACCATGAATCTTAGAACCTTGGGGAAGCTTTTGTAGATATCTGAATTTGTAAAAATCTTGCCAGTCGAAGTCCCAATGAGGAATATCAATAAGCCTAACAGTATCTTGTCCAGGTTTAACCGCATATGATCCAATCTCTTTACCTAAGAGATGCATATGTGGAAAAATTGAATATAAAGAATAATTAATAGGTGTTGTTCCTGAGCTGGGGTATTGAGCACTTACTGAAGTAACCTGCTCAGGTGCCAGCATAAACGTATAGTTTAACAAAAGAGGGTCCGAGCTTACCTCTCGAACGTCGCTCTCTCCCTGAGGGTAGAAGTGAAAAATCACCCTTGTACTGTCAACCAAGCCGTAGCTTCCAATTGGATAATGCATATTAAGATATATTTTGGCTCCTGCATTTACAGATACACCAAGCTTTATAGGGTCTTGAGATGGAAAGATAATGGGTGTTGCACCAGGAGTAAAACCTCCTACAAGCTTCGTGCTTAAGTCTGAAGGGCTCGCACAATCTCCTCCGATAGTATCCGTGACTTCTGATCCATTTTGATCCACATAAACCAATACGTGATGCACAATTTCAGGGTTTCCAGGAATAACTTCAACTGCTTTAATGATTCTGTTTTCCGTTAGGTTTGTAGGTAATGAAAAGCATACATAATCGTCTTCGGAAATAGCTTTACTTGCATAAGTTGGAATTTGAACTTCCAAATCACCGTTTCCTAAAATAGACCCTTCATTGTATATTGGAGGAGGAGGTGTCTGATTCGGATCTCCCTCCGGAAATCCCGCAGTAAGCCAATTCAAGATTGTTGTTTTTTCGTTTGCTTCCAGCGATCTATCATGAAGAAACTCTGCAGAATTATTACTTGGTGGCCATGGTGGCATGTTTCCTTGATAAACGGCATCATAAATTGATGTCGCCATGTTGCTTGCTTCACTATATTCTACCAATGAAAATGGACCACCACCCCCGGGGTGATGACATTTGGTACATTTATTATAAAAGATTTCTGCAACTTCACTGCTCCATGTCTGAGCAAATGAGAAACTGACAGACAATACAAATAAAAGACTGGAAATAAATTTCATATGGATTAGATTTTTATCGAAATTAACGAATAATTCAGTGATTCAAAAATTAGAGCTTTATCAATTTAAGAACTTCCCTTTTTCCTTGGCGATGAAATGAAATATAATAAATACCTGAACTGTAATTTTGAGTGAGAATTTGTAACGGAATACCTGGATTTTTAATTCCCGTGTAGACGACTTCTCCAAAAGTAGAATAAATTGATATCGAACCTCCTTGATCAGAGGTAACATCAATAGCATTTGTGCATGGATTAGGTTCCAAATTGAATGCAACATTAATTTCATCTAGAGATGAGCAGTCTTCTATCGTAATTTCGGTGCTCGCGGAGTCTGGACAGGTTCCTTCAGTTTGATGGGTTACAAGGTATGCACCAATGGAAGAGTTATCGGTGTTAATTGCCCCGCTAGTCATGTCTAGATCAAGACCTACGGTAGATGTAAAGACTCCCTCCCCAGGATTAGTAACGGTTGGCGTGATAATGCCTTCTCCAAGACAAATTGAAAAAGATTCGAAGAAAAAGGTGGCAGAGTTTAATGGATTCATGATCATTTCAACGATTTCTGATTGAGGAGATAGACAGCCATTTTGATTGGTGTAATTTAAATAGACATTCCCGGAAAAATCAACGAGGAGGGTGTCAGTAGATGCGATATTATTACCTCCGATTCCCCAATTAAAAATACCTTCTGCTTGATTGGTTGAATACAACTGTATGGGTGTACCCTCGCAAAACTCAATTGCTCCACTCAAATTGAGCTCCACAATACTTTCTGGAAATGCAAATCCAATTTCATACTCATTAAAATTGCCGCATTCCAACAGACTTGAAGTGGTGGGCTTTACAACAGCAGCAAATGTACCTGAAGGAAGGTTAACCATAAAGGTGTTTTGTTCGCAAGAATTGTAGCTTTCAGTTGTAATTAATTGTGGTACTGAGCAATCACCGATATTGAAAATATCTACAGTAACTGGAAATTCAGATGAAATTAAAATACTGCTTAAACCAGTTTCGTAGATTTCAAATCGATACCAGTCGAAATCTTTATTTCCGTTTTCAGCCCAACAAGAACCAAAAACAGTTTCATTGCATGTGACGTTTTGATAAACTGGGTTAGCCAAGTAGCATCCACCATTCGTATTATCACCACATACTTCATTTTCAGGAGTGCTATTTATACCTGAATCTATATTGCATTGGTCAAAGGTTTCTATGCATAAACTAAAATCCATGGTGTTTGGTATCCAATCATACCAGTCATAAATCCGAATGTAATAATCTTCTCCAGGAACCAAGCCACTAATGGAAGTTGATTCGTTTTCGCCGTCATATGTTGCATTTAAACAAAGCAAACTGCTAAGGTTTGAACAGGTGCCGGAATAGACTTCAACAACAGGGTCCATATCAGCCGAGCTCAATAACCCTAAAGTTGTTGCATTAGTGCTAGCTGTAAATTGATACCAAACATCATTATTTGCTATCCCATCACATCCTGGTAAAGATTCCGAAGCTGATTGTAGTGTTCCCTGAGCAGGTGTGCATACAGCTGAATGGTCTAGAATTGTGGCATTAAGGCATTCGTCATTGGGCGGCGGGTTCAGGGTGGAATAATAAGTATAAGAGTCAATCCCAATATAATTAGAATTGCTTCCTCCTGGACCTCCATCAGTTACATAGTATCTGAATCCAATCCTTCCATTTGTAGGGCCACTTAATCCTGAGATGGTAATGGTGTATTGGGTCCACGTACTCGGATAGGCGGTCGTGGAAAGAGTAGGGTTGATGCTTAATAATAGAGTCGTGAAGGTCCCAACGTCTTCAGGGACAAAGCCAATGTTAAAATTGTTTCCATCTTCACTTAATCGTACCTCAAGCCGGTCAGGGAATACAGGGGATGCGTCAATCCTTCGAGTATAAAAAGTGATGATGTCACCATTATTATATGTTCGTGAAGGTGTAATTGCCCAATTACTTAGAGTAACCGGTGTACTCGCTGATGAGCTTTGATAACCCACTCCGATAAATGAATTAGAAGCACCCTGATGTGAAACAAATTGGGTAGCATCTCCTTGCTGCCAATTTTGATCTTGAGAGGCACTGTTATTTTGAAAAAACCAGTCGCTTAAAGTACTAATATTATCAAAATCTTCTAGGAATGTTTGACCATTCCCATATAAAGAGATGGAGAAATAAAAGCAAATTAAGCTGACATATTTGAACATGAAATTACTCGATAATTTCTATTAATTGAGCTTTAGAGCTTTTGTTATTAACGTCATATACTCGAATTAAATAGCTTCCGGACTCAATATTGGAAAGCTCTATGTTTATTTCATTTAGTAAACAATTTTTAGTCATTATAGGCTGACCAATAAGATTGTATATTTCAATTCTTTCAATGAGCTCTTCAGATTTAATAGTGAGCTTATACTGAGCTGGATTTGGATAGATTTCGAAATCTAAAGAATTGTTTTCAGTCAACCCTGATGAAGTACATTCATCATCAATAGGATTGCCATCACAATCATCAATAGGATATAAAAATGCTGTTTCCATTGGATCATTTTCGGGTTGTAATATTGCTTCATTGCATCCCATTTGTTTTACTAAAAAGTCTCGAATGAAATTAACAGTAGTATTCATTATCGTGGCATTACTAATATAGGGTACGTGTCCTGCTCCAGGGAAGGTGTAGAAGTATTCCTCAAGACCAATTGCACAAGCTCTTTCATGGAGCATTCTACTTCCGTCAAGATACATTAAAGGAATCCCAGGGTTAACCAATCCACGATTGTATGTTACCGTACCATCATTTGTTCCATGAACTGAGCACAAAGGCACATCATCTGCTTCAATCCAGCTGTATCTCGCCAACGCACCACACCCATTAATGACACCTTGCACATTGGATGAATATCCAGGATTTCCACTCATTCCTTCTAATCCTCCCATGGAAGAGATTGTTGACTCGTTTAGATAATCTGATATTTTGCATGCATCATCTAGGTATGCCATGTGCAATGAAGTAATTGCTCCAGCAGAGCTGCCTCCAATAAAGATTTTGTTTGTATCAATTTTATATTGATTTGCAGTTTGCTTGTCCTTATAAAAGTAACGTACAGCTCCACGCAAATCTTGTACTGCTCGAACTACGGCTTTAACCGCATTTGCAGAATCAAAGGGGAAGAAACCTAGTCGGTAATCTATAGATGCACAAGTATACCCCATTTTCACAAATCTCTCGGAAAATTCGACCATGTCGGGGTCAGTTTTTGAACCTCCAATAAAGCTTCCACCGTGCACCCAGATTAATAACGGACGCTCTGTTTCAGTATCTCCGTCTGGTTCATAAAAGTCAAGCTTGAGCGTTGTATTCGAGCCATTCCATGAACTATTTGATCCATAGGTGATGTCTGAAGTTTTGGTGAAATTGGAAAAAACATTGCTTGAGTATCTTCCATCATCACATGGTGTTTGCGCTGAAAGAATTGTACATAAAGAAAAGAAAATGGTTGATAGTAAAAATTGTTTCATGATTGAATTTTAAGTTATGGAAAAAATGCAGCATCCAAATTTGTCGCATTGACCATTGGGTAAGAAGCATTGTATTTTTGATTAATTGATTTAATAAATTCGTTGGCAAATAAGGCATTTGTTCTGGCATTAAATCGAATTCCATCTAGGCCATATGCTCCGCCAGAAATAAAAGCAGTTCCCATATTTATACCGTTAAATGGAAAGCCAGAATTAATATTATTGAAGAATTCTTCTGCTTCTACCAAGCCAAGATTGAATTCAAGAGCAAGAGATCGAATGATATTGTTTATTAAACCTAGGTGCGTTCTAATATCCTGGAGCTCCGGATTTGTCAGGATGAATTCATTTCTAAAAGGAAAGATGGTGCCCATTTTATAGCATTTGACAGAATCCAATGGAACACTTAATAGAATAAGCTCTCCTTCCTCTATGGGTCGCACACCAAATGCATTTGCAGCTGGGTCCTCAATCATAAAAGGATTATAGCCTTCAGTAAAATAAAACTCCAAAGGGTTGTAAATACTATTCAGAGTAGAATTATTAGTAGAATCTAAAAGAAGATCATTCCAACCAACCGTTGTAAAATAAGGAGCACTTGTGATGTCAGGTATAGTAGATATTACTCCTTTAGCACCATTAGAGGTGAGAGTTTCGAGGATTTGTCGATAGTTGTTTTCGAAAGTATTTAGATCTGGAAGGCTGTCACTTCGTGTACCGGATTTAATGAATGGCATAAAATCATCAAGTCCCAAAAATACTGAAAAAAGTGTTGCATTTACGGCAGAGATATCCTCATCAACCATAGCTGTTTGAGAAGATGACATCCTCCCAAAGTAAGGGTTTTGATTGGAATAATCTGAGTTAAAAAAATCGCCTGACCTCAAACTTGGAATTGACATATTATTATATGGCACACCGTTATATACATTGTTTAAGACGTTAGCATCACCCATCGCCGTTTCTCTAACAGGTGATAAAGAAGTTTCGTTTAAGCAATCCGTTTTATAACCCAGTATCAATCTAGAAAGACCACTTGAGCTTAACCCTACGGACCCGTCATCAACATACGGCTGATTAAATGACGATGGATTAACGCTGTTTAGGCTTTGCTGGATATAGGAAGCAATACTCTGCTCTTGACCATATTTAAATAAAGCATCATCAGTGTATCCAGAGGCAAAAGTACCACCAATCATTACAAAAGAAGTTGGATTTGTTTCTCCTGGATCGTGTTCAGGCGCTTCATATTTTGGCATACAGGCACTGATTACCATTACTAGCGCAGCGAGAAATGAAATTAAATAGACCTTCATATTACCATTTATAAATTAAACCAAGTCCTCCAGCAATAGCTATTGTTTCAAATGTTCCGCTTAGTCCCGTTTCCATATTATGGCCCGTACGGGTCATTTGAGTATAGTAAAAGGTGGCATCCATTGAAAAATGGTCGCCAAATATATATCCAATACCGGCAGTTCCATACCACCTGTCATTATCTGGGGTTTCAGGAGTAATATACCCATTTTGAACAGGAGAAAAACCAAATCCTCCACCCAGGCGTAAAGAAAGTCCTGAGCTGAAATCATATGAACCTCCAGCCCTGAAAGCAAAAGTACTTTTGTACATCCTTGGTGATTTTGTGTCTTCCAAAGATTCGGTGTTGAGTGCATAATCAAATGCCAAGGTGTCATAGGCTTTCCAACCAACTCTATTTATATCTAAAACAAAGGTGAGCTGTTTATTGGCTTTATAGGCTACTCCAAGCGTTAATACTTGGGGTAAAGGCAATGAGCCCGAAAAGGTGCTGTCTGGAAAATTGGGATCAAGTGATTCTGGAACATTAAATGTTGCATCACCATCATTGACGCTCATTTCAATTCTGGAACGATAGGAAAGTCCCATGGACAGTTTTTTCGTAAGGTCGTAATGAATTCCCAAATTATACCCAAAACCCAAAGCTGATCCAGATAGGCTTGCGCTAGCAAAATCTCCATTACTGAATTGCACTGGGATGTCTTTCTCTAGAACAACATCACCCGTACTGATTACAAATCCACCACCTATTCCAATCACATCTGCAATGCGATATGAAAATGTAGGCTGAATAAATATAGCTTTCAATTGAAGCTTGGTTAAAGCAAACCTGCCAATCCAGTTATCTTCATAAGTGACTGTGCTTCCGAAAGGGGTGTATGCAGCAATTCCCAACTTGAGCTTTGCATGATCTTTTAGCTGAAACAAGCCATAGGCAGAAAAAGGAGTGCCAATAGGTGAATTTGATCGGTAGCCTTGACTCGTAGTGGAGTCAACAAATAAAGTGTTTCCTGAAATAGGTGTAATAGCTATGTTTATTGAATTTTCATTGGAAAATGCAACCGAACCAGGATTAAAAAATAGACTAGAGCCATCCATAAAAATAGCGGTTCCTGCAAGCCCCATTCCCTGTTGTTTCTGGCCTTGGAAATTAACCTGATAGCCTTGAGAAAAAGAAATCTCACACGTCATTAATGCTAAAAACGCAATAGGCACCGCAAATAATTTTCTCATGGAGTTAAATATGGACCTAAATATATTAATATAATAGCAATATCCGAAGCATTTTAATTACAAAAAACTCAAAAGTACATGTCCATAAGAAAACTTATAACGCTTATAAAACTGGAGCTAAATTTTCCGATTCTATTTCGGCGTCAAGATAACTTTGTACAATATCGATGGCATTGTCAATTACATCACTCAATGCCACGATGTAGGTTCCTTCTTCCGCTATCGAAATAGCATGCTTGATGGCTTCCACTTCTAATGAAACGACTTCGTGGGTAACAGTTGGGTCACCCTCTTGAAGTCCTTCTAAAATAAGATTTATAATCTCAGTCTCTGTTCTTCCACGTAAATGTTTTTCTTGCCTTATAATAATGTGGTCAAACATCCTGGCTGCAATTTTTGCACATTGTTTTATGTCTTCATCACGTCTGTCACCTACTCCGGAGATAATTCCAATCTTTCTGGTTGCTTCAACACTACTTAGGTAATCTTCAATGCCCAAATAGCTGGTTGGATTGTGTGCAAAATCAATCAAGACTTTAAATTTTGAAAATTCAAAAATATTCATTCTACCAGGTGTATGAGCTGCACTAGGAATGAAAGTTGCTAATGACAATTTGATGTCTTCTGTCTTAAATCCATATAAATATGCAGAGAGTGTTGCAGCAAGAACATTAGCAATCATAAATTTGGCTTTTCCATTCAAAGTAAGAGGTATATGTGTCGCTCGCTCTACTCTTATTTTCCAATCGCCTTTTTTAATAGTTATAAATCCATTTTCATAGATGGCAGCGATTCCTCCTTCAGCACAATGCTCAATAATTGCTGGGCAATTTTCATCAAGGCTAAAAAGCGCTACATTGCAAGAAAGTGAGCGAGCAATATCCAAACAGTTTTCATCTTCACCGTTGAGTACAGCCCAACCATCTTTTTTCACACTTTCAACAACTACTGACTTTACTCGTGAGAGATCTTTTAAATCATGAATATCACTTAAGCCGAGATGATCTTCTTGGATATTGGTAATCACACCTATATCACAAACCTTAAATCCGAGTCCAGATCTCAAGATTCCTCCTCGAGCTGTTTCTAAAACGGCAAATTCTACATTTGGGTCTTTTAAAATATATTCAGCACTAATAGGACCTGTTGTATCTCCTTTCTCCATCATGTGATTCTGTATATAAATACCATCTGATGTAGTAAATCCAACACGATAACCATTGTTTTTTACGATGTGTGCAATCAATCGGGTTGTGGTGGTTTTACCATTTGTTCCCGTCACAGAAATGATTGGGATTCTTGATGGTTTTCCAGGAGGGTAGAGCATGTCAATTACGGGAGCTGCAACATTTCTAGGTAATCCTTCGGAGGGTGCAAGGTGCATCCTGAATCCAGGAGCAGCATTCACTTCTAATATGACACCACCATTCTCTTTTAAGGATTGGGTTAGGTTGGGAGCCATAATGTCAATTCCACAAATGTCCAAGCCAATTACGCGTGAAATGCGTTCGGCTATAAATACATTTTCCGGGTGCATAAGGTCGGTGACATCAACAGATGTCCCACCTGTACTTAAGTTGGCCGTTGATTTTAAATATAATGTTTCGTTTTCGGGTATAACAGACTCAAGGGTGTATCCAGCATTGTCAATGAGTCTTTCTGTAGCTCTATCAATCGTGATCTCCGTCAATACATTTTCATGTCCATAACCTCTTCTTGGATCTTCATTTGTAATATCGATGAGCTCTTGAATGGTATTTTTTCCATTTCCGATGACGTGCGCTGGCACTCGTTGAGCCGCCGCAATTACCTCATTGTTTATTACAAGTACTCTAAAGTCAAATCCAGTAATGAATTTTTCTACGATTACCCTTCTCGAGTATTCTTTTGCATGTTTTAAACCTTTTACTGCATCTTCCCAATTGTTGACATTAATAGATGCGCCTTTTCCATGGTTCCCATCTAATGGTTTGATTACAATTGGGTACCCGATGTCATCAATAGTGTCTTGTAGATCCTCTTCATCATAACAAATATCTCCTTTGGCTACTGGAATCGAGGCATCATTAAGCATTTTTTTAGTTTGTTCTTTATTGCAAGCAATATCAACAGCAATGTTACTCGTCTTACACGTAATGGTAGCTTGAAATCGCATTTGATTGATTCCTGCGCCAAGCTGAATTAGAGAATTTCGTCCCAATCTCAGGTAGGGAATGTCTCGTGATA
>JBELDA010000047.1:0-19841 GCA_042094515.1 Crocinitomicaceae bacterium
AGCTTGATTAGCTCATGTACAATTTCCTTTTTTGAAATTTCACCAACAGTAACCCATTCTTGGTATTTAATACGTAGTTCATTTAGATCTATATTATCGCTATGATTGAGTTTGTTTTTTATGATACCAATACCGTTGTATTTAGTCAGGTCCAATATTTCATCTTTCATGAAAAATTCTTCAAAATCTTTTTCTCCGGTTGTATCAGAATCGGTGAATAAGCAAGGCCATTTTCTTAATCGTATTAATTCTGGGGCCTTTTTTCGTGCTTCTTCTTCATCTGAACAAAGGAAAGGTTCATATTCCAGTTCTTTTAAATATGCGATGGCTATGTCCGAGAATGTAATTAAATGAAGCTTTTCTGAAAGCTTTGGAAAGAAAATATCTCTATTTTCTCCATAGATAGCAGCTAGCATACACAACTGACCAGATTCTTCAGGACTCACAAAATATCTCTTTACATCTTTAGGAGCCACAATCGGTTGCCGTTTTTGAATTCTTTGGTTGAAACCATATAATAGTGATCCGTCTGAAAATGCGACATTGGCAAATCGAGCTGTTGAAATAGGTATTTCAGTGCTTCTTTCCATTAAAGATTTCTCCATAATTCTTTTAGTGCCCCCCATAAGGTTTACTGGATTTGTTGCCTTGTCAGTAGATACACAAAAATATTTTTGGCTCTTATTTTTAATGGATTGAGTAATGCTTTTATCTGTGTTGAAAATATTGGTTTCAATCATCCTCAATAGGGTATAGGGATCTTTTTCACTTCGCACATGCTTTAGTGCAGTAAAATTTAGTACAAAATCGTACCCTTTATTATTTCTCATAAAAGAGTCGAATATGTCACTACCAATATCAAGTGTGAATGTTTTAAATTCACCAGTAATATATCCGAATGAGCTTCTTAAATCTCTGACAAGCTCAGTCATATTGTTTTCACTCAAGTCTACAATATGAAGCAATTTTGGGTTACGCTTAAAAATTTGTTTTACAACAGCTTGCCCAATAGATCCGGCTCCTCCTAATATCAAAAAGCTTGATTTAGAAACCCTCTCATTTAGCTCAGATTCAATTTCACTTAAATCCGAATCGAAAAGGGCTTCGGTTCTGCCTATGAATTTTAATATATTCAAGATGATTTTAAAACTGTAGATTCATAATACCATTTAATGGTCTTTTCTAACCCATCTTTCAATGAAAATTGAGGATTGTAATTCAATAATTTTTTTGCTTTATCGATAGATGCTAATGAATGAGGTATATCACCTTTTCTTAATGGACCATAAATGGGTTCTATAGAGTCAATTTCTGGGATAAACTGTTGTAAATTGGATTTAATCTGAGAAAACAGCTCATTGAGCGTTGAACTTTCACCAAAAGCCACATTATAGACCTGATTTATGGCATTATCATTCGATGTTGTAAGTGCTAAATAGTTTATTTGAAGAACATTGTCTATATAGGTAAAGTCTCTTGAAAAAGATCCGTCACCATTTATTGTAGGTGCATCTTTATTGATTAATAGGTCGGTGAATTTCGGAATTACTGCGGCATAAGCGCCTGCAGGATCTTGCTTTCTGCCGAACACATTAAAATACCTCAGGCCTATACATTCAACACCATATGTTTTGGAAAAAACATCAGCATATAACTCACCTACATATTTTGTAATGGCATATGGAGATAGAGGTTTTCCTATAATTTCTTCGATTTTAGGTAATGATTGAGAATCTCCATAAGTAGAGGAACTCGCAGCATAAACAAAACGTTTGATTCCCGCATCTCTCGTTGCTACAATCATGTTCAAATAACCATTTATATTGATATCATTTGTTGTTACGGGGTCAGCAATAGATCTTGGAACTGATCCCAGTGCTGCTAGATGAAGGACTGCATCTGCGTTTTGTACGGCTTTTTGACAATCGCTTAGATTTCTAATATCTCCTACGATTAATTCAAATTTATTGTTTTTTAAACATTCCTCTATGTTCTCTCTTTTTCCCGTAATAAAATTATCAAGGCAAACGACTTCATGATTCATATTTAATAGGTGCTCACACATATTGGATCCTATGAATCCGGCCCCTCCAGTAACTAATATTTTTTTTAACATAAACTAAAAATATACGGCTTCGCCGAGCGTGAGTCACATTTGATTTTTGTGGTCACGTATTAAAATATATAATAATCATGCATCAAATTGAGATTTTTCGAATGCATGACTTTGGTACATGAACGATGAAGCGCTGCTCCATACTTTCAATTTCTACAATCAGTTTGTGTGTACGACCCTCGTCTATAGAAGTTGCAATAATCCCTTGTAATGGACCACGAATAACTTCTATCGCTTCTCCTTTTTTAAATTCTTGAAATTCTTGTTTTTGAATTTCAATATTTTCCTGAAGGAGTAATTTTAAATTATTTATCTCATTTTGCCTCACAAGTGCAGGCTTACCCAAAAAGTGCAAAATGGAATGAAACCCAGGAACATCGTACAATAAATTCAATGATTTCTCATTGGTCTGGACAAAAAGTGTACTTGGAATCAATGGGACTTCGATTTTCTTTTTTCTGTCACTCCATTGTCTAATTGTTTTTTGCAATGGCAAATAGACCTTTAAACCTTTTGAGTCAATCCTATGAGCAACTTTTTCCTCTGCACGTGAACGTGTCTTTACTACGTACCAATTTAAGTTATTTTCCATTGCCATAAATCAAGTGCAAAAAATGCGCATCCAAACTGGATATCAAAGTTAAGAATTTAAATATGTATATCGGCACATATATCGATAATTCAAATTAAATTTGCTAACATGTTTTACCTTACCAATCAGTTGCCTTTAAATACTAACAATTCAATATAATGAAGCATTTAAAAGATTCATATAAACACAAAGGGAAAAGAAAAATATTGATCACGAAACTGAAAGAAATGGGTATTGAGAATCAGTCTATACTAGAAGCATTTGATGCTGTCCCTAGACATTATTTTTTAGATTTAGTATTTGATGCGCAAGCGTATCAAAACATGGCTTTTCAAATTGGTTCTGGTCAAACGATTTCTCATCCCTATACTGTTGCTTTTCAAACACAATTACTTGAACTTAAAAAAGGAATGAAGGTGCTAGAAATAGGCACTGGATCGGGGTTTCAAACCTGTATTTTATGTAAGCTTGGAGCCAAAGTATTTAGTATTGAACGGCATAAAGAATTACACAAGAAAGCAAGGGCAATGATTGATTATTTTAAGTTTTCAGCTCGTTTATTTTTCGGAGATGGATATAAGGGGAATAGGACATATGCGCCATACGATAGAATTTTGGTAACTTGTGGCGCTCCTGAAATACCATTAGAGTTACTAGCGCAGCTAAAAAATGGTGGGATTCTTGTGATTCCGGTAGGTGATGGTAAAGAACAAAGAATGATGAAGCTTACCAAGGATTCAGAAGGTGAAATAATTGAGGAAGATTTTGGAACATTTAAATTTGTACCGATGCTTGAACGTAAAGTAAACTAGAAAAATGAAAATACTTATAATAGATGATGAAAAGGCCATAAGAAGAGCCTTACGTGAAATATTAGAATTTGAAGATTGCACTGTCGACGAGGCCGAAAATGGAAAAGAAGGATTAGAAAAGCTTCAAAAGAATGAATACGATCTTATATTTTGCGATATAAAAATGCCAATAGTGGATGGATTGGATGTCTTATCTAAAGCGATTAAACTAAATATTGAAACACCCATCATCATGATAAGTGGTCATGGAAATATAGAAACGGCTGTTCAGGCGATTAAAGATGGTGCATTTGATTTTATTGAAAAGCCTTTAGATTTAAACCGAATTTTAGTTACGCTTAGAAATGCAACTGATCGAAATAAACTTGTAGAAGAAACCAAAACGCTTAAAACAGTTGTTAAGAAATTTAAAGGAAGCTCAATTGTTGGAGAAACTGATGCCATTATGAATATCAAAGAAATGATAGAAAAGGTCGCTCCTTCCGATGCTAGAGTATTGGTAACTGGAGGGAATGGATCAGGAAAGGAATTGGTTGCAAGATCTTTACATGACAATTCAAATCGCAAGAAAATGCCTTTTATTGAGGTGAATTGTGCCGCTATACCTTCCGAGCTTATTGAAAGTGAGCTTTTCGGTCATGTTAAGGGTGCCTTTACATCCGCGGTTAAAGACAAAAAAGGAAAGTTTCAATTGGCCAGTGGAGGAACGTTGTTTCTTGACGAAATCGGCGATATGTCGGCTAGTGCTCAAGCAAAAGTGCTTAGAGCTCTTCAAGAAAATGTAATTCAACGTGTGGGTAGTGAAAAAGATATTAAAGTTGATTGTCGTGTAATTGCAGCGACAAATAAAGATTTACGAAAGGAGATAAACGAAAGTAATTTTCGTGAGGATCTTTACCACAGACTCGCTGTTATTTTGATACATGTCCCTTCTCTTAATGACAGAATTGATGATGTGCCTCTTCTCGCGAACCACTTTATTAAATTAATTTGTTCTGATCAAGGTGTCCCAACAAAGCGTTTTGATGAAAAAGCCATAGAAGCATTGAAAAAAATAAACTGGACTGGTAATATCAGAGAGCTCAGAAATATTATTGAAAGATTGGTCATATTGTGTGGCCCCATTATTTCCGATAAAGACGTGGAGCTATACTCAAATTCAAATAAATAATTATGAATTCTAATCTCAAGTCCTTACTTCCGCATGGAGTTGCATTACTGATTTTTATTGTTTTCGCTTCAGTATATTTTTCCCCACTATTTACCGGTTATAATTTAATTCAAAGTGACGTTAAGCAGTTCAAAGGAATGTCTAAAGAAATTGTTGATCACCGTGTAATGAATGAAACAGATCCATTATGGACAAATTCAATGTTTGGGGGAATGCCCGCTTACCAGATTTCTGTGCTTCATTCAAACAATTACATAAATACGATTGACCAAATATTAAAAATGGGTCTTCCACGACCTGCAGGCATATTGTTTATTGCTATGCTTGGGTTTTATATACTTTTAATGTGTTTAAGAGTTAATCCTTGGCTTGCGATTGCTGGAGCCGTAGCTTTCGGATTTTCAACCATTAATATTTTATATATTGGAGCAGGTCACATGAGTAAGGTGAATGCTATAGCTTATATGGCTCCTGCATTGGGTGGTATGATACTTACCTTTCGAGGCAAATGGTTACTCGGTAGTGCTATTTTCGCATTGTTTTTATCTTTAAACCTGTCTGCAAACCACTTGCAGATGACTTATTATCTAATGTTTATTATGGCTTTCGTGGCCCTTGGTGAAATTTCTAGAAGTATAATGGCTAAAAAAACGAAGTCATTACTTTTCCCTCTAGTGGGATTGTTTATTGGTGCTCTAGTTGCTATTCTGCCATCAATGAGTAATATCATGACTACGCAAGAGTATAGTCAGTACTCGACAAGAGGAAAAACTGAACTTACCATTGAGCCAGATGGAAAGAAGATGAAATCATCTAAAAAGAGTGGATTGGAAACTGATTATATATTGCAGTATAATTATGGTGAAGGTGAAATTATTTCCACAATTATTCCGAATGCTCGGGGAGAAAGAGGAGATTATCTAGGAAATGATGAGGAGATTATGGAGCATGTTGCCGATAGGGATATCGCGAATAACAAGGGATTCTCAGATGATGAAAATTTCCAAAAACAGAATAGATATTGGGGAGGACAAATGTCCAGCGGAGGCGCATTTTATTTCGGTGTTGTCATTTTTGTTTTATTTTTCTTAGGTGTCTTATTTATAAAGGACGCCTTAAAATGGTCTTTAGTAGCATTAGTTATTTTAGTAATGTCATTAGCATCAAATGATCCAGGAGGAATCAATGACTTTTTTATCCATAAATTTCCTTTGTATAATAAGTTTAGAGATTCCAAAATGATAATGGTCCTTCTACAGATCATTTTCCCCTTAATGGCCATTCTTTTTATTGATGGTGTTTTCAAGCGAACCATCTCATTTCAGAAAAAGCAGAAGTTTTATATTGCTGGAGGATTTGTTTTACTTCTCTTTTCAATTCTTTATATATCTCCGAATGTTAGTGGAGATTTTATGACAAAAGAAGAAAACAAGCAATTTTCAAAGATTATAGAGGAACAAAAGAGTCCAGAAGCTCAAACATATTTTAATAACCTAAAAACAGAAATTAAAGAGGCGCGTACATTTATCTTTAAAAAGGATGTGGGAAGGGCTTTTTTATTTTCAATTTTAATTCTTGGTTTGGTTTACTTTATGATTCTTAAAAAACCTTCGATTTGGATTGTTTCAGGAACAATGCTGTTTTTGGTTTCGACGGATAACATTGGTGTCTCATTGAGGTATCTAAATTCGGATGAGGATATTGATGATAAAAGAAGCGAAGGGCAATATATTGCTGCATTATCTGCTCAAGAATATTTGGAAGAAAGTGAAGACATTCCTGTGTTGAATCAATATGAAAATACGGTTCTTACTCAAATACCCCCACAATTAGCAAACACCTCCGATTTGAGTATTTTGAATAGGGAAAAGTCGAATATTTCAGATTTTAGCAATAAAGTAAGTCAATTTAAGGAGAAAATGGGCTCATATTATTTATATGAAGATGTTAAAAGTGAGAAGACAAAAAAAATGTTTGCCGAGTTTGCAACGCTAAATCTAAATTCAGATTATAGGGTTTTAAAGCTTGGAAATCCATTTAATGAAACCCAAACGAGTTACTATCACAAAAGTATTGGTGGTTATCATGGGGCTAAACTAAAACGCTACCAAGAGGTGGTTGATTTTTACATCCAGAGAGAACATGCATTAATTTCCCAAAATGTATCTAATTTCGGATCCGCTGTATTTCAGTATACTCCAATATTAAACATGCTTAATACCAAGTACTGTATATTGAATCCAAATCAAGAAGCATTGCTAAATCCTATGATTCAAGGGAACGCTTGGTATGTTTACAATGTTAAAATGGTAAACAGTACGGATGAGGAAATACTTGCTCTTGGGGATTCAACTATTGATTTAAGAACTACGGCTATAATTAATAAAGAATTTAAAAATATAACGACTCCTAATAAAATAGATTCAGATGCCGAAATAAGCCTAACAAAATACGGTTTAAATCACCTAGAGTATACCTGTAAAAATGATTATGATAGCCCTGTTGTATTTAGTGAGATTTATTACCCAGAAGGCTGGAATTGCTACATAGATGGTAAGAAAGTGAATGTATTTAGAGCAAATTATATCTTAAGAGGGGTCAATGTTCCTGCGGGAAAACATAAAATAGAGTGGAAATTTGAACCAAAGTCAATGGAAACAGGATCTTTGGTCTCAGGCATAGGTTCGTTTTTACTTATTTTGAGCTGTATGGCTATATTTTTTATAGAAATTAAAGAAAATATTAAAACATCACATGAATAAGATCTGCAAAATTTCTTTACTGGTAGGCACTCGTCCAAACATTGTAAAGATTTCACAGTTTAGACGTGTTTTTAGTCAATATGACAATTTTGAGTTAAAAATCATCCATTCGAATCAACATTACAGTGAATCTGTTTCAAGTATTTTCTTTACCCAATTTGGAATAGAGGCAGATGTGATATTGCCTAAATTTGAGGGACATGCATCTGCTCATATGGGACATATTATTCAGCATCTCACCACAGAATTAATGAATGATAAACCAGATCTTCTCATAGTTGTTGGTGATGTAAATTCCACTCTTTCAGGTGCAATAGTTGCCAATAAGCTTGGAATCAAATTGGCACATTTAGAGAGCGGATTGCGTAGCTATGATCGACAGATGCCAGAGGAAATTAATAGACTCATTGTTGATGAGCTTTCTGACTATTATTTTGTAACTGAGCAAAGTGGTTTGGATAATCTGAAAAGTGAAGGGAAAGATATGAATGATGTATATTTTGTGGGTAATACCATGATTGATTCATTAATGGCTTTTACTAAGCAAATACATAGTAAAACATTTTCTTTTACTTATGATATTGATAAGCCATATTTAGCAATGACACTTCATCGTCCTTCAAATGTGGACAATAAGGCTGGGCTTCTTAAGATTTTAGCTTTATTGGAATATTGTTCTAAGTATTTTCAGATTATATTTCCGATGCATCCACGAACAAAAAAGAATATAGATGCATTTAACTTGACTAATAATTTTGAAAATTTGGAGCACATCATATTCACTGAGCCATTGGATTATTTCACCTTTCAGAAACTCATTGCACTATCTCACGGGGTCATCACTGATTCAGGTGGTATACAAGAGGAAACAACTTTTATAGGAGTTCCTTGTGTTACACTTCGAGAAAATACGGAACGACCGGTTACAATTGAGCTTGGCACTAACGAATTAATGGATTTTGACCCTCCGGAAGTATTGGCAAAATTGAATCATCTTAGTGAGAAAGAAAATAAAATACCTCCACTTTGGGATGGTTCCGCTACAGAGCGAATTGCCGAAAAGCTAAATGAAATTTTTTCAGACTGATGTATACTATGATTTTAGACGGGGAATACCCGAATGATATTCGAGTTAGAAAGGAGGCGGAATCACTCGCAGAGAGCGGATTGAATATTCAAGTTATTACAAGATGGAAAAAAGAGCAGAAGCGAAATGAGACTATTAATGGGGTAAAGGTTAATCGAATAGGTCGCCATTATTCGTTTCGTAAAAAGGGATTAAATGATGTATTGAGTGCTTTGTTTTTTTTTGATTTTCTATTTTATCGGAATTTAAAATCATTTGTTAAGAATAATAGTTCGATATCTATTATACATGTTCACGATCTACCCTTAATGCGTACAATTCGTTTTCTATTTCCGAAAAAGTTCATTGTACTGGATATGCATGAAAATTACCCTGAGATGCTTTTGGCATTAAAAATGACCCCAAAGTCCTTTTTTAAAGGAGTAAAAGATCGATTATTTTTTGGAACAAAAAGATGGAAAGCACATGAAAGAAACGCAATTAGGTTACCTAATCATATTATTGCTGTTGTCGATGAAATGAAGGAAAAAATAATTAGAGAATATAATATCTCTTCAGAAAAGATATCAGTTATTTCAAATTTTGAAAAAGTAGATTTTCAGGCCGTTAAGAAAACAGATGATTTTTTGTTTCAAAAAGATGTCTTTTACATTACATATGTTGGAGGAATCAGCCCAGTTCGTGGTTTAGAGATTGGAATTAATGCTGTTTCGGATTTTCAAGCCTTAGAAAAAGACGTGCAGATGATTATAATAGGTTCAGGAAATCAGGCATACATGAATAGTTTGAATTCTTTAATTATGAAGTTAGGCGTTTCAGATAAAGTTCATTTATTGGGTCGAAAACCATTTGATCAAATTGGATATTATATTCAAAATGCAGGGGCAAATGTCATTCCACACATCAAAAATGCCCATACTAACCATACAATACCTCACAAGCTATTTCAAATAATGATGTCAAAATCCCCATTATTGGTCAGTGATTGTAAACCTTTTAAAAGAATAATTGGTCAAAATAATTCGGGTTTTGTATTTGAAGCAGGAAGTGTTGAGTCGTTTATGGATCAAATTCAATTGATGATTTCAAATAAAGTCTTGGTTGAAGAACGAATTCAAAAATCTTTTGAATTAGTTGAAAACAAAATGAATTGGGATATAGAATCTAATAAATTGATCAAACTAATTAAAGAATTTCAAAATGATGCTACAGAAATTAATACAAAAATGTGATCGAGGTATTTTTAGGGTAAACAGAATGTATCTTAGATCAAGAGAAGAACAGGGCTATTGGCTTTATCGATTTCTTCGTCCAATTTTAAAGATAAGATATGCCACATTTAGAAGACTAAATAAACCTGCTCCATGGCTTTCTCCCACGAGTATATTGTTTTTTAACCAGTATCTTAAAAAGGAAATGGTAGGTGCTGAATTTGGTTCTGGATCGAGCACTCTATTTTTTGCTGCCCGAATTTCAAAGCTTTATTCTGTTGAACACAATAAAGAATGGCATGAATTAATTCAAAAGAAGCTCAAAACATCAAATTTGACCAATGTTGATTACAGATTTGTTTTACAAAACGATAAAGCAGATTTTAAAAATGATACTTTTGAATTGGAGGACGCAGGTGATTTCGAGGTCAGACGTGATTACGTGAATTATTTTAGAGCTTTAAATGATATAAAAGATCATTCCTTGGATTTTGCAATCGTTGATGGTAGAGCGCGAACAGAATGTTGCCATGAAATATTACCAAAAATCAAAAAGAATGGTATTCTTATTTTAGACAATAGTGAAAGGGATCGATACAATCCTGTTTTTGAAAAGATGAAAAATAAATCCATGTATGAAACGACAAATGGCTTGACGAACACTACATTCTGGTTTCTGAGATAAGGATTTTTAAAATTCCTGAATAAGCTTCGCTATCTTTTGTGTTTGGTCAACACGAGAATATTTACGCATTCGTTTGGCATTTGATTTTTTATCTGCCAATTCTTTTATGATTTTAGAAAGGTCAATTTCATCTGAATAGTCAAGTGCGACAACATTTTCAAATTCGGATAGAATAGCAGCAGCGTCTCCATCAAGGGGACCTATATAGATAATAGGGTTTTTACTCGCTATATACTCAAATATTTTTCCAGTGAGTATTCCTTTATTCTCGTCTATTTGAGGAATAATCAATAGGAGAATAGAAGAACTTTTCATAAGCTCAACAGCTTCATGATGTGGCTTATATGGAATAAAAAATGTATTTGATTCTAGCTCATTCTTTTCAATCAATTTTTTTGTTGATTCTGATATGTTTCCCACAAATCTTAATTTCCAATTGGAAGAGTTAGAGGAAAGGATTTTAAAGGCATTAATAAAATTTTCGATGGGATAACTTTCGCCAAGGCTTCCGATATAGCTAATGCAATTTGAATCTGACGAAACCTCTTTAACATTACTAAAGTCAGCAGGGTCGTAACCGTTTGGAATTATATTCATTTTCAATGCTATTTTGGGATAGCTATTTGTGAAATGGTTAGAGATGTTTTCACTTACAACAATTATCTTGTCCGCGGCCTCGAGGCAGGTTCTCTCATATCTTTTGTCAATTTTTTTTGCCCAGGAAGTTTGGTAGAGGTTTTTATTGTAAAACAAATCCGTCCAAGGGTCTCTTAAATCACAAATCCAATTTACATTAAGATCTTTCTTTAGCCTAAGTCCAATTAGCTGTGATGAATGAGGAGGAGAGCTAGTTATTATTGTGCTAATTCCATTCTTTTGGATGATTTGTTTTGCAATGTTAATGGCATGTTTGTTCCAACCTTTTCTTGCATCAGGTATGTAAAAGTTACCTCTAACGAATCTGAAGAAAGTATCAACTAGATTTGGTTTTGCTTCACCGGCAAAGCCACTTTTTGGTACAGGTTTTTGTCTTATTTTTTTGTATAAATTCAAAGGGCTCTTTGCACGAGCATAATGAATTTCTAGATCATCCAGAACATCTACGTTCAAGCTCTCATCTATATTTGGATAAACCGCATCTGTTGCATGAACAGTCAGGACAATGGGTTCAACATTAAAATCTCTTAGGTACTTAACATATTTTAGCCATCGCTGCACTCCACTTCCTCCACTGGGAGGCCAATAATAAGTGATAATAAGTACTTTCTTCACAAGTTTTAAATTACAAATTTAATATTACTTAATTTCTATGATTCAAAATTGATTACTTTATATTTGCTCTTATGGGTTTTGTACAAAAAGATTCTTTGAGAACCATGATGATCTCCTATTTTGGAATAGGTTTGGGTTTTCTCAATAAAGGTCTGCTATTCCTATTAATTTTATCTACTGAACAGATTGGACTTATAAATTTACTCATTGCAGTGGGGATATTATTTGCTCAATTGTCAAATTTCGGATCGGTTTACACGATTTGGAGATTCTTCCCATTTTTTCATAATGAAGAAAAAAGTAATCATAGTTTTTTCTCATTTGTATTATCTATTCTTGGAATAGGAGTGTTGTTATTCTCTCTAATTTATTTGGCTTTTAAACCTCAAATCGCTCAGTTTTATGCCGAAAACTCGAGATTATTTAATGATTATTATTTCTGGGTGATTCCAATAGGGGTTTCCTATTCTCTTTATTTATCCTTAGAAATGTATCTGAGAAGTTTCAAAAAAAATATATTTCCAATATTGGTATTTGATTTGGGTCTAAGATTGTTGGTTTTTATATCTCTAATGTTGTTTTGGAATGAGATAATTACGTTTCAAAATTTCATCATTCTTAATTGTCTGTTTTATATTCTTCCTACGAGCTGTTTGATTCTATATTTAAATCATTTGGGTTTACTTCAATTCAATTCTTTTCAAGGTATTTCAAAGCGATTTAAAGGACTAATGTATAAATATTCGATGTGGAATTATATCAATTCTCTAGGGGCGATTCTTGTGAATTCTTTGGATATTTTGATGATTGCTCATTATATTGGGATTAGGGGAACAGGTGTATATACTACCATCGTCTTTTTAGCTAGTGCGATACAGGTGCCATATAAGGCCATTATAAGAATTAGCTCTCCATTAGTTGCTCAATATTGGAAAACTAAAAACATGACGGCAATGGAGGATATATATAAAAAAGTGAGCTCTGTTTCTCTTGTTATGGGGTTGGGAGCTTTTCTTTTGATATGGTTGAATATCGATTATTTATTTTCATTTCTCAAAAGTGAATTTCGGGATGGGATTTGGGTATTCTTTTTCTTAATGATGGGTCGTTTATTGGATATGTTTTTTGGTTTAAATGGTTCAATATTTGCCACTTCTAAAAAGTATAAATATGATTTAATTTTCACTTTAGTACTTGTTGTTTCAGTTTTTGCGCTGAACCTGTATTTAATACCTATATATGGTATTATAGGGGCCGCTATATCTACAGGATGTGCTTTGGTTTTTTATAATCTGGGCAGACTTCTTTTTGTGTATTTTGTCTTTAAACTAAATCCATTTACCTTACGTCAAGTGCCTATTATCATTATTGCTCTTGGAGTGCTTTTATTAGGTGATGTATTTTCTGATCTTTTCGTAAATGGACTTATCCAATTACTCTTTCAAAGCGCTTTGGTCTTTAGTTTATTCTTTGCGCCAATATTTCTATTTAACCTGGAGCCAGAATCAAAAGCATACATTAAAAATGGTTTAAATCATTTGAAAGGTAAATTCAAAGCATAGCCTTCACTTCTTCAATTGCCGTAGCAATACCGTTTTGATCCTTGCCACCAGCTGTAGCAAAAAATGCTTGCCCACCACCGCCACCTCGAATGTGATGACTAATTTCTTTAATGATTTTTGAAGCATTGAGGTTTTTATCCTCGATGAGGTTTTCAGATAGAATAACGCTAATTCCGCATTTGTTTTGCTCTGCATTGGCAAGAATTCCTACAAAGTTTTCTTGTTCTCCTTTGAATTGAAACAATACATCTTTTATTGAAGCTGTATTTAGCATTACTTTTTCACCCAAGAAGTTTACACCATTAATTTTGATGATTTTCTGTTTGAGATCTTTTTTAATGAGGGACGCTTTTTCTTTATTTAATACATCAATTTGTTTCGTAAGTTGATTGTTCTTATCGATCAGATCATGAATTGATTTTTCAATGTCTTTAGGTTTTTTCAGAAGACTTGAAATATTTTCTAAGGTGGCAGTTTTACCTCTAAAATATTCCTGAGCTATATCTCCTGAGATAGCTTCTATTCTTCGTATTCCTGCAGCTACGGCAGATTCACTAGTGACTTTAAATAGACCTATATCGGATGTTGATTGAACATGTATACCTCCACATAATTCAATTGAATCATTAAATTGGATGACCCTCACCGAATCGCCATATTTTTCACCAAAAAGAGCCATAGCGCCCATCTCTTTCGCATTCTCTATGGGGATATCTCTTTGCTCATTCAGCTTGATGCCATTCTCAATACCCTTAATTACCTGTGTTTCAATTTCGTTTATTTGTTCTTCTGTTACTTTTGAAAAATGAGCAAAGTCAAAACGCAAATATTTTGAATTCACCAATGAACCTTTTTGCTCCACATGACTCCCTAAGACAGCTCTCAAAGCATGATGGAGTAGGTGAGTGGCTGAATGGTTGCGAGCGGTATTTAATCTTTTATCAAGGTTGACAGTTGCCTTAAATTTGGGATTAAATTCTAAAGGTATTTCGCTCGTAAAATGAACAATCAAGTTATTTTCTCTTTTCGTATCAAATATGTTGATTTTACAGTCATTGTTTTCAAGCCATCCAGAATCTCCAACTTGTCCACCACCTTCTGGATAAAATGGAGTTTTGTCGAGAACCAATTGAAACTGAGTCTTGCCTTTTTGGACTATTTTTCTGTATTTAAGAACGGTAATATCACATTCCGTTAAATCATAACCAACAAATTCACAGGATTGATCCTCATTTAACTGTACCCAATCTTGTGTTTCTATTGCACTTGCATTTCTTGATCTGTTTTTTTGGCTTTCCAAATGTAAATTGAATCCATCTAAATCAATAGAAATATTGTTTTCTTTCGCTATTAGAGATGTTAAGTCTACGGGGAATCCATAGGTGTCATAAAGCTCAAATACCGCTTTGCCATCAAGTTCACTCTTCTTAATGTTTTTCGCATCTTGAATGAGCTGTTCGATTCTTTTAATTCCTTGCTCTAGCGTTCTAAAAAAGCTTATTTCTTCTTCCTGAACTACTTGGCAGATTATTTTTTCTTGCTTTTCAAGCTCTGGGTAGGCAGCGCCCATTTCTTTAATTAAAACAGAAATCAGTTCACCTAGAAAAGGTGTTTTTATGCCTAAGTTTTGATATGCATATTTTAGTGCCCTGCGCAATATTCTTCTAATCACATATCCCGCTCCTGTATTAGAGGGAAGCTGTCCGTCGGCGATAGAAAATGCGATGGCTCGAATATGGTCTGAAACCACCCTTAATGCAATGTCGGTAGTTTCATTTTTGCCGTACTTAATATTTGAAAGTGATTCAATTTTTTGTATCAGTGATTGAAAAAGGTCTGTGTCATAATTTGACTTTTGACCCTGAAGAGCCATGGCTAGCCTCTCTAATCCCATTCCTGTATCTACATGTGTTTCTGGAAGATTTTCTAGAGATTTATCTGATAATCTGTTATACTGAATAAATACAATATTCCAGATCTCAATTACTTGCGGATGATCTTTGTTTACAAGAGATCTTCCATCTATTTTCTTTCTTTCTTCTTCACTTCTTAAATCAATATGAATTTCTGTACATGGACCACATGGGCCAATTTCTCCCATTTCCCAAAAATTATCTTTCTTTGAGGCCGGTATAATTCGATCTTCTGAGATATGCTTTTTCCAAATTTCAATACTTTCTTCATCCATTTGTAGATTGTCAGCTTTATCTCCTTCGAAAACAGTAGCATAAAGTCTATCTTTAGGTAGCTTGTAGACATCTGAAAGAAGTTCCCATGCCCATTCTATTCCCTTTTCTTTAAAGTAATCTCCAAAGGACCAATTGCCGAGCATTTCAAACATGGTGTGATGATAAGTATCAACACCAACCTCTTCTAGGTCGTTATGCTTGCCTGAAACTCTTAGACATTTTTGGGAATTGGCAACACGCCGGTTTTTTGGGGTCTCATTTCCTAGAAAATAATCCTTAAATTGATTCATTCCAGCATTAATGAACATGAGAGTAGGGTCGTCCTTCACAACCATAGGAGCAGAGGGTATGATTACATGTCCTTTATCTTCAAAATATTGGTAAAATTTTTTTCGAATCTCAGATATAGTCATACGATGTATTGTACTTTGAGCCGTAAAGTTAGAATTTATTGTTCAATGATTAACGTCCTTTTCGCGATACTGAAATCATTTACGTTAGTTTCCATATTAATTATGAATAAATATATATTTTAGGTTAAAATTTGGACATGAATTTTATTGAAGACAAAATAGAAGATTATTCACTATCTCATACTTCTCCTGAAAACTCATTATTAAATAAAATACATAGAGAAACACATCTTGAGGTGTTGAGGCCTCGAATGTTAAGTGGCCATTTTCAAGGAAGACTCTTGAGTATGTTCTCTAAGATGATTAAACCAAGTAAAGTTTTGGAAATAGGAACGTATACAGGTTATTCAGCATTGTGTCTTTCCGAGGGGCTATCTGAAAATGGAATGCTTTTTACAATCGATATAAATGAAGAGCTAGAAGATCGCGTTAGAGAATACTTTAAGGAGTCAGCATTTGATGATAGAATTAACTTTTTAATAGGAGATGCAATATCTATTATTCCTGAACTAAAAGAACAATGGGATTTGGTTTTTATTGACGCAGATAAAAATAATTACCTCGCATATTACGATCTGGTGATTGAAGCGACACGACCAGGTGGATATATCATTGCGGATAATGTATTGTGGTCTGGAAAAGTGGTGGATAAAGAGCATCAAGATGAAGATACTATGGCTCTGAAAGTCTTTAATGATAAATTGGCAAAGGATTCACGCTTGGAAATTATTTTATTACCGGTAAGAGATGGTTTAATGGTTGCACGTAAAAAAGAGGAAGTAGAATGAAACGTGAAATTAAAATGACTTCTGATGGTTCACTTACACTTTATGTACCTAAATTAGACGAGCATTATCACTCTATTCACGGTGCAATTCAAGAGTCTAAGCATGTTTTTATCAACCATGGTATCCAATCATTGTTTAAATCTCCTATTAAGGTTTTAGAGGTTGGACTGGGGACAGGTTTAAATGCATTACTGACATCTTTATGGAGTATAACTCATGATACAGAAGTTGAATATACCGGGATAGAGGCCTATCCATTGAATAATAAAGTAAACGAATCCTTAAATTATAACGAGAATCTTGAAAATCCTAATGCAAAAATGTTTTTTCAGAATATTATCTCTTCATGTTGGAATGTGAAAACGAATATTCATTCAAAATTCGTTCTGCTCAAGATTGATTGTCGCATAGAAGAATTTGTTGATAATCAAAAATACGACATTGTTTATTTCGATGCTTTCGGTCCAAATACACAACAAGAGTTATGGGATATTGAAATATTAAAAAGAATGTATGATGTATTAGATGACAATGGGGTTTTTGTTACATATTGTGCGAAAGGACAATTAAAAAGAGATCTAAAAGAAATTGGATTTAAAGTGGAATCTCTTCCTGGGCCACCGGGAAAGCGTGAAATGACAAGGGCTGTAAAATTTTAACATTTTTTTTTCAAAAAATAGTTTGATATATGAAATTCATAGTTATCTTTGCATCGAAAATTACATTTCATAGTTGTAATTTTTGAGTTTTATAGTTTTAGCATGGTTTAGCAGAAAGAGGAACAAGTTACGGTTTGTTCCTCTTTTTGATTTATATTGTTTTCATTGCCGTATTGAATTCATGTAGTATTAAGGCCGTTGCTCCCCAAATAAAATGATCTTTAAATTGTATGCCTGGAATGTTTTTCAGCGTAAACTTATCATTGATTTTTATGTTCTTGAATGATTTTTTGGTTTGAGTGTCAATTTCGTTGAGCGAACAATTTAAAATGCTTCGTACCTCACGCGTATTACGAATCAATTTAGGAAAGTCTTTGTGTAAAAACACAAAAGGCTTTACTTTAAATTTAGATACGGGAATATAGACTTCACTTAGCTCACCTATAAGTTCTCCTTCATTCATGTCAAAGCCAATTTCTTCGCAACTTTCTCTTCTCGCGGTAAATTCGAGGCTAAGATCATTTTGGTCTTTTTTTCCACCTGGGAAGGCAATTTGTTGACTATGCATTCCTTGATATTTTGAGCGTTCGATAAGAATGATTTGAATTTCATTTTCTATCAGCATAACATGTAAAGCAACTGCAGCATTTTTGGCAGCTATATCAGCTGGAATTTCATTGTTCCGATATGGCGCAAATTCATTCCAAAGCTTTTTGCCATAAACGTAATGCTGAAGTTTATATTTTATCTCTTCTTTAGTCAACTCTTATAATTAAAATTAATAATCTTCGTCAATATGATAATCTAAAATGATTCTTTGTCAGGATTTAAAAGTATTGTTGATAAAAAAAAATGCAAATTGAATCTTTCAATTTTCAATATAATGTATCTTTGCCTATAGTAGCGTGGATGGAGGAGGAATTTGAGTAGTTTTTTCGCATAAATGAAATTGATTACCTTTTTTTTAACCCATCTTTGTTTGATAAATTAAAATTGTAACTGGTAAATTTCTGGAGCTAATGGCAAAAAGTAAATTAGAGTATATTTGGTTAGATGGTTATACACCTACTCAAAACATGAGGAGTAAAACCAAGGTTGTAAATGATTTCTCAGGAAATTTAGAAGACTGTCCTATGTGGTCTTTTGATGGGAGTTCAACCAAACAAGCAATGGGTGACTCATCTGATTGCTTGCTAAAGCCAGTAGCTATATATCCTGACCCTGCTCGGGCTGATGGATATTTGGTAATGACAGAAGTCTTGAACTCAGATGGGACCAATCATGTTTCCAATGGAAGAGCGACAATTGATGATGATGATAATGATTTTTGGTTTGGATTTGAACAAGAGTATTTTATTATGGATCGGGCTACAGAGCTTCCTTTAGGATTCCCAAGAGGAGGTTTTCCAGGACCTCAGGGTTTGTACTATTGCTCTGTTGGTGGTAGAAATACTCATGGTCGCGACTTTGTCGAGGAACATGCGGATTTGTGCATTCAGGCGGGACTTAATTTTGAAGGAATAAATCAAGAAGTGGCAAGTGGTCAGTGGGAGTTTCAGCTCTTTGCAAAAGGCGCAAAAATAGCCGGTGATGAAATTTGGATTGCCAGATATTTATTAGATAGGCTAACTGAACAATATGGGTATTATATTGAATACCATCCAAAACCTGTAAAGGGAGATTGGAATGGTTCTGGTATGCATGCTAATTTTTCGAATTCAACCCTAAGAACTTGTGGTTCTAAAGAAATGTATGAAAGAATATGTGAAGCCTTTAGACCAGTGACTAAAGAACATATTTCAGTATATGGTGCATACAATAATCAAAGGCTTACGGGTCTTCATGAGACGGCATCAATAAACGATTTCAGTTATGGAGTTTCTGACCGTGGAGCTTCAATTCGAATTCCAATTATGACCGTTGAAAACGGATGGAAAGGATGGTTAGAGGATAGGCGCCCTGCTTCAAATGGGGATCCCTACAAAATAGCCGCACGAATTATAAAAACAGTTAAAACTGCTGAATTGACTACGGTAGAGAATTCCTAATTGATTTTTTGTGTTTGTATTTGAAGGGCCAACTTATGTTGGCCTTTTTTGTTAATTATACTTTGGTTAGTATCGAAAATAAATAGGCATATATAGAATGCTTTTTTTCAAGCTGAAAGGTTATGATATACTCTTGTTTTTCTTGCTTTGTAGTTATCGGTTTAAAATGATCCATCATCAATTTTAGTTCATTTAAAAAAGGCACACTAGATATAATTTCATTAGCAATAATCCCTTTCCATCCGCTATTATTTATTTTAAACAGTTGTGAGATGTCACCACTAAATTCAAAATGAGATGTTGAATCTTTTGACAAATTCATTTTTCTATTGTTCGTGCTTAAAAATATTTTATTGGGATAAATACATTTAAAGTTAAAAGCTATATCATCAACGAGTAAACTACCCTCTCCGTCAATATCATTAGAAATAGATAGCTCCTTGGGTTTATAAGTTGATTTAACGAGCTCTTGAA
>JBELDA010000048.1:0-19162 GCA_042094515.1 Crocinitomicaceae bacterium
AAATTGCTTACCTCATAAGAATATTAAAGAAAAAAGAGGCAGAAGTCAAATGTATTATGACTCCTGCCTCTTCTGATTTTATAAGCCCGCTTGTTTTATCTACACTATCAGAGAATGAGGTTTCAATAGAGTTTTGGGATAAGTCAACAGGGAAATGGAATAATCATGTTGAGTATGCGAAATGGGCAGATGTGTTTTTAATCGCTCCTGCAACAATGAATACTGTGGGTAAAATGGCCAATGGCTTGTGTGACAATCTACTACTCGCTACATATTTTTCCATGAAAAATAAAACGATAGTTGCTCCTGCAATGGATTTGGACATGTATAAGCATCCAAGCCTAAAAAGGAATTTCGATTTACTTAAAAAAGATGGGGTGTCTATCATTCCTGCAGAAAGTGGTGAACTCGCGAGTGGTTTAATAGGTGAGGGTAGGCTATCTGAACCAGAAACTATTGCAGGGTATTTAGAAGCATTTTTTCATTCAGAAACTCAATTTGAAGGTAAGATTTTGATTACAGCGGGACCAACCTATGAGCATCTTGATCCTGTAAGGTATTTAGGAAATCATTCTTCTGGAAAAATGGGGTTTTCTATTGCTAAAGCAGCTCTTTCTAAAGGGTATGCAGTTGAATTGATAGCAGGACCTTCTAAGGAAGATTTAGTTCATCCAAATTTAAAGCGCCATGATGTCGTGAGTGCAAATGAAATGCTCGTAAAAGTTGAGGAGCTATGGGATTCGTGTCACTATGGGATTTTTTCCGCAGCGGTAGCTGATTATAGACCTGCCCAGAAGAGTTCTAATAAAATCAAAAAGAAAGAAGGGGAAATCAACATGTCTTTGATTAAAAATCCAGATATACTTAGCTGGGCATCTGCTCATCGAAAAAATAAACAAAAAGTAATAGGTTTTGCACTTGAAACCAATAATGAGCAAGAAAATGCGTTAACCAAATTAGAAAGCAAAAATTTGGATATGATTGTACTCAATTCTACACAAGATGATCAGGCTGCATTCGGAGGAGATTTGAATAAAGTTACTATATTCGATAAGAACAAAAATAAAACAGAATTCCCTCTAAAGTCTAAACTCGACATTGGCTTTGAGCTCATAAATTTAATTTCAAAAATTGATGATTAGAAAACTGCTTTTCGGTTTCCTTCTAATACAGTGTACTTCCTACACAGCGCAGGAGCTAAACTGTCAAATTTCGATAATTACGGACGCTAAGCTAGAAGTAACGACAACTGAACAGGAAGCGCTTAAGCAGCTTGAAGAGGTTATTTTTGATTTCATGAATAGTACGCAGTGGACAAAAGATAAATTCAAAATAGAGGAGCGAATCAATTGTAATTTACAGCTTCAAATCAACAGTATTCCAAGCCAAGGTACTTTTAGTGGATCGCTGCAGGTGTTATCAAGTAGACCAGCCTTTAATTCAAGCTACAACTCTCTCATTTTTAATTTTCAAGACAACGATATTGTATTTGGTTTCTCAAGGAATACGGCCTTATATTATGCGAAGAATTCGTTTAGAGACAATTTGTCATCGATTCTCGCATTTTATGCCTATTTCGTAATAGGAATGGATTATGATTCATTTGCACAGAATGGAGGAACTCCATATTTTGTGGAGGCTCAGCAAATTGTGGTAAATGCTCAAACCTCAGGTGCACCAGGATGGAAAGCAAGTGAGTCAGGCAAAAGAAATCGTTTTTGGTTGGTCGATAATGTCATGCAACAGTTATTTCAGCCATTGAGAGATTGCAATTACCGATATCATAGAAAAGGAATGGATCAGCTCTATGAGGATAAGGATAAAGGTGTAAAAGAATTATATAAGGCTTTGTTAAAGCTAAAGCCGGTAGTACAGACGCGACCTAATACGGTGAATATTATCAATTTTGTGTATTGTAAAACAGCTGAATTAAAAAGCCTGTTATCTGAGTCGGATTTGAAAGAAAAAACAGATTTTGTAAATCTCTTAAAGCGTCTTGATCCAGGGAACAGCTCAAAGTTTCAGGAAATATTGAATTAAACCTATGATAAGCAAGCTGCGCATTTCTAATTTTGCGTTAATTGAGCATCTCGAGCTTGATTTAGAAAATGGTTTTACAATTGTTACTGGTGAAACAGGATCAGGGAAATCAATACTTTTAAATGCTTTTTCATTAATGCTCGGAGAAAGAGCTAATAATGCTGTAATTGGAGCTTACTCCAAAAAGGCTATTGTAGAGCTACAATTAAATAATGCAGAATTAGATCATTCCTTTTTTGAAAAACATAATCTTGACTCTGATAAAACTACAATCCTAAGAAGAGAGCTGGTTAAGGATGGGAAATCAAGAGCTTTTATCAATGACACACCCGTTTCTCTTTCTGTATTGAAAGAGTTTACGAGGGGCAAGCTTTTGATACATTCTCAATACAACACGTATGAGCTTAAGTCAAAACAGACTCAATTAGAGCTTTTTGATTCCTTATCAGGAATTACCGAAAGGGTTGAAGCTTATAGTGATCTTTATCATAAAATGCTTCATCAAAAGGAAGCATTGAGTCGATTGGTAAATCATTTTGCCAAAAAATCGAAAGACACGGATTATAATCAATTTTTATATGATGAGCTTAACAAGCTTCAATTGGATCAGCGCAATTATTCAAATATAGAATCAGAGCTATTTAAGCTTGAAAATGTAGATGAGATTAAAGAAGCACTATTCAAGATTAAAGCTTTTAATGAGGAGCAAGGGGTTTATTCAAACATGAAGGACATTTTAAAGCAGCTTAATAAATTAGAACAACCTTCATCTGAAATCGAAGATATTATTTCACGATTAGATGAGCTTTCTATTGAGTTGAAAGAAATTTCAAATGAGTCTGAATTCATCATTGAATCTATAATAGATGATCCCGAGCGAAAATCTGAGCTTTTAGACACAATAGATGAGTACAACAGGATGCTTCAAAAGCATCATGTAGGTTCTCAAAAAGAATTAATAGAAATTAGAGATAGGTTGAGTCATTCTTCTCTTGATTTAATTGATTTAGATTCAAAAATCAAACAAATGGAGCGCGGGGTGAAAGAATTAGAAGTGGAAGTTTTAAATAAAGCCGATTCAATTCATCAGTCTCGTACTAAATCTCGAAATCGAATTACCGAGCTCATTATTAATGAACTTAAGCTTTTAAAGTTGCCTCATACGGCAATTTATTTTGATCTAAAAAAGGGAGAGCTTTCTGAAACAGGGAATACTACGCTAAATCTCCTCTTTTCTGCAAATCTTGGACACCCTCAAATTGAAATAGAAAAAGCAGCTAGTGGTGGTGAGCTATCCCGTTTTATGCTTGCTTTACTAAAGCTGATTTCTGAATCTAGAAATATGCCTACCATATTATTTGATGAGATTGATGCTGGAGTATCAGGAGATGTCGCTCAAAAGATTGGACAATTGTTAAAGAATATGGGAGCTAAGACTCAGCTCCTCGTTATTTCACATTTACCCCAGGTAGCTTCAAAAGCTAAGCAGCATTTTATGGTTCACAAAGAAATCATAGAAAACAAAACCTCAACTACAGTTGATCTGCTCAATGAAGACGAACGAATTCGTGAAATAGCTCGCTTAATGAGTGGAGAAAATGTCACAAAATCGGCTATGGAAACGGCTAAATCATTAATGAAATAATAATGAAATTAAACCTTTCTGTTCCTGTTGTTCCTTCGCAAATTAAGATTAATCTTAATGATAAGTTGTGCTTTTTAGGGAGCTGTTTTTCGGATGAAATAGGAGGGAGGTCAATTGCCCATGGATTGAAGTCGATTTCTAATCCATTTGGAACTATTTTTCACCCTATCCCATTAGCTCGTGGAATTAAAAATTCAATTTTAGGATTGAATAATGCTGAAATGTTTGAACATAATCGCAGAGTTTATGATTGGGATTCTTCTCATTTATTTCATTCTGCAACGAAGGATGAGCATATATTAAATATTCAAAATTCACAGAAGAATTTAAAGAAACAGCTTAAGGGTGCCAGCTGGCTATTTATTACATTGGGAACATCTATGGGCTATCGCCACAAACAATTTAATTTTATTGTAGCCAATTGTCATAAACAGAATCAAGCTTTATTTTTGAAAGAGCTTGTTTCAATTGATGAAATGTATGATAGTTGGTCTGAATTATTGACGGAATTATATGTTTTAAACCCTCAGCTTAATATCGTTTTTACTGTGAGTCCCGTTCGACACTCTAAAGATGGCTTAATCAATAATAATCAAAGCAAATCGAGGCTTTTTGTTTTGATTGAAAGGCTTAAAGAAAACTTTCCTTTAAGCTACTTTCCATCTTATGAAATTATTGTGGATGCATTGAGAGATTATCGTTTTTATAAAAAGGATATGATTCACCCTAATGAACAAGCAGTCGATTTCGTTTGGGCGCACTTCGTAAAAACGTATTACACAGAAATCAACAAGGATTTAATCAAAAGAATTTCAAAGCTCAAGTCAGCAGAAAATCATCAGATTATGAATCCTGATGAAATTGAAGGTGAGAAATTGAAGAAATGGATTCTTGAGGAAAGAAATAAACTCAACGAAGAAATTGGAGAAAACTTCAATCTTTAATCAGAACATTCCATTCAGCATAAAAAGCTTCTAAGTAATCTAGCATAAGGACCTGTCGCTTAGCAGCAATAGTTTTAGCAGTGCTAGTGTGAAGCCTATCTTTCAAAATCAAAAGCTTCTCATAAAAGTGATTTATGGTATGTGATTTTGAATTTAAATAATCTTCTTTACTTGAATGGTTTACAGGGCTGATCTCAGGATTGAAAAGTGGTCTACCTTTGCTCCCTCCATATGCAAAGGCTCTTGCGATCCCTATTGCGCCAATAGCATCCAAACGGTCTGCGTCTCGTACGATTTTTCCTTCTAAACAAATTTCAGCATCCTTAACCAAGGCACCTTTAAATGATATTTGAGGAATAATATCAGCGACCTTATTTGCTAATCTTTGGTTACCACCTTCTTTCGTGATGATTTGATATGCCTCTTCTTTTCCCTTTTCAAAATCACCGCCATTGTATTTGTGATCAGATATGTCATGTAAAAGTGCAGCGAGCTGAATAACCTCTTTGTTACCCCCTTCAGCGTCATGCAGGTGCATACTCATCTTAAGTACACGTTCTATGTGAAACCAGTCATGACTGCCTTCTTGAGTACTGAATTTATTTCGAACTAATTTTTGAACCTTATTTACGAGCAATTTATCGGATATAAAGTGGTCTATTCGTTACATAATCACCGGAAAAAATTCGAATCATGTATGTTCCCATCTGTAGCTTTTCAAGATGGATTGAAGTCGCGTAGCTTTCCAGTACCTTTTTTCCAGACAGATCAAAGAGTAAAATTTTATCTATCGGAGATTCAGAACGAACATGAAGAATGTCTTGACACGGATTAGGGTAAATTAAGACATCTCCTACACTTTCTTCATTGATTGACGCATCATCTTCCTTGGATACAAGAATGTTGTCTATATAGAGCTTATAGCCGTCATAAGTTCTTAATACGAATGCCACATAGATGGTTTGGTCATCATATCCTAGCTCACTTAGATTTACTGAGCGTTCGATCCATTCGAAATCTTCCTGTTGAATATAGCCAATGGTGTCTGTAAAGCTTGACAAGTTTGTGTCCGTGTTAGAAACGAGAATAAAGTAATCATCAGGAAAAGAGGCATCCTGTGATTTTGCATTCCAAATGATAGAATTCCCATATGAGCCAAGTGCTAAGGCAGGGGTTATCATCCAACGATCTGCAGTGTCAGCAGGGTCAAACCAAGAGGTTGAAGCAGCGACACTATCTGAAGGGTTTGCAGGATCCTCTATACAGATCCAAGGTGCATTGTATTCAGATACGGCCACATTCGGTGTGTTCTGATCATTGTCTATGAGCAACATGCTTGATGGTATACCATTATCAAAGCCCGTTTCAAATACAGTAATTTGCCCAAAAAGTGATGAGCATATTAGTGTTGAGAAAAATAGATTTATTATCACTTTCATTTTACAAATTTATCATTTAATCAAATTAATTAAAACATCCTTATACTCTTGATAAAAAAGATCGAATTCAAGAAGCCGTTTTTTAAAGAAAAGCTGAGCCTTTTTCCAATCCTTTTTATTAGTGAGAATGAGATCAGGTGACTCCCATTTTAAACGACTAATTAATAAACCTTCGTTTGTTTCAAGATGCTCAATCCACTTTGTCTCGGTTCCCATCGCATTGTCAATGAGCGATCTTAATTCCAATAATTGTTCCCAGAACAAGGATCTAATCTCTTCATCACGAAATTGAATGTCGAAACAAATAGACGCTTCATTACTATCGAAGATGAGTCTTAAATATGTATGTTTAAGATGCGTAGGATAATTAAGCCAATTGATTTTGGTGTTTATAGAGGATGCATTGCCTCTCATCATACTCTTGAATTCACCCCAAAATGCATGATTTAAAGTACTCTTCTCTAGTTTGGAAAGCATTACTGATTGCCTTTAGCGTAATCTTCGAGGAATTTCTTAAGTCCAATATCGGTTAATGGATGATTGGCAAGCGCTTTGATGGCTTTTAGAGGTCCAGTCATTATGTCAGCTCCAATTTCTGCACAATTAATAATGTGCATGGGGTGCCTTACAGATGCGGCAAGAATTTCAGTATCAAAAGCATAATTGTCATAGATCAATCTAATCTGAGCTATTAAATCCAATCCATCTGTAGACACATCGTCTAAGCGTCCTAAAAAAGGTGAAATGTACGTTGCTCCAGCTTTTGCAGCTAGTAAAGCCTGACCTGCTGAAAATACAAGCGTACAGTTTGTTTTAATTCCCTTTTGCGAGAAATATCTAATCGCTTTTATACCTTCTGGTATCATAGGAACCTTAACAACAATATTGGCATGAAGCTTTGCAAGTGCTTCACCTTCCGTCACCATTCCATCAAAATCAGTACTAATAACTTCTGCGCTCACATCACCATCTACAATTTCACATATTGCTTTATAATGATTCGTAATGTTTTGAGCTCCGGTAATGCCTTCTTTTGCCATTAAGGATGGGTTGGTAGTCACTCCATCTAAAATACCTAGACTATTAGCTTCTTTTATTTCTTCTATATTGGCTGTATCAATAAAAAATTTCATTCGCTTATTTTTTTCTGTTTTTCAGGGCTTCTTGCTGCTTTCTTTGCATCTCTTCAAGTTTCTCCTGAAAACGAGACTTTTTCTTTTGTTTGCCATTTTTACCTGAATCAACTTTGGCTTCCATTTTTAATTTAAGTTTTTCTTCATCTACAAAGAATTTTTTAATCAAGAACATGATTAAAATAGAGCAAAGAGTTGAAACAAAATAGTAATAGCTTAATCCTGAAGAATAATTATTAAAGAAAAATATCATCATAATCGGGAAGATATACATCAATACTTTCATGTTCGGCATACCCGGTTGAGAAGGTTGTTGCATGTTTCCACTATTCATGAAGGTATATGCTAGTGTGGTACCTGCCATCAAAAGTGTGAAGAGACTCATATGATCTCCATAGATAGGAATATCAATACCAAAATCCCATATAGAATCAAATGAAGATAAATCATCAGCCCATAAAAATGACTGCTGTCTCAATTCAAAGGAAGAGGGAAAAAACCTAAACACAGCTAATAGAATAGGCATTTGAATTAGCATTGGAAGACATCCTGATAACGGACTCGCGCCTGATTCTTTGTATAAATTCATCATTTCCATTTGCTTTTTCATAGCATCTTCCTTGTTGGGATACTTTTCATTTAGCGCTTCTGTTTTAGGTTTAAGAATTTTCATCTTAACAGAAGAAACAAACATTTTCCATTGAACAGGCATAAGCAATGTTTTGATAATAAGAGTTAGGATAAGAATGGCTATACCTAAGCTCATGCCAGTACTCAATAAGAAGTTGAATATGGGTTGCACTGCATAAATGTTGATCCACCTAAACAATCCCCATCCAAAATTTAGTATTTGGGTATATTCTGAATTTGCTTCAGTTAATATTTCATAATCATTTGGACCGAAAAACCATTTAAAGCTAATTGTATTGTTTGAGTTTTTATCAAGGTTAAGACTTAAAACTGATTCGAAATTTTTTACGTGGGTGTTTTCCCTTGAGTGCCCTTCTCCATATGTTCTTACAATCATTTTGGATTGCTTCTTTTGGAATGGCTGCTGTGGCTCTAGAATAGATGAGAAATAGGATTGCTTGTAAGCTACCCAGGTAAGATCGTTTTCAATGTCTGAATCGTCATCTGAGGTTTCACTTAGATAATCAAACCCATCTTCTTTCTCGTTGTAACAAATAGTAGATACCCTTCTTTGCTCTGACAATAGCTTTTCAGTTTGTAAAAATGAGGTCTTCCACTTCATCTGAATATTGTCCTTTGATATTTCATCAAGTTTTACAAATTGCACGTTGTAGTCAATATTATAAGAGTCCTCTTTAAAAGAATAAGTTTGTATAACTTTACCTTCTTTGTAATCACAGCTGAATGAGATTTTTTCAGCTTTAGAATTGTCAAAATCAAAATCCCATTTTGCTGTATTTATTCTAAGGTCTCCATCATAAAAGGTAAATGAGGTGTTGTGATCTCCTTTATTAAATAAACAAAGTGAATTGTTCTTGTTTGCTTTGTAATCATTATAGCTTTTGTAACCCTTTAAATAGAGTGCCTGGATTTGACCGCCAATATTTGTAAAGTGAATAATAAACTTATTTGTTTCCTTCACAATAACAGTATCTCTAATAATAGTTGCTAATGGGGGTGTAGTAGTATCTGAAATTGTTTCAAGAGAAGTATTTTCAGTGTTATTCGAAACAATTGGTTTAGAAGCCATTTCGGCCGTGTCTTTAACGGCACTCTTTTGTGCCTCACTTCTTAACCGTTCTTTTTTTGCTAGCTCATCCTTTCCTTTTTTGATGTCTTCTTCTGTGGGTCTGTTGATGATTGAAAATACTGTTAGTATTAATCCAATCAAGACTAGACCAGTAATCGTATTGCGATCCATTAGCTCTTTTTATTTTTGAGTACTGCCTTAACAAAGGCTACAAATAGTGGGTGGGGTTCATCCACAGTGCTTTTATATTCGGGGTGAAATTGTACACCAACAAACCATGGGTGTTTAGTGATTTCAAACACCTCTATCAAACCTGTTTTTGGGTTAACCCCTGTGGCTTTCATGCCGTTTTCTTCAAATTGATTGAGATAGTCATTATTGAATTCATATCGATGCCTATGACGTTCAGATATTTTATCTGTATTGTATGCCTCAGATATTTTGGAATTTGGTTTCAACTGACACTTATATGCTCCCAGTCGCATGGTTCCCCCATAATTAGAAATTTTCTTCTGCTCCTCCATCATTGAAATAACCGGGCTAGGGGTTTTTTCTGAAATCTCAGTAGAATGTGCATCTTCCATTCCCAATACATTTCGTGCAAATTCTATAACTGCACATTGCATACCGAGACAAATTCCTAGAAAAGGAATGTTATTCACTCTTGCGTATTCTACAGCTTTTATTTTCCCTGAAATACCTCTTGATCCAAAGCCAGGTGCAACGAGTATTCCATCAATATTTTTAAGCTCATTCTGAACGGACGACTTCGCCATCTCATCTGAATGAATCCATTTTAAATTCACTTTGGTTTCATTAGAAACACCTGCATGAATGAAGGCTTCACTAATAGATTTGTAGGAATCCTTCAGCTCAACATATTTTCCAATCAAAGCAATATTAACTTCTGATTTGGGGTTTTTAAGTCGTTCTAAAAAAGATTTCCATTTATTTAAGTTTGGGCTCGATTTTTTGGGAAGCCCTAATTTTTCCAACACGACCTTGTCGAGTTCTTCAGATTGCATTAAAATCGGAACGTCATAAATAGACGCTGCATCCTTAGCTTCAATAACAGCATTCATTGAGACATTGCAGAATTTTGCAATTTTCTTCCTGAGGTTCAATTCTAATTCATGTTCAGTTCTACAACACAATATATCTGGCTGAACTCCTAGCTCGAGTAATGCTTTTACAGAATGCTGTGTAGGCTTTGTTTTTAGCTCACCTGCAGCTGATAAATAGGGGATAAGCGTCAGATGAATAACAATGCAATCATTTTCAAACTCCCACATCATTTGACGCACAGCCTCAACATATGGCAATGACTCTATATCACCAACAGTACCTCCAATTTCTGTGATGACAATATCATATTTGTTATTTGAAGATAAGAGCTGAATTCTTTGCTTGATTTCATCTGTAATATGAGGAACGACCTGTACGGTTTTTCCTAAAAACTCTCCTTTTCTTTCTTTCTCAATTACGGATTGATATATCCTCCCTGTAGTTATGTTATTTGCTTGGCTTGTAGGGACATTTAAAAATCGTTCGTAATGTCCAAGATCTAAATCAGTTTCCGCACCATCATCTGTCACGTAACATTCCCCGTGCTCATATGGGTTTAATGTACCAGGATCAACATTGATATATGGGTCTAATTTTTGAATGGTAGTAGAATAACCTCTTGCTTGAAGAAGTTTAGCCAATGAGGCTGATATAATACCTTTTCCTAAAGATGAAGTAACCCCACCTGTTACAAAAATATACTTAACGGAATTTGACATAAATTTAACTTGCAACTACGGTGTGCAAAGTTAATAGAACATCACGACGTACCAATAAAAAAAGATCTTTTTTATTAATGCTGAACGGATATTGCTTTTGTCTCATTTATTTTATCCCCAATTAGAACAAGTCTATAAATACCATTTGACAAATTTTTGATACTCGTTTTAACCTCTTTTGATCCCTTAATGATTTCCATAGAATGCACATTTTGACCCCTTGCATCATAAAACAAAAGTTTAATATCTTCCTTTAAATCAGGAAACGAAACGGTAAGAATGTCTTTGGTAGGATTTGGGTAAGCCATAAAGTCAAATGTCGAAGCTACATCAACTCCTAATACGCTTAAGCAATTGTTTTGAGTAGCAACAGTTACAGGTTGATAATTTTCATTTAAGATATGAATAACTTCTAGACAGATTGATGTCATGGAGCCTATGTCTGCTAAGTCAATTCGAACAAAAGGAATGAAGTCAGTATATTTGGGTATTGTCGAATCTACCAAAGAAATAGCGGCTAATTCCCCGGTTGTAGAGCTAAAATCAATGCTCATTGGATAATCTGTCATTAAGCTACTCGAACCAGTGACCGTAGCTCCAGTAACCTTCAGCTCATATCCGCTAATTTCATTTTGAATGTTTTTAAGATAGACATCCATGTATCCAGATGTAGGATCGCTAATTTGATTGTAAACCTCAATATTACCAACTATGGCAATCTGATTAAGATTTTCAACATTATTTGGGAAAATGCATTCTGTATTGTTAGAAGCTCCATTTTGTGAGCAATTATTAGCTAAAGCAGCATCCCATACGTCAATCTCACCATCTCCCGACAAATCGTTACAATTGGTTGTGTTTAAATTGTTTTCAACAGAGTGATTTAAATAGAGTAGGGCGTCAGTTTCCGATACGAGTTCGTCAGAATCAAGATCTCCTCTAATAGCTGACCCTCCACAGTTTCCTTCGCAATCAAGAGTGGCATTTCCATATGCTACGCCATTACAATCTACATATGGGTCGCAACCAGAAATAATTTGAAAGCCTTGTTCGCCAAATGAATTTTCAGTAATCTCAACGCATACCTGTGCCCAATTGTTGTCATAGGTGCTCTCGTAATAGCCTAAAGCATCAGGTGATTGGTCCCAATTAACTTTAACTGCAAGAATATATTCTCCTGGCGACACATCTGTGATGTCAATCCATTGGCAATCTAAATAATGACTGTAGATATCGCCACACTGTTTTGTGATACCCATATTGCCACAACCATATTGAGCTGTGCCACCATCGCTACATTCTAAATCCATTACGCAAAATCCATTTTTATGTCCAATTGGAATCGGCTGACCGTCCATGGTGTAGAGCACGTATTCTGCATACCCCTCATAATGTGCGTGCCCATGACAATTGCCAAATGAAAACTGGTCTGGATTTTCTGTTGGATTCCCAATATAATAATCCATATCACCAATGTTTTTAATCCAGGTGTCAAATGCAAGGACAGTACGTTCTCCATAACCATTCATGCATCCTTCTTCAACCATGCATTGTGTTGCAACTTCTGTTCGAAGGTTTAAGGAGTTTAGCACTTCATCTTCCAATATTAGTAAGTCTGGACCTGCAGGGCAATTAGGGTCTGGAACATAATAACAATCTCCAGAGACTGTAGCATTCGGGTCGTAATTACAAGCGTTAGGATCCATACAGCCTACAATTGGCCCTTCAAATGTGATTTCAAATCCAACAAAAAATGATGAGCAAGTTGTGTTTTCGTTTATACCAACCTTAATAAGGTATGTTGAATCAGTGAATAAAAAAGCATCAATATGTGCTAAAAGATTACAGTCAACATTATCATCGTTATAAAATAAAGTTCCTGTATTGTCATTATTGTATACGTAACTATTACATTCATCATATATCCAAAGCTTGGTGTCACAAGTACTTGTGCCACAAGTAGAAATCGAATACATGCCAGTAGAATCAGGGATAAATTCATAGAAAGAGTAGGGGAGAACTGCGTTTAAGCTACCTGTTGTAGCAACAAATGGATCTCCACAAGTAGTTCCTGGTGGACAATTAAATTGATGTGATTCAAGCGTTGCAAATTCCCCACCAGAAGCGACTTCCTGCCCATCAAAATAGATGGTATATGAACCTTCACCATACGCACAACAGATACCATCACCATAGGTGTCATTTATTACAAATTCGAGGCAAGCATCTGAGGCTACACAGATTGAGTCAGAATTTGACGTTCCAGTAGCTACTTCAGTATTATTCGCATAAAGAATCCAGGATGTTTCATTTGGATAATTGTCAGGGATGATACTAATAACCACCTCTGATTCATTTGGACTGCAACCGGTAATCTGAGAAAATGACAAATTATTTGTAAGTATGAAAAAGACAAATAGTAGATAAGATTTATAATACATATTGAAAGATTAGCTTATCTAGTAAATCTACAAAATTTAAGTCGATTTCCAGGTTTGATAATCTGATACCTGCATAGGTCTGTTTTTTTCAATTGAGTCCAGAGGAGTACATTCTTTAAGGAAATTTTTACAATCCTGAGGTAATCTTTGATAGTATTCTGTACCCTTGGTTTTCCAGTTGATTTGTTCCTCAGTTAATTGCTTTACTACTTTAGCTGGATTACCTACAGCAAGACTGTTTGAAGGTATTGATTGATTGGCTTGTACAAAGGAGAGGGCACCTATTATTGTGTTTTCACCAATATTTGTATCATCCATAATTACTGAATTCATGCCAATTAAACAGTTTCTGCTCAGAGTAGCCCCGTGTATAATGGCACCATGTCCAACATGAGCATTTTCCTCCAAATGAACAGTAGTACCGGGAAACATATGAATCACGCAGTTTTCTTGAACATTACAACCGTCATCGATTTGTATTAATCCCCAATCACCCCTTAATACCGCATTTGGACCAATATAAACGTTCTTTCCAATAATTACGTTCCCGATGACTGTTGCACTGGGATGAACATAGCTACTCGGATCGACTACAGGAATAAATTCTTTAAATGAGTATATCGGCATATTTTTTTTAACAAACATAATGAAAGAAATATAGTATTCAAACAAGAGGAAACACCGCATTATTGTATATTCGTTGAAAGATGTATATGAAATTATTCTTTATTTTATTCGTCACATTAATAAGTGGAGTCTCTTTTAGCCAAAAAGGAGTCGTTCATGTGAATTCAAATTCTTTTACTAATCTTATTGAATTGGGTAATACACAAATACTAGACGTTCGTACAGAACAAGAAAATAAAGAAGGTAGCATTAAGGGTTCCGTTAATATTGATTTTTGGCATCCTGAATTTATAACTTTAGTTAAGAATCAATTTGACAAGTCTGAACCATTATTGATTTATTGTGCTGGGGGTGGTAGGAGTGGAATGGCTGCAGACAAACTCAGTAAGAAAGGATTTAAAGTAATATATGATCTAGAAGGCGGGTATGATGGATATACAAATAAGGATTGAAGTACTTCACACAATAACATCCTATTTAACATAATATTAATTATAATACAACTATGTGTGATTTAACTTATTGTTGTACAATACATTATGGTAATCCGTGGTAAAGATGAACCTTCATAAACACTTCCTTGGTTATTCTAACACACCCATCTTATGGAATTCAAATCATATTGAAGACTTGGATCAATTTAAGCCTTCCGGTGTTGATTGTGAACCCAAGAAGTTTTCGATTGATTATGACCAAGTACGTTTGGGGAAATTAATTGAACAATTCGTTTTCATACAGCTAGAATCTGACCCATCAACTCAACTCATTGCTAAAAACCTTCAAATTATTCAGGATAAAATAACTTTAGGAGAATTAGACTGTGTATTTAAAAATCTCGAAAAATATATTCATTTAGAGATTGTCTTCAAATTCTATCTATATGATGATGAACAAGGTCCAACTGAGATTGATAATTGGGTGGGTCCAAATCAAAAAGACAGTTTTAAATTCAAGTTAGATAAGCTGAAAAATAAACAACTTCCCATTCTGAAACATCCAAAAACAAAAGAAATTTTAAGCGATTTATTAATAAATCCTAAAGATATTTCTTCAAAAGTATTGTTTAAAGCACAGCTCTTTATTCCTAAATATCTTGAAGGTAAAGTCTTTGAAAACATTAACAATGATTGTATTATTGGTTACTATATTGGCATGGCTGAGTTTCAAGAGAGTACAGATTGCGAATTTTATATGCCAATTAAGCTGGACTGGCTTATTGAGCCACACATAGAGGTTCAATGGTGTTCTCATAAAGCGTTTGCACCTTATTTAGAGCTGGAAATCAATCAATCGCGCTCTCCCCTATGCTGGGTTAAAAAACCTGACGGTTATCTAGAAAAAATATTTATTGTTTTTTGGAGATAAAAATTCACACCAAAAGAATATATACTACCTAATTAATTTTCCTGTATTGAACATGTACCATTCGCCCCAAGTAATACTTACCTTTACTTCAAAATAATTTTTTGGTCAATAGATTTGTTTTTTGTGTTTTTTGCTTTTTATCGTCTTTTGGATTTTGTCAAAAATACGAAGCGCATCGTATTAATTATGGAGTAAATGAAGGTTTGCCGAGTTCAGAATGTTACGAGATCATACAGGACCAAAAAGGATATATTTGGTTTGGAACAGATCGAGGAGTTGTTCGCTATAATGGCTATGAATTTAAAACTTTTACCACTAAAGAAGGATTAAACAACAACGTTGTTTTCTATTTGACGGAAGGTCCTGATGGAAAGATCTGGTTTTACGATATCGAAAAACAATTGTCCTATTTTTATAAAGACAGTATTTACCAATTCAAGCATAATGAAATACTTAAACGAGTAATTCCAAAACAATCTATATCGGTAGGAATTTCTGTAGATAATGACGAAAACATTTATTTTAGCCTGGGTGAATCTAGAAAAGAAAAAATCATTCATAAAATTGATCAAGATGGAAACGTAATTTATTATGATTCAGAACCTTATGATTTAATTTTTAGAAAGCTTGATGAGAGTGTTATGGCCGCATACTTTGGTTACAATATGACTCCAGGGGCCAAAAGTGTCAAGTATATAAATGAAGAAGAAAGTCTAGTAAAAAAGTTCGATTTCAAGAATTTATTTTTTACAGCGATACGTCGTTTTTCTCCATATAAGGACAAAGTATACTTTTCAATATTCAATCAGCTTTTTGTAATAGATGATGAAATTAAAAAAATATGTGAATTTGATAAAGGTATTATAGAGATTGAGGTAGATCGTAAAGAGAATGTTTATGTTGGTTTGTATGATGAAGGTATGGTTGTATTGCCTAAAGGAAATCCTAAAAATCTCTATAGTCTTGTTTCTGATTGTTCGGTTTCTGGGTTTTGTATGGATCTGAATGGCGGTATTTGGCTAAGTACTCAGGACCAAGGAATATATTATATCCCTCATAAAACAATTTCTCAACATATTTTAACTAAAAACACTTTGGTCAATAATATATCCGGTATACAGAATAATATTTTCTACAGTAATTATGCGGGAGAGTTATACAAACTAGACAACGGAAAGAGTCTGAATCTACCTCTCAACAAGACGAGTTATTTACGAAATATAGTACCTATTGATTCTACACGTTTTTTAACCTCTCTAATATCGAGGTATAAGTACGTTTATGACGCCAAAGAAGAAGAACTAAAACTATCATTTGGTGCCGGATCAGATTGGGTGGTTACGGATACCCTTATTTACGGCGTCTCTTACGGAAAACTTTCTTGGTATGATAGAAATCGATTAATTGCTATTGATTCAACTATATTAAGCAATTTGAAGTTAGAATGCATGACTAGGTCCTTCACAAAAAACGAATTGTTTTTTGGGACAGCTGATGGATTGTACAGCTATGATTTTAAAGAATTTCAAAAGGAATTCAGAAATGATCCAATTTATAATTCAAGGATTTCTGATATGATTATGAATAAGGATGTTCTATATGCTGCTACACGTGGTGAAGGATTGATTATTCATTTCAAAAATAAAGCTCCTTATTCACTTTCAAAAGAAGACGGATTAATAAGTAATGAGCTTCATAAACTTGCTCTATTTGGAAATCGATTATACGTTCTATCGAAAGAGGGATTGAGTATTCTCGAAGATATTGGGAAGGGCTTGAAAATTGTTAATTATTCGAATAAAAACGGATTACTCAGCAACGAAGTCAATGATGTTTTTGAGAGAAATGACACCTTGTGGATTGCAACAAATAAAGGAATAACTAATTTCCACCTGAATAAGAATTCTGAAAATGAATTAGAGTATCCTATTTACCTTAAATCATTTCGGATAAATTCTATTGAAAGGAATAAAAACACGGCTTTGGTTCTTGACTACAATGAGAATGATTTAGAATTCTTTTTTGAAGTTGTTTCCTTCAATAGTAATGGCAATATAAAATATCGATATAGATTAGATGGAATAGATGACATTTGGAAAGAAACCGTTTCCAGAGAGCTGAGGTATCCAAACTTACCTCCGGGCAGCTACAAGTTTATCATTTCATATCAGAAACCTGATCTCACTTGGTCCTCCCCTACTACACTCTTTAAATTTAAAATTAACGTTCCTTTCTGGGAGAAGTTATCGTTTATCATCCCATTTATAACCTTAATATTACTTATTATTTATGCTTTAATTCAGCGATTCATTAACAAGGCTAAAGGTAAGATCGATATTCAAAAAAAGATACTCGACCTTGAGCGTAGAGCGCTTCAGGCTCAAATGAGTCCGCATTTTATTTTCAACGCTTTAACATCTATACAAAGCTTAATAGCACAAAATAAAAATGACCATGCTGAAGAATTTTTAGTAACTTTCTCTAGAATGGTTAGGGCTTCTCTTAATCAATCCTCTCAAGCCTTTATTTCTCTACAAGAAGAAATTGAATTGTTAAACAATTATATGAAAATTGAAGCTTTAAGATTTGAAGAAGTGTTTCATTCGAATATTCAGTTGTCCAGTGAGATTGTTCTCTCTGATATATCAATTCCTCCTATGATTATTCAGCCATTTGTCGAAAATGCGATAGAGCATGGAATTCGACCCTTAGGAAAGAAGGGGCACCTTTCAATTGAAATTTCAGAGATTGAAGAAGGATTTTTGGAAATTAAAATAGATGATGATGGTGTAGGGAGAAAGAAGTCTGAGAAACAGCAAATTAAAGGAAGAGAGTCAAAAGGAATAAGCTTAGTAAGGGATCGACTTGCCCTATTGAACAAAGCCTCAAAGGTTCAAGTAATTGACAAACAAGATAATAATGTGTCCTGTGGAACGTTGGTTGTTGTACACGTTCCGTATCAAAGAGATTAATATGAAAATAGTAATTATAGATGATGAGCAGAATTGTCGATTTGTTTTAAGAGATAAAATTCTGAAACTTAATTCCTCTTATGAAATCATTGGCGAAGCCATTGGAGTTGAGTCTGGAATAGAATTAATTCATCAAAAAGAACCAGAAATGGTATTCTTGGACATTCAAATGAATGATGGGACAGGGTTTGATTTATTGAATAAAATAGAGTTTAAGAATTTTCATTTGATATTTACAACAGCATTTGATCAATATGCCATAAAAGCATTTAAATATGCGGCCATAGATTACTTACTTAAGCCCGTAGATTTTAATGAGCTTTCTTTAGCCATGAAGCGTGTATCAAATTTGACAAATACACGTGATTTAACCGAGGGTTTTCTCGCTGCTTATGATAATGGTGCTTTTGATACAATATGTTTACGAACAGAGGATAATATTCACGAGGTTGAATTGACGGATATTGAATCCATTAAGGCTGAAGGCAGCTATTGTGTGTTTTATTTGAGGAATAAAAACAGAATAATGATTTCTAAGCCACTTAAAGAATATGTAGAATTGCTTCCGATTCCAACTTTTATGAGAACGCATAAATCATTCCTCATAAACCTCGATCTTGTTGAATCATATAAGTACAAGTCATCAAAATTAGTTCTTTATTCCGGTGAAGAAATTCCTGTTTCTCGAAGGAATAAGCAAAATGTACTTAGTTATGTTGTGAATAATAAAAAAATAAAACTCCTTAAAAACAGCTAAAGCTTGGTATAGATTGAATAGTTGTTCTTTTTTTTGAATAAATAAGTCTATTTTGTATTTTTAAATAAAACATTATGAAATTCATCATATCTTGTTTTCTCCCCATTTTTCTTTTTTTACAATTCGATAGTTACTGTTGTGACACAACTACAATCATTGCCCATAGAGGTGTTTCTTCGATAGCACCAGAAAACACTATGCCAGCCTTTCAGCTCGGCATTGACCTAAATGTTGATTACCTTGAGCTGGATGTTCAAAAATCATCAGATGATAGCCTAATGGTCATACACGATCC
>JBELDA010000049.1:0-19077 GCA_042094515.1 Crocinitomicaceae bacterium
TTATTCGTTTCAGCTACGACATCCTTGATTTCCATATCCTCTGGAAATGGATCTGAAACCTCAACAGTGGGAGGGTTTTCAGCAAAAGTAAATTCAATAAAAAACAAAGCCACAACGATTCCAATCATGAAAAGGATGGAACTCGTGTATGCTTTTATCTTATTATCTACTGCCATTTTGTTTATTTATCAAAAGCCAGCACAGGCTGCCATTCCTGTGATTGTGCCAATATCAATACCTGAAAAACGGCATCATAATACGCTGTTTTTTCACCTGCTATTCTCACTTTTGTTTTGCCTGAGGCTACTACTGCTTTTGAAATTTCTGATTTCATTGATTCGTAATCCAATAAGCCTGATAGTGGTTGACCTTCTTGACTTACCTGATACAACTTCTGACTTTCGCCTTCCTCGGGAATGCGGTTTAATACGATTACGGTAGGTGTAATTCTTTCAGGATCAGTTTTGGTGTTCTCATTGGCTTGAGGTAAGTCCAATGGGGTTTGATTGTTCGCCATCAAGCTTAAAATGATGAAGAAAATCAATAGCAAGAAAACAAGGTCAGTCATACTGGCCATTCCTCCCTCAATCTTGATTTTATTTCTTTGGTTTAAATTCATGATGTGATGCTTTTAGTTTTCTTTTTTACTGTCGTAATTTTTCATCAAATTAAAAGAAACGTTTTCCATCTCAATCGCAATTTTCTCAAGCTTCATGACCAAATGATTGTATCCAACATAGGCGACAATTCCAACGACTAATCCTGAGACGGTTGTCGTCATAGCAGTTAAAATCCCCCCAGAAATCATCGATATCTCGAGAGATTTCGAGGCTTCTAAAGCCATAAATACTTCAACCATACCTATTGTTGTCCCAAGGAACCCAATCATGGGAGCAACACCTGAACAGGTTGCTAAAACTCCTACTTTTTCCCCCAATCGAGCCAATTCAAAATCACCTTGATTTTTGAGCTGAGATTCAGCTGTAGATTTTTTACTTCCTTGTTTGGTTGTGTCGATATATTTTGAAATTAATTTTTTAAATGGATTTGTCGAGTTTTCATATTTACTCAACATCATGGAGTCATACTCTTCTTCTATTTTTTTATTTATAGGGCCATAGCTTTTGAGAATGCTGTTATAATCTAAATATTTTGTGACAAATATGTAAACGACATATCCCAGTATTAAAAGAAGCATTAGGTTTATTGATAAACCTACAAGTTCATCGGTATTTACAAAAACCTCCCAAAATGTTTTGGTTGTTTCTTTAGAATCAGCTGCAAGAAAAAATAAATTATTCATAAGTGTAAAACGTTTAGTTTCAAGTTTGTTACTATAAAATTAAGAAAACTCCAATACCAGCAACATATCCTACCAAAGCGAGTAGTGAAATGCGCTTAAGATACCAGAAGAATGAGATGTTTTCCATGCCCATGGCTACTACTCCTGCTGCAGAACCAATGATTAGCATTGAGCCTCCTGTTCCTGCTGCATAAGCTATAAAGTGCCATACGTTTGCATCCATAGCATCCGGGAACATTCCCATAGATGCCGCTACCAATGGAACGTTGTCAATAATGGCAGAACCAATTCCGAGAAGAGATACAAATACGCGTTCATCCATCATGGCATTCACTTCATTTCCAAAGGTGAAAATCATTCCCAAGCTTTCGAGAGCCGCTACGGTCATCAAGATTCCCAAGAAAAATAAGATACTTGGCATTTCTATTTTCGTGAGGGCTTTAAATGTTGGTCCATGAACATGATTATGATCCTCTACTTTTGATAAGCTAAATTCACGATTCGTCAATATTTCAGCAGTTAGGGACATCAATCCAAGTGAAAGCATCATTCCGATATAGGGAGGAAGGTGTGTAACTGTTTTAAAAATGGGTACGAGAATGATTAATGCAAGGCCCAAGGTGAGCATAAAAGCACTGTTTTTACTTCTTTTTTCTGTGTTCTCTTCTGCATCAATTTCTCCTCTGAAAATGGGTAGTCGGGTTGCTATAACTGTTGGGATAATCATACAAACAATAGAAGGCAACAGGAGGGTTTTAATGAGCATTAAAGCAGTCACTTTATCCTGCATCCAAAGCATCGTCGTGGTTACGTCGCCGATCGGTGACCATGCTCCTCCTGCATTGGCTGATATGATAATCATTCCCGCAAACCACATTCTAAGGTTTTTGTCCTTTATGATTTTTCTTAGAATGGTAATCAATACGATTGTGGCGGTCAGGTTGTCAATGATTGCGGACAAAATAAATGCGAGTATACTAACAATCCAAAGTAATTTTGACTTTTTTCTTGTAGTAATCATCGACTTAAAAGTCTGAAAACCATTAAAGTGATCGATGATTTCAACGATGGTCATGGCGCCAACAAGAAAGATCAAAATCTCACAAGTCTTTCCAAAGTGGTGAAGTAATGTATGCTCCATCCATTCCATTTTACCCATTGATCCATGTTCTCCATGTAGCGGTAAGTTGGCGAACCCTTCGACCAAACTATGACTGCCTGGGTCAAACCATTGCTCAAAGCTATTGATTCCAAAAGCAACGCCCGCCCATGCCAAAGCCATCATTACAAGTGCTGGAATTAATTTGTCAATTTTTAAAGGGTGCTCTAATGTGATGGCTAAATATCCAAAAACAAAGACTAAAAAGATAAAAATTTCCATAATCTAAACTAATTGATTTAATGCGATTTCAAAGGCTGCTTTAGCGAGGCCTGTAGTTTGAGGTTTTACCGCATGGGTTTCTTTTAATGCATCATAAATAGTCCTGCTTGTATCCTCAAATATTTCGTGATCATCTAATTTGTTAAGGTCGTGAGACATTAGATAGGCAAATACACGAGCCATTCCGCAATTTGCAATAAAATCAGGAACTAAAGAGAGAGATTCATCTGCCTGCTCTGCAATTGACCCAAAAAATATTTCGGGGTCAGCAAAGGGAACATTTGCTCCTGAAGAAATCACTTTTACGCCTGCCTTTGTCATTCTTTCCAATTGCTCCTGAGAAATCATTCTTGATCCAGCACAGGGAATGAAAACATCAGCCTCTACATCCCATATTCTAGCATTAATATCGTCATAGCTTTCCATATCTGGAGAAACGAGTTCGTTTCCATTCTTGTTGAGGAACAATTCTCTCACTTCTTCTAATCCGTATCCTTCAGGTTTTATTAGACCTCCGACACGATCTATAATTCCAACAATTTTTGCTCCGCTTTGAGCTAAGTAATAGGCGCCAGCAGAGCCTACGTTACCCCATCCTTGCACGATAACTTTTTTACCTTCGATCGAACCACCCCATATATCGTAGAAATGCTTGATGGATTCAGCTACACCAAACCCGGTAATCATATCAGCAACCACATATTTTCGATCAATTGAAGGAGAGTAATTAGGGTCTTCAATGACTTTAATTACACCTTGTCTTAATCGACCGATTCTATTTATTTTTTGGGCTTCTTTAGGCTGAAAATGTCCATTGAATACACCTTCTTGAGGATGCCATACACCACAGTCTTCTGTGATGGGAATTACCTCATGTATTTCATCAACATTAAGATCTCCTCCAGTTCCGTAATAATGCTTAAGTAATGGCGATACAGCAGCATACCATCGTTTCAGAACTTCTTGTTTTCTTGGATCTTTTGGATCAAAATTGATGCCTGATTTGGCGCCTCCAATAGGTGGTCCTGCCACAGTAAATTTAATCTCCATGGTCTTTGCCAGGGATTCTACTTCCCGTTTATCTAATCCAATTCGCATTCGTGTACCGCCACCGGCAGCTCCACCTCGAAGTGAATTGATGACGACCCAACCTTTCGCGTCGGTTTCAGAATCATTCCATTCAAAAACAATCTCTGGTTGTTTATTTTCAAATTTTTCTAAAAGCTCTTTCATTAAAATCGTGAAATTTAAAATCAAACAAAAGTAACAATATCAACATTCAAAAGAGGTATTTTTTTTATTTACCAATTTTATTTTTGTGAATAAGTAGCTTTAGTAACCTGGCTTATGAAGAACGCCAATGCTCAATGAACGTTGAGCTCCTGTTACCGAAGTGACATTATTTGACTCATTCAATAGATATTTATATCCTAGATAAGCAAAGACTAAGGCTTCTTTAAAATCGATAAAATCATCTTTGGGGACAATCACAGATCCCTTATAACTATCTGTAATTAAGCTCATTAAAAACTTGTTTTTTACACCACCTCCTGTCACAAAAACTGAATCTAGTTTGTTTTGGTTTAAACAATTTATGATTTGATGCGAAATGTGAACGCTAATCGTGTGTAGTATGTTTGCTCCTGCTTCATTTACATTACACTTTGTGTAAAAGTTTTTATCAAGCCATTCTGTACCCAATGATTTTGGCTCATTTTTGTTGTAAAACGAAATTGAATTTAGGTCTTGAAGCATAGCTTTATTTAGAATGCCTTTTTTAGCAAGACTACCATTTGGATCAAAATCATATCCCAATTGATTGGCAAAGTAGTTTAGCGGCAAATTACCTGGGCAGATGTCAAATGCTTTTATACACTTCGCATCTTGGAAGCTTATGTTACAGAATCCTCCGATATTAAGAAATGATTCTGCTTCCTCAGCAAATAAGTCAAAATCTCCTATCGGAACAAGTGGGGCGCCCTGACCACCTGCTACAACATCTAGTGTCCGAAAGTCGTTTATAACGTCAATACCTGTCAAATAGGCAATGGTGCTACCACAGCCAATTTGAAGAGTAAATCCATTTTCTGGCTGGTGTAATATAGTCTGTCCGTGGGAGGCAATGGCATCAATATTATTTTTATCAATATTATTTTTTAAGATAAAGGCATTGATCTGCTGCCCGAAAAAATCTCCAATACGTTTATCAAGTATCTGAAGAGTAGAAATGTTGAGAGAATTTATTTGTTGTAACTGCTTTAAAATCTCTTTTGGATAAGGGATAGTGTCTGTTTCTTTAAGATTAAAAAGGGTTTTTTGATCCTTCCGAATAAATTCAACTCGGGCGAGATCCAATCCGTCTAAGGATGTTCCGCTCATTAATCCTATTATTTCTTTTTTAAACATGGTGTATTTTTCCAACTACATCAATAATTCCGTAATTTTGTTAAAATTAATTTAAATTTTTCGTCAATATGAATTTTGATTTATCAGAAGAACATTTAGCAGTAAAAGAAGCTGCAAGGGATTTTGCACAAAATGTGCTTAAGCCTGGAGTCATAGAACGTGATAATGCTCAGCGATTTCCAGCTGAGGAAATTAAGCAATTGGCTGAATTGGGTTTTATGGGAATGATGGTGGATCCCAAATACGGAGGAAGCGGAATGGATACTCTTGCGTATGTTTTGGCAATGGAGGAAATTTCTAAGGTAGATGCATCGACATCTGTATGTATGTCTGTGAACAATTCATTGGTTTGTTGGGGGCTTGAAAATTTTGGAACGGAAGAACAAAAACAAAAATATTTAGTTCCTCTTGCTACTGGAGAGAAAATTGGCGCATTTTGTTTATCAGAACCTGAGGCTGGCTCTGATGCTACTTCGCAACGAACTACAGCATTCGATCAAGGAGACCATTATCTCTTAAATGGAACGAAAAATTGGATTACAAATGGTTCTTCTGCGAGTGTTTATTTAGTAATTGCTCAAACAAATATAGAATTGGGTCATAAAGGAATCAATGCATTTATTATTGAAAGAGGAATGGAAGGATTTATCGTTGGTGCAAAAGAAGATAAGATGGGGATAAGAGGGAGTGATACCCATACCTTATTGTTTAATGATGTTAAAGTTCCTAAGGAAAACCGAATAGGAGAAGATGGATTTGGTTTTAAATTCGCGATGAAGGTACTATCTGGAGGTAGAATTGGAATTGCATCTCAAGCCTTGGGCATTGCGGCAGGAGGATTGGAGCTTTCTACAGAATATTCAAAGCAAAGAAAAGCATTTGGAAAAGAGATCTACAAGCATCAGGCGATTGCATTTAAGCTTGCAGATATGGCTACAGAAATAGAAGCTGCAAGAATGCTTGTGTATAAAAGTGCTCTTGATAAAGATAATGGTCGGAATTATGATCAATCGAGTGCTATGGCTAAGCTATATGCATCTAAAGTGGCTATGGAACAAACTGTTGAAGCTGTTCAGATACATGGTGGTTATGGATTTGTTAAAGAATATCATGTTGAGCGACTAATGCGAGATGCTAAGATTACTCAGATTTATGAGGGTACATCAGAGGTGCAAAAAATCGTTATTTCTAGAGGCGTACTGAACGCTTAGGTTATTTTCTGATTTTTTCTAAGGCAATCAAGAGCAAATGTGATATGCTCGCTTGATTTGCTTAATGAATTATGGATACCAATTACAACTCCATATGTATCAATTACATAGCTTACTCTACCGGGAATCAAACCAAATAAATTTTTTGGAACCTTAAATAGCTTTCGAATCCTATTTTTTGGATCGGCGAGTAGGTGATAATTTAAGTTGTATTTATTATAAAAGGCATAGTGGCTTTTAGCACTGTCGCCAGATATCCCAATGACCTCACAGTCTAATTTTGAAAATGAATCATATTGGTCTCTAAATTCACAAACCTCTTTGGTGCATCCTGGCGTAAAGTCTTTAGGGTAAAAGAATATAACGGTCTTTTTATGTCCTATTAATTGTCTTGAATCAAAGGAGTCACCGTCTTGATTAATGGTAGTGAATTGAGGACATTTTTCTCCGATCTTCATAATTTATTTAATCCTTTTTTATATCTGTGTAATGCTCTTTCTCGTGCAAATTTATGCTCCACAATAGGTGATGGGTAATTTTCTGTACCGAATTCAGGCACCCATTTTTTTATGTACTCAAAGCTGCTGTCGAATTTTTGTTGCTGAGTTGTTGGATTAAAAATACGGAAATAAGGTGCGGCATCACAGCCACTCCCTGCAGCCCATTGCCATCCACCAACGTTACTTGCCAGCTCATAGTCTAAAAGCTTTCCGGCGAAATAGCCCTCACCCAACCTCCAATCAATCAATAAGTGTTTTGTTAGAAAACTGGCAACAATCATTCGTACGCGATTGTGCATATATCCAGTACAATTTAATTCACGCATTCCCGCGTCTACAATCGGATATCCGGTTTTACCTTCACACCAAAGTTCGAAATGCATCATGTCATTTTCCCATTCGATTAAATCGTATTCTTTTCTAAAGGAATCTTCAGCGGAATGAGGAAAATGAAAAATAATCATCTGGTAGAAATCTCTCCAAATCAATTCATTTATGAAAGTTTCACTTAAGGATTTAGACTTATTAACCAATTCTCTAATACTTATTGTACCAAAACGCAGATGAATCCCCAATCTGGATGTGCCATTTTTTGATGGAAAGTTTCTATTCTTTTGATAATATTTTATTGTAGCGTTCGAAACATCCTTAGGTGGCTGGTCAATTTCAACATCTTCAAATTTCATTTCATGAAGTCCTATCAAATTTTGTTTTGAATCAGTGGAAAATAAATGATTTACTAGCTTTAGGCTATCAAAACATGATTCATATTCCGTGTCAAAAAGTATTTTCCATTTTTTAGAATAAGGTGTAAAAACTAAATATGGTGTACCATCATTTTTTACGACCTCATTTTTTTCAAAAATCACATGATCTTTTGAACCAATAAATTCAATGTCATGTTTTACAAGCTTTTCATAGATGGATTTATCTCTTTTGATGGCATAGGGTTCATAATCTCTATTTGTATAAACCTTTGAGCAATTCAGCTCTTGTGTTAATTGAGGAATTATTTTTGTGGGATCCCCAAAATAGACAAGCAAATCTGAACCATGACTTTGGTATTCCTCTTTAAGCTTTTTAATTTCGCTGTAAATAAATAACACCCTTGTGTCGTTTGATTCTAATTTGTGCAGAATGGATTGATCAAAAATGAAAATGGGAACAACCTTCTCATGGTTTTTTAAAGCCTTATAAAGCCCTGCATTGTCGTGAATCCTTAAGTCTCTTCTGTGCCAAAATAATACATGTTCAGATTTCATTCCTTCAGTTTGGTACAGAGCTTAATGGCCCTCGTATTCAAAGATGTTGTTTTCAGTTTCCCACAATTTAAGCTTTAGCTTAAATTTCTCATCAAGCTTAGCCCTCAAAAGCTTCCAACTTACCATAATTATGTTTTCTGCTGTAGGAATGAGGTTTTCAAATTGTGTACAATCTAAATTTAGATTTCTATGATCGAATCGCTCTACAATTTCTTCGTTGATGATTTTTTTTAAAATTTTTAGGTCAATAACGTATCCCGTTTCATGATCTACATCACCATCAATCCAAACCTCCATTACATAATTGTGTCCATGAAAATTAGGGTTATTGCATTTGCCGAAAACACTATTGTTTTTTTCATCTGACCAATCTTTGCGATACAATCTATGGGCAGAATTAAAGCTTACTCTTCTACAAACTTTCATTATAATTGGGATTCTATTTGATCAAAATAATCATTTATTATGATCTTGAACCATACGGTGTAAAGCTCTGGAGAATTTTGAATACTTTCTCTTAGAGCTATTAAATCAATCCACTTAAAAGCAACCGCTTCATCTGTATTTAAGTGAGGGGTTTCATCTGAATAGCCAATAAACACATGATCCAATTCGTTTTCAATGAGTCCATTTGAGAAGGACGCATTGTACGTAAATTTAAATGCAAAGTTCAATGAAGATTCGATATTCATTTCTTCTTTGAGTCTTCTTTCAGCAGCATCTTTTGAGTCTTCATTAGGGTATGGATGACTACAACAAGTATTGGTCCATAGACCCGGGGAATGATATTTATGTAGCGCTCGTCTTTGAAGGAGCATTTCTCCTTTAGAATTAAAAATAAGTACAGATATGGCTCTATGAAGTAAACCCTTTTTGTGTGCTTCTAATTTCTCCATTGCTCCGGTGGGCTGATCACTGGAATCTACCAATTGAACTTCAATCATTACTATAACATATTAAGATTGTGTCTAACATAAGATGTCACTAAAATCCTTGCTTTTTTCCTATTTGGAATTCGTACTCGTTCTTCTAAAATAACTTCGGCATTGGTTCCTTTAATTTTATTGAAGAGCTTGAAATAATATTTATAAGCCATATAAACACCGAATCTTGCTTTTTTAGGAAGCATCAAGACTCCCTTATAGCCAAGAGCAAAATCGAGTTCAATATCTTTTTCAATATCTTTTTTGACGATATTATTGAACTCATTTAAGTTTATACCCGGGAAATATGTTCTGCCCAATTCATTATAATCCTCATTTAGATCTCTTAAGAAATTGATTTTCTGAAAAGCTGATCCTAATTTCATTGCATATTTTTTGAGCTTATCATATTCCTTGTTATCACCTTCAAGAAAGACTTTTAAGCACATTAGGCCCACTACTTCTGCCGAACCCAAAATATATTCATCATACGAATCCTTATTGTAAGCTTTTCTGTCCAAATCCATTTCCATAGACTTTAGGAATGTATTAATAAGCTCAAGAGGTATTTGATATTTGTTTACTACTTCTTGAAATGAATTTAATATAGGATTAAGTGAGATTCCTTCTTCTATAGCCAAGTATGTCTCTTTTGTAAATCGTGCTAATAAATCCTCTTTATTGAAACCATTGAATGAATCAACAATTTCGTCAGCAAAACGAACAAAACCGTAAATTGAGTATATAGGTTCTCGTAGCTCTTTTTGAAGAAATCGGATACCCAGAGAGAATGAGGTACTATATCTTCGAGTAGTCATTCTGCTCATGTCTTTGCTAAGCTGATCGAATTTATTTTTCATAGTATTAGTTGTGATTTTTCAAGATAAATTTGGAGACAACTTCTCCGGAAATAATTGATGGAGGAACTCCAGGGCCTGGAATTGTAAGCTGACCTGTATAGTAAAAATTCTTTAATTTTTTATTTCTCATGGACGGTTTAAATATTGCAGTTTGCTTTAAAGTATTTGCCAATCCGTATGCATTACCTTTAAATGCGTTGTATTCTTGCTTAAAATCATCAATACAAAATGATTTCTTGTATATAATATTTTGAGAAATATTATTGCCAGTTCTTTTTTCTAGACGCTCCAATAAAAGCTGAAAATATTTCTCTCGATTGTCATCGCTGTCTTCTAGGTCGGGAGCAATAGGCATAAGAAAAAATAAATTTTCACAATCTTTCGGTGCGACACTTCCATCCGTGAGAGACGGTGCACACAAGTAGAAAAGGGGAGAGGTAGGCCATTTTGGATTCTTATAAATCTCTCTTCCGTGATTTTCTAGAGATTCATCAAAAAATAAGTTGTGGTGCTCAATGTTATTTAATCTTTTGTTTACTCCAACATAAAACAAAAGGCAAGAAGGAGCCATCACTCGCTTGTCCCAATATTTATCGGTGTAATTGGCTGATCCATTCAACAATTTTTTGTCGGTATGCTGATAGTCTGCTCCGGATATAACAATGTCAGTATCGTACGAGTTTTTTGTGGTGATTACTTTTGAAACTGATTTTTCGTCTTTTTCAAAAGAAACTACTTCTTCATTCAAAATAAATTTAACATTGTTTTCTTTGGCTATTTGTTCAAACGCTTCAATGAATTTAAACATTCCTCCTTCAGGATACCATGTTCCTAACTTTATGTCCGCATAGTTCATTAGAGAATAGAGGGCAGGTGTTTCATCGGGCATGGCCCCTAAAAACAGAACTGGAAATTCCAATAAAGCTATTATTTTTTCATTTTTGAAATAGCTTCTTATAAACTTCCCAAATGATGAAAAAAGATTCATACTTACAAGTCCTTTAAACACTTTTGATGTTGCAAATTCAAGTAGACTAAGACTAGGTTTAAAAACCAATTCTTCCATACCTACTTTATATTTAATTTCAGCATCTTTCAAAAACTGAACAAGCTTTTCTGAACTGCCTTTTTCATTTTTTTCGAACCAGTCTTTGAGTTCTTCCAAATTACTAGGAACGTCTGTAAAGCTGTCATCGTTCCAAAAAACTCTGTAGGACGGATCTAATCTTTTAAGGTTATAGAAATCTGAGGCCGTTTTACCAAACTGATTGTAAAAATTCTCAAAAACTTCTGGCATCCAATACCAGCTTGGCCCCATGTCGAAAGTAAAACCGTCAGTATGAAATTGTCTAGCACGTCCACCTATCGAAGAGTTTTTTTCGATGATGGTAACGTCAAATCCCTCACGACCTAAAAAACAGGCAGCGGATAAGCTTGAAATTCCAGAACCAATAATTGTTACTTTACGAGACATTTTAATTAAGTGAATATGAGTAATCCGGAAGTAAATCTATTAATTTTTTTCTTGCGATAAATATTCTACTTTTAACTGTTCCAATTGGAATTCCAAGTTTATCAGCTATCTCCTTATATTTGAATCCGTTAAAGTGCATTTCAAAAGGATATTTATATTCTTCACTCAATCCTGCTATTTTCTCCTCAATATCTTTTGTTGCGATTTGCGACACCGCACTTTCTTCAGAACCTGAGCTGTTAGTCAATAAGTACATCTCTTTTGAATTATCGAATATTGTTCCTGACTTCACTTTTCTACGATACTGATTAATGAAAATATTTCTCATGATTGTAAAAACCCACGCTTTGAAGTTGGTTTGTGGTGTGTAGTAATTTTTGTACTTGATCGCTTTCAAAAAGGTTTCCTGAGTTAAATCCTTTGCATCTTCGTTGTTTCGTGTAAATCCGAGCGCAAATGATTTTAGATTATTTTCAATATCCATTAACGCTTCGTTGAATTCTAATGTTGACATAATTTATTTTTGTTTAATGATTATGATTCAAAGTTAAACAAAAAATGTTTAACAAAACAAATAAAAAGTTAAACAAAATAAATTGACACCTCATTTTAGGTAGGTGAATAATGCCTGTATCCCACTCAGGACATGCCTTTGAGCATTTCTGTAATTATTTTAGATAAATTAAAATAAATTGACCATCCCCAGTCTTTTTTTGCACTTTGGTCATCAATTGAGTCTGGCCATGAGTTTGCAATGCTTTGTCTGAAATCTGGATTATATTGTATTTTAATTGGTCCTAATTCCTTTTCAATTTCATTCGCAATTTGTTCAGGAGAAAAGCTAGTACCTGATATATTATAGGAAGATCTGATTTTTATTTTTTCGGAAGGGGCTTCCATGATTTCTATAGTTGCCCTTATAGCGTCATCCATGTACATCATGGGTAGCAAGGTGTCTTTAGATAAATAGCAATTAAATGTTTCCTTATTTAGTGCTTTTTCGAAAATTTCAATCGCATAGTCAGTTGTTCCTCCTCCAGGTTTACTTTTATAGGAAATGAGACCAGGGTATCTTATACTTCTTACATCTACGCCATATTTACTGTGATAGTATTCACACCATCTTTCTCCTGCTAATTTTGATATCCCATAAATAGTGCTGGGTTCCATAATGGTATGTTGTGGTGTATTCTTTTTTGGAGAATTTGATCCAAATACTGCAATCGAGCTGGGCCAAAAGATCTTTTTTAAACGTTTTTCCTTTCCTAATTCTAGAATATTGAGTAAGCCGTCCATATTCAATTTCCACGCAGCATGTGGTTTTTGCTCAGCGATTGCAGACAATAAAGCGGCAAGAAGGTATACCTCTGTAATATTTTCTTTTTTAACGAGCTGGTTCAGTCTTTCTTTGTCGAGAACATCCAATTGATAAAAAGGCCCATCTTTAATTAATGGAGGACAAGGTTCTTTGATGTCGGTTGCAATTACATTGTTCAGACCATTTCTCCGCCGAAGTTCCAAGACTAAATCTATTCCGATTTGACCACTTGACCCTATGACTAGTATTTTTGACATGCTAATTTTTTTTACAAATTTAACTTTTGAAATCAATTTTTTTATAACAATTATTTAAAACTGATAATTGTCATTTTTTTATTAGCTAATTCGTTGTTATTTTGTAGTCGTTGAAATTTATTAAATTAAAGAACCTATGCCATTCTACAGACATTTAGGAAATATTCCACACAAAAGACATACTGTTTTCAGACAGCCTAATGGAGATTTGTATCATGAGCAATTGTTTGGAACAATTGGTTTTGATGGAATGTCGTCCCTTTTGTATCATATTCAACCTCCCACAAAGGTTAATGATATTCGAGGACAAAAGGATGTGAGCCCAAAAGTAGCAATTGATAAAAACATGCAGATGAGGGCTTTCAAAGGTTTTGATGTTCCTGTAATCGATGATCTTATTGATTCCAGAGTTCCTGTGTTAACTAATAGTGATGTCACTCTTCATTTATCTAGACCAGGTAATTTAACTGAAAACTATTTCTATAAAAATGTAGATGCTGATGAAGTTATTTTCATTCATGAGGGAAAAGGAAAGCTTCGAACTCAAGTTGGAAATATAGAATTTTCTTACGGTGATTATCTTGTCATTCCTAGAGGAATGATTTATCAAATCAACTTTGAAAATAGTCAAAACAGGCATTTCATTATAGAGTCACGTCATCCTATTTATACACCAAAAAGATACAGAAACTGGTTTGGTCAGCTACTAGAGCACTCCCCATTTTGTGAAAGAGATTTAAGAACACCAGAAGATATAGAAACCCATGATGAAAAGGGTGATTTTGTTGTGAAAATCAAAAAGGAAGGAATTCTATACGATTACAGCTATGCTTCTCACCCATTTGATGTTGTGGGATGGGACGGTTATAATTATCCGTACGCTTTTTCAATACACGATTTTGAACCAATAACAGGTCGGGTTCATCAACCCCCTCCGGTTCATCAAACTTTTGAAACATCCGCTTTCGTAATCTGTTCCTTTTGCCCAAGGCTTTATGACTATCATCCTGAAGCTATTCCGGCTCCATATAATCATAGTAATATCGATTCTGATGAGGTGCTTTATTATGTGGATGGTGATTTTATGAGTCGAAATGATATATCAAAAGGTCAAATCACGTTACATCCTTCTGGGATTCCTCACGGGCCTCATCCAGGAGCATATGAAAGAAGTATTGGAAAAAAGAAAACAGAAGAACTGGCCGTTATGGTAGACACCTTTAAACCATTAAAACTAACAGAACAAGCCTTAGAAATAGAAGTAAAAGATTATTATAAATCTTGGATACATTAATTAGAAAAAAAATAAAATGAAAGAAGTTAAAAACGTTGATTATGGTCTAGAAAAAATCTTTGCAGGAGCTCAAGATTTCTTGCCATTATTGGGTACTGATTATGTTGAATTTTATGTGGGAAATGCAAAGCAAGCGGCTCATTTTTACAAGACTGCTTTTGGATTCCAATCCTATGCGTACAAAGGATTAGAAACGGGAAGCAAGGATGCTGTTTCTTATGTGCTTAAGCAGGATAAGATCAGATTGGTTTTAACAACACCTTTAAATTCTAATTCTCCTATAAATGACCATATTGTTAGACATGGTGACGGTGTAAAAGTTGTTGCGCTCTGGGTCGATGATGCAAGAAAAGCATATGAGGAAACAACTTCGAGAGGCGCAAAATCATATATGGAACCTACTGTTGAAACAGATGAGCATGGCGAAATAGTGCGTTCAGGAATTTACACCTATGGTGAGACGGTTCATGTTTTTGTAGAAAGAAAAAATTATAATGGAACATTTATGCCAGGTTTTCGAAAATGGGAATCCGATTATAACCCTGAGGCTGTTGGTCTTAAGTACATTGACCATATGGTTGGAAATGTGGGATGGGGAGAGATGGACACATGGGTAAAGTGGTATGAAGATGTAATGGGTTTTGAAAACTTTTTATCTTTTGATGACAAACAAATCCATACTGAATATTCAGCATTGATGAGTAAGGTAATGAGTAATGGAAATGGTCGTATCAAATTTCCGATAAATGAACCAGCGGAAGGGAAGAAGAAATCTCAAATAGAAGAATATTTGGACTTTTATGAAGGCCCAGGAGTACAGCATATAGCTGTAGCTACAAACGATATCATTAAAACCGTAGGCGAAATGAGAAAAAGGGGTATTGAATTTTTAAGTACACCACCTGATGAGTACTACAAATCTGTTCCTGTTCGTCTCGAAGAACACAATCATGAGTTGAAAGAGGATATTGAAACCTTAAAAGGATTGGGGATTATGATTGATGCTGACGAGGAAGGTTATTTATTGCAAATTTTTACTAAGCCTATTGAAGATAGACCGACATTGTTTTTTGAAATAATTCAAAGAATGGGTGCAAGAGGATTCGGGGCTGGAAATTTTAAAGCACTTTTCGAATCAATCGAGAGAGAACAGCAAAGTAGAGGTACTTTATAAAAAAAACCGTGATTAAACGGTCATTATATCCTTTTCTTTAATGGTAAAGAATTCATCTATTTGATTAGAATAATCATTGGTGATAACCTGAATTTCGTTTTCGGCGTCTTTCATCATATCTTCTGATAATCCATCATTTTTGAGCTCTTTTATAAGGTCTAAAGCATCTTTTCGGTTGTTTCTTAGTCCAATTTTAGCGTTTTCGGATTCTGCTTTCGCTTTTTTCACCAAGTCTCTTCTTCTTTCTTCAGTAAGCGGTGGAACTGAAATAATAAGCTGCTCTCCATTGTTTTGAGGGTTCAAGCCCAAATTGGAGTCGATAATACCTTTAGCGATATCATTTAGCACCGATTTTTCCCAGGGTTGTACAACAAGTGTTCGAGCATCCATTACACTCACATTAGCTACCTGCTGAAGTGGAGTCATGGCTTCGTAATATTCAACCATTACTCCTGAAAGCATTGAAGGAGATGCCTTGCCAGCTCTTATTTTAGATAATTCTGATTCGAAGTGTTCAATCTTTTTCACATTTGACGACTTAAGGTCGTCGTAAATCATATTTAAATCTTCTATCATATCACTTTATATTAATTAGATACTAATGTTCCGATATTTTTATCAGCCAATACTTTTTCTAAATTACCTTCGGTGTCCATATCAAAAACTACGATGGGTAAATCATTTTCTTTACATAGTGTAAAAGCAGTAAGGTCCATTACATTTAAACCCATCTTATAAACTTCGTCAAATGTTATGGTGTCGTATTTTGTCGCTGTATTATCTTTTTCAGGATCAGCTGAATAAATGCCATCGACACGTGTTCCTTTAAGAATTACATCTGCATTGATTTCAATAGCTCTCAATGATGCCGCAGAATCTGTTGTGAAAAAGGGATTACCTGTACCTGCGCCAAAAATAACGACTCTTCCTTTTTCCAAATGTCGAACTGCTTTTCTACGAATAAAGGGCTCTGCAATTTCTTTCATTTCGATGGCGGATTGCAAACGGGTTTTAACACCGTGAGATTCAAGAGCAGCCTGTAAAGCCATTGAATTAATCATAGTAGCAAGCATGCCCATGTAATCGCCATGAGTACGGTCCATTCCTCCTTCCTCTGCTTGTACGCCTCTGAAAATATTTCCACCACCAATGACAATTGCAATTTCATGTCCTGATTCGTGGATTCTTTTTATTTGTTCGGCATATGAACTAATACGTTGATTGTCGATTCCAAACTGTTTGTTTCCCATTAGGGACTCTCCACTAAGCTTTAGTAAAATTCTTTTATATTTCATAGATATTCAGTTGAACAAATATAGCCAAATCAAATATCCAAGAAAGGAATAATGAAAAAAAAAGCTATCCGAAGATAGCTTTTTGTTAACTTAAAGAGAATCTCTTAAACTCTGAAACGGTTAAACCTTTTTCTGAATTATTCAGAAACTGCTCAACTGTTACTTTATTGTCTCTTACAAACTGTTGACTAAGTAGTGTATTTTCCTTAAAGAATTTATTTAGTCTACCCATTGCAATTTTTTCCGCCATTTCAGCAGGTTTGCCTTCTTGGATTGCCTGATCTTTACCGACTTCAATTTCTCTTTCAATGGTTTGTGAATCAATTCCATCTTTACTTACAGCCAATGGGTTCATTGCTGCAACTTGCATTGCAACTTGCTTTCCTGCGTCTTCAGCAACTTCTGACTCACTGTTTAGAGCGACTAAAGTTGCCAACTGATTTCCTGGATGATTATAAGCAACAACTCTATCAGACTCAACTAACGTATATGCTGATAAATCAAGTTTTTCTCCTAAAACACCAATTTGTTCAGTTATTTTTTCTTCAACAGAAAGTTTTTCATTGAATGACAAACTTTTCAATTCATCTAAAGACCTTGGAAGTTTATCTAATGCCAAGTCAACTAAAGACTGAACCAATTGAACGTAACCATCATTTTTGGCAACAAAGTCAGTTTCGCAATTTAGAGCCACAATAACTCCTGCTTTTGAATCATTCGTTGACTGAGCGATAATCACACCTTCTTTGGCATCATTTCCTCCTCTTTTGGCAGCGATTTTTTGTCCTTTTTTTCGTAGAACGTCAACTGCTGCTTCAAAATCACCGTTTGTTTCTACAAGAGCATTCTTGCAGTCCATCATTCCGGCTCCGGTTTGTTGGCGAAGTTTATTTACTTCTGAAGCTGTTATAGCCATTTTAATATATTTTATTGATTATATAAATTTATTTTCCTTCTTCCGTTTCTGAAACTTCCTCTTTTTTAGCAGCTGGCTTTTTAGCAGCAGCTTTTTTAGCTGCAGGCTTTTTGGCAGCAGCTTTTTTAGCTGCAGGCTTCTTAGTAGCGGCCTTTTTAGGAGCTGTCTTTTTCTCTGCTTTCTCTTCTGCTACCACTTCTTTCGTTTCTGCTTCTTCTTTCTTTTCAGCAGCTACTTCTTTTACTTCCTCATCTTTTACAGGAGCTTCAGTTTTAGCTTCAGCTTTTTCTACGGGAGCTTCAGCTTTCGCAGTAGTTTCCTCTTTTTTCGCAGGAGCTTTTTCAGATGCCTTGGCTTTTTCAGGATTATCTTTTAACGTTTTTCTTTCCTCCAAGCCTTCTTGAATGGCTTTACAAATCTCATCCATAATGATCGATATAGATTTACTAGCGTCATCATTTGAAGGGATTGGAAAATCAACGAGTTTTGGATTTGAATTGGTATCAACCATAGCAAAAGTTGGAATATTCAATCTTCTAGCTTCCGCAAGAGCAATATGCTCTTTAAGGATATCAACAATAAATACCGCTGCTGGCTGTCTGGTCATATCAGAAATAGAACCGAAAGTTTTTTCTAATTTTTCTCTTTGACGTGTTTTGAATAGTTTTTCTCTTTTGTTCAAAGTATCCCAAGAACCATCAGATTTCATTTTATCAATAGTCGCCATTTTGCGAATTGATTTTCTCGTGGTTTGAAAGTTCGTCAACATTCCACCAGACCATCTTTCAGTTACAAAAGGCATATTTACATTGCTTATTTTTTCAGCAACAATGTCCTTGGCTTGTTTTTTGGTCGCAACAAAAAGTACTTTTTTTCCTGATTTAGCGATTTGTTTCATTGCTGAACAAGCCTGATCAAGGTGAACTAAAGTTTTATTTAGATCGATAATGTGGATCCCTTTTTTCTCTTCGAAAATATAAGGGGCCATTGATGGATTCCACTTTCTTTTTAGGTGTCCGAAGTGCACACCCGCATCCAACAATTGGTCAAAAGATAATTTAGACATATATATATTTGTTTACATTCCTAATTTTTCAGCGATTAAGGGGGACAAAGCCATTTACTTAAACGCTTGGATACTAAACCATTCCAATAACGATTAACGTTTCGAGAACTGGAATTTCTTTCTTGCTTTTGGTTGACCTGGTTTCTTTCTTTCGACCATTCTCGGATCTCTAGTCATTAAACCATCAACTTTCAAAGCAGCTCTATTTTCAGCAGAAATTTCTACTAAGGCTCTAGAGATACCTAATCTAATGGCTTCTACTTGGCCATTAATTCCACCTCCACTTACATTTACACTCACGTTGTATTTTCCAACCGTATCGGTTAAAACAAAAGGCTGAACCAATTTTGATTGTAAAACATCAATTGGAAAAACTTCTTTGGCTTCTTTGTTATTCACAGTGATCTTACCTTTACCTTTTGATAAGTATACTCTTG
>JBELDA010000050.1:0-18998 GCA_042094515.1 Crocinitomicaceae bacterium
ATGGGACCTTGTGGACCTGTTGCACCAGTTAACCCAATGGGACCTTGCGGCCCATCTGCACCAGTTAACCCAATCGGACCTTGTGGACCTGTTGCACCAGTTAATCCTATGGGACCTTGCGGCCCATCTGCACCAGTTAACCCAATCGGGCCTTGTGCACCATCAGCACCAACGGGTCCTTGCGCTCCCGTGGCTCCCTGAGGCCCTGTTGCACCGGTTAATCCTATGGGACCTTGCGGTCCATCAGCACCAATTGGTCCTGGGTCTCCTTGAATACCTTGTGGTCCTTGATCTCCTTGTATTCCCTGATCTCCTTGCGGTCCAGCAGGGCCATTTCCTGCAGTTTTCGCATAAAGAGCATAAGGTACGCTCATAAGCTCTTGTGTCCCAATTATTTCAAAGTCTGTACCTCCATCAGTATCTGCTGATATTTCCACAAAATAAGGTCCTGTCGCCCAATCTATAGTCGAAAAATCCCCACTTATTAGGTTACCTTGTCCAATGATGAAATTTACAAGTCCAAATGCATTTGAACTCGGTAAAAATGACTCTTCAAAAACGATTGTTCCTGAAACTGCTCCCTGATAAAGCACAATTTTAATACCCACTTCGGAATTCTCTAGTGGGTTTCCAGAATTATCTCTAATTACGGCTTGATAATTCACTCCTTCTGGTGTTTGCGCAAAAAAGACAAATTGTAAAACAATGAAGGAAAGTGTTATAAAATATTTCATAGGATATTTTTTGTATCGAAATTCGGTTTATAGTTACTAAATGTACGGAATCTTTATAAATTTTTGTTGCCTGTTGTACTTAACTACCGAGTAAAGAAGTATTCTTCTAACTTCGCAGAATATTGATGTAAAAAATGAATTTCCTTTCGGTTGAAAATTTGACAAAATCATTTGGTGAGCGAGTATTGTTTTCCGATGTTACCTTTGGTATTGATCAAGGTCAGAAAGTGGCTATTGTAGCTAAAAACGGTTCTGGTAAAACGACTCTTTTAAACTGTCTTATGGACACGGAACAGTACGACAGTGGTACAATTGTTTTCAGAAAAGACATACAAGTTGCGTTTATGGAGCAGTCTGAAAACCTTCCTTTAGACAAAACAATTGATGAAGTTATTTACGACCATGAGTCACCTAAATTAAGATTGATTAAATCATACAATGAGGCGCTTGCGGCTGGTGATGAAAACAAATTGAGTAACCTTTTTCAGGAGTTAACAGACCTCGATGCATGGGATTTGGAATCAAAGGTGAATCAATTGTTGTCTGTTTTTAAGCTTGAGAATGATAAGCAACAAATCAAAAACCTTTCAGGAGGACAAAAAAAGAGAGTTGCTTTAATTAAGGTCCTACTTTCGGATGCCGATTTTTTATTTCTAGATGAGCCTACCAATCACTTGGATTTGGATATGATTGAATGGCTGGAATCCTATTTGTCGACTTCAAAATCTACCATTTTAATGGTGACCCATGACCGATACTTCTTGGAGGTAGTTTGTGATACAATATTTGAATTGGCAGATCTTAGTCTGTTTAAGTACAAAGGGAATTTTTCATACTATTTAGAAAAAAAAGCTGAACGTCAGGAACAGCTTCAATCAACGATCGAAAAGGCCAAGAACTCTTTTCGAAAAGAGCTCGATTGGATTCGTAGACAACCAAAAGCACGAGGAACCAAGCAAAAGGCAAGAGTTGATGCATTTCAGGACATAAAGAAGGCGGCTTCACAAAGATTAGACGAAGACGAATTGGATTTGCCTGTTAAAATGGAGCGGCTCGGTTCTAAAATTGTAGAGTTTCATAAAATAGGCAAAGCTTTTGGTGACCTTCCGATACTTAATAGTTTTTCTTACAACGTTCAAAGGAAAGAACGAATGGGGATTGTGGGAAAAAACGGCACAGGGAAGACTACATTCTTAAAAATGCTCTTGGGTACAGAGCCATTAGATAAAGGAAAGATTGTTGTAGGAGAAACCGTTGTTTTTGGTCATTTTAGCCAAGATTTAATCAAGGTAAATGACGACTTTAAAGTAATCGACGTCGTCAAAGAGGTGGCCGAATTTATTCCATTGGAAAAGGGCAAACAATTGTCAGCGGCTCAGCTTTTAGAACGGTTCCTATTCCCAAGAAGTATGCATTACAATTTTGTTAGAAAGTTGAGTGGGGGAGAAAAACGCAGATTGAAATTACTTCGTGTATTGATGGCGAATCCAAATTTTTTGATTTTGGATGAACCTACAAACGATTTGGATATTTTTGCCATGGCCGTTTTGGAAGAGTATTTAAGAAATTTTAAAGGGTGCTTAATTGTGGTTTCACATGACAGATACTTTATGGATAAAATGGTAGATCATCTTTTGGTGTTTCAAGGAAATGGAGAGGTTAAGGATATTCTTGGGAACTACACTGATTTCAGAAAACAGGAGAAACAGCTTCAAAAAGGGAAAAAAGTCTCAAATCAGAATAAAGAACCACGAAGTAAAAATAGTTCTACTTCACAAGTCAAAACTAAATTGAGCTTTAAGGAAAATGAGGAGTTTAAACAATTAGAGAAAGACCTTGAAAACCTTGAAGCAGAGAAAGCTGAATTAACAGAGGGCCTTTCGGATGAATCTAGAAGTAATGCCGATTTGTATGATATGGGAAAAAGGCTAGGGGTAGTCGTTGAACTCATTGACCAAAAAACAGAGCGTTGGATGGAGCTTGCTGACTATATATGACCCAAAGTATTTATTATATCAAAAAAAAATTCGGATTTTTGTGTTGAACTAAACCCATGAAAGTCAGACTTTTTATTTTTTTGATTGTCGCTATTTGCTCCAATTATTCATTTACTCAGGTAATTTTTGCGGAATTACAGGGCAATCCTGATATGATCACGACAGGGTGGAATATCACAGGAGCCGCCTACACAGGTGATACAGGTGGTGATGCTGATAATTTCAATAATGAGCTAATCTTGACAGATGCCGTAAATAGTACCAGTGGAGCCATTTTTTATTCTGAGCCAATCGATTTAGGAACCTGTAATCAATGGAATGTGAAATTTGATTTTCGAATGTTTGAAGGTTCGGCTGCAGATGGAATTGCATTTTGCTTTTTAGACGTTCCGCCAACTGGTTTCGTAAGTGGAGGAGGAGTAGGCATACCTTCAACTGCAAATGGTATTAAGGTGATTTTGGACACCTATAATAATTGTGGGGGTCCTAATCCGGGTATTCAAATTTATAGCGGCCCTGGTTATAATGAATGCATTCCAGGAATTACAAGCCTCGATAATATTGGAGGAACCTTAAGCTTTTTAAGATCCACGGATTATTCAACTGCAGAAATTAGCTATAATTATGGCGAAATAACCGTTACCATAAATGGAACCTTATATTTAACAGCGAATTACACTGTAAATTTTGCTGGATATATGGGATTTACTGCCAGTACAGGTGGTTCTACGGATGTTCATAGTGTAAGAGATGTCACTATCTATGCAGAAATTGCTGATGCCGACGCGGGGCCAGATGTCTCGATATGTAGTGGAGAAACTTTACAAATTGGAAGCCCAAACAATCCTGAATTTTTATATTCTTGGAATACTGCAGCCAATTTAAATGACAGCACAGCATCAGATCCTTCCGTTACCATTACTAATAATACAGGAGCAGCCATAGTACAAGAATATATTGTCGAAACAATTTTAGCGTCAAATCCCAATTCTTGTCCTGTTCATGATACGGTTCAGGTGACGGTAAATCCACTTCAGCAAACCAACCTAAATGAAGTCATTTGTCAAGGATCTTCATATACCTTAGGTCCAAATGTTTATTCATTAACTGGAATATACCAAGAGGTGTTTTCTGATTTAAATGGTTGTGATTCTACAGTCATATTAGACCTACTTGTGAACGCGGAACTCACCGCAGAGCTAAATGAGATTATTTGCCAGGGTGCTTCATTTGATTTAGGAGGGACACAATACGATCAATCGGGGACTTATTTTTATACTACTCAAAACACTGAGGGCTGTGATTCTACTATTACGCTAAACCTTTCGGTATTACCAGAATTGGAATCTACCAACAATGAATCAATTTGCTTTGGAGCTGTTTATGATTTTGGAGGAGTTCAATACGACCAATCTGGGACTTACCTATATACTACTCAAAATACTCAGGGTTGTGATTCGACAATTACACTTAATCTTACTGTTTTACCAGAGCTTGAATCTACAATCAACCAATCAATCTGTTCGGGTTCTGTTTATGACTTGGGAGGAATTCAATACGATGAATCTGGAACTTACCTTTATACTACTCAAAATGCCCAGGGCTGTGATTCTACAATCACCTTAAACCTTACGGTAAATCCGATTGAGGAGTATCAATTTAATGTATCCATTTGTGAAGGTGAATCATATAATTATAATGGACAGGTGTTAAATGAAGCGGGATCTTATGACTTTTTATTGCAAACGGAGGCGGGCTGTGATTCACTTGTAGCCCTCAATTTAGTCGTTCATCCCATATTTAGCACTTCAGAGGATTTGGAAATTTGTGAAGGAGACGAGTTGTTATATGCGGGTCAATCTTTTACGACAACTGGGGCATATAATTTTGGATTTCAAAGTCAATTTGGATGTGATTCTTTTGTGGTGCTGAATTTAATCGTTAATCCTACACCTGAGGCTCCAGAGTTAAGCTCTAATAGTCCTGTAAACTGCTTTTTCGATCCCTTGGAATTAACAATGGAAGAGGTTCCTGGAGCCACCACATATTATTGGTACAATGAATTTGGATACAATTCAAACCAGTCGACCCATGTAATTAACTTAGAAGAGATGTATTTTTCAAATATGTACAGTGAATCTTTTTACGCCTTTTACATATTGAATACTTGCTATTCTGATACATCGGTGATTCAGGTTGGGGTAGATTACAGCTTTGAAGATTTTGATTTTCCTAATGTAATTACTGCGAATGATGATGGTATTAATGATGAATTGGATATACAGAGCTATATTCGACCTTGTCAAGGGTTTCAATTTAAATTGTACAATCGATGGGGGAATTTGGTGTATTCTCAATCTAAAGAGGTCATGATGTATGAAGCTTTTCCAACAGTTTTATCCAATTCTAACTTTTCTGGTCAAACAATCAATAACCTTATACTTGATGATGGTATATATTTTTACACCTTAGATATCCTACGTCCATCGAATACGAATTCATATATAGACCTTGATTTTCCAGACTTTAATCTATTTACTCCAGCCTATAAAAGCACGAATAAAACGGGCTATATTCATGTGGTTCGATAATTAGATTTTGTAGCACTTTATTTTTTTTATATCTTTAGTGCAACCTATTTAAGTAAGGTTACGTCTTATCAGGCAAAGAACATAGATTTATCGTGAAAACTAATTTTTTAAAAATCTCTATTTTGAACATCACCGCATCTGTGGTGTTTTCGTTATTGCTAGTTAATTTTGGCTTTGCGACTACGTATACGACAATTGCAGACGGGTCTTACAATGACTGTGCAATTTGGGACAATGGATGCCCGAATAACACTATACAACAAGGAGATACGGTAATTATAAACCACGTTTTAAGTTCCTCTTCAACGATGTATGTTGAGGGAGTTCTAAAAGTTAGTCCTACAGGATCTCTATCTACATCGAACTCTATAAATGTTGAAGAGTCAGGCATATTATCGAATGATGGCGATTTGATTTGTAATTCGGAATTTGAAATAGACGGATATTTTTATCAGAATTCAACGTCTACAATTCAATATTTACACAACGATGGTATTTTGTGTAACACGGGAACTATTAATGTTTTGGATCGAGTGTACAACCACGGAGGTATCATTCAGTGCGAAGGGGTCATTAATACCTGTGAGGTTGACATGGCAAACAACAATGGATCAGTAACCGTCACAGGTTCATCAGCATCTTCTCTTGAGGGTCAGGATGTTTGTTGTTCAGCGGGTTCCAATCCTTTTGATGAATTAGATGGAGATTGGTATATCGACTCAGCCAATGTATCTATTTGTATATTTCCTCTTATTCCTGATGCAGGTGAAAACGATGTGTCAAGTACCTGTAATGACTCGGAATCTTTTATTGATTTAAACACTTTGATTTCTACAGGTTCAGACTTAGGATCATTTACTGAAACTTCGGCTTCTGGGGCATTTGACCCAGTGACAGGAATTTTGAATACTGATAATCTAACACCTGGAACGTACACATTTACCTACACGGTGATAGGATATAATTCTACTCTTGATGAATCTTTTTTTGAAATTACTATTTACCCCGTTCTTAATACATATACAGCTATAACGACTTGCGATAGCGATCTTCCTGTAGAATGGAATGGATATTCTTTAGATGAGGAGGGTGATTATGCTGTAACATTATCTAGTACTGTTACGGGTTGTGACTCAACAGTAAATCTGGCATTCACAATTAATCCTGCTGTTACAAGTATTACTCAATTGGACGCTTGTTCGAGTGATTTGCCTTTTGATTGGAATGGCGTAGCTGTTAATAATGGAGGTTCTTATTCTGTAACACTTTCTAGTTCTAATGGTTGTGATTCAATTGCATCATTAGAATTGACAGTTGAAGATTTGGCCTTGCCTGAAATTATTTCTACAGGCCCAGTCGAGTGTCCGCGCGATATTGTTGAACTTTCTGTCGAGGATGTTCCAAATGCAGAGTTTCATTGGATAGGACCAATGGGATATGAATCCGAAGATATTTACAATGAGTTTCAATTAGACGTTAATAATTCAGGAATTTACAGCGTATATTATACCTTAAATTCATGTATATCTGATGTGGCTCAAATTCAATTGGATGTTCAAAACGTATTTGAGTACAAGCAATTTGATTTCCCGAATGTGATTACCGCAAATGATGACAATGTCAATGATGAAATTGAAATTGAAAAGTTTGTCGGTAAATGTGATTCCTTTACGTTCACAGTAAGAGACCGATGGGGAAATCAGGTATATGTTCAAGAAAGAGGTGAGCCATCATTCAATGGTAATTCGATTCTTGGAGAAAAATTACCAGAAGGTGTTTATTATTACAAATTAACGCATTCTCAGGGGGCAGCAACCGGATTCATTCACCTGCTTAAATAAAGATTTCCTCTTTTTTTAATTTATTCATTAATTTAGTGCAACTTTTTAAGTCAAAAACTTGTCTATTGAATAGCACTAAATATACTGAATTGAAAAACCTTATTTCTAAATTCTTTTTTCAGCAGTACGTTTTTACTTTACTGATTTTATCATTTGCCTTTACTTCTGTATCAATAGCTCAAAATGCATTGAATCTAGAAGGTTCAGGTCAAAAATGGGTAAATATTGGTGATGTAGATGTCGTAGGAACTCAAATTACTATTGAGGCGATCATGAGAAGACAAAACAATATGAATATTGTTTCGAAGCATGACGGTACCACAGATTGTAATTATCTTCTCAGACCTAATGCCTTTCAGCTATCAACTACAGATGGCTTTTATATCTGCCTTAATCCTTTTAGCTTAAATACAAACACATGGTATCATGTTGCTGCCACATATGATGGCTCATCCATTAAGTATTATGTAGATGGATGTTTGGTAAATGAAATACCAGCTACAGGTAATGTTGTTGCAAACAACTGGGATGCTGCAATTGGTAATAAATCTAATTGGCCTAGTGGTCCTGAGCAGTTTAGAGGGAGGATTGATGAGGTTCGTATATGGGAATCAGCTCGATCAGAACAGGAAATCAAGCTAAATATGAATCTTTTGTTAGATCCTACGAATGAGCCTGATTTACGAGCATATTACAAATTAGATAATGATTACGATAACGCTCAAGGTTATCCTGGTTTTGATGGTAGTCCCCAAGGCTCACCGGCATTTGATGCAGCAGCGCCATTGTTTATTCCTTTTGAGGTTATTTCAGTAACAAAAACCGATGTTACCTGCTTTGGTTATGATAATGGTGAAATCGAGATTATTGCTATAGGTAACAATTTAGAATATTCTTTAGATGGTTTTTCCTACTCGGCAAGTCCAAGTTTTGACGAATTGGGGCCTGGAATTTATGATGTTTATGTTCGCGATGGAGCTTGTGAAGAAGTAACATCCTTAGAAATTTTCGAACCAATACCTGTGCCAGCTCCGGATCTTAACACAAATAGCCCTATTTGTAGTACTGATACACTTTTCTTATCCACCACTGAAGTCACGGATGCTTTATATTTTTGGCAAGGACCAAATGGGTTTACTTCAGGTTTGCCCAATACTTTTATACCTAGCTTGTCTAATTCCAATTCTGGAGACTATTCGATCTATTTAGAGGTTGATGGTTGCAACAGTGATACTACGAGCACCACTATTGTTGTAAATGAAACATATGACATTAATATTATTGACACCATATGCTCAAACGAAACATTCCAGTTTGGAACAGAAGAGCTCAACACCTCAGGTGTTTACATTCAAAATCTTCAGTCCGTTGCTGGTTGTGACTCTATTGTTCAGCTCGAATTGACTGTCAACCCTTCCTATTCGTTTGTAATTGATACAGCCATTTGTGATGGAGAATCCATAACGTATGAGGGTGTGACCATGACAACTTCGGGAACCTATCCCTTTAATTTATTTACCACTCTGGGATGTGATTCAATCATTACATATGAACTCATAGTTCACCCCATTCCAAGTGCTCCTTTAATATCAACAAATAGTCCATTACAATGTCCTGGGGATGTATTGGAGTTGAATTTGAATACGACCACTGATGCCATTTATTCGTGGTCAGGACCCAACGGTTTCACTTCGGCAGAAGAGTCTTTAATCTTTGCAGCAGAAATTGAAGATATAGGATCGTATTCAGTTATGGTAACGGTAAATGGCTGTGAATCACCCTTGTCATTTACTGAATTAGATATTGTCAATATATATTCTTTCAACGATTTTGATTTCCCCAACGTGTTGACTCCCAATGATGATGGTGCAAATGATGTGTTTGATTTAGAGGCTTACTTTAAAACCTGTAATCCATATGAAATCATGTATTTTGATCGATGGGGAAATATGGTTTACAACCATATAGAAAATGAAGAGCCTTTTGCTGGTAATTCTCTTGATGGTTCTGAACTAATGCAGGGGGTTTATTCTTTTAAATTGTTATTTGAAGAAGGAATGAAACAAGGCTTCATACATTTGATAAGATAGCATCACAATCGCTCCGCGATATTATACAAATCACTTGTTTCTTTATAATATACAGCTTCTAATCCTGCTTTTAATGCGCCTTCAATATGTTGAGGAGAATCATCTATAAAAAGCGTGTCCTCTGCCTTGACTCCCATTTGATTAATGACCCAATTGAATGTATCTACATCAGGCTTCCTTTTTCCTATCAAATGTGAATAAAAGCATTTTACAAATAGATCATCCAATTTTTCATATGGGGTATCCTTAAGGTTTACAACAACTTTTTCGAGGTGTATTTCATTTGTGTTGCTCAACAAAAAGCATTTATATTGCTTCGATAAAAGGGTAATAAAGTCAAGCTTTTCTATTGGGAAATCACCAATCATTGCATTCCAGGCCTCAATGACTTGAGCTTCGCTTACACCCTCATTTGTTAGTGGTTTAAGCTGCTGTATAAAGTAATCACTGGACACCTCTCCTTTTTCATATTGATCAAACAATTGATTTTGGCCAAACTGGTTGTATAATTCTGATGGATGAGCTACCCCTAATTGAGAAAAAGCAGTGATGGTTTTATGATAGTCGACATCGATAAGAACGCCCCCAAGATCAAATAAAAGAACCTTTTTTCCCTTCATGTTTGTTTACAAATATAAATCTTAGGTAAATATGGAATTAATTTATTGTCATGACAATATTATGACAATATTTTCTTGATGTCTCCCGATATTTGTTGAGTAGTTGAATTATACGTGTTAGAGACATTATATATCCACGCTTTTACCCATAGAAATCTAGATGTAAATCAAATAGGTTTACTGCACATTGATGCGGAAAATCAGCACGTGCGATTGTCTAGGGCAAAAGCGCATTTTCGTTTTAGAGAAATGATGTATTTAACTACTTGCAACAGAGTTGAATTTACATTTGTTGCAGATCAAAATATTTCAAGTCAAGAATTTCTATCCTACTTATATCCAGAAATGGAATTTAAAGATATGGATGAGCTTTGCCAAAAAGTAGAAGTTTTTTATAAAGATGATGCTGTCAAGCATGCTCTTTCTGTGGCTTCATCAATCGATTCAATGATTGTTGGGGAGAGAGAAATCATTACTCAGGTTCGTGGTGCATATGAGTCTTCTAAATCTTATGGATTAACAGGAGATTTTATTCGTTTATTGACTAGAAAAGTCATTGAAACAGCCAAAAAAGTATATACTGAGACCAACATTGCAAAAAAACCGGTTTCAGTAGTCTCTCTTGCTTATCACAAGCTGAGAGATCTAAATATATCACTTGATGCAAGATTTTTAATTGTAGGTGCTGGGCTAACGAATACCACCATGTGTAAGTTTCTCAAAAAGCATGGCTACAGTAACTTTGTTGTTTTTAATCGTTCCATTGAAAATGCCGAAAAGCTCGCTGATGATATTGGAGGAAAAGCTTTTTCCTTGAAAGAAATAGATCAATATAAAGATGGTTTTGATGTATTACTCACCTGTACAGGAGCTGATAAACATCTCATAGATGTTTCTATTTATAAACATCTATTGAATGGTGAAGAAGAACGAAAAACCATTATTGACATTGCCATTCCTTCAGATATTAATCCAGAAGTAATTCGTTCATTTGACACCAATTATGTTTCTATTGATTATCTTCAAAAGGTTTCAGATGATAATCTGAAGGTTCGAGGAGAAGAGGTGATTCAGGTTAAAAAAATACTTGAAGAGGCAAATGTTGCATTTATGCAACTGACAAAAGAGAGAAATGTAGAGATTGCGATGAAAGAGGTTCCTAAACAAGTCAAGGAAATTCGAAGAACAGCAGTCTCAGAGGTATTTAAATCAGATATGGAAAACATGGATCCCGAAACTCGAGAAGTATTCGATAAGGTATTGGGATATGTGGAAAAAAAATACATCAGCGGTCCTATGAAATTGGCAAAAGAAATTATTCTGAAAAACAATGCTTCAAGCTAAAACAATAACAATAGGTACAAGAGGTAGTGATTTGGCCTTGTGGCAGGCAAATCATGTAAAGTCTCAGCTAGAGGCTATCGGTCAGAATGTGAATATTCAAATCATCAAAACAAGAGGTGACCGGATACAAGATTTGAGCTTTGATAAGATGGAAGGGAAAGGTTTTTTTACCAAAGAAATCGAGGTAGCCTTATTGAATCACGATATAGATATTGCAGTTCATTCACACAAAGATTTAGAAACGACTCCCCCAGAGGGGTTAATCATCGCCGCAGTATCTGAACGAGCTAACCCTTGTGAGCTTTTACTGATAAGAAAATCGGCTCATGCCCCAAAGACGCTTTGGGAGCTCAAGAAAAAAGCCATTGTTGGAACTTCTGCTGCCCGAAGAAAATCTCAGCTATTGGCACTTAGGTCTGATGTTGAAATTAAAGACCTGAGGGGGAATGTCCCAACCCGTGTAGAGAAATTGAAATCTGGTGAGTATGACGCCATTTTGTTGGCTAAAGCGGGCGTGGAAAGGTTGAACCTTGATCTTTCAGATTTGATTACAGTAGATCTTACACCTGATGAGTTTGTTCCTGCTCCAGCACAAGGTGTTCTTGCACTGCAAATTAGAGAGCAAGATCATGACCTTAATGAAATTCTTCAAAAAATAAATGATACTGAGGTTCAAAGATTGGTTCATCTAGAAAGAGAGGTTATGCGGCTTATGGACGGAGGTTGTCAGCTTCCTTTGGGTGTGTTTTGTGACAATCGATATGTTCACGTAGCCTATTCAGATTATGCACTTCATGCTTCTCGGTATTTTAGATTTCCATACAAAGAGTCTCCGGATTTTCCTGCCAAGATTGTCGAACATCTTCAACACCAGAAGGTGTAATGACCATTTTTATTTCCAAGGATGAATCAGAATTGGAAGACATTCTATCTTTATTAAATGAAGTAAATGTTACGGGTATCTGTCATTCTCTTATTGGGTTTGAGGCCACACCATTTCGTTCAACATCTGCTTTTGAGGTCATTTTTTTTCCCAGTATTCGAGCGGCAAAGTATGTGCTAGATTCAGGTCAAATCGATTTTTCTTCATATGAGTTGGCATGTAATGGCGCACAAACTGAAAAGCGTCTTCTTAGTTTGGGTTATTCCTCGGACTATGTGGCTGAAAATGCCGGAAACCCTGAAGATGTCGCGAAAGATTTTTCGTCTTGGCTCGGTCAAAGAAAAGTACTTGTGCCCCATTCTAATCTTTCTGCCTTATCTGTCACCAAATTCCTCAAGGAAAAGCAGTACTCTACTATAGAGGTATATCGAACATTATTTGAGTCAATTGAAATTGAACCCTGCGATTTATATGTATTTAGCAGTCCAAGTAATATTGATTCATTTTTTAAAATGAATACACCGAAAGCGGGAAGTAAGATTGTGGTTTGGGGAAACGCTTCCTATAATAGCCTAGAACAGCACGGGTATAGTGCAGATTTCACACTTCGGGATGGCACCATTGATGAGCTAAAGCTTCTGCTGCAAAGAATTTTCAAAACATAAACAAATAAGGACAATGGAATACTTAAAGTAGCGTTTTTAAATACAAGGCTGTATCTTTATTAAGATGTCTCGGATGAAGTTCGTTTTTATTTTCTTTGCGTGCATATGGATTCAACATGGTTTGTTGGCACAAAGCTCCCCTTCACGACTTAAAAAGATTTTTGTAGCTGATTCAGTTGATCTAGATACCTTGAGTATTTACCCCAATTCGTTTAAGGTGTATTATAAAGATGATTTAATACCCAATACTCAATACAAACTCGATTTTACAAGTGCTTTATTTGTCCTAAACAATCCCGTTAATGACACCCTTACTTTTACATATAAGGTCTTACCATTAGATCTTTCTAAGCAATACAAGCTGAGGGATACAAGTATGATTTATTCAGAACAAAAGGACAATTACAATTTATTTAAGATTGAAAATTCTTATTCAGTACAAGATGTTTTTGGGGGTAGTCAGCTCAATAAGAATGGATCAATTTCTAGAGGGGTATCCTTTGGGAACAATCAAGATTTAGGGATTAATTCTTCTTTAAACCTTGAGCTATCCGGAAATATATCTCCTGATTTAAAAATGCTGGCTTCCGTTTCAGATGCCAACATTCCCATTCAGCCCGACGGAAACACCAATAAGCTTCAGGAATTTGATAAGGTTTTTATTCAGATTTATAACGATCAATTTAAATTGATTGCAGGAGATTTTTGGCTTTCCAAACCAAAGGGTTATTTCATGAATTACCGCAAAAGAGCACAGGGTCTTTCTGTAAATTATACATGGAAAACGGCAAAAGAGAATGAATGGAGCACTCAAACCAGTGGCGCTTTATCTAAAGGCAAGTTTAATAGACAAATCATTCAAGGAGTTGAGGCGAATCAAGGTCCATACCGATTGGTTGGTGCAGAAAACGAGCCCTTTATCATTGTATTGTCGGGAACGGAAAAGGTTTTCATTGATGGAAAGCTTTTGGAAAGAGGGCAGGAGTTTGACTACACCATAGATTACAATTCTTCGGAGGTCGTCTTTACTTCTCGTAATTTAATTACCAAGGACACACGTATAGTGGTCGAATTCCAATATTCGGATCAAAATTATGCGCGTTCTTTGATACAAGAGTCTTTGGTTTTTAAAAGTAAAAAATTAGACTTTTGGGTCAATTTATATGGTGAACAGGATGCGAAAAACCAACCTTTACAGCAGGAGATTTCGCCCGACCAACGATTTTATTTATCCCAAATAGGCGACAGCTTGGATTTGGCTAAAATCAATTCCATTGACTCTATTGGATATTTTGACAATCAGAACCTTTACAAGTTAATAGATTCACTTGGGGTAGATTCGGTTCTGGTGTTTAGTGTTAATGCTGACTCGGCTTTTTATCGGGTATATTTTGAATATGTAGGAATTGGTAAGGGGGATTATGTATTGGATGGGTACAATGCACTCGGAAAGGTATATCGATGGGTGGCGCCAGTTGCTGGTGTATCTCAGGGCGACCATGTGCCTTCGCGTAGTATCATAACGCCTAAAAAACAGCAAATGATCAGTAGTGGGTTTAAATGGAGCTATTCAAAAAACAATTCTATTGAGAGTGAATGGGCTTTAAGCAATAAGGATCTGAATACATTTTCATCTTTATCTTCTGATGACAATATTGGCATCTCAAATCGAACCCGTTGGCTAAACACAAAGCATTTTGGAACCTCGGACAGCACTGCGCTTTGGACCATAAAAAACAAGGCCGAAATAGAATATTTATCGGCTTCTTTTCAACCCATTCAGCAATACAGGGCAGTCGAGTTTGATCGAGACTGGAATACACGAAACAAAGGCTATAAGGGCTATCAGCTTATTGGCACACTGGGAAGTAAAATCAGTCATAAAAAATATGGGTCAATGGCTTTAGATGCCCAGCACTTTGGAGTTGGAGAAGATTACAAAGGGAATAGAATATTTTCACTGGGAAAATGGAAACAAGAGGGATGGTCTGCCAATTGGGATGCAAGTTATTTGAGCGCGCAGGCAGAAAGTCAAAGTAGTTTTTTTAGACATCGTCTAAATCTATCCAAGAACATAGGACCTTTTAAGCTGGGTTATAAAGACGACCACGAAAGGAATATATACACGGGTGATACCAATGCTGTTAATCCGAGCTACGAATTTTTTGATTACCAGTTTTATGTGTCCAATCACGACACAAGTAAATTTGAGTATAAAATCTATTATCGAGAGCGTTTCGACAGAAGAATTGATAATTCAGCCCTTAAAAAAACTGCAAAAGCCACCACTGCAGGTGCAGAGCTTCATTTCAATTCACTCAAAAACCAAAAGCTGAGATTGATAGGAGGGTATAGGTCATTGGATGTGTTAGATACTGTTTTAATGAATCAAAACCCCGAAAATTCTCTCATAGGACGAGTAGAATATAATTTTAAAGCCTGGAAAAATGCACTTCAATGGTCTACCTTTTATGAAGTAGGTTCGGGGCTTGAGCAAAAGCGAGAGTTCTTATATATTCAGGTCAATAGTGGGCAGGGGATTTATACCTGGATAGACTATAACGAAGATGGCATCAAAGACCTGAACGAATTTGAAATCGCTCAGTTTGTTGATCAGGCGGATTACATAAGAGTATTTGTCCCGAGCAATACCTATGTCAATACCTATTCCAATGAATTTAATCAGTCTTTTTATTGGAGACCTGAAAGAATCTGGTCTAAAAAGAAAGGGTTTTTGGGGCTCATGTCAAGGTTTTCTGATCAGGCGCGTTTTCGTGTAAATAAAAAGACCAACAGCATAGAAAACGGGAATGTATTCAATCCATTTGAAAATAGAGTGGCAGATAGTGCATTGATTTCAACCAATGCTTTCATTCGTAACGCACTTTTTTTCAATCGGACCTCTTCGATATTTGCTGCAGGTTATACCTTTCAACAGAATCAATCCAAAACATTACTCGCTTCCGGGTTTGATTCGAGAACCAATCGATACAATGAGCTCAATTTGCGTTGGAACATTACACGTAAGTTTGCCGTTGTACTTATTGGACAGCAAGGCGTCAAGCAGGTATTGGCTGATTATACCTCTGGCCGAGATTATTCTTTAGATTATCAATGGTTGAAGTCCACAATCAGCTATCAGCCTTCGACCAATTTCAGATTGACCCTCGAAACTCGTGGTGTGACAAAGAAAAATGTAATCTCTGGAGGAGCAGGAGAAACTTGTCAAATTATTGACATGGGCAGCACATTCAAGTACAACCAAACGGATAAAGGCAGCTTTCAGGGAGAGTTTAAGGTTCTCAAAATAGAATATGATGGTAATGTCAATTCCGCCATAGGTTTTGAAATGCTTGAGGCGCTCAGGCCCGGTATCAATTATACTTGGACCATCGGATACCAAAAAACCGTTTCCAAAAATTTGCAGATTACCTTTCAGTATCTGGGACGAAAATCCGAAAACACAAGAATTATTCATACTGGAGGCATGGAAATACGTGCCTTTTTTTAAATTCTTCTTAACTTCATAGCAAACAAATTAAAGTGGCCGAATACGGAAAAATATTATTGATTGCCATGCCTGCCTTTTTGGTGCTTGTACTCCTCGAAAAGCTTTATGGCTGGTACAAAGAAGACGATACCGTACCATTAGATGATGCGGTTTCTAGTATGAGCTCGGGCATGACCAATGTTCTCAAGGATGTTCTTGGGCTTTCCGTCAGTATCATCACATACGAATGGTTGGTTGGTGAGATGGCATTGTTTACCATTGACAACACCATAGTCGTTTATTTCATTGCTTTTATGGTCATTGATCTCTATGGGTACTGGACACACCGAATTTCACACAAAGTTAATTTGTTCTGGAATGAGCATGTCATACATCACAGCAGTGAAGAGTTTAATCTGGCCTGCGCCTTGCGACAACCCGTATCTACGATTGTAAGGTTTTTCACTATTTTATTGATTCCTGCAGCGATTTTTGGTGTGCCAACCGAGGTCATTGCTACAGTGCTGCCCTTGCATTTATTTATGCAGTTTTGGTACCATACCAGGCACATCAAAAAAATGGGGTTTCTGGAATATATTTTGGTCACTCCTTCGCATCATAGGGTTCACCATGCGATCAATGAAGAATATCTCGACAAAAACTTGAGTCAAATCTTTATTTTCTGGGATTTTATTTTTGGCACCTTTCAAAAAGAGCTTGATGATGTTCCTCCTGTCTATGGGATTTCTCGACCTGCGAGTACTCGAAATCCATTCAAAATTAATTTTCAGCATTTGTGGATTATGGTAAAAGATGCCTGGCGTGCAGAAAAATTTATTGATAAAATCACCATCTGGTTTAGGCCAACAGGATGGCGTCCAGCTGGTTTTGATGAAAAATATCCTGTCCATAAAATTGATGACGTATATCATTTTGACAAATACAAACCCAAGATATCAAATGCTCTACTTTATTGGAGTATCGCACACCTGTTTGTAGTGATGTTCTTTCTATTGGATTTATTTGCACGACTTGGAAGCCTTCCTGCCAACGAGATATTGGTATACGGCATTTATATTTTTATTACCATTTATTCGCTTACAGATTTGATGGACAAGAATCCATTTAATTGGATCGCAGAATTGTTACGAAGTATATTTCTTATCGGTATTGCTTTATGGTTTCAAGATTGGTTTGGTCACGAATTGATTTTATATGTCGTATTGTGTTATCAAGCTGTTGCTTTTACCATCTCGTTTATGCACCGAAAAGGAGATGAGACCAATCGAGTTAACATGTCCTATCAATGAAAGGTATTTGGCTAATTATACTTCTTTTTATCGGATACCTGGGTCTTGTTTTTTTTGAGAAAGAGGATATTGCCAGCTATATCAAACCCTTATTGGTTCCTGTACTTCTATTGTCTTTTTATGCAAGTGTAAAACAAAAAGGCAACTACAAAATCATAGGTGCTTTGGTCTTCTCGACCATGGGTGACATTCTACTCATTTTTGAAGGGAGACCCTTCTTTATTTTGGGTTTGCTTAGCTTTTTGCTAGCTCATGTGTTGTACGTGCTTATTTTCAGGTCACGGTTAGGAGCAATCAAGCTGGATTTTTATACAGCGCTATGTTCTTTAGTTATTATTGCCTATTATTTCTTTTTTATGAAATTTTTATGGCCGCACCTTGGCGCCATGCGCATTCCGGTGCTCGCCTATGCTTTTGTGATTTCGGGTATGCTGTGGATGGCCCTGCAGCTTTTACGAAGTACCTCGAGCTTCAGGTGGCATATTGTACTGGGGGCGCTGTTCTTTGTGGTTTCGGATAGCCTGCTGTCCATACAGCTTTTTTATTCGTCCTTTGAGCTTGCCCACTTTTACGTAATGCTCACCTATCTTCTGGCCCAGTTCCTTTTGGTCTACGGCATTCTGAATTTCAGAAATGAGAGATCTTAGCACCAAAGCCGATACTACATTCTTTGTGGATGCCTTCTACAAAAAGGTTCTCGAGGACGAGTCACTTTCTCCTTTTTTTGCGCACATGGATTTTGAGCAGCACAAACCACGAATGGAGCATTTCTGGAATTTCGTTCTCTTTGACGAAGGAGGCTATACCACCAATGTTACTGCGGTGCATGCCGCTATGCCCCTTAAAAAACAGCATTTTGATCGCTGGATAATGCTATTCAATCAAACACTGGATGCCCATTTTGCAGGAGAGAATACCGAAAAAGCAAAGCAGCGTGCGGCTATAATCGCCTGGACGATTGGGAGTAAAATGACTTAGATTTTTTTTATAAATAACGGTCCAATACATTTTCTTTTTACACTTTAGTTTATTCGTTATGAATGTTTTATCTTCGCATCAAGAACTATTAACGACACTCTAAATAAGCACGTTTTGTACTGCACTTTAAAGTAGAATGCTTGGTATTGCCTTATGTGGTAGCTGGATTATTTACTTTGGATTCTGCTTTTATTTATCCCTTATTCACTGTGTTCAATTCTATTTGCTATGAAAAAGATATTGGTTATTTTGATGTGCACCTTTGCCGTACATGTACAGGCACAGGAAGGTGTAGCTATTAACAACGACGGAGCTTCTCCCGATGCAAGCTCGATCCTGGACCTTAAAAGTACCACCAAGGGGATTTTGATCCCTCGGATGACGGAGTCTCAACGGACACTGATCAGCAACGTGGCAACAGGCCTTTTGGTCTACCAGACCGACGGGACCTCGGG
>JBELDA010000051.1:0-18531 GCA_042094515.1 Crocinitomicaceae bacterium
TTAAACCGAAACTTTTTGTCCATTGGAATTTCAACAGGAATTCGATTTTAATACATGAAAAAATGAAATATATATACGTCATAGTGATCCTAATTGCATTAGCCTCCTGTAATAAAAACGAGGCTATATCGATGCGTTGGGATTTAACGGGTTGTTCAAATCCTTGGGACAGCCACATTCACCTGGATACATTTACTACCGAAGGGTATAATCAAGGCATTTACGATTACCTCACAGCACAGGGAATCGAGGTAAATTATGTTTCATCTGAATTTGATTCGTCAAAAGTAGAGCTATGCTATGCCTGTCATTGCAAAACGGGAGAAGTTATAATCATTAGCATCCCCAAAAAAGAAAAACGAAAATTAAAAAAACTGGCTGGTAACAATCAGTTTAATTTAGAATTTTATTGATAACGTAAAGTCATAGCTAATGACTTTTTAGTTATTGAATGAAGTTGTCCGTACAAATCAAGAAACAGGCAGAACTGAACAAATAAAACGCATTTTACACAAAACGATAAACAAAATGAAATATATATACGTCTTAGTGATCTTTATTACATTAGCCTCATGTGGAAAGCGAGACAATCCTACGCCATTTTATTTTGATGAGACTGCGTGTTCTAATCCTTGGGATTCTTATTACGAAGCAGATACATTTAGTCAAGAGGCATTACGCGAAAGCATTGAAACATACTTTCAAGATCAAAACATTCCTATAAATTCTGTGGATTTTGACTTTGATTCATCAAAAATTGAACTCTGTTTTGCCTGTCATTGTAAAACAGGTAGAATTATTATCGTAAATGCCCCTCGATGCAAAAAAACAACGATGAAAAATATGGGATTTTATGAATAAGGCTAATTACCTAATAATGAAACTCAAAAATCAAATTAAAAAAAATGAATAAAACAGTCATCATCACATTCGCTGCCTTTGTATTTATTGTAATCGCATGTAGTAAAAATGATTACCCTTGCGAAGCGGGTGAATGGATAAACGGTTGCGTACATACCGAGGAATATGCCCCGGTTTGTGGTTGCGATGGTGTTACCTATAGCAATTCAGGTTCTGCAGAATGTCATGGAATTACAGATTATTCTGAGGGAATATGCCCTTAAAAAGTTATTGAAAGGTCTGTGGGCTATACTGGATTCGAACCAGTGACTTCCACCCTGTCAAGGTGACACTCTAAACCAACTGAGTTAATAGCCCCTAAAACTTATTTGGATTTTTTATCCGATTCTTCATTATCCAAATCAGCAAATTTTCCACCAACATAGGTTCCGGAAATGATTTGATCCTGGAATTCTTTCATTCCTCCCGGGGAGTGAGGCATTAGAATCGAAGAATTTTTAGAATTGGCACCAATATCTTTTATAGTATCAAAATATTGAGTCATCAATACAAACTGCATGATCTCCTCGTGCGTAACAGTATCGAGAGACTTTTTGAAGTCTTCAACTGATTCCTTAAAACCACGCACAATTTCTAATCTTTGCTGGGCAATACCCTCTCCAGATAATCTTTTAGATTCCGCTTCTGCTTCTGCCTCCTTAACAATCATGATTTTTTGTGCTTCACCTTCTTCGTGAGCCGCTTCACGATCTCTTTTGGCAGCATTAATTCGATTCATGGCATCTTTTACCTTATGATCTGGATCAATATCAGTAATCAAAGCTTTGATGATTTTATAACCATATTCGGCCATACTTTCCGAAATATTAGACTGAACAGCAATCGCAATATCTTCCTTCTTGGCAAATACATCATCCAATTCAAGTTTTGGAACTTCTGCCCGTACATCATCAAAAACATACGAAGCAATCTGATTTTTCGCATTATCCAAAGAATAATAAGCTTCCTTAACAAACTCACGTCGAACCTGATATTGCACAGATACCTGAAGATTAACAAATACATTGTCCAACGTTTTGGTCTCGATGGTAACATCCAACTGCTGAACCCTCAAGTTCATTGTAGACGCCTTTCGGTCAATAAAAGGGATGACCAATGATAATCCCGAAGTACGAACGGATTGAAACTTTCCAAATCGTTCAATGACCGCAGCTGACGCTTCGCGAACGATTAAAACTGTTTTATAAATAAGTAATGCCAGGGCTAAAAATCCAACAATACCAGGAATCGCTTCAGAAATATCTGCGCGTAATATAAAGGGAGTAAGCATAATAATATTATTGTATGGTTAATTTCTTTTCAAGCTCCTCAAGGTAATGTCTGAATTGCTTATCTGTCTCAGAAAGATTGACTACTGTCCGGCATGCATGAAGAACGGTCGCATGGTCTTTCCCTCCGCAATGGGCTCCAATATTGGCCAAAGAAGATTTTGTCATTTTTTTAGAGAAATACATGGAGATCTGTCTGGCTTGAACAACCTCTCTTTTTCTTGTTTTAGACTTCAGGATTTCAATCGGCAGATCGAAATAGTCACAAACTACTTTTTGTATATATTCAATGGAAACCTCTCTGGCTGTACTTCTCACAAACTTATCAACCATTTGCTTCGCAAGGTCAAGTGTAATGGCTTTCTTAGTAAGAGATGCTTGTGCCAATAGTGTGTTCAATGCTCCTTCAATCTCTCTAACATTAGTGTTAATTGAATACGCTAAATATTCTACTACCTCTTTAGGCAACTCAATACCACTACCGTACATTTTTTTCTGAAGTATGGCAATACGTGTTTCAAGATCAGGAGTACCTAAATCGGCTGACAATCCCCACTTAAATCTAGAAAGAAGTCTTTGCTCCATTCCCTGCATTTCAACAGGAGCTTTGTCCGAAGTAAGAACAATCTGCTTCCCATTTTGATGAAGGTGATTGAAAATAGAAAAGAATACATCTTGAGTTCTTTCTTTACCTGCAAAAAATTGAACATCATCAATAATCAAAACATCGATCATCTGATAGAAATGAACAAAGTCATTCGTCGATTGATTTTTAATGGCATCAATAAATTGATGTGCAAATTTTTCCGACTGTACATAAAGCACCGTTTTGTTTGGGAAATTTTCTTTAACAGAAATTCCAATTGAATGTGCTAAATGTGTTTTACCCAAACCGACACCCCCATAGATCAACAACGGATTAAAAGCAGTACCTCCCGGCTTATTTGCCACAGCAAATCCAGAAGCTCTTGCCAATCGGTTGCATTCTCCTTCAATAAAATTCTCAAAGGTGAAAGCTGGAATCAAATTAGATTCAATATTTAATTTCTTGAGTCCAGGAATTACAAATGGGTTTCTTATTTGTTTTTCATTTCCACTAATTGGAACATTCACTGGGGAATTCTTTAGAGAGTTTGAGCTGTGTGCAGGAATTTTAACGGTGTATGGATTGTTCGACTTATTATTGTTTTCCATTACGATACTGTATTCTAAGCTACCATCGGTTCCAAGCTGTTTTTTAACCACCTTTCTCAACAAAGTGATGTAATTTTCTTCCAACCACTCGTAAAAAAAATATGAAGGCACCTGAATAGTCAATACGTTTTTTTCTAGCTTAACCGGAACGATTGGTTCAAACCAGGTTTTAAACGCTTGCAGAGAAATATTGTCCTTAATAATTTTAAGACAAGAATCCCATGCACCTTCGTGGTTTTTACTCATAGCAGATTGTTTCTAATTTGGTTTTTACTTGTAAATCAACAAAGTATTGATGACCGACTTTCTTAGGACAAATATTCTCATAAAAAAGTTAAAAAAAAACCTTATTTGCTATTGACTTTTTGAAAACTTTTTTTAAGTAAAAGGAGCACTTTCAGTTTGAGCGAAATTTTGTCCTTACTAATCTAATATTTATTTAGCTTTATCGAAAGAAAAAGTTGAAAAAATAATGATATCCCACGAAATAGAACTAAGGATTAGATATGGAGAAACGGATCAAATGGGCTTCTGTTATTATGGTAATTATGCTCAATTTCTTGAAGTGGCAAGAGTTGAAACATTAAGAAAGTTTGGGATATCATACAAAGAACTTGAAGAACAAGGTGTTTTACTCCCCGTTCGGAATTTTTCAATCAAATATATCGCACCGGCCAAATATGATGATGTCATTCAAATTCAAACTGTAGTGAGTGAAATTAAAAATTCTCAAATCATTTTTACATATTCCATTCATTTGAGGGAAAAGCTCATCGCTACCGCTGATACAGAATTGGTTTTTGTTTCCGCAATAAATTATAAACCAATCAGAATGCCAAAATCATTTGAGTTCTTAAAACAAAAGGTGAACTGAATATACCTTAACAAATAGAAGAAGTGCAATCATATAAAATAACATACCCAAAAAACAAAAAGACAGGTGTCCTGATCAGCATACCTCATTGTGGAATTTCTTTTCCAAGTGAAATCAAAGACCATTATGACAATTCAAAATCGAGAAATCCTGATGACACAGATTGGTATCTAGAAAAGCTGTACGATTTTGCCTCTTCATTGGGGATTACGGTTATTGAAGCTGTTTATTCGAGATGGGTCATTGATTTAAACAGAACTCCTCAAAACAAAAATCTTTATAATGACGGCAGAATCATTACTGCCTTATGCCCGATTACAGATTTTCTGGGTGAATCTTTATATAATTCAAGTGAAAATGAGCCGACAGAAAAAGAGGTGGAAAGAAGACTTAAGCGATATTATGAACCTTACCATAATAAGATTGATGAATTGCTAGAAGAACTTAAAGATGAATTTGGTGATGTTCTTTTTTGGGATGCACACTCGATTAGAAGAAACGTAAGCACCATTCAGAAAGAAGATTTCCCGGATTTGATCCTAGGAAACAATGACGGCATAACCGCATCTTCTGATATTATTGAAAATGCACTGAACTCTTTAAAAGACAGTGTTCTCGAGGTAACTCACAATCATCCTTTTAAAGGAGGCTACCTTACGAGATCAAAAGGCAATCCAACAAATCAAATTCATGCCCTTCAATTGGAAATGTCGAAAGACCTTTACATGTCCAATAATGAATTGAATTATGATGAAGACAAAGCCAACGATATTAAAAAAATATTGGTGAAAACATTTGAGAATTTAATCACTTTAATGAATGAATGAATTTGCATTTAAGGGCATGCTTCAAAAAGAAGGATGGATAGATAACGTCACCGTTAAAACCGATGATACTGGTATCATTATTTCCATTGATTCGGAAAAAAAAAGTAAAACAGCACATAGTGGTTTTGCTATTCCTGGATTTCAAAATGCACATTCACATGCCTTTCAATATGCTATGGCTGGCTTAGCAGAGCTGCACTCCGTAACCGAAGCTCAAAATGATTTTTGGAGCTGGAGAAAAACAATGTATCAACTCGCCCTGCATATCACTCCTGAACAAATGGAGCATATTGCCACACTGCTTTATAAGGAGATGCTCAGAAATGGATATACGCAGGTCGCGGAGTTTCACTATTTACATCACAATGCTAACGGAAAACCCTATGCTCATTTGGCGGAAATGAGTGAGAGAATTATGGCGGGAGCGCAAAATGCAGGAATTAAAATTACTCTGATACCCATTTTTTATCAAAAAGGAGGCTTTGGAAAAGAACCAGAAAAAGACCAACGCCGTTTTATTTCCAATTCAATTGATGATTATTCTAAGCTCTTTGAAGCTTGTGAAATAAGCGCAGCAAAATTCAATGATGCATCAGTTGGGTATGGAATACATTCTATGCGTGCGGTAACGAGTGAAAACATCATTCGATTAAGCAAGCTAAAAAAAGAAAACACCCCTTTACATATTCATGTTTCAGAGCAGCTTAAAGAAATTGAAGAGTGCCAGTCCTTTCTTGGCAAAAGACCAGTAGAATGGCTCTCGAACAATATTGAACTCAATGAAGATTATCATCTCGTTCATGCCACACACCTTATTGAAAAAGAGATAGAACAAATAGCTAGCTCAGGTGCGTCGGTCGTTTTATGCCCCAGTACAGAGGGTAATTTAGGAGATGGGCTTTTTCCTTTAGGAGAATTTCTTCGTAAAAAGGGAAAATGGTCTATTGGGACGGATAGCCATATTGGAATTAACCCACTTGAAGAGATTCGAATCTTAGATTATGGACAACGACTCATCACTCACAGCAGAAATACATTTGGAAATCAAAATAGCGCAGACAACGGTCAAATTGCCATTGAAAGTGCCTTATTAAATGGAAGAAAAGCAATGGGTATAGATCAAAAAACCTTTTTCGAAATAGGCAAGCCGCTTGATGCATTGGTATTGTCTAGTACTCATCCCCTATTACAGAGTGCTTCATCAAAAAATAGAAGCAATACTATCATATATGCAGGGGATTCCTCCATTTTTAATGGAACAATAGTAAATGGAAAATGGGTAATTGAAAATGGATGTCACAAAGACCCAAAAATCGATTTTAATTTTATAAAAACCATGAAAGAGCTCAAGGTAAGATAAATAATAGGCTCAAAACTTTAAAAACAAAATTCTTTTTTTTAACTTAAAGAGTGTATGATTGAAAATCTAAAACTGGTACGTGATTTCTTCCCTCTTGTTCTTCTTAAAGGCCACCTAAAGTATAATTTCTTTGGGTTAATGTATTGGGCCTTACTCTTTGCCATTATCTTTGAAAAGCTAGGTGCTCATTTTGGAGTACCATTTCTATTTTTTTCTCCCGAATACCTCGGCGAAGTCAGCTTGTGGTCCTTTTTATTATTGGGCTTTTCCCTGGGAGGATTTACCATGGGATTCAATGTATATAGCTATACCAAGCTGGGACCAAGATACCCCTTCTTAGTTGTTGTTTCTACTCCGTTTTTCCGATTTTGTATTAACAACGCCTTAATTCCCCTGGCATTTATCATTATTTATTTGGTCAAGATGTCCAAATTTCAGCTTTATGAAGAATTTGCATCAGGAACAACTGTATTGATTTACAACATCTTTTTTATCATTGGTTTTTTTCTGTTTATCCTTTTATCCATATTATACTTCTTCCCTCTCAGACGCAATAGAGACACCGACGATACCGTAGCCGAATCAAACCCAGTTTCTTCTATAACCAATAAAGGCGCGGGTAAAAAATGGTACAATTACTTCCGAGAAAACAGAAAGAGACAAATCTATTACATTGGTAGAAATTTTAAAATCTATAAGAGTAGAAGTATTGCTCACTTGGAGGAATCTGTGGTCAAGCAGGTGTTTTCACAAAATCGCATTAATGCCCTAATTTTTGAAATCATCACCATAAGCGCATTCTTAAGCCTTGGATTTTTGAGGAATTACTCTCTTTTTGAGGTCCCTGCCTCCATGAGTATGATTACTTTATTGACCATTATAGCGATGGTTTTTGGTGCTATGACCTCTTGGTTTCACAGGTGGGCCTACCCTGCTATTTTCATTTCAATTCTTGCTATGTCTTTCATCTCTAAGCATTTTGATATGTTCCGCTACACCAGCTATGCCATAGGAATGGATTATTCAAAGGAAAAGCTCATTGAATATAATCTAAAAAATATCAGGGAAAAACATAAGCTATACGGTGATTCTACCGAATCACATGTGGCTATTTCAACAATACTTAATAATTGGAAGAATAAATTCGATGAGCCCAAACCAAAGCTGGTCATATTAAACACCTCTGGGGGAGGCTTAAGAAGTGCATTATGGACATTTACTGTATTGTCAAATTGTGATGCCATCCTGAACGAAAAGCTTAGCAAGCATTTGCAAATGATTACTGGAGCTTCCGGCGGAATGGTAGGAGCAGCTTTTTATAGAGAGCTTATTTTAAGAAAAGAGCGTGGCCTAATAACTGATAAAAATGATAATATTTACAAGGAGATGTTAGGCAAAGACTTGTTAAACAAACTATCCTTCTCAGCATCTACAAGTGATCTATTCATGAGGTATAAGCAGATGGAATACAACGGACGAAAATACACACAGGAAAGAGGCACCGAATTTGAAAAACAGCTTCATCAAAATTTAAATAATTATTTGGAACATCCATTGGGCTATTACAAAAATGCTGAGCTAGAAAGCGATATTCCGCTTATGATTTTTAGCCCAACCATTGTTAACGACGGTAGACGTATGCTTATGTCTTCACAGAATCTTAGCTTTTTAATTAAGGACAACAAAAGCACCTCATATGAAAACATCGACTTCCAAACATTTTTTGGATCCAGCAATCCTCAGGAAATGAGGTTTTCAAGTGTACTCAGAGCCAATGCTACTTTCCCCATAATCATGCCCATGATGGGAATGCCTACAATTCCTGAAATTCAATTAATGGATTCGGGTATACGAGATAATTACGGTGGTAAGGTAACGGTAGATTATCTCTTTGCGCTAAGTGAATGGATTAAAAACAACACCTCTGGAGTCGTAATAATAGAAATAAGAGATACCAAAAGAATCATGCAAAATGAGCACTATAAAGAAGTCTCTTTACTTGACAAAATTTTTCTTCCTTTTGGAAATGTGTACAATAACTTCACCAGAACACAGGATCTTGATCAAGAACAGCTAATGAAGCTTTGTAGTGAAAGCTTTACATTTCCATTTGAGAAAATAACATTTAATCTCCGTGAAGACTACAATGAGAGGATTTCTTTATCATGGCATTTAACCAAAAGAGAGAAACAAAAAATCAGTCTTGCCTTTGGAAGTAATGAAAACCAAAGGGCCTTAAACAGGCTTCAAAAGCTCCTTGCTCCTAAAATAAAAAAGGAGACCGAGGTCTCCTTTTAATCATTAACCTGTAGCAAAGTTAATTTAGATACATTGCCTTTAACGCAAATACCCAAAAAGGGTTTCAATATTCAATTAACAATTGTGCATTGAAAAACATTTTTGTGCTCATTCAATTCTACTGTTGACATAGATATATTTGTTTTATGGGTAATCACAATCCATCTATAAAAGCTCTAGTCAAGTTAATTGACGATCCGGATGAAGATATTTTTCTTCATGTGAGAGACGAACTCATCAAATGCGGTAGCAAAGCCATTCCCTATCTTGAAAAATCATGGGAAGATGAATACTATGGGCTGGTATTTCAAAGTAGAATAGAGAACATTATTCACGACATCCAATTTGAAGATGTAAAAGATGCCTTAAAAAAATGGAACGACTGCCCAGAAAAAGATTTATTGGAAGGAGCCATAATCATTGCACGTTATCAATACCCAGGTATTATTGATTCTGAAATTCGAGATTATATTCAAACGCTAAGAAGAGACATCTGGTTAGAATTAAATGATCACCTCACGGCGTATGAACAGGTAAAGGTTTTCAATAAAATATTTTTTAAAGAGCATAAATTTTATGGTGACAGTAAAAACTATCATTCTCCTGTCAATTCATACATCAATACCGTTACAGAAAGTAAAAAAGGAAACCCTTTAAGCATCTGCTTAATCTATAGTATTGTTGCACAATCACTTGATTTACCTATATATGGGGTGAATCTACCCAATCATTTTGTATTGGCCTATATGGACGAAAAAGGCTCTGGAGCTTTGATTAATGAACAAAATGAATTTGGGGTATTATTTTATATCAATGCCTTTTCAAATGGTGTAATTTTTAACACCAACGAAATCAAGCAATTCCTTAATGAGCTTAAGTTTGAACACAGACGTGAATTTTTTGAACCTTGCTCCAATTCCGCAATCATCAAACGTATGCTTACGAATCTAATTTCCTCATTTCAGAAGGTAGGAAATCAAGAAAAAGTGGAAGAACTCAAAATTTTACGAAACATCATCGAAGGGATTTAATCTCAATTTTATTGTATTCTTATCTTTGCGTTATGAATTATAATTTCACATCGCAAGAGCGTTTTATTAGATACGCAAAAATTGATACAACAGCGGATCCTGAATCGGATACATTCCCTTCTTCCGCTAAACAAAAAAACCTTGGTAAACTATTGGTTGAAGAGCTAAATGAATTGGGTGTTGAAAATGTTGAAATGGATGAATACGGTTATGTATTTGGCACCATTCCTTCCAATTCAGATAAAGATAATATTCCAACAATTTGCTTCTGTTCTCATATGGATACCGCTCCAGACTGTAGCGGAACTGATGTCAAACCCATCGTGCATAAGAATTATCAAGGCGAACCGATTGTTCTTCCAGACGACAATTCTCAGGTTATTGAAACCAAGAAGCACCCTTACCTTTTGAAAAAAATTGGAGATGATATTATCACCGCAAGTGGTCTTACCTTATTAGGGGCTGATGATAAAGCCGGAATTGCTATAATAATGGATTTCGTACAACATTTAAAGGATAATGAAAAAATCATTCATGGACCTGTCAAAATTTTATTTACCCCAGATGAAGAAATAGGCAAAGGCGTTGACTTTTTGGATATGAATAAGCTTAATGCAGACTTTGGATATACCCTAGACGGCGGCCCTGAGGGTTCAATAGAAGATGAATCGTTTTCAGCTGATGGACTTAAGCTAAGTATTACGGGGGTTAGTGCTCATCCTGGGTATGCCAAAAATAAAATGATTAATGCCATTAAGATAGCATCTCAGTTGGTCACCTCGCTTCCTCAGGATACAATGACACCAGAAACTACAGAAAAACGAGAAGGATTTATTCACCCTATGTCTATCTCTGGTGGATTGGAGCAGGCCGAAGTTGATTTTATAATTAGGGATCATGATACTACAAAGCTTGCTGAATATGAGGCTCTCATTGAAGAAAAAATTAAAGTAATCTCAGCTTCAAACCCAGGTGTGACTTATCAAATTGAGGTTACAGAACAATACAGAAATATGAAGGAGATTTTAAACGATTTTCCTCAGGTTACCGCTTATGCAGAAGAAGCCATGAAGAATGTTGGAATTGAACCATATTGCGACCTTATCAGAGGGGGTACAGATGGGTCTAGACTCTCATTCATGGGCATGCCGTGTCCAAACCTTTTTACTGGAGAAATGGCAATACACTCCAAGCATGAATATGTTGTTGTTCAGGACATGCAAAAATCGGTTAAAACATTGATTGAATTGATTCAAATTTGGGAAAGAAAGCATGAATCATAAGCTGATCATTAAAGAAATAAAAAACAAAAACTTTCAGCCCATCTACTTCTTGCATGGTGAGGAGCCTTATTATATTGATGCCATTAGTGACGCAGTTTTAGATCATTGTCTTGAAGATCACGAACGAGGATTTAATCAAAGTATTATTTATGGCAAAAGTGCCGAAACTCAGACACTTATTAATGAGCTTAAATCATTCCCTATGGGCAGTGAAAAGAGGCTAGTCGTTTTGAAAGAGGCACAATATTTCAATAAAATTGAAGAGCTTTGTACCTACCTGGAAAATCCAAATCCATCTACCGTATTTGTTCTGTGTTTTAAGCACAAAAAGTACGATCTTCGAAAAAAATCACTTAAGCTTAGCTCCAAAAATGGTCTTGTTTTTCATTCTCAAAAAGTTAAGGAATATCAGCTTAATGAATGGATTGAAAACCACATACGTAGCGTTGGGTATACTATAAAATCGAAAGGCATAATGCTCCTGGCCGAATCCTTAGGGAATGACTTAGGGCGAATCGTAAATGAAATTAAGAAGCTGGGAATAATTATTAAAAAGGGTGAGCAAATTACAGAGCAAGTTATAGAAGAAAATATTGGAGTGTCTAAAGATTACAATGTTTATGAATTGACAAATGCTGTTGGAGCCTTAGATCTTGATAAGTCGTACATAATCATTAATTATTTTGAATTAAATCCCAAAGCTGCCAAACTACATCAGGTCGTTTCATCACTTTTCACCTTCTTTTCTCAGATATTAAAAATTCATTTCATTAAACAAAACTCTCGAGAAGCTATTGCAAAAACACTTCGTGTGCATCCATTTGTAGCCGGAGAGCTGACTAAAGCAAAGAATAGATTTAGCCCAAAAAAAATAGCTTCAAACATAGAAATCCTTCAAGAATTTGACCTAAAATCCAAAGGTTATGGAAATGCGAGCTCTGAAGATGCTGATTTAATGAAAGAGCTTGTTTTTAAATTAGTGAATCCATGATTTTTTATGCTCCAGACTGCACATCAAAGCATGACACTTTCACGCTTTCGGAAGTGGAATCAAAACACTGCATTAAAGTTCTTCGAAATAAAGTAGGGAATGAGATTGAAATCATTAATGGCAAAGGATGGCAATTTTTTTGTGAAATAGTTACTGATCACCACAAGAGATGCGAGGTCCAAATCATCAAAAAAACACAACATTATAGGCCAGATAATGAGCTTCATATTGCCATGGCTATTCCGAAAAGTAGCGATCGTCTTGAATGGTTTATGGAAAAAGCAACCGAAATAGGGATTCATAGGTTGAGCCTTATCAATTGCGAACATAGTGAACGGAGAACTTTCAATGAAAAAAGGCTACAAAAAATCTCCATTTCAGCACTCAAACAATCCAAAAGATATCACCTCCCTATTATCGAAGAACCCATGCCATTCGATGAATTCATTACGCTAAATCCCAAAGGCTTTATAGGGCATTGTAACATGGATAATAAGATAAGGGCCAATAAAATGAAGGAAATTATGCCTTTTCTTATTGGACCTGAAGGAGATTTTTCAATTCAAGAAATTCAAAATGCAATGAATTCTGGATATATTTCAGTAAAGCTTAGTGAAAATAGATTAAGAACTGAAACAGCTGCACTGAGCGCTGTAATCTATTTATCCGACCTAGTATAAAGAAAGGTTTCAAACGTATATTCATGCTTCTCATCTATGGGCTGTTGTATAAGCTCCTCCTTGACCCACCTGGACTTGTCAAAGTCCGGAAAAAAAGTATCAGCATTAAAAACACCATTCACATGCGTAATATACATTTGATATAAGCTTCGCATATTCATGGCCATTTTATAAATTTCTCCACCACCGATTATAAAAATTTCTCGAGAATCATTTTCAAAATGATTTAATGCTTCTTCTAATGAATAAAAAACCATACAATCAGGAGCTCGAAAATCTTGATTTCGTGTAATAATTACATTGAGTCGATCAGAAAGCGGTCGGTATTTTTCTGGTATAGAATCATAATTTTTCCTTCCCATTATGACTACGTGCTTTTCAGTTGTGGATTTGAAGAACCTCATATCTCTAGGCAAATGCCACATCAGATCATTGTTTTTTCCTATTCCATGCTCCCTATCCATGGCTACTATCAATGAAAACTTTGTCATATGGCAACGGCCCCTTTTATATGTGGGTGAGGATCATAATTCAATAGCTCAAAATCTTCATATTTAAAATCTAGAAGCTCAGTCACATTAGGGTTTATTTTCATTATAGGTAAATCACGCGGCGTTCTGCTTATTTGTAATTCTGCCTGCTCTAAATGATTTAAATACAAATGTGCATCACCCAAAGTATGCACAAAGTCGCCAAGCTCTAGGTTGCAAACCTGAGCAACCATCATGGTTAGCAATGCATATGAAGCAATATTAAATGGTACGCCAAGAAATGTATCAGCACTCCTTTGATACAATTGACAGCTCAGTTTATTATCTGCAACATAAAACTGAAAAAAAGCATGACATGGCGGAAGCGCCATGTTTTTAATTTCACTCACATTCCAGGCAGAGACAATGATTCTTCTTGAATCTGGAGTTTCCTTGATTTGATTAATAATTTGTTTGATCTGATCAATAGTCTCACCATCTCTAGTTGGCCAGCTTCTCCATTGAGAGCCGTATACCGGACCCAAATTACCATCTTTATCCGCCCATTCATCCCAAATAGATACTTTGTTTTCTTTCAAGTATTTAATATTTGTATCCCCCTTTAAAAACCATAATAGCTCGTGGATGATGGATCTTAAGTGAAGCTTTTTGGTGGTAACACAAGGAAAACCCTCATTCAGGTCATACCTCATCTGATAACCAAAAACAGACAAAGTTCCCGTTCCTGTTCGGTCCTCTTTTTTCGTTCCGTTTTCTAGAATATGTTTAATTAAATCGTGGTACTGTCTCATACTTCAAAAATAGAATTAAATAGCCTTTGAGTGACAATTATGATAAAGGATTTTTTAACAAGTTAATAACCATTTAAAGACAAATAAATATGTTAATTTTAATTCTATGAAGATTCTATTTCTTTCATTCTTTCTTGGTATTAGCTCCAGCTATATGGCTCAAGTAAAAAAAAGAGACCAAGGGGTCTACAAAGGGCTGATCCCAGCATATGCTATTAATACCGGTCAAGACCTTATTCAAGTGGATTCATGTGTTATTCAAATTAAGCTCGAAAAAACGCGGCTTATGATTAGAATTGACAACAAAGAATATGAGGGCACTTATAAGGTTGATAAGAAGACAAAGAGAATTTATGTTATATACGCAGAAACAGAATATTCGGACATAAAAGAAGAAATTATTTTATTTGGAAAAGATAAAATCATGACCCGAAAGGGACTCTTTCCTCAACCTGACACAAGCTTGAAAAAGCTTACGAAAAAGGAAGTCTTATGGTAAATGTGCTTCCCTTACCAAGACTGCTTTGAACATCGATTGTTCCCTGATGACATTCAATAATTAGCTTTACATAATAAAGCCCTAAACCAAAACCCTTGACATCATGTAAGTTTCCGGTGGGAACTCTATAAAACTTATCAAAAATAGACTTAAGGTGTTCCTTTTTCATTCCGATTCCTTCATCTTTAAATGTAATGACAAGCTCCTTTTCTTTCACCTTCGTTGAAATACTAATATTTGGACTATCATTACTGTATTTAAGGGCATTATCCGTTAAGTTATGTATGACATTTGTGATGTGAACAGGATCTGCTAAAATTTCATGCTTACCCTTTCCTATCTCAAGATTTATGGCCGCACCTTCTTTTCTTTCGAAAAGTTCAAAGTTGTCACTTAGCTGAACCAAAATCTCTTTAATATTGATTTTCTCTTTATTTAGCACAAGTTTGTCCTTATCAAGTTTTGCAACATTCAACACGCGCTCCACTTGATTTTCGAGTCGCTTATTTTCGTCAAAAATAATTCCTGCATAACGCTTTATTTTTTCAAAGTCATCTGCATTCTGCATGCGCATTAACATTTCACTCGATAGAGAAATCGTGGATATTGGCGTTTTTAATTCGTGCGTCATGTTATTAATAAAATCATTTTTAATTTCTGACAATTTTTTCTGTCGAAAAATGATCACAAGGCTATAGGAAAAAAAGACAAGGACTAGTAATATGATGATACCGATATAAATCCAAGGAGAAATAAAACTCACAGGCTGTATGGATTTTGCCTCTACATTAGGAAAAAATACGGTAAAATAATGTCCATCATTTTTAATGGATAAATTCTCGGAGGTTATACCTGCCTCATCCAAAGATATAGGTTCATATGAAGATTCTTTGGTGTACTTGATTAAATTTCCATAGACAATGGAATCCGTAAAACAATCATAAATTCCGTATACAAAATCCTGATTTATATTCTGTTCATAAAATGATTTTTTAAGCAATGTCTCAAGGTAATAAGGCTGCAATTCTTCATTAATATCAACTTTAAATCTATTGGTCCTAATCTGCTTCACTGCTCCATACAAATCTGAGCTGTCTGAAAAATTCGTATTGATTTTTTCTAATACATTACGCAAAGCCACATGGCTCTGTTCCGAAAATTCTTTAAGATTTAGACTGTCTTCCTTTTCCTGAATCGCAATATTTTTGACTTGCAATTCCATGGTTTTTCTTACCCAAACCCCTTGAATCACCATGATTCCAGCAATTGAAATAACACCTAGTAATATTAAAGTATTTAAAGAATAACGATTCATTGTGCCAAATCTTATTCTGTAAAGATATCAAATTGTGCCTTAGAAACCCTGAACACCATTCACTGTGGTATACTTAAGTACGTTCTTTTTTTCGGGATAAATACGTGCGAATGCCGACTGAACAGCCAACGTTCCTTCATGAAAACCACAAAGAATTAATTTTAGCTTGTTTTGATAAGTATTCACATCTCCTACAGCATAAATTCCCGGGATATTTGTTGAATAATCACTTGAATCCACCTTGATGGCATTTTTCTCAATATCCAATCCCCATGCTCCTATTGGGCCTAGCGATGGCTTCAATCCAAATAAAGGAATGAAATGATCTGTTTCCTCAATCATTTCCCCTGTCTTTTGATGGGTGATTTGTATTTTTTCTAATTTACCACCTCCGGATAATGCGGTAACTTCCGCCTCAGTAACCAATTTTATTTGTCCTTTTTCAGCGAGATCAATGACCTTCTGAACTGAATCGAGATGACCTCTAAATGAGCTGCTTCTATGCACCAATACCACCTCTTTTGCTATTTTCTTTTCAGCCAAGAAAATCGACCAATCTAAAGCAGAGTCTCCTCCTCCAGCAATAACACATTTTTTACCTCGATATATTTCTGGATCTTTTATAATGTATTCTATACCACAATCTTCGAAGTCAGTAATGTTCTTGATAGGTGGTTTTCTGGGCTCAAATACGCCCAATCCTCCTGCAATAATAACAATGGGAGCGTGATGTTTTGTACCCCGTATCGTTGTCACGATAAATGAACCATCTTCTTGCTTGTCAATGTCCGTAGCAGCTTCACCTAATGTAAATCCAGGTTTGAAGGGTTCGATCTGATCCATTAAATTGTCTATAAGCTCTCCTGCTAAAATTGATGGAAAGCCCGGGATATCATAAATGGGTTTTTTAGGATAAATCTCTGAACATTGACCTCCTGGGATGGGCAACGAATCTATTAGATGACATTTAAGCTTTAATAATCCTGCTTCAAAAACGGTAAACAATCCAACGGGTCCTGCTCCGATTATAATAATATCTGTTTTTATCATTGTATCAATTCAAAAGTCCTGCAAAATTAATTAAATCTGCTCATTGTTTAAACCATCAAATATTTAAAATGTTGGATGCTCAGGTTGATTTTGTAATATCTCCTCTATTTTAACCATGACATTCGCTTCCAGCTGATTCAGAGCGTCAATTGATTTCATGTTTTCTTTGAGCTGCTTCATTTTTGAAGCCCCCAATATCACAGTAGATACATTTTCATTTTTCATACACCAAGCCAGGCTCATGACTGGTAAACTCATTCCCAGATCGTTTGCAAGATCATTCAATAGAGAAACTTTAGCCAGTTTATCTTCTGTGAGGTTCTTTTCTTTAAGCCATTCGAGTCCTTCCACTCCTAATCGAGTTCCTTTTGGAAATTTATCCAAATACTTATCCGTTAAAATACCACTCGCTAAAGGTGACCATATCGTGGTACCTAATCCAACCGATTTGTAAACCTGAGAAAACTCAATCTCAACCTTTTTTCGCGCGAACATATTGTATTCAGGCTGCTCCATAATAGGACCTATAAGATGATTTTGCCTTGCAAACATATGTGCCTCCATAATCTCTTGTGCACTCCACTCAGATGTCCCCCAATACAAAATCTTTCCCTGCATAATCAATTGATGCATGGCCCATACTGTTTCTTCTATAGGTGTTGATTTATCTGGTCGATGACAAAAATACAAATCAAGGTAATCTACCTGAAGCCTCTTTAAAGCTTGATGACATGCCTCAAAAACATGCTTTCTGCTCAGCCCTTTTTGAGTAGGCCACTGACCTCCTGTACCGAAAAAAACCTTACTGCTAACGATAAAACTATCACGAGACCAGCCACTTTTTTTCAAAATCTTACCCATTACCAATTCACTCTTTCCCCGTGCATATATCTCTGCATTATCAAAGAAATTTATTCCATTATCATAAGCATAATGCATAAGCTTTTCTGATACCTTATCTTCAATAAGCTTACCAAATGTAAGCCAGGAACCGAATGACAATCTGCTTACCTTTAATCCTGATTTTCCGAGATTTTTATACTCCATGTTTGTGTTTTTAAATGTAAATTGTTAATCAATGCAATGAACGCATTGTTCGTTTTTTTTGCTGATTTTTAATTATCCCATTGGCAATGACAACCAAAATAATTAAAACCGAACCAATGTAAAAATTAGGCCCCAACTGCTCATGCTCTTTCAATATGAAGATCGCTAAAATAATAGTGTATACTGGCTCCAAGTTTATGCTCAAGGAAACCGTGAAAGCCCCAAGTCTTTTCACTATATCTATCGTTACTAAAAAAGCAAATGAGGTACAAATAATGGCTAAAAACAAAAGCCAAAACACATCCGACATAGTCATTTGAAACATCGAAAAATCAAGCTGGTTTGTAAAAGCGAGATAAACTGTCAATCCCAAAAAACCCATAGCCAGTTCATACATACTGATATGTGTTGATGGAATATCTTCAACGAATTTCGCATTGCTTACGGCAAAAAATCCTGCTAAAAATGCAGAAACTAAGCCCATGAATACAGCCCAGTATTCTTGGGTCGAAAAATCACCCGAAACAAAATATATACCACCAACTACAAGTAAACCCAAAGAAAATTCTAACCATGAAAACCTTTTTTTCATGATAAGAGGCTCAAGCCAA
>JBELDA010000052.1:0-18438 GCA_042094515.1 Crocinitomicaceae bacterium
CAAACCCAACAACAGATAAATTATTTTTTATTGAATCAGCGACGAATATAAATGTGTATTCAAAGGAGGGGAAGCTTATCGTGCACAAATCTGAAGGGGATTTTATTGATCTTACGCAACTTGCAAATGGAATTTATTATATAAGTTTGAGTATACGAGGTAGTTCACAGGTGTTTCCTGTTATAAGAGCCTCAAACTAAATGCAGAAGTCTTTTTTTTATTTATTTCTATTGTCCATTGTGTTTTTCGCCTGCTCAACTGAGGCTGTCCCAGTCAAAAAAACAGCCAAAGGAGGAAAGGTATATGGAGGGGCAGTTACTTATGAATCACCTGAAATAGTTGATCAGTTCTTTCCTTTGTCTTGCCTTTCTATGTATGAACAAAGGGCCATTTCACCTATTTTCGAAACCCTAATTAAATACAACGAGGAAACCAAAGAGCTTTCTGGTAATTTGATATCATCATATACTATATCAAAAGACCTAAAAACGATAGATCTAATAATAAAAAGAGGCGTTTATTTTCATAAGGACCCTTGTTTCAAAGGAAAAAATGAAGAGCTAACAGCGGAGGATGTTAAGTTTACCTTGGATTTTGCATGTGCATCTCATAAATTAAATAAGCAAAGTCAGCTTTTAATTGGAAAAATAAAAGGGGCCAATGAGTTTTATGAATCGTTTAATGGAAATATTTCTCAAGGTGTTTCTGGGATTAAAACCCTATCCAAATACAGCCTGCGAATAGAGCTTTTAAACCCAAGCCCAACGTTTCTTAAAATTCTTACACATCAAAGTGTTTCGGTCTTTTCAAAAAAGGCTTATTTGTATTATAAAGAAAAGATTCAGAACCACCCTGTGGGAACAGGCCCATATATGCTAGCTTCTTCAAATGAAAAAGAAAGAGTTTATAAAAGAAATGATAAATATTGGAAATATGACAATTATAATAATAAGCTCCCGTTTTTAGATAAGATATTGGTAAAATATGAATTGGAGGGCAAAGGGTTTAAGTCTTTCACTACTCAGAAAACAGATTTACTTCTTTCTGTTCCAGCGAACAAAATTAATTCATTGTTTGGCACCTTAGATGAAGCCAAAAGTGGTAAGAATATTCTGCATAAATTACAATATCGAAATGGGTTGAAGATTAATTATATTGGGTTTGATTGCAGCTCCCCCCCCTTTAATGACATGCATCTTCGTAAGGCAATTTTTCATGCTGTAAATAGAGAGCGTATTTGTAGTCAGTACCTCTATGGTGAATCAAACCCGGCGGAAAATGGAATATTACCTACGGGAGCCTATTTCCAACCCATTAATTCTTCCGAAAAGACTTACTACAATATTCGACTGGCAAAATATCATCGCAGAATGAGTAAATATTACGGTGATAGCATTGTTTTTTTTGCTAATGTTCGACCGGGATCATCTGAGGAGAATTGGTGTAAAAGCGTGGTGTTTGAGCTAAATAACTCCTTAGGTCTAAAAGTTGTGTTAAAGATGGGCACGTATTTAGAAAAGCTAAAATCTATACAAGAAGGAGAATCAAAAATGTGGATGGGAGCATATGTTCCTGACTACCCAGATGCCGAATCATATCTCAACCCTTATTACTCTCTTAATGAAGGAAAATCGATACGCGCTTATGGTAATTATAAAAACTTAGAATTTGACGAATTATTTGAAAAGTCGTCAAGAGAGGTTGATGAAAAAGTAAGAAACCAGCTCTTTAATTCATGTATAAAGGTAATGAACAAAGAAGCTCCAGTTGTTCCCGTGTATTTCGAAAATATTTTGGTTGTTTACAATCTAAATTTAAGAGATGCAAACATGAATAGCTTTGGAATCATTGATTTTTCGGAAGCCTACCTAAAACCTATAAAGTAGGGTTATTTTAAGACACTTTCCACCCAGCTTTTACCCCATTCTTCTATTTCTTTTTCCGTCCACAACTCTGGATAAAAAATTCTTCTTTGAAATCTTGGAGGTAAATATTTTTGCCAATTTGTACCCCCAGTTCCCTTTTCTTCTCCGGTCCCTTTAGATAGGTAATGAACAGCAGTACGGTAATGCACCAAGGGCCAGTTTACATTTACATTTATATCAAGCTGCTTTAACTCCTTCAACACATCCGGGTTCTTTTGATTTTCAGAAGAAAGTGAAGAATATTTTTTCCAAAGATTAATCGGCTGATATTCATCTGCAAAATCATGAAATGTGCGTAAATATTTTTCTTCAAAATCTTTTAGTGTTAATGTTTTTTCACCTGTGTCTTCTATTATCGCTCCTCTACGCCAGTAAACATTGTCTAATTGTTCATGAATATCAGCATTCCATAATCGTTTTCTTTCCGTTTCATGGACCAAATATTTTAGATCTGTACAGGTGATTTCGATTCTCCTGTATGCTGCTGTTTGAAAACCACTTGATGAAAGAAGAGCCATTCTAAACTTTGTGAATTGTTCTTTTTCCATACCAAATCTCATGACGTCAAAAGAGCGAATAAGCGTTTCAAAATACATATTGCAACGTTTTAATCTTGCAATAAAAAAATCAACATCTAGCTCATCATTCCATCCAAGATCTTGACCCGTATCTGAGATGATTTTACCATTTCTACAGATTTGATTAAGCTCATGCTCGATAAGGTTAAAGTAAAGCTCCGTTATTTGATGATAAACAATAAATATTTTTTCATCTGGAAAATCTGTTTTAGGCTTTTGTAGACTAAGTAAAGCATCTACCTCTATATAATCCCAGTAGACAATTGGATTTGCAAAGATTAGACCATCCAGGTATGAATTTAAATCTTGTCCTATTGCCGCATATTTATCACGTAATAGCTCCAATCGCTTTTGAATGTCAGGTGTAATCTCCATAGTGTGATGATTTAATTCTATGCTCGAAGTTAATTATTTCATATCAAAGGAAATAAAGAATTCTTAGGTAAAAAATGACAAACATCAGTTTTCACCGAGTGAAAATTGGTTTTACGGGAAATTAAAAGAGAAAAAGAGAGGATTCGCGGAAGATGTTATTTATCTTCATCATCTAGAACCCTTTTCGCCCTGAGTTGCTCGAAAAGGCCAAGAGTAATCCAGTAAGGCAATATAAAAGCCATTAAAAATAATAACATCCAAAAGGCCATACCACCAATTAAAAGAAATAAAACTATACCGAAAGTGCTCATGTTCTATTATTTTTGAACTATAATTGAAGACAAATTTAAAAAATTAACTCAATAATTCATTATAAAATGCAATATAGAATCGAAAAAGATACGATGGGGGACGTGAACGTGCCTGCTGATAAATATTGGGGAGCACAGACTGAGCGCTCTCGTAATAATTTCAAGATAGGTCCAGAGTCATCTATGCCCATTGAAATAGTACATGCTTTTGCTCAATTAAAGAAGGCCGCGGCTCATACCAATTGTGAATTGGGGGTTCTTGATCGAGATAAAATGAAATTGATTAGTCAGGTGTGTGATGAGATCATAGCTGGGCAACATGACGATCAGTTTCCATTAGTGGTTTGGCAAACAGGTTCTGGTACCCAGTCAAATATGAATTGCAACGAGGTTATCGCTAACAGGGCACATGTCATTAATGGTGGAGCCCTGACTGATGCGGACAAAACCTTAAACCCAAACGATGATGTTAATAAATCTCAGTCTTCAAATGATACCTTCCCAACAGCAATGCATATTGCAGCGTATAAGCAGGTGATTGAGCTCACGGTTCCAGGGATAGAAAACTTGAGAAACACTTTAGATGCAAAAGCTAAGGAGTTTAAAGACATTGTTAAAACGGGAAGAACTCATTTTATGGACGCAACTCCACTTACCCTCGGGCAGGAGTTTAGCGGATATGTAACTCAATTAAATAAATCACTAAAAACGATACATCATTCACTGGAAGCGGTTAAGGAGCTTGCCTTAGGGGGGACGGCTGTGGGAACAGGACTAAACACACCCAAGGGATACGACGTAATGGTTGCAAAAAAAATTGCAGAATTTACAGGCTTGCCTTTTGAAACTGCTGAGAATAAATTTGAAGCTTTAGCAGCGCATGATGCTGTTGTTGAGCTTTCAGGATCGTTGAAAAGAACTGCCGTATCACTTATGAAAATAGGTAATGATATTAGAATGCTATCCTCCGGGCCAAGGTGTGGTATTGGTGAGTTGCTTATTCCTGAAAATGAACCAGGTTCATCTATTATGCCGGGAAAGGTAAATCCTACACAACCAGAGGCCCTAACCATGGTTTGTGCTCAAGTGATGGGTAATGATGTAGCAGTTTCTGTCGCTGGGTCAAACGGGCATTTTGAATTGAATGTATTTAAACCCGTAATGGCATACAACGTATTACAATCAGCACGGCTTATCGGTGATGCATGTAATTCGTTTAATAAAAACTGTGCTGTCGGAATTAAAGCCAATGAACCAATCGTTAAAAAACACCTTGAAAACTCTCTTATGCTTGTCACTGCACTCAACACTAAAATTGGGTACTACAAAGCAGCAGAAATTGCCAAATACGCTCATAAAAATGGAACTACTCTGAAAGAGGCGGCTGTTGGATTAGGTCATGTCACTGAAAGTGAATATGACCAGATCGTGGATCCCTCAAAGATGATTGGACATTAATGTTACTTTACAATAATTACGTATCTTCGCCGTTCAATTGTTCAATTGAACATTATGACGAAGTATATTTTTATGTTGTTTTTGATTTTTGGCACAACCTTTGCCAATAGTCAATCCTATGCCTATATCGATTCGGATTACATTATGAGTAAGGTTCCCGAGTATGTTGAAGCAAAGGACAAATTGGACAAGCTAGCAGAACGATGGACTAAAGAAATAGAAGATCGTTATGAAGCGATAAAAAAGAAAAAGAACAACTTCGAACGCGAAGAAATACTGTTGCCGAAAGAAGAAAAAGAGAAGCGGCAGGAAGAAATTGAAAATTTAGAGCAGGAAGCATTAGAGCTACAAACCTTGCATTTTGGGTCAGAAGGAGACTACTTCCAAAAGAGGCAAGAATTGATAAAGCCCATTCAGGATCGTATTTTTACAGCCTTAAAAAAGCTTGCTAAGAGTGATGGCTACGACTTGATTTTTGATAAGGCCAATCAAAGTAGCTTGATTTACGCTTTAAGTGATTATGACATTAGTGATGACATCTTGTATGAGATGGGAATAGAATAATAAGAATAAATTAAATACATATAAAAATGAAAAAAGTACTATTAATATTGGTTTTGGTTCTAGGAGGATTAAATGTAAACGCCCAGACTAAAATTGCACACATCAACTCTCAAATGCTGTTGGATACTCTTCAATCTAGAAAAGATGCTATGGCGAAGCTTAAGAAGTTTGAAGAAGAAGGTGTTCTTGAACTACAAGAAATGAATAAATCTTTTGAGACGGCGGTAATGCGTTATCAGCAAAATGAAAAAGATTGGTCACCTGTAATTAAGCAAATGGAAGAAGAGAAGCTTCAAAAGAAACAACTGGCGTTGCAAACAAGACAGCAAGAGCTAGAGCAACAAATGCAGATTTATGGACAAGAGCTAAACAAGCCAATATTGGAGCTTGTGCAGTCAGCAGTGAATAATGTAGCTGAAAGTAAAAAAATCAGCTACGTATTGGACGAGACGGTTACTTTGTATTTCAAAGGTGGAATGGATATCACAAATGAGGTGATGACCGAGCTATTGAAGCTGGAAAAAGAATTGATGGGTAAATAAGCTTAAAATTAAGCAACATCCTTATGAAATGTAAAGGGCAACATCGTTGCCCTTTTTTTGTAGCTTTGATTTATGAAGAATATTGGGCCAATAGGCGTTTTTGATTCAGGGTATGGTGGCCTTACCATTTTGTCAGAATTTAAAACAATCCTTCCTGAATATGATTATCTATACCTTGGAGACAATGCCCGCGCACCATACGGAAACCGTTCCTATGATGTTGTTTATGATTTCACCTTAGAGGCTGTAAAATTCCTCAAAAGAAGGGGGTGTCGTCTCGTAATAGTGGCTTGTAACACTTCTTCTGCAAAGGCTCTTCGCACGATACAGCAACAAGACCTAAAAGTCATGGATGCTGATTTTCGTGTGCTTGGCGTTATACGTCCTACAACGGAAACCATTGGCGAAATGTCTGAGACAAAACATGTTGGCATCTTAGGAACTGAAGGAACGGTTAATTCAAATTCTTATGTCATCGAGCTTAATAAATTTTCCCCCGAAATTATTGTTACACAGCATGCTTGTCCGATGTGGGTGCCTTTAATTGAAAGTAATAAGTACATGTCCGAATCTGGAAAAGCTATAATTAAAGAGGATTTCCTGGCACTCATAAAAAAGGATCCTAAAATTGACACAGTTTTGTTGGCTTGCACACATTACCCAATTATAGCTCCTTATCTCCAGGAGATTTCAGGAAGTCAGATAAAAGTAATTTCGCAGGGCCCAATCGTGGCTGATAAGCTGAAAGATTATTTACGTCGGCACGAAACGCTAAAAAACCAAATCAGTCGGAACGGGGAGTGTATATTTATGACAACAGAAAACCCAGAGGTATTCAATAAAAGCGCCCAAAGCTTTATGTCAATAAAAGTAAGTGCAGAACAGATACGGCTATAGCTTTTTGCTATTGTAGGACTCTATAAGCTTAGAATTGATTTCCTGAAATTCTTTTTGTCGGACCGCATAGTAATTGTAGGTTTTTTCATATTGATCAAATGTATAACCATGAGTTTTTAACAATTCGTCTACAGAGTGTTTTAAAGAATCTTTATAAATTCCGACAGATCTATATTTGAGCTGATAATAAGACTCGAGAACCAGTACCTCTCCATGAATTTTTGTAAAGTCATCCTTAGGGATTAGCGTTCCCTTTTCAGGGGATGAGCAAGAAGCGAATATTAAAAAGGAAAGAAAAAAAATATTTTTCATCAAAAGTCAGGGTTAAACGAAAGTCGCATTCCATGGATCCCTTCTATTATTTGGTTGTTTTTATAAACGATTACACCGTTAACAAAGGTTGTGTCAATAGTACTTGAAAAATCATATCCTTCAAAAGGAGACCATTTGCACTTATATAGAATGTTGTTCTTACTTACGGAATATTTCCTGCTGGGATTGACAACAACAAGGTCTGCGTAATACCCCTCTCGAATAAAACCTCGCTCTTTTATACGAAATAGAATTGCAGGATTGTGAGCCATTTTTTCAACCACTCTCTCAATTGTGATTTTTCCGTTTTTCACATGCTCCATCATACTCAGAAGCGCATGCTGAACAAGAGGCCCTCCTGAGGGGGCCTTAGTATAAACATTGTTTTTCTCTTCAATGGTGTGAGGGGCATGATCAGTTGCTACAACATCAATTCGGTCGTCTAAAAGTGCCTTCCAAATACCTTTTCGATCTGATTGCGATTTAACAGCAGGGTTCCATTTAATTTTTGTTCCCTGAGAAACATAATCTTTATCGCTAAACCAAAGATGATGAACACAGGCTTCGGCTGTTATCTTCTTTTCATTTAAAGACAATTTATTGTTGAATAGTTCGGTTTCTTTTGCCGTAGAGATGTGAAGGACATGCAAACGGGCACCATGATCTTTTGCCAGCTGAACCGCTAGTGAAGAAGAAAGGTAGCACGCCTCTTCATTTCTTATAATAGGATGTAGCTCTATGGGAATATCTTCTCCGTATTTCAGTTTGGCTTCCGCTAAGTTTTTTTGAACTGTATGTTCGTCTTCACAATGGGTGGCAATAAGCATTGGCACATTTGAAAATAGACCAGCTAAGGTTTTTTCGTTGTCTACTAGCATATTTCCAGTAGAGGAACCCATAAAAACCTTTACCCCACATACTTGGTTTGCATTTGTTTTGAGAACGTGTTCAAGATTGTCATTGGTCGCCCCCATAAAAAAGGAATAGTTGGCTATAGAATCGTTTTTTGCAATTTGGTACTTGTCTTCCAAAAGCTCTTGTGTGGTTGCATTTGGGTGGGTATTTGGCATTTCCATAAATGAGGTAATCCCTCCGGCAACAGCAGCTCTTGATTCAGAATGAATATTTCCTTTATGAGTCAAACCAGGCTCCCTAAAATGAACCTGATCATCTATGCAACCAGGTAAGATTAATTTACCTGTTAAATCAATTACAAGAGCATTTTCATCACTGATATTTGATTCTATCTTCTCGATACGACCGTGATTAATTAATACATCTAGCTGCTGGGAAAGCCCCTCATTCACAACAGTTCCATTTTTTAATAGGTATTTACTCATAACTTCATTCGTCTCATTTTCCAAACCCCAAAGAAAGCTTCCTTAAAAATACCCGTACTCATTTTAGATTCTCCTTCCACACGATCTACAAAAGTAATAGGCACCTCCTTTACCTTAAACTTATGTTTTAATGCTGCATACTTCATGCATACTTGAAAGGCGTACCCCTTAAAATGAATACCATCCAAATTGATTTTTTTCAAAACATCGATATGATAACCCTTAAACCCAGCAGTTGTATCTTTTATAGAAATAAATAGAATTAAACGGACATAAACACTAGCAAAGTAAGACATTAGAATTCTCTTTAAGGGCCAGTTTTTAACTTTTCCCCCGCGACAATACCGTGAGCCAATAACCAGGTCAATACCATTGTCAAGTTCATGCATTAACCGGATTAAATCTGTTGGCTTGTGGGAAAAATCACAGTCCATTTCAAATACATATTCATAGTTCTTTTCAATAGCCCATTTAAACCCATGTATATAGGCTGTACCTAAACCCTGCTTACCTGTTCTTTTTTCCAGGTGAACCCTTCCTGAAGAGGATTCTATTCTATTTGAAATAATGTTGGCTGTTCCATCTGGAGAATTGTCGTCCACAAATAAAACATGAAATGAATCTTGTAAATCCAAAATAGCATCAATCATACGACCAACGTTTTGTTTTTCATCGTAGGTAGGGATAATAATAAGTGCTTTTTTGTAGCTCATAGGTAAGAAACGAATTTAGTCATTTCGAATCAAAAATAAATTCACGACACTTTTTTTATGATAATTTGGCACAAAAAAAACCGCACGAAGCGGTTTTTTGTTCTTTTGAAAAAAGAGAACTACTCTCCTTTTTCATCTTCTTTTTTGGCTCCTTCTCCTTCTTTTCCTTCTGCTCCTTCTCCTTCTGCTCCTTCTCCTTCTGCTCCTTCTTCTTCTTCTTCTTCTTCTTCCTCATCATCAATAGCTCCTCTTGATATTTTAACAGAAACAACCATGGCAAATGCTGGATCTAAAAATGTAACACCTGGCATGTTGATTTCAGAAATTTTAATTCCTTGACCAATTCTTATTGGTGAAATATCCAAAACAATTGCTTCAGGAATGTCTTTAGCAAGACCATAGCATGAAAGGGTTCTAAATGCCATATTTAACCTTCCTCCATTCAATACTCCTTTCGCCACACCTGTGGTTCGTACCGGTAGGTTAACTCTTACTTTTTTATTTTCGTCTAATTCGTAAAAGTCAACATGCTGTATAGTATCTTTTACAGGGTGCTGCTGAACTTCTCTAATAATTCCTTTTGTCTTTTTCCCCTCTATTTCAAGTTCGACTAGAAACACATCCGGTGAAAAAATAATTTTATTCATTGCTACTTCTTTTACGGAAAAGTGGGTTTGTTCACCCTGTCCGTATAGCACACATGGAACCATGCCGGCGTTTCTCAGGCTGGCAGCGTCCTTCTTCCCTACGTTCGCCCGAAGCGAACCGCTCAATTGTGTTGTTTTCATTATATATTTATTTTATGATATTACAAAATGTCCGCTTATTGACTGATTATTAATCAGCTTATGAATCACATCAGAGAACAAATCAGCCGCCGTGATGACGCGAATTTTATCACTTTTCTGAGTCATTGGAATGGTATCCGTAACAATAAGCTCGGTTAATTTAGAATTGTTTATTCTTTCGTATGCAGGACCGGAAAGCACAGCATGTGTACAAAAGGCCCTTACACTTATTGCTCCTTTTTCAATCAGGAGGTTCGCCGCTGTAGTCAGTGTGCCAGCGGTATCACACATGTCATCAATAATGACGACATCTTTACCTGAAACTTCTCCTATAACAGTCATTTCAGCGATTTCATTCGGTTTTTTTCTATGTTTATGACAAATAGCTAAACCGCAGTTAAGCTTTTTACTATATGAATTTGCTCGTTTGGCTCCTCCAACATCAGGAGCAGCTATAACCAAGTTTTGAGCATCCATTTTTTCAATTTCCTGAAGAAAAAGGGTTGAAGCATAAAGGTGATCTACAGGAACTTCAAAAAACCCTTGAATTTGATCAGCATGTAAATCCATCGTCATGATTCTGTCAATTCCTGCAGCCATAAGCATGTTCGCAGAAAGCTTGGCTCCTATTGCAACTCTTGGTTTATCCTTTCTATCCTGCCTAGCAAAACCAAAATATGGAATCACCGCAATTATTTTTCTTGCAGAAGCCCTTTTTGCTGCATCAATAAGAAGCAAAAGCTCAAATAGATTTTCTGTAGGAGGCATTGTGGATTGAACAATAAACACATCTTGTCCACGAACGGTTTCTTCAAGGGAGGGTTGAAACTCACCATCACTAAAAACATTTACGTTAACACTTCCAAGAGTTTGTCCATAGGCATCTGCAATGCGTTCAGCTAAGTGCTGTGAAGCTCGTCCTGCAAATATTTTAACACCCATGAGTTGATCAATTAAAAATAGAGGGCAAAAATACATAAAATATTAACTTCAACAAAGTGTTGGCTTATGAGATCTTTTATCTAACAAAATCATAAATACAATTGGTTTTTTTAAACATTTAAAGGGTGATCACATGTTTTAATTTAAATTTGTGTGCAAATGGAAAAAAAGAAGGTCGATTATACGATGTTTAAGCGCTTGATGCTATACGTAAGACCGTATAAAAGGGTCTTTATTTTTGCCGCATTTTGTGTTCTACTTCTTTCATTTCTTAGCCCAATAAGGCCGTATTTAATTGGGAAAATGGTTGACAATTATATTGTTAATACACAAAACAAGGAACTGTTACTCAGCTGGTCACTCGGGATTGTTGGCTTGCTTTTTATGGAAGGTGTGCTTCAATTTGTTTCTAGCTATTTTTCAAATTTACTGGCGCAATCTGTCATTCGTGATATTCGGAAAAAGCTGTTTGCTCATGTCGTTTCTTTTAGGATGAAGTATTTTGATAAAACGCCAATAGGTGCTTTAGTGACGCGAGTTGTTTCCGACCTTGAAGCTATAACTCAGGTCTTTTCTTCTGGGATTATGGAAATGTCTCGGGATCTGATTTCTCTTACGGTCGTGTTAAGCTTAATGTTCTATACGAATTGGGAGCTTTCTTTGATGACTCTAATTCCTATACCCCTCCTGGTTATTGCAACACGAATTTTTGCGAGAGCCATGAAGTCTGCATTTCAGCTGGAACGCAAGCAGGTAACAAAGCTAAATACTTTTGTTCAGGAGCACTTGACAGGAATGTCCGTTGTACAGCTTTTTAATAAGAATCAAGAAGAATATGATAAGTTTGTTGAAATAAACAATGGCCATAGGCGGGCGCACATTAATGCTGTTTGGGCCAATTCTATTTTTTTCCCGGTTGTAGAAATGTTGAGCTCTCTATCCATTGCATTTCTTTTGGTCTGGGGAGCTATAAATGCTGGTGGTAAAACGAGTGCTGAAATCCAGGCTATGTATGGACAAATAATTGCCTTTACACTTTGGATTTATCAGCTTTATCGTCCGATACGCCAACTTGCAGATAAATTCAATGTTCTGCAGAGGGGAATTGTTCGTGCAGAAAGAATTTTTGAAATCATGGATCACAGTGATCAAAGACAACATTCAGGAAAGGCTCAGGATATTGATTTTGGTGCGGACATTATTTTTAAAGATGTTACTTTTTCATATGATGGAAACGCTGAGGTGCTGAGACAAATAAATCTAAAAATTGAAACGGGAAAAATGGTGGCTATTGTTGGTGCAACTGGAGCTGGAAAATCTACAATTGTAAATGTTTTAGGTAGGTTCTATGAACATCAGCATGGGACTATAAGAATCGGATTGACAGATATTAAGGAGATCAATCTTTCTCATCTTAGGGACAATATTGCAATAGTTCTGCAAGACATTTTCCTGTTTTCAGATACCATACATAACAATATCACATTGGGTGACGAAACAATTTCAAGGGCTGATGTGATCAGAGCTGCCAAGGCTGTTGGCGCTCATGATTTTATTTCACAGCTTCCTGAAAATTATGATTATACAATAGGGGAGCGAGGGTCAGTTTTATCCGTTGGTCAGAGACAACTCCTTGCTTTTATACGGGCTTATGTATATAATCCTCAGATATTAATATTAGATGAGGCAACATCAAGCGTCGACAATGAATCAGAAATGCTAATACAAAAAGCAACTGTAAACCTAACAAAAGGAAGAACCTCTATTGTAATAGCTCATCGATTAAGCACGATACAAAAGGCAGATCAAATTGTGGTTATGGACATGGGTAAAATCATTGAAACGGGAACGCACAATGAATTATTATTGAAAAACGGGAAGTACAAAACGCTATATGAAAAACAAATCTTTAAACCCGCATAATATGTTAGGATTGAAAGTAGGGGGGGTACCTGAACACTTTAACTATCCCTGGAGAATTGCGATAGAGGAAGGCTTGTTCCGCAAAGAAGGTATAGCTCTGCACTGGGCGGATATGAGTGGAGGAACCGGACAAATGATCAAGGGGCTTCAAACGGGGTCAATAGATGTAGCCATTGTGCTTACTGAAGGCATAAGTAGATCTATTCTACAAGGCTTAGATGCAAAAATATTAGACGTGTACGTCAGTACTCCTTTGTGCTGGGGTGTACATGTGCCTTTTAAGTCCAGGTTCCAAACCATTAAAGACCTTGATGCTCAAACGGTTGCCATTTCAAGAGAAGCATCTGGTTCTCACTTGATGTCCTTTGTCATGGCTTATCAAAACCAGCTGAAAGCGGAGAAGTTAAACTTTAACGTTGTTGGTGATGTTTATGGAGGATTGTGGGCTTTGGAAAACAGAGAAGCACAGGTTTTTTTATGGGAAAAATTTACGACACAGCCCTATGTTGACCAAAAGAAATGTAGGCGTGTTGGAGAGGTTTACACACCTTGGCCATCATTTGTTATTGCAGCAAGAAACGACATTATTGAAAATCACCCGAAGGAGCTTGCAAGAGTCCTTGAGATTATACAAAAACGAGCAATTAAAGTAAAGCAATCCGAAAATACGGCTGAAATCATTTCCTGGAGGTATAATCTTGATTTACATCAGGTAAGAAGCTGGCTTTCTCAAACTGAATGGAAGGGTAAAGAAGCAAACATGCCCGAAATATTAGAAAAGGTTGTAACTTATCTTGCCGAATTAAATTTATTATCACCCTCAGAATCAGAAGATTGGTCAAGAAAATTATTTATGTAAGCTTTATTTCTTTTGCTTCATCGTTTCTATATAGTCAGCAGGGCTGTACGGATCCTTTGGCAAACAATTATGTTAGCTCCGCAAGCATTAATGATGGCTCATGTGTATATGACCTTACGAACTATACAATGGAATTCGTGGCAGATCTAAATAGTTCCATTTTGAATGAAAATTCTGGAATCGTATTTTTTGACAATCATTTATATACAATTAATGATGGTGGAAATTCAAACTCTATTTTTGAGATGGACACTCTGGGTGCTATTGTTAGGGAAATTACGGTCGTGAATGCTACCAATGTTGACTGGGAGGCCTTAAGTCACAATAATCAAAGTTTATTCATTGGAGACTTTGGTAATAATTCGGGTTCGAGAGAAGACTTGTGTGTTTATGAAATAAGCAAGCAGGATATTCTGGATCCACAGGTAACAGAGGTTTCAGCCACGAGGATGCTTTTCAGATTCCAAGACCAGGTTGATTTTACATGGAATTCGAATTCTCATAATTATGATTGCGAAGCATTTGTTTCAACAGATGATTCTCTTTATTTATTTTCTAAAAACTGGTTAGATGAAGAGACAAAGTTGTACAAGCTTCCAAATACATGGTCGGATACAGCAGTGGCTGCTTTAGATAGCGGCTTCAATGCGGATGGATTGATAACAGATGCATCCGTTGATTTAATATCGGGAAATATGATGCTATTAGGGTATAAGAATAACGGGGCCAATCTATACAGTAGTTTCATATGGATGCTTTGGGATTATGAGGAGAATTTATTTTTCTCAGGAAACAAAAGAAGAATTGAAATAGGAACAATGTTTTCTTTGGCACAAACTGAAGGACTTGCTCTTAAAGATAATTCTATTGGATATGTTTCCTCAGAACAGATTAGCTCTGTAATTACCATCGCTCCAAAACTTTTCAAATTCAATTTATCGGATTATCTACAGCAAGAGCCGTTGAGCACTGGTTCTATTGAATCCATTCCATCCTTAGCATATCCTAACCCAGGGCTTGATTTTCTTACAATTGAGAACCTAAAGGGGCGCTATTTTATTTATGAGCTTTCGACCCTTAAGCTTGTTTCATCTGGCGAACTCATATCTAATCGAGTCGATATTTCTACACTAAATGCAGGGACCTATTTCATTCAGGTAGACGAGGTGAAAATCAAATTTAAAAAATCAAATTAAGATTCATATAACACATTACTTACTCATTTTCAGGGGTTTTGCTAAATTATTTTTCCTTTTTTTTGGAATTGAGCCTAATGTTTTCTAAATTAGCTATGACTAATAACTAAAAACTATGGACGCGACGATCTGGATCGCTATTGGTACTATTGTAGCAATTGTGGTCGTAATTTTTCTTGCCTTTACAGCTGAGAACAAAAAAAGTAAACACTAAAAAGTAAACTTTTCTTCTTAAAGTTTGTTTCAAAAGGGTGAAAAGATATTTGCTACTTCTTGCTATACTGTACCCCTTTTTCAGTGCTTACACTCAAAAGCAAAAGGCTTATTTTGCCTCAGGATGCTTTTGGTGTGTGGAAGCCATTTTTGAAACAATTCCAGGTGTAATTGATGTTACTTCTGGCTATTGTGGTGGTAAAACAGAGAATCCTACTTATCGAGAAATCTGTTCCGGTTTAACAGGTCATGCAGAGGCTGTTGAAGTAACCTTTAACGCAAAAAGCGTTTCATATGAAACCCTATTGGAGGTTTTTTTTGATTCTCATGATCCTGAAACTTTGAATAGGCAGGGTCCTGATGCAGGAACACAATATAGGTCAGCAATTTTTTACACTGATTTGGTTCAAAAGCAAAAGGCAGAATCGTACATAAGTCGTTTACTTATTGAAAGAGAATTTAAACGAATAACTACAAGTGTTGAACAAATGACAGTATTTTATTTAGCTGAAAAATATCATCAGGATTTTGAAAAAAAGAATCCAAATCATCCATATATTTTATCGGTGAGTAAAACACGAAAAATGAATTTTTTAAAGAAAAAGAAAAAGAAAAAGAAAAAGAAAACCCAAAACTAAACTCATAAACTATAAATCTAAAACTCAAAAAACTATGTCCAGAATTTCTTATTTCCTCTCCGTTTCTATTGTTCTCCTCATTTTAAGTCAATTTTTCATGGCTTATCGATCAACAAAAATTGAATCCCCCAAATACACTCTTATTAAGTCCTATGATGATTTTGAGGTTCGACAATATGGCTCAATGATTTTGGCACAAACAGTTATGAAAAGCAACTCTTACGAAAACACGTCTAGTAATGGTTTTCGTACTGTCGCGAATTACATATTTGGCGGCAATGAGGCCAACAAAAAGATAGCGATGACATCACCGGTAATCATGGAAATGGGAAAGGATACAAAAATGTCTTTTGTAATGCCCAAGGAACATTCCTTGGAAAGCCTTCCGGAACCGAATTCTGATAACGTTGAACTGTTAACTGTTTCACCTAAGAAATATGCTGTGATTACTTTTCCTGGTTATGCCAACAATAAAAAAATATCCAAATACGCGAAAAAGCTCCTCAAAAGCTTGAAAGCAGAAGGGCTTGAAACTGTTGGGAACATTCATTTTATGGGGTACAATGCACCCTGGCAGGTGATTGGGCGTAAAAACGAAGTCGCAATAGAGGTGAAGTAGTTAGTGTTACTCTATTCTTTGAAAGAACCAAGTGATTTCAATATCTCAGAATCAAACTCATTGTACACGGAGAAAAATCCGTTTTCTTGCCAAATTTGTCTCGCTATTTCTGCTTTTAGTTGGATTTTAAGTCTTGGTTTACAATGCTGAATATCCGATTCTTGATATGGTAGAATCCCGAGTTCTGAAGCGGCGTATTCGACCAGGGCATCAACTAAGGCATTATCTACTCTAAAGTTTTGTTTAAATTGGTTCAAAGAAGACCAAGGTCTGTTTTCGTATAAGTGATTTCTTTTGACATAATCAAAAGAAAATTGGTTTATGGCTCCACCCCAGAGTAGAGATGAATAATAAAGACCAGTTCCAGTTGTATCTAGTGGAACAAAAACATCAGGACTTATGCCTCCTCCGCCATATACAGTCCGTCCTCCAATTGTTTTGTATTTAAGTGAATCAATAAATATTGATGAGTCTATTGTAAACATAGATTCTTCGGTTCGAGTCGGATCATTATAGTAATCTTCTAGGTCATCCGAATAAGGTCGTTGTATACACCTCCCTGAAGGGGTATAATATCTTGCCACTGTTATTCTCACAGAGCTCCCATCTCTTAACCTTTGGTCCTCCTGAACCAAACCTTTACCAAAGGACCTCCGCCCGACAATAAGACCGCGATCATTATCCTGAATGGCTCCCGCAACAATTTCACTTGCTGATGCAGACCTTGAATTGATAAGAACAATCAATTCTATTTTTTCTAGACTTCCATTTCTTGTTGAGGTATAATACTTTGTTCCAATTTTACGGCCCTTTGTTTTTACAATTGACAAACCTGTTTGTAAAAATTCATCAGCAATTTGAGTGGCTCCGTCCAGCACTCCACCACCATTATTTCTCAAATCGAGAATGAGTCGTTTCATTCCCTTGGACAATAATATCATAGAGGCTTCTCTAAATTCAAAGGCGGTGGGAACCGAAAATTGTTCGATTTTAATATATCCCGTTTCGCTATCGATCATGTAGGAAGTATTGATGGATTTAATTGGAATTCTTCCACGTATAATCTTTTTTGACAGCAGCTCTCCATAACGATTGATTTGAACCTTTACGGAAGTCCCACTCTTCCCTTTAAGCATTGCCATAATGGAATCGGTAGACATTTTTACACCTGCTGCAATTTGTCCGTTTATTTGGATGATTTGATCACCATCTTTTAAACCCGCAAGTTCTGAGGGGGAATTTGCCAGTACGTGAGTAATAGAGATGGTATCTCTCAATTTAAAAAACCTCACCCCGATCCCACTGAAATTACCTTCAATAGATTCGGCTATAAGAGCCATATCGCTCGCTGGAATATAATTACTATGAGGGTCTAGTTTATGCAACATTTCAGAAATGGTTTCTTCAAAAATCTGATCACGGTCAATCGGATCGACATATTTACTATCCAAAAGATTTAAAACGTCTTCAAGTTTTTGTACGCCTGTACTCTTTTTTTGGGATTCAAAAACATCACCCATTATTACGTAACAAACTAAAAAACCTGCGCAAATAGAAAAGGAAATAACTAAGGGAAGAACAATAGAAAAACGAGAATTATTCATCTATTTGGTTTATGTGAACCATTTCAAGTCCTGCATTACTAAGAAAATCAATACCTGCGGGATCTTTATAAGCCTCTTTATATACGACTCTTTTAATACCAGATTGCAATACTAATTTACTACAGTCTCGACAGGGAGAGTGCGTCAGATATAGGGTAGCTTCTTTACAGTTATTTGTTGATTTTGCTACTTTTAAAATGGCATTTGCTTCGGCATGAAGGACGTACCAGTGGGTAAGGCCCTCATCATTTTCACAACAATTATCAAATCCCGCAGGTGTGCCATTAAATCCGTCAGAAATGATAATTTCATCTTTGACTATGATGGCGCCCACCTTTTTTCTGCTACAATGAGAAAGTTTGGCCCAGCTTTCCGCTAGGCGCAGGTATGCTTTGTCGTATTTTAACTGTTTAGAGCTTTGTTGATCCATTTCTTTGCAAAAGTAATCAATTCTCAGGCCAAATAATTAACCCTTTGAGTGAAATATTCTATTCATCTCTTGAATAATACCATAAAATATTTATAAATTTGTCGCCCGCTGCATAATCGAATGCAGTCTAATAAATATAAGCGAGAGTAGCTCAGCTGGTAGAGCACAACCTTGCCAAGGTTGGGGTCGCGGGTTCGAATCCCGTCTCCCG
>JBELDA010000053.1:0-18431 GCA_042094515.1 Crocinitomicaceae bacterium
TTGAAACTATCCCGTTGAAGTGTGTAACCATATTTAAAAAATAGTCGGTTACGGTGGAATAACTGTTTTAAGACTTCCCATACATTACATGATACTTCCATGAGGCCCAAGCTCCAATACATGAGAAGAGAGCTAAAACGGCAAACACGTATTGATATCCTTGAATTCCAGGGTACTGGTCTAAAAAATATCCTGCTAGAGGTCCGCTGAAGATATCTGGAGCATAACCAATAATGGAGATCAATCCAACGGCTGTTCCGGTATAGATTAAAGGAATTTTCCCTTTATCCATGACCGCAAAGTAAAGTGCCCTTAGGCCGTAAACACCTACAGAAAGCATTATAATGGAGAGAACAAACAATAGGACCGTTGAATGAGATACGAGACCAAACGAAAAGATGAGGGCTGCGAAAAAGGAAACAACAAAGCCAATGGAGAGGAGTAGGGTGATACGTATGCGTATAAAAAACACGGCTAAGATGATGGCAACGACAGGTCTCGCATACAATAAAAAGGTGGCCACCTTTGCCGACTTGACCTCATTATAGTTCATCACTTCTTTAGAAAACAAGGAAATCACATCGGTCGTTTTATAGCCCATGTAGGCACATAAAACAATGATCATTAACAACAATACTGAAGGCATTTTCAAAACGCTTTTGATCTGTTTGATTGAAATTTTATTTGTAACAACACTCTTTTCTTTGTCTCCATTAAACTTCATGAAAAACCAAATTAAGCCTCCAACGAAGGCAACAAAAAAGGAGGAAAAATAAATAACATATTTAAAAGCGGACCTGCTCTCTTCCAGATGTATAGCTGTAATATTATTGTTATCGAAAAGAGCGAAGATTGCGACCCCAAGGGTTCCTAAAGCAGCTCCCACAAGACCCCTTCCACCCTCTAAAAATCCAAAAGCTCGGAGCTGAGAAGAAGATGTTCCCCACATTCTGGTGGCTTTAATCATGGGGGCCCAAAATAAAAAGACACTCGTGAAACCCCAATATCCATATAAGATTTTAAGACCTATATAATTCGGAAAGGTAGCATAATAGACACCTCCTAGTGCTGTAAGCCATAATGCCCAAGAAATAAGTTTTCTTGCAGGGAAACGATCGGCAATGGGGCCTCCAAAAAGGTACGAAACAATTGCAACCAATCCATATACAGAAAAGCAGATACCTAGTTCAACATTGTCAATTTGAAAAACATCTAATACAGTCGGCCTAAAAATTCGACTGAGCACATAAGGGAGAAAGAAAATGGATTCTGCCGCTAAAATGATCAGTGTAAGATGGTACCAAGGAACTTTTGTTTTTTCCATGTGGGAGGAATTCTAAAATTAAATTCATTCTCTTTTCAAAGGTAGAAGTTACAATATCTCTTGAAAACTTACCAACCTTCTAAAAAATGATCTATATCTCTTCTGTCTTTCTTATTTGGCTTTCCTTGGTCTTTTCCGCGATAGGCTCGCTGAGCCAACTGATAGGTTTTGTATTTTTCTATTTCTTCTTCCGGGGTGATGTCGGTAATGTGGTCTGGAACGAGCTTAGCCCCCAGTCTTTTATTGGTGAGCTGAGTGATTTTATAGCTAAAAAGGGCATTGTTTTTTTGAAAACTGATAAGATCTCCCACATTGACTTCTCTAGAAGGCTTGCATTCTTTCGAGTTGATTTTGATTTTGTTTCCATCCACAAGCTTTGCTGCCAAAGAACGAGTCTTTGACAAGCGAACATGCCAGATGAATTTATCGATTCTCAAAAGAAAGATATGGTGTTTTCAATTTTCTACAAACACAAAATACAAAAGGGAAAGACCAACCCCAAGAATAAGCCACCAAAAGAAGAATGCAACATTATTGGAAATTCTTGTTAATTGCCTGGTTTGTTCTTGAGTTTCTACTAATATTTTATCCTCTCGACTTAGATTATTATACTCATCCTCCCAAACTTTAAGGTCTTTTTTATTTTCAAAGTCATGTTTAATCCCGGGCTTAAACGTTATTGTTTTTTCTTTAGAGTCCATGGGATTATTTAAGTAATCGTCTCAAAATTTTACCCACGTTTGATTTCGGCAATTCGTCTCTGAAGTGCACGACTTTTGGAACTTTATAGGCGGTGAGGCTGTCCCTACAGGTTTGAATCACCTCCTCTTTGGTCAAGGAGTCATCTTTTTTCACAACGAAGGCCTGAACGAATTCTGTTCCGTCATCATTTTTACCTCCACAAACCCCAACTTCCAACACCTTGGCATTTTCCGTGATTGCTTTTTCTACTTCGCTTGGATAAACGTTAAATCCAGAAACCAAGACCATTTCTTTTTTGCGATCGACTATTTTAAAGAAGCCGTCTTCATCAATGATTCCCACATCACCTGTAAGGAAATATTCTCCGTGCATGCAATTGGCAGTTTCTTCAGGTCGGTTCCAATAACCTTGCATTACTTGAGGGCCTTTGATTCCAATTTCTCCTTTTTCTCCTGGAGCAACCTCAACCTTGTTGTCATCAAAAATCTTAATATCGGTATTTGGTAGAGGCAAACCAATTGTACCTACCTTGTGTAATCCACCAACGGGATTGATAGTGGCGGCAGGACTTGTTTCAGATAAACCATATGCCTCAAGCATAGGGCTGTTGGTCACCTTTTCCCATTCGGCCGCAACCACATCCTGAACAGCCATTCCACCACCTAAAGCCATTTTGAGCTGACTAAAATCAAGGCTTCGGAAAGCCTCCTGGTTCAGTAGGCCATTAAAAAGCGTATTTACTCCTGTAATGAAAGTAAATGGGTTTTTCTTGAGGTCTTTACAGAATCCTTTCATGTCTCTTGGGTTGGTAATCAAAATATTCTTTGCTCCATATCTAAAAAACACCACACAGTTTGCAGTTAATGCAAATATGTGATACATGGGAAGAGCTGTAATTATGGTCTCTTGTCCATCTTCAAACTTATGTCCAATCCAGGCTTCTACCTGCTGAACATTGGCACAAATGTTTCCATGAGAAAGGGTAGCCCCTTTTGAAACTCCCGTTGTTCCTCCTGTATATTGAAGGAATGCACGGTCGTCTTTCCCAAGAGTAACCGGAGCTCCTTTTTTTCCTTTACAGTCTTTAAAAATTTGCTTTAAAGGAGTGGTGTTGTTCAAGGTAAATGGGGGCACCATTTTTTTAACTTTTCGAACTACAAAATTGGTAATCGCTCCCTTTAATCCGCCAAGCATATCACCGATAGTTGTTGTAATTACCGTTTCAATTTCGGTGTCATCAAGGATTTCCTCCAGGTTATGGGCAAAGTTTTCCAAGATGATAATTGCTTTTGCTCCAGAGTCTTTATACTGATGTCGCATTTCTTCTGCTGTATACAGTGGATTTGTATTCACAATGACCAAGCCTGCTTTCAAACATGCAAAAATGGTTATTGGAAACTGAAGCAGGTTGGGCATTTGAAGCGCAATTCTATCTCCTTTTTTGAGGTTCGTATTGTTCTGAAGATGCCAAACAAGTGCATCGACGTGGGCCGAAACATCATTGAAGCTAATTTCGACATCCATGTTTTTATACGCAGTTTTATCGCCAAAGCTTTCAACCGATTGATCAAAAATTTCAACAAGGTTGTTGTATCGATTAAGCTCTATTGTTTTTGGAACCTCAGAAGGGTAGGATTTAAACCATGGGAAATCACTCATATCTTTTTATTTATTTTTTAGTCATTCATTACCATCCTAAAATGGAATATTAAATATACATAAAATTCATAACGGCAGATTTATATAATTAAAATCTTGAGGAATCAAATGACATGAATTTGATTTATGTGAAAAAATATACGGGACGTTTTGCTTTGTACATCAATAAGCGTATTTTTGACACTATGAAGGATGTCAAGACACTAAAATTTATGCGAAATATCTTCACAGCATTATTTTTCTTCATTTCTTTTGGGGTTGGGTCTCAGGTTCAAAATGTCTATGATGATTTTGAAGGTAATGGAGATATCACAACATGGTTTGGAGATGATTGTAATATGGATATAGCATTTTCAAACCCAAACGTTCAGGGGATAAATGTTTCTTCAACGGTGCTAAAATATTCAGATATTGGGGGTCAATATGCCAATGTTCGATTTGATGTGAACGAGAACTTTGACCTATCAGTAAATCATACATTTACACTAAAAATATTTATAGCTTCGGGAAGCTTAACGGGCAATCAAAACAATCAAATATCCCTGAAGCTGCAGGATGGGACAATTGGAGCACCATGGGAAACTCAATCTGAAATTGTTAAAAATGTCACACCTGACGAATGGCAAGAAGTTTCATTTGACTTCTTAAATGATCCATTCATCAATTTTAACGGAGGCTCTCCCGACCCTGTTTTCAGAACTGACTTTAATAGAGTTGTTTTACAAGTGAATGGGGAAAACAATAATGATATTGTCACTGCCTACATTGATGATGTGAATTACGATGGTAATGTTGGAAGCTGCTCCCCTTTCAGCAACTTGGTTTGGTCAGATGAATTTGATGGGAGTGGAGCGATTGACAATTCAAAATGGTTCCACCAAACGTATATACCAAATGGTTGGGGATGGTACAATGGAGAGCTTCAGCACTACACAGATCGAGAAGACAATGCTTTTGTTCAAAATGGATACCTGCATATTGTAGCAAAAGATGAAACCTATACGGACCCTGTACAGGGAATAACGAAAGAGTACACATCTGCTAGGCTTAATTCAAAATTTGCTTTTACTTATGGCCGTGTGGAAGCACGAGCAAAGCTACCTGAGGGAGTGGGGACTTGGCCGGCCATTTGGATGCTGGGTAAAAACATCAATGAAACAGGTGCGTATTGGCAGACTCAAGGTTTTGGAACGACTGGATGGCCTGAATGCGGTGAGATTGACATCATGGAACACTGGGGTTCCAATCAAAACTTTGTTCAGAGTGCACTTCACACACCATCTTCATTTGGAGCAACCGTAAATCATGGGGGATTAATGGCAAACGACGTATCAAATACATTTCATGTTTATGCCATGGAGTGGACAGCTGATGAAATTACATTTAGCTTGGATGGGGTTCCTTATTATACCTACAGTCCCTCTCCTCAAAACATGAGTACGTGGCCTTACGTTGCAGACCAATATCTATTATTAAATGTAGCAATACAGAACTCAATAGACCCAGCTTTCACAGATAGCGAAATGGTACTAGATTACATCAGAGTGTATCAGCAAGGGTCGAGCTCAAGCACTACAGACAGTCAAAATGCTTGCGACTCATATACCTGGATTGATGGGAACACCTATACCACAAGTAATAATGCCGCAACATATAGTCTTCCAAACATTGAAGGTTGCGATTCGACTATTGTCTTAGATCTGACAATTAACAATTCCTATTCGGGAACAGATACCCAAACGTCATGTGATAACTATACCTGGATTGATGGAGCCACTTACACCGAAAACAACAATACGGCAACCGTCGAATACACTACTATACACGGCTGTGATTCGACAATTACATTGGATTTAGTGATAAATCAGAGTACAAGCTCTTCTCTCACAGAAACGGCATTAGATTCTTACACATTAAATGGTGTTACTTACGACAGCTCTGGTGTCTATTCTCAAATCATTATTAATAGTGCGGGTTGTGACAGTACAATAACCTTGAATCTTACTATAGAAAGTAGTGTGGGATTGGAAGAGAATACTGAGAAGATTTTATTGTATCCAAATCCAACGAATGAAAAAATTCGCGTATCTGTTCCAACTTCTTTAATTGGCGTTAAAGCACGTATATATGACGCATCAGGAAAAGAGATCTTTAGCTATATTCAATCAAAAAAGAAAATGATCATGGATTGCTCTGAATATCCAAAAGGGTCCTACATTATATCGTTCCAAAATGGAGACCTTACGAGCAAGGTGAGCTTTGTTAAAATTTGAGCTTTCGATAAAGTAAGATTAAACTAATCCGTAAGATTTTTGAATAAGTTTATAAATGAACTTGTCGGGAACATCTTGATTCACATATATTGAATTCCAATGTTTTTTATTCATGTGGTACCCAGGACGTATTCCTTGGAATTGATCCCTAAGTTCAAGGGCCTCAATAGGATCACATTTTAAATTAATAAATTTGAAATCAAGGGTGTTTGCAAGCGCAAAAATTTTGCTTTTCTTTTTAAAAACCAGGGTGTTTTTGTCAAAGGGAAAGGTTTCTTCCACATCTTCCAATGAGATGCAAAAGTCATAAAAATCTCCAAAAATCAACTTAATGAATAGCTGGTGCGATGTCTTTGTTCCCCAAATCGTAAAGCATTTTGGTGTGCTCTTTCAGGGCCCCAACAAACGTCTTGTATGAATGATAGGGAACATGAAACTCATCAGCCGTAGCTTTAACGATCTTCGAAAGCTTACTGTAATGGATGTGGCATACATTAGGAAAAAGATGATGCTCCACCTGATAATTCAATCCACCAACATACCAAGAAAATAATTTTGACTGTTGCGCAAAGTTAGCGGTATTATACATTTGGCTTACAGCCCAATCAGCTTCAATATCTCCAGACTTATCTGGCAAAGGATAGGTTGAAGTCGGGACGACGTGTGCGGGTTGAAAAATAATACCCAAAATAAATCCACAAATAAATTGCATAAGCAAATAACCTATCAAGGTGATGTACCATGATGCTGGACTCAACCAAAAAGGAAGAGCAATAAAAATGGCGGAATAAACAATTTTATTAATGATAATATTTCTTATATGCTTTTTAAATGTAAGGCCTTGTGTCTTTAAAAGGTCTAATTTCTTGTAACGCATTGCTTGGGTATAATCCTTGCTAACAAACCACATCATAGTCATTAGGCCATAAAAGAAATAGGCATAGACGTGCTGAAACCTGTGTATCTTGTGTCTTTTGGTGTGAGGCGAAAATCTTAATATAAAGGGAGGAGGGGCAATATCTTCGTCATAATCAGTAACATTGGTATACGTGTGGTGCAGTACATTGTGCTGAATCCTCCAATTTGCTGGATTCCCAGCAAGTAAAACAAGAATTCTTCCAATAAAATTATTTACAGCTGGACTTTTCGAATATGCGCCGTGATTTGCATCATGCATTACGGATAAACCGCAACCAGCCATTCCAATACCCATTAGAGCCCACAAGCCCAAAACGGCCCAAGATTGAATGTTTAAGGTTAAGATAAGAACAAATGGAACAGTGTACATTGCAATCATGCAAATGGTTTTGAAAACCATTGCTCCATTTGCATGTCTTGAGATATTTTCTTTTTTAAAATACTCGTTCACACGTTGTCTCAAAACCTTGTAAAAAATAGCGTTATTACCCTTGACGTAATTAACTGCAGAAAAACCTTTATCACCTTTCATATTGCAAAAGTAACCATTAGAAAATGGATATGTTCATTAAAAGCAATTAATTTTAAACGGTTTGAAGTTCAAATAATTTTTTGTAGACCCCTTTTTGGGCAATTAATTCATTGTGATTTCCTCTTTCGACGATTTCGCCATTAGAGAGTACTAGTATCAGATCCACATTTTTAATAGTACTTAATCGATGTGCAATTACGATACATGTCCTTTCCTTCATGACCTGGTCTAGTGCTTGCTGAACAAGCTTTTCGGACTCCATATCAAGTGCAGAAGTAGCTTCATCTAGGATTAATATTTCTGGGTTTTTATATACCGCTCTGGCAATGCTTAACCTTTGTTTTTGACCACCAGACAATTTATTTCCACGTTCGCCAATCACTGTTGAATAGCTGTTTTCAAATTTTGAAATAAAACCATGTGCATTAGCGGTTTTGGCAGCTTCAATAACCCGATTCATGTCAGGTTCTTCTTCTCCAAAAGCAATGTTGTCGGCAATACTTGTATTAAATAATATGGCGTCTTGCGAGACCAGACTAATAAGGGACCTCAATTCATTGATGTATAAAGATGATAAGTTCTTTCCATCAATAGATACTTTTCCTTCGGTTACATCATAAAATCGAGGAATGAGATTAATTAAGGTGGTTTTTCCACTACCTGATTCTCCAACAAGGGCTATGTTTTGACCTTTTTTAATCGAAAAGTCAATTTGATTTAAAACGGGTGTGTCCTGATACCTAAAAGAAACATTACTAAACTCAATTTCATTGCTAAAACCATCTAAAGAAATAGGAGAATCAACTTCTTTTACGAGCTCGTCAAGATTTAACACCTCATTTATTCTGTCTTGAGAGGCTCTTGATTTAATCATGTTGGAGATGTTTTTAGAGATATTTTGAATAGGCCTTAGCAGCTGAGAGAACACGATCACAAAAGTTAAAAACACTTCTCCCGAAAAGGAATTGCTGGGATCATTAATAATTAATTTACCACCAAACCAAACCAAGCTTAGCATTACAAAAGCACCGATGGTTTCGTTTAATAGGGGAGACAAATCTTTCTTTCTGAAGGTTCTCGTGATTAGTTTTTGGTGGTGTAGGTTGGTTTTTTGAAATCGATTTACAATAAAGGAAACTGCATTAAAAGCTTTTATAATTCTGATTCCATCAATACCTTCATCCATAGAAGAGTATAATCGACTTGTTTGTTCCTGGCTTTTTTTCGCTGTACGTTTAAGACTTTTACCGATCAATGAGATGACCAGGGCAGATATGGGCAAAAGGAAGAAAGAAATCAAAGAAAGCTCTGGGCTCAGATAAATGAGCATAGCTACATTAATAATAACAGCAAATGGCTCTCTGAATAAAAGCTCTAATAGGCAGACAACGGCAATTTCTATTTCATTGACATCACTATTCATTCTCGCGATGAGGTCTCCCTTTCTTTCGTTTGAATAATATGATAGGGGAAGATTCATGGCTTTTTGAAAAAGGGCATCTCTAACATCTCTGACCACCACCATTCTTAATTCGGACTGAAACCAAACGGCTACATATCGAAAAAGGTTTTTCAAAAAGAATGCAATCATAACAGAAACACAAACAAAGAACAAAGCATCAAGTGGGTCGTTTTTCACCATAGATGCCATTGTAAAATTGTAATAGTCCTTTATGTACACAAATAGATCAATAAAACCACCATTATAATAGGGTTTTTGCAATACTTCAATACTGTCGGGGTCTCTAAAAATCAGCTGTAATACAGGTATGAAAAGAACCAGGGAAAGTAAATTAAATATAACAAATAGGAGATTGCTTAAAACAACCATAAAAGTCAGGAACTTGTACTTGATTGTATATTTAAAAATTTCCATGTAAGATTTCATCATCAGTGCAAAGATACATTTTTACTTTTCGCGTTATGGTATCATACTATTCTTAAATTTGTAATATGGGATCAATTCGACAAGGTAAAATAGAATCAGTTATTCAAAGTGAGCTGGCTAGCTTTTTTCAAAAAAACAGCTCGATATGCTTAGGTTCAATGGTTACAGTAACTGTAGTAAGGGTTACAAGTGACTTATCACTTGCTCGATGCTACCTAAGTATTTTCGGTTCAAAAGATAAAGCGGAGGTTTTTGAGAGTATTGAGCAAAACACTGGAAGAATAAGAGGAGACGTTGGTCGAAAATTAAAAAACTTAAGAAAAATACCTGCGCTGAAATTTTTTATAGACGATTCACTGGATTACGCTTCGAAGATTGATGAGCTATTAAAAAAATAGATATCAAGACCTCCTTTTATATCGCATATAAATATTTAAGATCGCAAAAAAAGCGAAATGTAATTACCATTATTACACGCATTGCAATCATTGGAATAGCTACCATCACCTGTGCTCTAGTAATTTTGCTGTCGGCATTCAATGGAATGGAAAAGCTTATTGATCAAATTTACAGTGAATTTGACGCATCAATAACCATTACGCCTGCTAAAGGGAAAACCTTCTCTGAAAAAGAAATTAATTTGGGAAAGCTATCTTCCATTGAAGGGGTGAAAACCCTGTCAAAAGGTAGGGAAGAGCTTATTGTAATCGAATACGGGCAACCTATAGAGGAGCAAAAAGACTATCGAATCAAAAGAACAAATGCGAAGCTTTATGCTGTAGATGACCCTTTCTTAAAGCTTATTGATCTTAAGAAACACTACAGGGGAGATTCTCCCGTACTGAATGACGGCTCGGGGGCTAAAGGTGTTATTGGGATAGGGCTAATAAATAAGCTAGAAGCGTCCATTAATTCTGAATTCACCATATTTCTTCCCAAGAAGAATTTAACCGTCAGAACAGAGCAGCCTTTTTTAAAAAAGAAAGTGCGCTTGTCATCAGTACTTGTATATCAAAACAAATTAATAAATGAGGAAACATTTTTGTGGTCCTTAGAAGATTTTAGGCGCTTTATTAAGGACACAAATCAAACCCTTTCTCATGTATATATCCGTGCAAAGCCTAATACAGATCTCGAGGCTTTACAGCAGAAAATTCAACTCCAATTGGGAGATGCTTTTAAGGTAAAGACCTATTATCAAAAGAATGAATTGATTTTTAAAACCAGCAAATCTGAAAAACTAATCTTGACATTAATATTAATATTTGTATTTGTGTTGGCCTGTTTTAATTTGGTCTCATCAATAACCATGATTTATTTAGAGAAGAAGAACAACTTTCTTGCTCTGAAAAGCATGGGGATTACCAAGCGTGGAGTTTTCGAAATTTTCTTTTTTCAAGGGGTATTGATTTCTTTTATTGGTGCTATTATTGGTGCCGTAATAGGGTATCTTATTTGCGCAGCTCAAATGAGGTTTGATTTGATAAAAATATCTGCTGAACAGGTCTATCCCATTGGATTTTCGTGGCTCGATTTTCTGACAATTGTTTTATCTGTTGCTATTTTAACTGTGATATTTTCATTTGTCACCGTTAAATTATTGACTAGAAAGGGTTAATTGCTCGTTTAGCCACAATTTTTTAATGTTTTCTATCGCTTTTAATTAAAATAAATGGGTTATATTTGCACCCAAATTCAAACAGGTATAAATGTCTAGTTTAAAAGGAAAAATTGCTCAGGTTATCGGTCCAGTAGTTGACGTTGCCTTCGAGAAGGGGAATGAGCTACCCAATATTTACGATGCCTTAGAGGTATTTAAGTCAGATGGAACAAGAGTTGTTCTAGAGGTTCAAGCACACGTCGGAGAGAATTCTGTACGTGCAATTTCAATGGATTCAACAGATGGGTTCACTCGTGGAATGGATGTCGTTTCAACGGGAACATCTATTAAAATGCCAACGGGAGAAAAAATTAAAGGAAGATTGTTTAATGTCGTTGGAGAGGCTATTGACGGAATTAATGAGGTTGAAAACACTGACGGTCTTCCAATACATAGAGATGCGCCGAAATTTGAAGAGCTTTCAACGGCAACGGAAATCTTATTTACAGGAATTAAGGTAATTGACCTTATCGAACCATACGCGAAAGGTGGTAAAATTGGTTTGTTTGGAGGTGCTGGTGTAGGTAAAACTGTACTTATTCAGGAGCTTATTAATAATATCGCAAAAGGTCATGGTGGACTTTCTGTTTTCGCCGGAGTAGGTGAAAGAACGAGAGAAGGAAATGACTTGCTTCGTGAAATGCTTGAATCGGGTATTATCAAATACGGAGATGACTTCCTTCATTCTATGGAAGAAGGTGGATGGGACCTTAATAAAATTAACCTTGAGGAGATGAAAGAATCAAAAGCGACATTCGTTTTTGGTCAAATGAATGAGCCTCCAGGGGCAAGAGCAAGAGTTGCTCTTTCAGGTCTTACAATTGCTGAATACTTTAGAGATGGTGATGGTGAAGGACAAGGAAAAGATATTCTTTTCTTTGTAGACAATATTTTTAGATTTACTCAGGCTGGTTCGGAAGTTTCGGCTCTATTAGGAAGAATGCCATCTGCGGTAGGATATCAACCTACGCTAGCTACTGAGATGGGAGCAATGCAGGAAAGAATTACCTCTACAAAGAGTGGTTCAATTACATCTGTTCAGGCGGTTTACGTACCTGCGGATGACCTTACGGATCCTGCACCTGCAAACACATTTGCCCACCTGGATGCCACTACAGTATTGTCAAGAAAAATTGCTGAGCTTGGGATTTATCCTGCGGTTGACCCATTGGATTCAACTTCAAGAATATTGACACCAGAAATCGTTGGAGAAGAACATTACAACTGTGCGCAGCGCGTAAAAGTAACTCTTCAGAGATATAAAGAGCTACAGGACATTATCGCCATATTAGGTATGGATGAGCTTTCTGAGGAAGACAAAATGATTGTTCACCGCGCAAGAAGAGTACAGCGATATTTATCTCAGCCATTCCATGTTGCAGAACAGTTTACTGGTTTGCCAGGAGTATTGGTTGATATTCAAGAAACAATTACTGCTTTTAATGACATCTTAGATGGTAAATACGACAAGTATCCAGAAGCGGCCTTTAACCTTAAAGGTGGTATTGAAGATGTGATTGCTGCGGGAGAAAAAATGCTTTCTGAGGCATAACAGCTATGAAATTAGATATAATTACTCCGGAGTCAGGTATTTTTAGTGGAGAGGTTACAGCTGTTTCCCTTCCAGGGAAAGATGGAATTTTTCAAGTGCTGAACAATCATGCCCCTATTATATCTGCTTTAGCTGAGGGAGTCCTTTCTATTGAATTAGAGAGCCCATTAAGTGAAGAGCAAAAGAATGAAGCAATAGAGATCGAGTCTCCAGAAAAAATCTCTGTGAAGATAAGAGGTGGTGTTGCTGAATTGACAAATAATAAGCTAATAGTTTTAGCAGAATAATTAAATGGGGTTTCTATAATAAACCCTATTTGTTATGTTAAGACATGTTAAGCCACAAAAATAGCGGGCTGAGTACAAGAATGTTTACTTATCTTCGTTAAGCTTTATAATGAGTGATTTAAGTCATATCGATCTGAATAAAATTCCAGAACATGTAGCCATCATCATGGATGGTAACGGGCGATGGGCAAAAAGTCATGGTGAAGATCGATTATTTGGCCACTCCAAAGGTGTTGATGCTGTTCGCGAAACCCTTAAAACCGCAAGGGAGCTCAAAGTTAAATTTCTTACCCTCTATGCATTTTCAACAGAAAATTGGAATCGACCTCAGGAGGAGGTTGAAGGGCTAATGAACCTACTGGTTCTTTCATTGGCAAATGAGATTGATGAAATGAATCAAAATGGCGTCAGGCTTCAAACCATAGGAAATATTGAAGGGATGCCTCAAGATTGTCAGCTTAGCCTAAAGGACGCCATTAATAAAACAAAAGAGAACAAAGAAATCACTCTTGTTCTTGCGTTGAATTACAGCTCAAAGTGGGAAATCAAAGAGATGGTCAAAACCTTATCGAATAAAATCAATAACAAGGAAATCAGGGAAGATGAAGTCACAGATGATTTGATTTCTGCTCATTTAACTACAAGTGGCATTCCTGATCCTGAGCTTTTGATTCGAACGAGTGGAGAAAGACGAGTAAGTAATTTTTTACTTTGGCAGATTGCCTATTCTGAATTTGTTTTTCTTGACATCTTTTGGCCAGATTTTGGTCGCAAACATTTTGTAGGAGCCATATATGATTTTCAAAACAGAGAAAGAAGATTCGGTTTGGTTTCGGAACAAATAAATACGTTAGAATGAGAGTAGCGGGTGTTGTTTTGTTGTGTTTATTTTTTCCCTTTTTAACTTTTTCACAGGTCGGAGGAGGAGGTTCTTTATCTGAATTGGACTTTTCCTATCTAAGCCCAAAGGAATACGAGCTAGGCCCCATAAAAGTATATGGAGCAGACAATTATGATCATCAGGCCATTAAGCTTATTGCTGGTTTAAGACAGGGATTACCAATTACTCTCCCGAGCGAACAAATCAATACGGCCATAAAGAACCTATGGAAAGAGGGGCTTTTTTCAGACATATCTATTTACGCTGAAAAAGAAATTTCAGGTATCGTTTATTTAATTATCGAGTTAAAACCTAGGCCAAAACTTTCTAGATTTAAATTTACAGGTGTTTCTAAAAGAGAGGCGGATAAAATACGCGAAGAGATTTCCTTGTTTTCAGGTAAAACAATAACCGAGAATTTAGTATTTCAGACCAGAAATCAAATCAGAGGATTTTTCAGGGAAAAGGCCTTTTACAACGTCAAAGTTAATATTGACCGAATCAAAGATACGGTAATCAACAACTCAGAGTTATTCATAATTGATGTGGATAAAGGAGAAAAAGTAGGAATTAAAGAAATTAAGATAAATGGTGCAACAGAGGTCCCAATGTGGAAGCTAAAAATGGCCATGAAAGACACAAAAAAGAAATCCATTTTCAGAATTTTCAAGAGGTCCAAATTTACTGAGTCAAGCTATGAAACGGACAAGCTTGCCTTGTTGAATAAATTTAATGAGGTAGGATTAAGAGATGCTGATATAGTATTTGATACTGTTTATCAGATGGATGAAAAAAACTTAGTCATTGACCTCACTATCAATGAAGGAGGGAAATATTATTTCGGTGACATTACCTGGACAGGGAACACCAAATATAGATCTTCATATTTAGACACAATTTTGGGAATAAAGAGAGGCGACCTTTACAACAAATCTCTTTTAGAGCAAAGGGTATTTGGAATTGGAGATGGAAGAGACATTTCTTCTTTGTACATGGACAGGGGTTATTTATTCTTTCAAATTATACCCGTAGAAACAAATGTTACTGACCAGCACATCAACTATCAGATACGAATGATGGAAGGAAAGGAAGCACGAATCGGAAGTGTTACGATAAGAGGAAATACCAAAACAAATGATTACGTCATTCTAAGAGAAATCAGAACCAAACCAGGAGACCTTTTTAATAAGGCCGACATCATGAGAACACAAAGGGAGCTGGCTCAGCTGGGATACTTTAATGAGCAAGCCTTTCAGGTTAATCCACTTCCAAACCCTGCAAACGGGACGGTTGATATCGAATATGTTGTTGAAGAAAAGTCGTCAGATCAAATTGAATTATCAGGTGGTTATGGTGGAGCAGGACCTACGACCAGTGGAAGAATTATAGGAACGTTAGGATTGACATTTAATAATTTTTCAACTAAGAATTTTTTCAAGAAAGAATCCTGGAGCCCTCTTCCCGGAGGAGATGGTCAAAGACTTTCAATTCGCGCACAGTCAAATGGACGATTCTATCAAGGGTATAACTTTTCATTTACAGAGCCGTGGCTTGGAGGTAAAAAACCAAACTCACTATCCTTCTGGATAAATAACACAGCTTTAAGTTCAAATGGATTGCTCAGAACTAATCCGGACTATAATGGCTTGTCTATTACAGGAACGGGAATAGGATTGGGAAGAAGAAAGAAGTGGCCTGACGATTATTTTACGGCTTATTATGAATTGAGCTATCAGTATTATGATGTTGTAAATGACTTTAGGTTTCCATTATTTACTCAGGGGTATGCAAATGATATAGCCTTTAAGTATGTTCTTCAGAGAAGCTCCGTTTCTGCGCCAATCTATCCTCAAAGTGGATCAAACTTTAAGTTTACGGCAAAAGCGACATTGCCCTATTCTTTGTTTACAGATATTGATTACTCAAGTGCGACAAATCAAGAAAGGTATAAGTATCTTGAATATTATCGATTCAGATTTACTGGAGAATGGTATGTGCCATTGTCACCAGACAAAAAGCTTGTTCTAATGCCAAGGTTTGGTTTTAGCTACATTGGAGCCTACAATAAAGCCAAGGGAGTAACCCCATTTGATCGATATTCAATGGGAGGCAGTGGTTTATCAGGAGTAAATCAGCTTGGAGGCCGTGAGATCATAGCTCTTCGAGGTTATGAAGACCAGTATGTATCATCAGCTGGGGGAGATCCTATTATTGCAAAATATACGCTTGAGCTGAGATATCCAATTTCACTGAATCCATCAGCTACATTTTATGCACTAACCTTTATTGAGGCAGGAAATACCTATCCTAGCTTTGATACATTTAATCCATTTAATGTGAAAAGATCTGCAGGAATTGGTATACGTGTATTTTTGCCTATGTTTGGTATGCTAGGGCTTGATTACGGCTTCGGTTTTGACAAGCTGGATTCGTGGGCGGATGGCTTTGGCAATGCTACAGATCAGTCCATAGACCAAAGAGGTTTCTACCCTAAGCTCAATTTCACCATAGGAATGAATCTAGGAGAGCTATAATTCAACCCTCATTTCTAAGGGTTTTTATTTTGAAATTGCTTCTTTTTTGTTTATTTTCAAGGCCTAAATTATACCTACACCTATGAAAATTACATCACTCTTTTTCGTCATGATGGCATTAAGCAGCGCGTCATGGTCTCAATATATCGTATCAGCGACTTATATCAATACAACTCCACAGGTGACATTGGCTAGTGTAGCCAATTTACCACTTGAATATGATGTGGAAACCTATAAAATTGTATACAATACAATTGATGCATTAGGTAACCCTACTATTGCTTCGGGCGCTTTTTGTTTTCCCATTACCGAAGAATGCTCAAATTTCCCAATAGCGGTATATGAACACGGGACGAGTCTGAGAAAAACAGATGTTCCTTCTTATGATGTTCAGGAAACTTATATTGGAAAGATATTTTCAGCAGGTGGATATAATGTGGTGATGCCTGATTATATAGGGATGGGAGAAAGCCCTGGTCTACATCCGTATTGTCATGGAGCATCGGAAGCAACAGCAACTGTTGACATGATTCGTGCTGTTCGTGAGGCTCAAACATTGGACTTGATCCCTGGAATGACAGCTGATAATGGTGAGATGTTTGTAACAGGATATTCCCAAGGAGGACATGCTGCAATGGCAACACATAAATATGTTGAGGAAAATAATCTTCTTAGTGAATTTAACATTCTGGCTTCTGCTCCTTGTTCTGGACCTTATGAGATTACGGGAGCAATGGCAGATACTATTTTGGCGGCATCATATTCTAACCCTGGCTATATAGTCTATTTAATGGCGTCGTATCAATCAGTTTACGGTAATTTGTATAACACCTATTCCGATATTTTACGTTCACCATATGATCAAATTGTAGAGCCGTATTTTAATGGGAGCAATACCACTTTAGGAATGGGAAGTCTCAATAATCAGCTTCCAACAATTATACAGGAACTCGTTGTGGATTCGGTAGTTCAGAACTTCTTGAATTCGGCATCTGATTTTTCACATCCTTTATGGCAAGCCATGTCAGACAATGACAATCATGATTGGATTCCATCTCGCCCTGTTCGTATGTATTATTGTACGGGTGATGAGCAGGTTTCATTTCAAAATGCTATTGCAGCGGAAGCGACAATGTTGGGGAATGGAGCAGAAAATGTTGAAGCCATATATATGGGTGATGGGATGCATAATGAGTGCATTTTACCATCTTTGTCAGATGTTTATTATTGGTTTGACACGCTACGAACTCCATGCATTATAAATGGTCTTGAAGCAATGAAGCTTGATGGAGTTGAAATCTTCCCAAATCCAGTTATTGACGAATTAGAGATAAAAATATTGAGTCCAGGAAAAAATGAAATCATTATAACTGACGGACTTGGTAAACAAATCGAGCATATTGGGAATGTTCAAAACAGCATTAAAATTTCTATGTCAGCGTATGAATCAGGATGTTATTTTGTTGAGATCAGATTGAAAGATAGATCTGTGGTTCAAAAAATCATTAAAGATTAGCTCGTCTAACCTGCTAGAAAATCAAACGTAACGTTCACTGCTTTTTGATCTTGGATTCCAAAAGAATATTCATATGAGCTTTCTGGACACCAATCGAGATCTTCTACATACGCTTCCTCATACACAGATATGATAAACGCATCTTTATTTGCATCATAAGAGATAGATATTTCGTCTAGGCAGTTGCATTCAAAAGATTCAAATAAAAGCTCAGCTCCATAAGAGTTTCCTTTTTTTAGCTCTTCTGGGTCTGCTACTTTTAAAAAGTCTATAAGCTGCTGTTGACTAAAACCTATAGCATCTTCAGAAGAAGCTTCAAGTTTACCGTAAAGGTCTTCAGTGAATCTAGAATCAAAAATAATTTTTTCGGGCGTTACATCCGTTGAAGTAACGGTCGGTTCATTTGTCTCACAAGAGGAGATGATTATGCCTAAGCAAAAAGGGACAATGATAGATTTTGTAAAATTCATAAGTAAAGTTAATTAATATCTCAAATTAATGATTTACTCGAAAAACCCCTAAAGTGTTTTGGTAATTTATTGACGTTGAGATAGACTATTTGAGATAATCAATTAATCTTCAAAAGCCTCAATTAAGTCACCCATTTTTCCATTTTGAAAATCAGACACAGCTTGCTGTAATTCTTCATTGTTATTCATTACGAATGGCCCATAAGAAACTACAGTCTCTCCAATAGGCTCTCCAG
>JBELDA010000054.1:0-18203 GCA_042094515.1 Crocinitomicaceae bacterium
GATTTTATGACTTCTTAAACCGCCAATATTTTTTTTGAACCCACATTTTTTTTGAAAAGAATATAGACTGTCATTAAATTGACTTTGCTGCTGATTCAATCTAATCGCGTATCCATTTTCATTAATTTTCATCAAAAGAATTGACTTGTTCTTTGTGATATGCTTCAAGCATTCTTGATAACCATTTTTAGAATTGAAATTGACGATTTTCAATAAAGAGTCTTTTGCATAGATGATTACTTTACTTTCCTTTTCGTCATCATTGGATGGGAATAAGGAGTTAGATCCAGGGTCTACTCTAGTCACTTTATAAATGAGTTCACCAGAAAAAGGTTTTTCTTTTTGCCCCATTATAATTTGAACATTTAGACTAAAGACAAGAATAATAAAAGACAAAGACCAATTATGAATCATAGAGTGAAATTAATCATCAAAAATAAAGTAGCCTTATGTTTCTCTATTTTTTATCGTTTCAAAAATTTTGTCATACGAAGCGTATGCGTAATGTTTTATGTTATAAGGAATTTTAGTAGTTTCGTTTCCGTAAAAAACGAAATTCAAAAAAGCCATGAATCTCTATGTAAACGATGAGGTTGGATTATTAAAAACTGTGATTTTAGGAATTGCAAATGACTTTGGAGGAACACCCTCCGCTAGTGAATGTTATGATCCTAAATCACTTGAAAGTGTTCAGTCTGGGACATACCCGAATGAGATAGATTTGGTTTCAGAAATGGAACATTTTGGCCGAGTACTTGAAAGGCATGATGTACAAGTGATCCGTCCAGGTGTACTTTCAGGGTTGAATCAAATTTATGCAAGAGATATCGCTTTCGTAATTGAAGATAAGCTTCTTATTCCCAATATCATTGAAGATCGTGCACAGGAGCTTGAAGCCATTCAAGGCATATTGGCTACATTTGATCAAAATCAGATTATAAGAATGCCTAAAAATGCACATGTTGAGGGAGGAGATGTGATTTTGAAGGGAAATTCTATTTTTATTGGTTATTCAAAAGATGAAGATTTTCAACGTTATAAGGTGGCTCGAACGAATATAGAAGGTGTTGAATTTATTCAGAGGACCTTTCCTCATAAAAATGTGATTTATTTTGAATTGAAAAAATCAGATATTGATCCCAGAAATAGTGCTTTGCATCTTGATTGCTGTTTTCAGCCTGTCGGCAGAAGAGGAGCTATAATCTGTGAGGCTGGGTTTAAGAAAAAAGAGGATTTTGAATCTTTGGTTGGCCTGTTTGATAAAGAAGAGCTCATATTTATAGATGCCGACGATATGTATAATATGAATTCTAATATATTTTCAATTTCAGAGGAGATTATCGTTTCTCAACCGGAATTTACATCCTTAAATAGTCAATTGAGAACAAAAGGATATAACGTTGAAGAGGTTCCATACAGTCAGGTATCGAAAATGGGAGGATTGTTTAGATGTTCAACAATGCCATTATTAAGAAAATGAAACAGCTTACCTCACATCTACTAATGATTGAACCCGTGGCTTTTAGATACAACGAAGAGACGGCAAAAAATAATTATTATCAAAAACACTTAGACACTTTTTCTATTGAAGAGGTTCAAATGAATGCTTTAAAAGAATTCAATGCTTTTGTGAAAGTACTTGAACAAAAGGGGGTTCATGTTCATGTAATACAAGACACTATAAATCCTGACACTCCTGATTCTATATTTCCTAACAATTGGGTCTCTTTTCATCAAGATGGAAAGGTAGGATTGTATCCCATGTGTGCTGTTAATCGACGAGCTGAGAGACGACCTGATATTTTGGACACTCTAAAAGATAAAGGATTTGAAATTTCTTCCATTGTTGATTTTTCCGTTTATGAATCTGAACAGCTATTTTTAGAAGGTACCGGAAGTATGATCTTGGATCGTCAAAATAAAATTTGTTATGCGGCTCTTTCGATTAGAACAGATGGAAACATTGCTCAAGAGTTTTGTGAAGAATTCGGTTATGATTTGGTATGTTTTACGGCTAATCAAAGCCATAATGGAGAGCGATTACCCATTTACCATACAAATGTGATGATGTGTATAGCTGATCATTACGCCATTGTATGTTTAGAAACAATTGATGATATGGCTGAGCGTAAAATGTTAGCATCATGCATAATAAGCTCAGGAAAGGAGCTGATTGAAATTTCAGAGGAGCAAAAATCAAGATTTGCGGGAAATATGCTTCAAGTCCAGGGAAATCAGCCTTATCTCGTTATGTCGTCTTCTGCATATCAAAGCCTTACCGAGTCACAAATTGATAAAATAGAGTCCTTCAATCCTATCATCCACAGTAACCTGAACACCATTGAGGCTTGTGGAGGAGGCAGTGCACGGTGTATGATGGCTGAAATCTTTTTGCCTTATAAGTCCTAAGGATTAACCAAAATGTTTGCGAATGAAACTGTTGATCCTGCAGTACATTTAACGATGTAGCTACCGGGTGCAAAATAATGTTCTACTTGTATGTATTTTTCACTCGTTACATTTCCATATTCCTTTTCATAAATAATAAGGCCGTTAAGGCTGCATACTTGAATGCGGACTTTGGTGTTTTTGAATGCTTCAACATTTACATTAAATTTTGAATGAGATGGATTTGGATGAATATTCAGTTTTCCGATATTAACAGGTCTAATTTGATCATCAAGACTTAAGGTGCCATTGTCAAAATTCCAGTTTGCTTTATTTGCACAATATACATTCTGACCGTTTTCAAGTTCAAGCTCAAAAACAATTTCATTGTTCGGAGTCACTTCAGTTATAACACTACCTCTATTTATATTTTGATTGTTTCCAAAATTAATTAATGTGTTTCCATTTTCAAGACGCTGAACACTACCAATTGAAGGAGTAAATAAGCTATCGGGATGAACATAATCCCACAGCTTAGTTGCAGTAAAATCAGAAAAATTTAGCTCATATTCTACAGCTCTAGAGCGTTTAATTCCACCTGTAAATAGGTCACTCAGGTTTCCGTTGTCATACAATAAATATCGATTGCTCCCCAAGCTTTTAATGCAATGCTGTTTCGAGAAAGGATAATCATTAATAAAAGAAAAATCACTTTGTTCTCCCCCGAATCGCCACATTACTTCGCCAGTGGTTCTATTGATTTTTGTGATTTCAGAAATGGTCCTATTGGATATTAAAAAGTTTCCATCTTCATCAAGATCAATGGCATTACAATGCAAGAAGTCAAAGGTGTTGTTACCCAGTGAATTGAAAACTCCAGGATAATTTGAAAGGTAAAAATGATTGAAGCTGGACCATTCAAATATCAAGTTTTGGTCAGCATCTAACTCTTGAATGATTAACCCTTCAATGTTTTGATTTTCACTTCCATTTGCCACTATAGAATCGGACGCGTATGGTCTAATATCATATCCAAAAAGAATGTAGTTTCCGGAGTTTAGTGCCAGAAAATCATGGTTATCGGCAACATATCCGTTTTGACAATAAACACTATCTACTATGTTTTCAAGAGAGTCCATAATAAACCATCCTTTAGATTGCCGGTCGAAAAATGTAATTTTATTATTTTCATTGACCTTCCATGCCCAACCTTTAAGTCCAAGGTCTTCACTGTAAATTAATACTCCGTTTGTATTAACAATATTTACAGGTTTACTTGGTGGGCCACCAACTTGAAAAAATATATTTCCTGGATAAGGATTGTTATTTATGTTTATATCATAATCTGGCTGGGCTAATCCAACCAAAGGAAATAGGTAAAATGATACAATAAGAATCTTATTAAACATTGACTTTTATTACACCTAATAAATGGTTTATCAGACTTATGATAATCCTAAAATAAATCAAAATACTAAAACATGTAGTACTAACTGCATAAGAATTATTAAATTTCAGTTTCATTTAATCAAAACCAAATGCACATAATTTATAAAAGCTTAAGCGAATATCGAACTTTCTTAATTTTAATATCAGCTGTATTGATCAGTACAGTGGTGCATTCACAAATAGAGGGAGACAACTTGTTTTCAAGCAACCAAGTAGTCAATATAGAGCTTGATTTTCCACAAAATGATTTTTGGTCTCAGTTAGAGGATAATTACAATAATATGGATATAAATGGGTCTGTTTATATTCCAGCAAACTTGACACTTACGGATCTTACGGGAACGTATACATTTGATAGTGTAGGAGTTCGTTTAAAAGGAAATTCGAGCTATAATCATCCTGGAGACAAGAAATCTTTCAAAATAGATTTTAACAAATTCATTTCGGGTCAAAACTATGATGGATTGAAAAAATTAAACTTCGGAAATGGATTTAAAGATCCAACATTTATGAGAGAGAAAATATTTTTTGATATCTCTCGAGAACGCGGTGTTCCTTGCCCAAGAGCTAATTTTTCGACGGTGACTTATAATGGAGAGCCTTGGGGCTTTTATACAATGGTAGAACAAATAGATGATCAGTTTTTAGATTGGAGAATGCTTGACGATGACGGAAACCTGTTTAAGGCAGGTTCAAATTTTGGAGGAGGAGATGGAGAAGCCAGCTTGGAGTATTTGGGAACATCTCAATCGTCATATGAATCATCATATGTATTGAAATCAAATGAAGATGCAAATGATTGGACTGATTTGATTGAATTCACTGATTTTATTAATAATACAAGTGCTAGTGAATTTGAAACGGGTTTAAATGACATTTTAGATCTAGGGCCGTATTTGAGTTCTGCAGCTATCGACAATCTATTTGGTAATTTAGATAGCTATACACAGTCTGCAAGAAATTATTATATCTATCATAATATAGGAATGGGAAAATGGCAGTGGATAAAATGGGATGGAAATGAAGCGTTTGGCACTTATGGGTTCATGGGAGGATTAAGTCCATCTAATCTTGATATATATTATTATGCCTTCAATCGCCCTTTGTTGGAAAGAGTTTTCGCAATTCAATCTCTTAAAGATCAGTATACATCAGAGGTTTGTCTTCTTTTAAGTACTGTGTTTCAACCTGATTATTTAAATCCAATTATTGATGAAATGAAAGAGCTTATTAAAGAGGATGTTTATGCTGACAATAATAAAATGTTCTCTAATTCTGATTTTGACACAAATATTGAAACCAATTTATCTGGAGGAGGTGGAGGGCCGGGTCCTGGTGGTTCTATTGAAGGATTGAAATCTTTTATTCAAGAGAGATACAATTACCTTTTAACAGCGGTTGATTGTGAGCCCTTCGCCGGCATAACAGCTGAAGGAATAAATGATATTTCAATCTATCCGAATCCCAGTGATTCGAAGATTTTGATTGAAGGGATTAAAACTTATCCAGCTACAATAAAAATAAAAGCATTAAATGGTGTATTAATACACTCTGAACTCATATTCAACCCCGCTCAATATGTTGACATTTCTCATTTGACATCTAATCTTTACTTTTTAGAATTAGAAAGCCAGGTTATTAAGCTGATTATAAAATAACCTGACTAAAGCTCGACCAGCATTTGCTACTGAATTGTTAGCTTCAGTATCTTATTTCCATTTAGGTGGCTAATATTTATGAAATAAACCCCATCTGTCAAGAATTGGACCTCAAAGGAGTTTATGGTTCCCGAATAAACCTGAATCAATCTGCCATTATAATCCATAAGCTCAATCTTTTCAATCTGTTTAAGCTGATTTAAACCTCTAATATAAACTTCATCACTTGATGGGTTCGGATAAAGAGTTATTTCCTCAGAGATTATATCCTCATCAATATCCAAGACGCTTAATACAACACATTCACTTGTGTCAGTGCAGTTGTTTTGGGTTATCGCAACAGCGAGGTTGTATGAGCATGCCCCTTGACACTGAAAAGTTTGATTTATTTCACCTTGTAATTCACTGTATGAATCATTGCAGTCCAGCCATTGATAGGAAGCATTCGAAACTTCTGCTTGTGCTGTTCCAGGTCCTAGTTGAAGGACATTGCTATTAACGGTGTTGATTGTTAAATCCAGTGTAATTGTACTATCACACCCATTTACATTTTGGAGTACATATATTGCTGAATTGTTACTAGTCGTATAGATAATACCATCAATCCAAGTATAAGAATCACAAGCGGCTTGAACATCAGTTACAAGATCTGGATTGAGTATGGTTAAATCAAGTGTCACTACACTGTCACATCCTTGAGATGCCTGAAGTGTATATGTGGCATTATTGTTACTTGAGGTATATGTTACTCCATCTATCCAGGTATACGATTCACAAGCCGTTTGTACATCTGTTCCCGTAATCGAATTCGCAATGGTGAGATCAAGATTAACTAATGAGTCACATCCATTAGCCGCTCCTCCAACAATATTAAAGCTTGCCGTATTATTACTTGTTGTATATGTTATTCCATCAATCCAGGTATAAGAATTACATGCGGATTGAATTTCAGTTCCAACACTCGAACTATTTACAACTAAATTTAGCGTAATGGTGCTATCGCAGCCTTGCGTATTTTGGATAGTATAAGTCGCAGTACTGTTATTGGTTGTATAAGTATTGCCATCAATCCAAGTATAAGGACCGCATGAGCTTTGAACATCCGTACTAAAGCTAGGGCTATTGATGGTTAAATTGAGTGTTACGGTACTGTCGCATCCTTGAGTATTTGGAATAGTGTATGTAGCTGAACTATTACTTGAAGTATAAGTGTTCCCATCTATCCATGTGAAAGGGCCACATGAATTTTGGGCATCTGTACTAAAGCTTGAATTATTGATATTAAGATTAAGTGTAATGATACTGTCGCAACCTTGCACATTTTGTATAGTATAGGTAGCACTATTATTGCTAGCGGTATATGTATTTCCATCAATCCAGGTATATGAATCACAAGCTGATTGAACATCGGTCCCAACGCTTGGGCTGTAAATGGTTAAATCCAGTGTCACTATGCTGTCACATCCATTCGCACCTTGTAAAATATACGTTGCATTGCCATTATTTGAACTGTAAGTATTTCCATCTATCCAAGTGAATGGTCCGCATGAAACTTGTGTGTCTGTGCCTTGCGCTGTTGGATTGACCGTAGCGATGACATTGGTAAAAGGGCTAAGGCATGGGCTCGTTTGGATTTCCCAGTCATAAAAGTAATAGTAGTAGTCTGTTCCTACAGATGAACTAACGATACTGACAACATCAGTAATTGAATATGGATAACTCACTCCTCCATTGTTTCTGTATAAATCCATTGAAATTCCTCCTAGGCTATAGCTGCCTGCTGAGGGAACATCTAAATCTAAAGTAATCCGCTGTGGACCTGTGTTTGTAATATTGACGGTTACCTGATCGATTACAGTTCCTCCACCATCAATGCCATTATATAAGTTTATTGTTCTATTTCCTGTACTATTTGCATTAATCCATACAGAAACCAGATTGAATGGAGTTGAGGCATCAAAATTTAGTGCAAAAGTGGCCGTTTGATTATGAAACCCACCACTTCCAATGGATCCATTTTGAGGACCTACAAATTGAGCGGCTTGCTCAATCACATTTTGAACAAGGTAATTTGTAGTTGTAAATAAAGTAGGAGTCGTAAATGTGTTACCCGTTTCGAGTAGTGTTGTGCCTGAGATGTCATACCAATTTAATATTCCAGTAGCGGTGCCAGTTAATGTGACAGCTTCATTTTGGCAAATGGTCGCATCAGATGCTAAAGGCGCATCTGGAAGCGCAACAGTAACAGTTATGGAATTTGATCCTGACCCAATTATATTGGTGGATATAAGTTCAACGTTATATGTGCCACTATTTGAATAAACGTGGGTTGGATTTTCCACAGAACTGGTATTACCATCCCCAAAGTCCCAGCTCCAAGAATCTGGATTATTTGTCGATTCATCTGTAAAGTTTACTTGTCCGTTACAATCTGCCAAAAATGTAAATGATGCTGATGGTGGTATGGTTGGAAGCTGGCAGGCTGGTGGCAGGTCAAATGCTTCTGTTTGATCAGTTCTACTAGCGCTATTACCCTGATCCGCACTAAAACCAAGTCCTCTTGCTGCAAATACTTGCCAAATTAAACACTCGTTGGCTCCTGCATAAAGTATTTGATCAGCTTGAAGAATCGCATCCCTACCATCGACAAATCCTGGATTACAAGCCTGAAGTTTTAACGCTTCTATGACAAGTGCCATGGCAATATTGTTTCCGCCAGTACCTTCATAAAGATCGGGGTCGTAACCGTAATTGTCTACCAATGCCCAGGTCATATCCCAAAGCATTGTACACCAAACAAATCCTACTCCGTGGGGCTGACTAATGGCTCCTGTATTGTTCGTAGCCGCATAGGTATAGTCATTTACTGCCAAATCGGTAGAATAGGGGGCAGGTCTTATGCCGTTGCCGTTTGTAGGCTCACCTATGGCATAGGTTCCAATCCCTCTAATGTCTGCTCCCAAATCTCCGGGTTCTATAGTCAGCATAAGTCCAAACCAATCAGACCATCCTTCACCCATTTGTTCATCGTTGTTTAGACAATTTGAATTACTAGCTCCGCCAGTAAGTCTCGTTGAAATACCATGTCCATATTCATGGGCAATGATTCCATTGTCAAAGTCGCCATCGAGTTGAACGAGATTCCCAGAGCTTTGTAGCGTTCCATTTATTGCAGTTGATGACAGCAACGCACTAATAATGGCCTCACCGTCCACTTGCGAAACCATAACTGATGGTATTCCGATTCCCGGATCAGCTCCACCCATTGTAATAGGTGCTCCCGCAACATTGTTTACCATAATCACAGCGATTGCACCCGCAGCTTCTGCGGCTTCTACTTTAAGAACAAACGTACATGTACCTCTTCTGATAATGGCAATTTTACCATTTAAATCAGCAGCATTAGTCAAGGCTTCACAGGCATCTTCATTGTCTCCTGTATTGTCATCTACCAATACGAAATCTGCTGTAAGTGGCGTAGTTGGAACTGATGGGCCAAAACCAGCTTGTACCGCTTGATACCCTCCTGACAAGCTCGATGGGCTGTTGATCTCTAAAAGGTTGTTATTGGCAGTTGGTGCTGACCATAAGTACATTTGCATTCTCGGATTGTTTCCATCACCTGGGGTAGCAAAATTAGCATTGTTCAAACCTCCTCCGTCTTGAGCTTCGGCATTGACGTAATCAGAACCATTCCCCCCATTTCCGTAATTGTTTTCCTGGAAATTTCCGCTGGCTTCGTCAAATCCATATTGATACCACACATCATGCATTATATTATTCATATAAAACAAATTGGTGATAACCGGGTCAAGGTTTGTGCTGGGGTCATTATTTAGATTTAAAGGGAAATCAAAATCTAGTAATGCTCCTCCGTCAGGTGAGTAACCGGGAGCATTGTTGTCGTTTTGGTCTTCATATGCATAAACGTTATTTCCTCTAGTGATTGTATATTCCGCACCTGCACTGCCATCATTATCATGCCATCCAAATGGTGACGCCGATAGATTATCTGTGCCAGATACGAGGCTTCTATTTCCATGATTAGGGCTTTCTAGCGGCAAGGCAAAAACATTATATGAATTCGTGGGAGGAGGTAAATTGGTTTTTGTATTAGACTGGTTGCCATGATTGTGGTTTTCATGATTATTGTCTTCAAATGTACATTCCAAAACCCAATCGTTCATATCTAAAACAGCACCATTAATTGCATCAATTTTAATACTCCACCAATGTTTTTGGGTCTTTTCGTAGATACTCAAATCCCAGGCCAAGTGTAATGGCGTTGATTCAAGACCTGTTCTAACGTAAACGAGTTCAACGGGAATATCCTCAATAGAGACATCGCCTTTATTGAATAAATAGTTATGTTTTCCTTCTTCATGATGAATAAGTTCAATTTCTGTTTTGTTTGAAACACCTATTTTGGCAAGAGCATAATCAATGGCTTTCTTTGCATCAATTGAATACTCAGTGGCATTTACTTTAGCTTCTATTTCTGATATCAGTTGAAGATTAAAGAATACTATTTCATTATTTTTAATGGCAAAGTTACCTCCAGACTTAAGGATTTCTATTCCGTTAAATGTTTGATTCACATAGACATGATGAGTCTCACTTAATTTGGAATAGCTCTCATCTGTAACAAGGATAGGTTGATAATCGCTCGAAGCTAAATGAAGATCTTTACTTGATTTGTATAAAAATTCATTTATTAGTTCAATGTTTTTTTGGCTGTTAATTGACCAAAATGTAAGCAGAAATAAGAATAATAATAAGCCTTTCATAGTTGTTTTGTTTGGTTTTAGAAAAATGAAGTTGTGGATCACAGGATTGAAAAAGAAACTTTTTGAGTGAAAAGTTTACTGCACAAATCGTAAGGATTAACGATGGAGAAATCATTAAATATTTCCTTACGGAAGATACGGATGTATCCGTTAAAATTTTCATAGTTGTGGTTCAGCATTATTATAACACAAAAAAAGTGCTTATGGTTGCCTGTTTTCTTCTATTAAATTTAAATAATCGAAAAAGAGGAACTATTTTTTTGGTTTTATTTGTTTTGAATAATTTGATCAATCTCTTCAATAACACGTAAAGCATTTTCTCGATTAAAAACTAGGGGAGGTTTGGTTTTGATAACGTTATCAAATGGACCATCGGTACTGATCAAAATATGATTTTTACGAAGCTCGTTTTTAATACGTTTCGCAAGAATAGTATTTGGCTTAGAAAATTCATCGATAAGCTCTATTCCTAAAAATAATCCTGAGCCGCGCACATCGCCAATACATTCATGTTTATTTTTCAGCTCATAGAAAAGCGATTTGTAATAAGCTCCACATACCCTGGCGTTTTCTTGAAGACCTTCAGCTTCAATGACATTTAATACGGCTTTTCCAATAGCACAAGAAACTGGATTACCACCAAAAGAGCTAAAAAACTCAACACCTTGCTCAAATGAATTTGATATGGCATCAGTTGTAATTACCGCGCCCATTGGGTGGCCATTGCCCATTGGTTTTCCAATCACAACCATATCGGGTTGAACCTTATGATGTTCAAAGCCCCAAAAGACATCACCGAGTCTTCCAAAACCGGTTTGGACTTCATCGCTGATACATATTCCCCCTTGAGCATGAATAGCCTCATAAACAGGAGCTAAATACCCTTTTGCTAATGGGATTTGACCACCACATCCCACAATGGGTTCACAAATAAAGGCCGCTATTTTCTCTTCTGATGTATGAATCTCTGTAATGGTGTCTTTGGCATATTGAGAACCGCAATCTAGACCTGTGTATTTGCCATTATAGCTGTTCGGAATACTGGTCCTTAGGATGTTCTTTTTTTGACCTTGTCCCTTAGGGTGATTGAATTTATAATCGCTGATATCAATACCTGTTTGTGTATGACCATGATATCCATGCTCCATGACCATGATTTTTTCATGTCCAGAACACATTTTAGCCATTCTTATGGCAAGGTCGTTGGCTTCACTTCCGGAATTTACAAAGAACACTCTATTTAGTTTTGAAGGTAGCTTTTTCAATAGTTCTGATGAATATTCTGGTAGAATATCGTAGAGGTACCTCGTATTTGTATTGAGCTTGGCCATTTGGCGCTGACCTGCCTCCACTACGATAGGATGAGAATGTCCTACATGAGGAATGTTATTGTAAGCATCTAGATAAGTATTTCCATAGGCATCATACATGTATTGAAATGCAGACTTTTCCATGGCTATCGGTGTGTCATAGCTAACTGATAGTATTTTGCTCAAATGCTTATGCCTTTGCTCGAGTTTCTCAAGTTCAAGAGCTCGTTTTTCAGTTTTAAAACCAAGTTCATGTATGATTGCATCTTCAAGGGCTATTGGATTTATTTCAAGAAGTTTATAGAGCATTTTCCATGCATTTTTTTCGCTACTTGAAGCATAGGCATTTTCGGGGTCTTGTTTTTTTGCATGAGCCGAATGACAAACACTAATACAGAGCTTTGCAGCTATCAGATAATAGAGGATTGAAACCTCTTTTTTTTCAAGAGGAATAATCTTATGATAAGCATGTACCAACGGAAGGATGAATTCATAATAGCTTTCCTTGTCATAGCATATATAGGTCAGTGCAGTCGCTAGCTCATTAATCAATGGGGCATACACCATATCTCCAAAATCAATAAGACCATTGATCTGATTATTTTTCAATAAAACATTCCATTCATTGGCGTCGCTGTGTATGTAATTCATTCTTAGCTCCGAAGCCACGGGGATGACCTTCTGCTCAAATTGGAGAAAAAAATATCGAACTAAATTTTGCTTTGCGATTACAGGAATGTCCTTAATGTATTTTCGATTTAGGGCGAGCTGCTGAATATCCCATTCACACTTTCTGGAACGAATAACGTGGTTTTCAAATTTGAATAAGGAAACATTTAGATGGGCAAGAAAGCTACCTAGTGAAGAGGCCATTTTTCCTGATACTTTCGCATCACCCATAAATTCACCTTCTAAAAAAGACAACAATCGACAAGTAACAAGCTGGTTCGCAATCTTAATGTTTTTGGTGTAGGAACCGTCCTTAAACGGAATGGGGAGAGGTGTTCGGGAATTCGGGTCTTTTTGTAGATATAGTAGGGCTTTGCTTTCAGCATCAATGAGAGCAAAATTTGATTCACTTAATGGGTAGGTTTTAAAAATAAATGACTCTGTTTGAGTTTTTACGAGATAGTTTATATTCTCGTACCCGTTGAGTCTCTTTATTTCAATAGGAACTATTCCAAATTCTTTTTCAATATTTTTTTTCATGTTCTGAAGACAAAAATATGTATTGTGAATCAGGCCTTAACTACTTTGATGCCTTGGAATTGTTTTTATTCCGGACATAGATTAATTTGTATTTACTTTTTGAGCTTTCTCTTTGTTCAATTTCAAATAATCCAATGGATTTAATGAGGGGCGTTAGTTTTTCAAAACCATAATTTCTAGAGTCAAAATTGGGTTGTTTTTTCTGAATTAAACCTCCAACATCTCCCAAAAAAGACCATCCATCATCGTCAGAGAGATCCGAAATGGAATTTTGAATCAACATGATTTCTTTGCGTGCAATTTGTTCGACAGAGCTTTTTTGATTCCCTTTGTTTTCTTTTTTCGGTGCTTTATTTGCTATTATTTCAATATAAATAAATTTGTCACAAGCGACTATAAATGGATTTGGAGTTTTCTTTTCCCCAATACCGATTACTTTCATCCCCGCTTCTCTTAGTCTAGTCGCCAGCTTGGTGAAATCACTGTCGCTTGACACTAGGCAGAATCCGTTCACCTTATCTGTGTAAAGGAGGTCCATGGCATCAATAATCATAGCTGAATCTGAGGCGTTCTTACCAGTTGTGTAGCTGTATTGTTGTATGGGAGTTATCGCATTTTCAAGCAGCACATTTTTCCATTTAGACAAACGAGGCTTTGTCCAGTCTCCATATATTCTTTTGATTGTGGGATTCCCATATTTTGCGATTTCTTCCATCATTTCCTGCACATGGGCAGATGGAATGTTCTCGCCATCAATGAGCACTGCTATATTAAGATTCATTTTATTTTGTATTCAGTTGAGATATTAAATTTACCACAATCTTTGAATGGAGAGACAATCGATTCCGAATACTTGTTAAGAATTGACTGTTTCTAAGACTTATGCTAGATTTTTTTTTGGAATAGTTGGAACTCCAATGATATTATTTAAAATGAAAAAACAAAGACTTTCATTAATTTTGTTCTTATGGGCAAGGTGTGTTTCTTTAATACGATTGTGTTTTGGGGTGGAGGAGAAAAGCTTCATTTGGAAACAGCACTTGAGTTTCAAAAGCTTGGGCACGAGATTGTGGTGTGTTCTAATGAAAAAGCACCGCTGTATTCAAAATCAAAAAAATATTCTTTGGAAGTTTTTTCCTTGCGAGTTGGTAATCTTTCCTTTTTGAATCCATATAAGCTTTATAGATGTGTTCGGTTTTTTAAAACTCAAGCTATTGAAACTGTAATATTTTCGTCTTCTCAGGATTCAAAAATGGCGGGTATTTCAGCAAGAATAGCGGGAGTAAAAAACATAGTTTATCTCCGCGGTTTGGCAGCACCTATTAAATCAAACATGGTCAATCGATATCTTTTTGGATCCTGCCTGACTCATATTATTGCAAACTCTGAAGAGACCAAACGAATGATTTTGAAATACTTGGGACCGGTAATTGATTTAAATAAAGTACATACAGTTTATCACGGCATTGATGTTTCAAAAATTGATTTATCGCAACAAATAAATCTAACTGAAATTAAAGAAAAGGGTAGGGGGCTAATTCTCGGAAATGCGGGTAGACTCACAGCTCAAAAAGGTCAAAAACACCTTATTGATGTTGCGGTAAATCTAAAAAAAAGAGGACTTGAATTTACACTGTTCATTGCAGGCTCAGGAGAAATGGAAGAGGAGTTAATAGGACTAATCGATAAAAATCAGCTTAATGAAGAAATCATTATGCTTGGCTTTGTTGAAGAGATGGACACATTTATGAACTCACTTGACATCTTCCTTTTGACCTCTGAATGGGAAGGTTTTGGTTTTGTGTTGGTCGAAGCAATGGTCAGAAAGGTCCCAGTTGTCTGTTTTGACATCACCAGTAATCCTGAAATCATCAAAGACAAAGAGACGGGTTATTTAGCTCCTTTTGCCGATACAGAAAAGTTTGCTGAGCATATTTTTACACTAGCAAATGATCCCGCTTTACGCCGCCAAATGGGAGAAGCAGGAAACAAACGCGTTTTAAAAGAATTTGTTATTGAGGATCGTATTTTAGAGCTCAATCAGTGTATTTTTGATTTGGACAATTGATGTGCTAATCTAAAGAATCAATTGATTATGGGTATCATTCAGAATAAAATTCAGTTTTGATTTTTGAGATATTTAAACAAATAATATATTTTTAACGTTGTTTTAAAATCTGGCTACTATGAATTTACTATTTAGTTTGTGCTCGAAAATTGCCAATTCTTCTTGGTTCAAAAATTCAATTACGATAACGATTCTATTTGCAGGTTTATTGATTGGAATTGAAACCTATCATGAATTTGCATCTAAACACAGCAATATTCTCCACTTTTTAGATCAAATTATTCTTTTGATTTTTGCACTTGAGATTGTAGTTAAAGTATTAGCTCAAGGAACCAAGCCATGGCTTTATTTTTATGATTCATGGAATGTTTTTGATTTTATTATTGTTGCGGCCGTATTTATGCCTTTTGGAGGGTCTTCAATAGCGATTTTAAGATTATTAAGATTACTTCGCGTCTTAAAGCTTGTAAGGGCTTTGCCTAAACTTCAGCTTCTGGTTAATGCATTATTGAGAAGTATTCCTTCAATGGGTTATGTTTCGTTATTGTTACTTCTTTTATTTTACATTTACGCTGTTGCAGCAGTTACTTTTTTCGGGGAAAATGATCCCGTTCATTTTTCTGACCTTCAAACGGCGATGCTCTCTCTTTTTCGGGTAGTTACTCTTGAGGATTGGACAGATATTATGTATATCAATATGCATGGTTGTGCCAATTATGGTTACGATGGAATAATGGAGAAATGCACTAATTCAAATGCATATCCTTTAGGGGCGGCCTTGTTTTTTGTATCCTTTGTTTTGTTGGGGACAATGATAGTTTTGAATCTTTTTATTGGTGTGATTATGACTGGAATGGATGAGGCTAAAAAATCAATGGATGAAGCGAATAATAAAGAGGTCAAAAATGATGAAGAAAGCGTGAGTATTGCTAATCTTAAGCAAGAAATCAAAACTTTACAAGAAATGATTTTAGATTTAAAAAAGAAAGATTAGTTAAACTTGTTTTGTTAACTAGACTTCTATAAAACAATAAAGCGGATTAAATTCTGTGAAGAATTAAAATCCGCTCTCACTTTCGTTGCGAACAACTATTAGCGCCAAACTACTGTTATTATGACTTCTGTTTCCATTTTCGTCCAAAGACATCCATTTTCCACGTCTAGCAATCCAGTTCACATCGCTCTTCATGCCCTGAGGCAATTCAATTGACGAAACTTCACACATTACAAACCGACTTCATTCGACAAAAATTTCGATTCACTTTGTCTTTCTTAGCAAGGATATTGCCGAGGCAATTTCCGAACCTTAGAGTTGTTTACTTTTGATCTTGATTTTCATCAATTTCAACTGTTCTGTATAATTTCTGAGGAAACCTTCTCAGAATTGAACCTCAGTCGATGTGTTCAATTCCCTTCAAAATACTTCGCTTGTAAACTTCTCGGGAAAACTTCGCCCGTTGGCGAGTCTTTTATCCCTCATTTGGTCTACCAAAGTAAAGCAGGAATCTTTCCAAAAGCAAGAAGAATGGATTGAAGTTATTAAGAATTAGCCCCTTACTTATTAAGAGCTTATTAACCGGACTTATTAACAATTGTTGATAACCTAATAAAATCCAATTATATTTGAAATGCAAATATAGTTATTCGTTTGCTCCTAAAATTTATAGAGATGAAAATTCTTTTCCTTTTTTTTGCTTTACTTGTTTTTTACGCTGGTCATTCGCAGTGTACAGTTGATAATAGCTATACCCAGGCAGGTATTTATCCAGATCCTTTACCAACAGGATTTACGGGGCAATTTTATTCCGAAGACATCACCTTTGTGATGCCTACAGATACGAGTGGAGCGACCATTAATAATTTTGAGATTGTCAGTATTGCCTTACCCGTTGGTCTTGATTGGATCTGTAACAATGTTGCGAATGGATGTAATTACAATCCACAAAGTAATGTATATGGCTGTATTAATGTTTTTGGTACGCCGTTGGTGGCAGGGGTATATAATGTAGAGGTCAGCATACTTGTTGATGTGACGGCATCTGGTCAAAATATCGACAATATTGCGATTCCTTTTTTTATCACATTAACCATTGAAACTCCGGCGATAGGGAATTCTGGTTTCTCCTCTAGCCCTCCTTCCGGATGTATTCCATTGGAGGTGGAATTCACCAACAATAACCCTGGGCTGCTCTTATACGAATGGAACTTTGGAAACGGACAAACAAGTAATGCCGAAAACCCTTCAATTCAAACGTACACCCAATCCGGTAATTATGCCGTTGAGTATGCTGGATATAACAATCTAGATACCATTGATAATTATACCCTTACAGAAGTTAAGGTGCTGAATGTATCTAATAATTGGCTCGGAGAGCCATGGGGATGGGAGCTGTTAAATGGAAATGCACCCGATCCCTATTTTATTTTATTAGAAAATGGCACACTCATTTATCAATCATCATATGAGTACAATACTTATGGCCCTGTTACGTGGCCTGTAAACATCAATCTAAATCCTGCCAATACGTACAAAATAAGAGTGATGGATGCTGATGAAATGGCTGCTCAAACCAATGCGGCGGAGATTACCTATGGTGGGGATGACAACTTAGGAACACATACAGTAGGTCTTGGTGGGTGCGGGAATTGTGGGGCAGGGGGATATGTAGATATTTCGTATTCCATTTCCTATGAACAAATATTACCTGTTCCATCAGTTCAAAGCTTGGATACTATTGTAGTTGGAACACCTCCAGGAATTCCCAATGTGGTATACGATTCTTTGAATTATTCGGTATACACGGACTCTTCACAATATACATTGCAGTGGTCGCTTGATACTGCATTTTGGACTGGTCATACCAATGCTGTTGAGGCCATTTCTCAATCGGCAAATTATTATGTAACAGCATACAATTCATTGGGGTGCAGCACAACATCAGATACGCTTTTTGCAATCTATTGCGACAGTACTTATAGCTTTGAAGTTTCAATAAGCGCTATTGATGTCTTATATGTATCAGATGTACCCATAGGATACAATATCAGCTGGATTTTGGACGGTACAGCAATTTCAGGTTCAGATAATGTAGAGTATACTCCTACACAAAATGGCGATTATGTGGCCGTGATTTCAGATACTTTTGGTTGTGAGTATTTTACTCCTCCTTTTAATTATTACAATGATGCCAGTATTCAAGAGCTGCAAACGGACTGGTGGTGCTACCCGAATCCCGCACAGGATCAGCTTGTGGTAATGTGGCCTCAGATCCTTGGTCTGCATGAGCTAAAATTGAGTAATGCCGAAGGTAAAGTGATTCAAAAAATCAGCGTT
>JBELDA010000055.1:0-17045 GCA_042094515.1 Crocinitomicaceae bacterium
TCCTCATCGTTTTTAGGCTGAGTGGTTTCAAGATTTTGGTTTTCATTATCGATTGTAGCATTTATACTTTTTGATTCGTCCTGGTTTTTGATTTCTCGCTCAAGCCAAAGGGGCTTATTTTGATCAGCAAGCTTATCCATTTTTTCCAAATCATTTTGCAATACATTTTTTAAGGATTTAAGCTCCTCAGCTGACCCGTTTTCGGCAGTATTTAATGGTTTTTCTTGTGCAATATTTTCCTCTGTCAAAGAATCTGCAATAAGAATGCTTTCAGACCTCTCATCCTTAATGCTGTCCAAAGTGGATGACTCCATATTGGATTCTTGATTTTCGAGTGAAACAATCGGTTTGGTCTTTTTGGTTTGTATATCCTCAGGCCAAAGTACATACATCATAATTAGACCTATTGGAATTAAGGTCCACAACCAAAAGAACCCTCCCCTTCTTTTCTTCTTTTCATCCAAGGCATCAAGCTTACTATTGATGTCATCTAAAAATGAATCAGGCACCTCAAAAGAGCCTTGTTCTGAACGCTCTTTGAAAAAATCGTCTATATGATCTTTCTCGTCTTTCACTGTTTGAGGGGTATTTTATTTTCTATAATTAATTGCTTTAATTTTTTTCTTGCCTGTTTAATGTGCCATTTTACTGTTTCGTATGATATATTTAGCTCTTCAACAATCTCCTTAGACTTATATCCTTCTATTGCATACAAATTAAATACAAGTTTTGTTGCTGGAGGAAGTACATTCAACATTTGAAGTGCAGATTCACTGTCTATAGATTCATATACATCCGGATCAACTACGGATTCATGGACAGTATCTGAATCGCTCATTTTGAAAAGTTCCTTGTATCGTTTGTTTTTTCTAAAATCATCAATGATTTCTCTTTGTACAATGGTTTTAATCCAAGAAAAATAGGCCGTACCAGGCTTATATGAGCTGATATTCGTCACGATTTTCACAAAGGCATTATTTACAATTTCCATCTGGTCTTCTTTATGGTTTTTATACCGTACTGCACTACTCATCAATACATTGAATGAATAATGATACAAGTCAAGAGTAATTTTGCGATTACCCATTTCAACCTCCCTTATAATGTCCTCCGTAACTTCCAAATGGTTTCTTTACAATCTAAAGTTAATTAATCATACTACATAACTCTAACTCCTCTTGACTCTAATAGAATAACCCAGCTCATAATGAGCCGGGTTACTCCTGTTGACCTGAACTTAAGGGAGGTTCAAAAGTTCAGATGCAAAATCTGTATCAGTTGTAGCATCCAAGTTTGGAATCACTTCAAGATGTCCATCTACTAACGTTGCAGAAACTATTGCGGTATGTGGGACACCTCCAATAACAGCCATTGCAATAAAATGAACTGGCATTCCCACCGGCAGTTGATAGTACGGCCCTATGGTATATACACCATTCTCAAAGCCCCAAACCGGCACCACTGAATTGGCTCCATCTATTGAAATGAATAGAGCACTATTCAAATTTGTAAATCCTGAAGGAAGCTGCACATTAACAGTTGTCATTGGTCCTCCATCATTCATAAACTGGTCAATATTACACCAGCTTAAAGCATCAAAATAGGTGTAATAGTTAGGTCCATTGCCTTCAACCCAGCTTGAATCTGCCACATCCCAAGTTAATGTATCACTATTCCGTCCGTAGAACACCTCCATATTCGGGTCGGCAAGACCTCCATTAGGAACCACTGAGTTCACGCCATATCCATAACCATCAACCAATTCAAGTTCCTCACCATTCTGAAAAGCCTTGATTCTAAATTCACCACCTGAAATGAGTGGCGCATTTCCGCCTCCGGGAAGATTACCCAGAGTTGGTGCATTCATTCTGATCATTCCTGACTTGTCAAAAACCTCTAAAAGCTCAATCGTTACATCACCGGTGACTAATGTACCGTTTGAATGCTTAAATGAATTTGAGTAGAATGAGAGCTGAGTGCCATTTGAACTTGTAATGCTCTCGTTGGATGCCGCATCAATGGTAAATGCTTGTAATTCACCAAAGATGTTTTGATCAAAATAAGTTTGTAACTCTACAGAACTAGGTATAGGTTCGGGTGGTGGAATTGTCCCGGGGTCGTCTTTTTTACATGCGCTAAACAGTAATGCTATTCCCGCGAATACTGCTATTGATTTTTTTAAATGTTTCATAAGTGTATTTTTAAATGTTTCTTTTAGAAACGAAACACATTCTTAATCAGGGGGGGAGAACAAAAAAAAATACTCTTGTTTTTTTAAATGACATTTGCAAAATTTGTATTCAGATAAAAACACAACATGAAGATATTCCGTATTCCCCTTTTGATTGCCCTTTTGAGTTTTAATATTTCTAATGCCATTGGACAAGTCGACGAATCTCAGATCGGCGCATGGTATATGTACTTTTTCAATACCTCCCATGAGAAAAGTAAAATCGGTTTTCAGGGAGATGTTCAATATAGAAATTGGAATATTGCGGGTGACCTTGAGCAACTCTTATTAAGAGGAGGGGTAACATTTAAACCTGACAATGCCAATATAAAGTTCACGCTGGGATACGGAAATATTACAACTGGAACCTTTGGAGAAGAGAGTTCAACAACAAACGAAAGCAGGATTTATCAAGAAGCATTATTCCCGACTAAAATTGGAGAGCGATTCTATCTGAATCATAGACTCCGATATGAGCAACGCTTTATTGAAGAGCAAACTTTGAGAACGCGTTATCGATACAATCTTTTTGTGAATGTTGCCCTGAATCAAAAAGAGATGAAGCAAAAAACCATTTATTTGGCATTATACGATGAAATATTTATTAATGGTAAGGGATTACTTGGACAACAAATTTTTGATAGAAATAGAGCATATATTGCTCTTGGATATGTACTCAAAAAAGGAATGAAAATTCAGCTAGGCATCATGAATCAAACAACAAATACGGTAAATAAAAACCAGTTGCAGCTGAGCTTTCACCACGCATTTTAAATTAGATCTTCTAATGCCTGTTCCAATCTTGGATATTTAAAAACAAATCCATTATCTAACAAAACACCGGGAATTACATTTCGACTTTTCAAAATTAATTCTGTTTCCGTATTTATAATGAATGCACCAAATTCTAAAAGAAATTTTGGCATTGGTATTCCAAAAGGAACTTTTAAGATCTTCCTCAATAAATGCATTAATTCCTTGTTGGTTTGAGGATATGGGGATGCAATATTGATCACTCCTTGAATTTCTTGATGACTAAAAACAAAGTCAATAGCAGCTATTAAATCATCTTCATGAACCCAGCTAAAATACTGCTTGCCATTGCCTTGATATCCCCCAAAACCCAATTTTGATAAATTAATTAATGGTTTTAGTGCTCCTCCGTTTTTGCCTAAAACTATAGATGAACGTAATGCGACTTTTCTTGTTTTGGTAGTTTCACAATCGAAAAATGCTTCTTCCCATTTCTTACAAACATCTACCGAGAAGCCTGTACCTATATCACCAGTAGCTTCATCCATTTGACGATCTTCAGCATGTCTATATATTGTAGCAGACGAGGAGTTTAGCCAAAGTAAAGGTGGATTTAAAACATTATTAACGGCCTTTCCCAATATTCTTGTTGAATCTATTCTCGATTCATAAATCTGTTTTTTATTTTCTCTATTATACCTACAGTCTACAGAACGGCCCACCATATTGATTAATAGGGATGCTCCTTCTAGCTCGTTTGACCAAGGTCCTAGGGTTTTCGCGTCCCATTGAGCAAATCGAATACCAGATTCTTCATGAGGTTTTTTCCTTGTCAACACAACCACTTCACAACCTTTAGCTATGTAATGTTGAGATAGTTTCTTACCTATAAATCCAGAACCCCCTGCTATGATTACCTTTTTCATTTGACTTGAATTTTATTTTTACTTCTCAATTTAAAAAGCACAAAAAGATTAAAAAAATGCATGACTCCCAGAATCAATATAATGGTGCCGACCTTAACACTTAAACTCTCTAGCATTCTTTGGAGATTAAAAAGTGTTTCATATATGGTCAAAACACTCAAAGCATATCCTATATTGATGAGATAAAAACCTACTTGCAATAAATTATTTACACTTCCTGCCATTTGATGATTGCCTTTAAAAATATCGATGAGAAATATTTCTCCATTTTTAAGAAGTGTTCTAGCGACCCACACAGTAAGCCCAACGGTTATTACTAAATAAACAAGATAACTAAATACATTGTAATTCATGATGTTAAATTTAAATTATTACTATACTTACAATTCTTTCAATATTTTTTGAAAGTTTATTTTAAATTTTTTTTAAACTCTAAGAATCAATTTATAAAACCAGTTTTTATCACTCTTTGTAAATTTCTCCATTATTCCATTTGCCTTTTTAGTAAAGCTCAATAAATCTCCTGTTACTTTTTTAAATTCTTTATGATCATCCGATTTTTGCGACTCCAGATCTTGAATATGAGTAAGTACCTTTAGCATTGGTTCAATTTCTCTTTTTCTTCTTTCAACAGTTATAATTCTTGCCAATTCAATGATATCTTTCTCAGCTTTAAAAAATTCTTTTCTCTCGCCAATCCTTAATTCCTTTTGGATAATACCCCAATCCAAAAGTGCACGTAAATTCATATTGGCATTGCCACGCGAAATTTTGAGCTCGTCCATTACCTCTTCTGCTGAAAGTGCTTGTGGTGAAATTAAAAGTAAAGCATGAATTTGTGCCATGGCCTTATTGATGCCCCAACTGGAACCAAGTACCCCCCACGACTGAATAAATTCTGCTTTAGCTGCTTCTAATTTCATATTGTAAATGTAGAACTAATTATTATTCTTTCAAAACTTATTGAAACTTTTATATGTTTTTTAATTCTCTAACTTATAGGAAATACCTATACCCAACACTGATTTGAATTGTGTTCGAGGTCCAAGATTACCATTTTTGTCTCTTATTTTAATGTCATCATCATAAACCAAATTCCATTGAGCTGTTGCCGAAAACAAAGAATTCACTCTAAATACAAAAACCAATTCGGCGTTAACATCAATATTTTCAGGATTGTTTAAATAATTGCTAAAGAGCTCAATTTTTGATTTCATATTAACATTCTTCATGAGCTTGGCATTCCATTTCAGCTTGACAAAAGCACCGAACTCGTGTCTTATCTGTTCACCCTTTTCCACTCCAAAAGCTCCCAGCTGAGAAAGTGAATCATCCATCACAAAAGTCGTTTTCGCAGCTATAGGAGAACCAAAAACAGAAAAATTGCCATCCTTTATATAGTCTGTTCCTAAAGCTAAATTTAGATAACCCGGTGCCATAAATTTAGAAACAGCGATGGAATCATTAGGATAGGTAAATCCATCTGCAAATTGTGTTTTAAACCCAGCATTGATACTGATTAAAAAACGCTTTGATATGCGCATACCGACTATACTTGATAAATCAAGTTTATCTTCGGTTTTTTGCAAGTCTACCCCCGCAGCATCATCGAGATATTTGATGCCACCAAACGCCAACGTCGCATCACTAGACCAATTCCATTTGTCCTTATTGTAATCGGCACTTGCTGTTACATTTCCAATTAATGAAATGTTATTTCGTCCCCCAGCATTCCAATTGACAAATGAGCTTTGAGTTCCGCTCAAAGAATACAACGATTTAAATTTCCATATCCTCAAGCTATCACGTTCAAGGGTATCTGACTTTTGTGCCTTCACACAAAAAATGTTAAACACAAGAAGGATAAGTAGAAATGATTTATTTTTGCAACACATTTAATCCATTTTCCTGTAAAAATACCCGCTTGTGAGACATCTTTTTTTGATCTGCATATTTATTCTTCAACAATCCACTTTTAATTCCCAAATTCCAGCAGATTATTCAAATTCAGACCATTGGGTAATTTCTCCCGAACACGACACCTCACTGCATAAAGCCTTTATTAATGACACATCATTAATCGCTTATGCAGACGTATTTTATGTCTACCCTACAGTCTATTTGGACAAAAAAGAAAAAGATTGGAATATTTCAATTGACAATCAGGAACAAAGAGATAGAGCCATCAATGTAACGAGACTTCAAGCTTCTGCATGGTGTGAGGCTGGACGAATGTTTGTTCCTTATTACAGTCAAGCACACATTAGAAGTTTTACCAACCTTGATGACGGTGGTGAAGCTGCTCTTTTAACTGCATATCAAGATGTTAAAAAGGCATTTCAATATTATCTAGAACACTACAATCAAGGCCGCCCCATCATATTGGCAGGACATAGCCAAGGTTCGACACATATCATGCTACTTATTAAAGATTTCTTTGACGAAACAGACCTACAAAAACAATTGGTCTGCGCTTATATGCCAGGGTTCAGCCTCAAGGAGGACGAATTTAAAAGCATACCGTTTCTTACGGAAAGTCATGAAACTGGCGGATTTGTAACTTGGAATACCTTCAAAAGAAGGTATAAAACCAAAAAATATAAAGATTGGTATAAGGGAATGGCAAGTATCAATCCTGTAACATGGGATAGAAGCACTTTTGCAAAAAGAAGTTTACACAAAGGGTTTTTGTTTTGGGATGAAAAAATGTACGAACAAGCATTTCATACGCATTTGGTAGATGGAGCTGTTTGGATTACGACACCAAATGTGCCTTTTCGTTCTCTATCCGTAACACTTCAGGATTATCACATAGGTGATGTCAATTTATTTTGGGAAGACATCAGAATTAATTCTAAATCAAGAGTGAGGTCATTCAAAAGTGGAGGAGTTGCAAAGACAATGAATAACTAAACTCTTTTAGTTTCTAGTTGTTGTTTGAAAGAGTTGAATTATATTTGCAAACTGATTGATAATTCTTGATATTATGAGCCTTTTCACACAACGACACATCGGGCCAGATGCCTCTGAAAAACAAGCTATGATCGATACTATTGGAGTTTCTTCAATAGAGAGTCTAATTGACAAAACTGTACCTTCTCAAATTAGACTTTCAGCTGATTTAAATATCCCTGAAGCCCTTTCCGAACAGGAATTCATGAATCACATGCAGGAAAAGGCTGCATTGAACGAAGTGAATAAATCTTTTATAGGAATTGGTTACCACGAAACCATAACTCCATCGGTCATTCTTAGAAATATATTGGAAAACCCAGGATGGTATACCGCTTACACCCCATATCAAGCAGAAATTTCTCAAGGAAGATTAGAAGCTCTATTAAATTTCCAGACGATGATTTTAGATCTAACGGGTATGGAGATTGCCAATGCTTCTTTGCTTGATGAATCAACTGCTGCTGCTGAAGCCATGTTGATGTTTTATAACAGTAGATCTAGAGCAGATGTGAAAGCAGGAAAATCCAGCTTTCTCGTAGACGAGAACACATTACCTCACACCATTGATGTGGTAAGAGGAAGAGCAAAAAACTTAGGTATTGAGTTGATTATAGCGAACACAGAAAGCCATCAATTAGACGATACATATTTTGGTGCATTATTACAATATCCTAATGTAAATGGAGAAGTTAAAGACCTTGAATCCCAAATATCGAGAATAAAGGGATGTCAAATTCAAGTAGCTGTTGCTTGCGATATCCTCAGCTTATCTCTTTTAAAATCACCTGGAAGCCTAGGTGCTGATGTTGTTTTGGGTTCTTCTCAAAGATTCGGCGTGCCTATGGGATATGGTGGGCCTCATGCTGCGTTCTTTGCGTCAAAAGAAAGCTTTAAAAGAAATATGCCCGGTAGAATTATTGGCATATCAAAAGACGCAGACAATAATACGGCTCTTCGAATGGCTCTTCAAACACGAGAGCAGCACATTAAGAGAGGCAAAGCAACGTCAAACATTTGTACCGCTCAGGCACTGCTTGCTGTAATGGCTAGTATGTACGCTGTTTATCATGGTCCTAAAGGCATTAAAGAAATCGCTGAACACGTTCATAGCCTTGCGTCTACCTCTGCAAATGCCTTGAAGGAATTGGGTTATGAGCTAGGTAGCGACTCTTTTTTTGATACAATTTGGATTAAAAATATTAATTCAGAAGTTATAAAAGAAAAAGCAGAACAAATTGGATTCAATTTTTATTATAAAAATGAAAATGAGTTAACGATTAGCTTTGCAGAGCCACATACCACAGGTGATGTGAAAAAAATTATTGAACTGTTTTCTGAGTTGAAATCTGAAAGTAATAAAGATTTAAAAGTCATAAAAGCGTCCCTGAATGATCGCTTTTTGAGAACAGATGAGATACTATCGCAGGATATTTTCAATTCCTATCATTCTGAATCGAAAATGATGCGGTACCTTAAAAAATTGGAGAACAAAGACCTCTCGTTGGTTCATAGTATGATTCCATTGGGCTCATGTACCATGAAATTAAATGCAGCTTCCGAGCTTATTCCAATATCCAATCCTTCTTTTGGAAACATTCACCCATTTGCACCACTTTCACAGGTCAAAGGATATCTAGAAATATTTAAAGACTTAAATGATTATTTATGTGAATGTACCGGATTTGCAGGAATGTCCTTACAGCCCAACTCAGGTGCTCAAGGTGAATATGCAGGTCTTATGATCATTAAGGCATATCACGAATCTCGTGATGACCATCAAAGAAAGCTCATGATTATTCCTTCCTCTGCTCATGGAACAAATCCAGCCTCAGCTGTAATGGCAGGTTTTCAAGTTGTCGTAACGAGTTGTGATGAGAATGGAAACATTAATGTTGATGAGCTGAAAAAAGTTGCTGAAGAAAACAAAGAAACGCTCGGAGGTTTAATGGTTACTTATCCATCTACTCATGGAGTATATGAGGAAGCTATTAAGGAAATTACAAGTATTATTCATGAAAATGGTGGTCAGGTTTATATGGATGGAGCAAACATGAACGCACAAGTTGGAATAACTAATCCAGGTAATATTGGTGCTGACGTTTGTCATCTTAACTTACATAAAACTTTCGCGATTCCACACGGAGGAGGTGGTCCGGGAATGGGTCCAATAGGTGTTGCTTCTCACTTAACCCCTTTTCTTCCTGGAAATGTTCTTATAAAAACAGGTGGAGACAAAGCCATTAATGCCATATCTGCTACACCATTTGGGAGCTCTTTAATCCTATTAATCTCATACGGATACATCAAAATGCTTGGAGCCAAAGGACTTAAAGAATCAACAGAAATAGCCATTTTAAATGCAAATTATCTTGCTAAAAAGCTCGAAAGCCACTACCCTATTTTATACAAGGGTAAAAACGATACTGTTGCTCACGAAATGATATTGGACTGTCGTGAATTCAAAAAAACAGCAGAAGTTGAGGTAGCAGACATTGCCAAAAGGCTTATTGATTATGGATTTCACGCTCCTACGGTATCATTCCCTGTAGCGGGGACGCTCATGGTTGAACCAACTGAATCTGAAGATAAAGAAGAACTCGACCGTTTTGTTGATGCCATGATTAAAATTCGAGAGGAAATTCAAGAAATTGAAAATGGGCATGTGGACAAGTTGAATAACTTACTCAAGAATGCACCACACACCGCGAACTGTATCATTAATAAAAACTGGAATTTCTCATATTCTCCTCAAGAGGCAGCCTACCCGCTTCCCTATTTGGTTGATAACAAATACTGGGTGCCAGTGAGGCGTGTTGACAATGCTTTTGGAGACCGCAACCTCATTTGTGCTTGTCCAAGCGTTGAAAGTTACGTACATTTAGACTAAATGAAACTAGATATATTAGCCTTCGGAGCGCATCCAGATGATGTGGAGATTTCAATGGGTGCAAGCCTATTAAAGTATTCGGAAGAAGGGAAATCAATCGGTATAGTGGACTTAACCGAGGGCGAGCTAGGCACACGAGGAAATACCCAAACCAGATTTGAAGAGGCAGAAAAAGCGGCTAAGTTAATAGGGCTAAAAACCCGTAAAAATCTCAATCTTGGTGACGGTTTTTTTACTGACTCTAAAGAAAATAAAATCAAAATCATTGAGCTTATTCGTTTACATCGACCCGAAATTGTTTTTGCAAACTCAATAACAGATCGTCATCCTGATCACGGAAGAGGAGCCAAATTGGTTTCTGAAGCTTGTTACTTATCTGGATTAGAAAAAATTAAAACGAAGCATGATGGAATTCAACAAGGGAAATTTAGGCCTCGTTTGTTGCTGCATTATATTCAAGATTTCTACCGTACTCCTGATGTGATTTTTGATGTAAGCTCACATGGAGGTCAAAAAGTAGAGCTTATTAAATGCTATAGCAGTCAGTTTTATGACCCAGATTCAAAAGAATCAGAGACACCCATTTCAGGCAAGGAGTTCTTCAATTATATCGAAGGACGAATGCTAAGCTACGGAAGAGAATTAGGGGTTAAATATGGAGAAGCGTTTAATATAGACCGCACCTTGGGTACCTCAGATTTATTTTCTTTGAAATAAGATTAGTGATGAATCTCTTTAATTTCTTCAGGATTATGTTTGTGCTTGAATAATAGGGTAAACAAAATCGCTATAATAAAAGCATAAACTGCAAATGCAGACCAAGCTCCTTTCCAGTCAGTGGAACCATTAGACATTATGAAGAATTCATTAATGGCCCAGCTACTCACAATAGTACCTAAGTAGGCACCAAATCCATTCGTCATCATTACAAAAACCCCTTGAGCACTTGACCGAATTGAGGCGTCTGTTGTTGTTTCAACGAATAAAGAACCCGAGATATTAAAGAAATCAAATGCCATTCCATATATGACACAGGACAGAAGAATCATCCAAAAGCCATCGGCAGGATTTCCATAAGCAAATAATGCAAAACGTAAAACCCATGCGATCATTGAGAAAATCATTACTTTTTTGATTCCAAACTTTTTCAGAAAAAATGGTATGGCCAAAATAAAGAGGGTTTCTGACACCTGAGAAATCGACATCACAATCGTCGAATACTTTACAACAAAAGAATCTGCATAAGCTGGGATTTCCTTAAAGCTATCTAGGTAAACATCTCCATACATGTTTGTCAATTGAAGGGCTCCTCCCAGAAACATTGAAAAAATAAAGAAAAGAGCCATTTTATAATTGGCAAACAGCTTAAATGCTTTTAACCCTAAAACCTCTAACCAGCTAGAATCTGAGCTAATAGAACGCTGAGGTGGGCATTTGGGAAGAGTAAAAGAATAAATTCCAAGAAGGATTGCAGCAATTGCAGCAATATAAAACTGATCTCCATTAGCCTTGCTTCCAGTCAAGTTGGTCACCCACATGGCCACAATGAAGCCAACTGTTCCCCAAACTCTGATTGGGGGAAACACCTTTACAACATCAAAATTATTAGACTTTAAAATATTAAAGGAAACAGAATTAGAAAGAGAGATGGTAGGCATGTAGCAAAGCATTGCCGCGAGTATATAATAATATAAAACATCTGGATCAGCTACGCTAGGAACAAAGAATAATATAACTCCATAGGATATATGAAGAAGTCCATAAAGTCTCTCTGCATTCATCCATTTATCTGCAATAACACCAACTATAGCAGGCATAATCAACGAAGAAATAGCCAATGTAGAAAACACAGCTCCAAACTCAGGAAAGGTCCATCCTCTTCCCTCAATACAATACGTTCCAATAGTAATTAACCAAGCTCCCCAAACATAAAACTGGAGGAAACTCATTGTAATTAAACGAAGCTTAATCGACACCTTAAGATCTTTTCTTTATTTCATCTCTAAGCTTAGAGGCAAGCTCATAATTCTCATTCTCAAGCGCCTCTTGAAGCTGTTTTTCGAGGTCTTGAACAGAATCACTGACCATAGTGCTCATTTCCTTTTCTTCATCTATAACATCTTCTCCCTCTTCAAAAATGGCATCACTTTCAAATGCATCTTCCTGATCACTCGTTATGCCTGCTTCTTCTAGTACATTCGACAAAGTAAATATAGGGCTGTTAAACCTTACCCCAACGGCAATGGCATCTGATGTTCTGGAATCGATTTCAGAAATAGTCCCATCCTTTTCACAAATCAGTTTAGAATAAAATACACCTTCAACAAATTTATAAATGAGAACTTCTTTAATTATAACATCATAAGTAATACAAAATGACTTTATCAAATCATGTGTCAATGGTCGGTTCGGAATCATCTTTTCAAGCTCTACAGCAATTGCCTGAGCTTCAAAACCACCTATCACAATGGGTAGCTTTCTTTTGCCGGCGGCTTCTGACAAGGTCAACACATAGGACCCAGATTGGGTCTGACTATAGGCAATTCCTGATATTTCTAATCGTACCTTTTGCATTTATTTAAAATCTATCTTCTATTAAGATAATATATTTTATGACGCTTTAAACTTTTTAACGGCTTCATTGAGTCTTGGTACTACTTCAAAAGCATCACCTATGATTCCATAATCAGCTGCCTTGAAAAACGGCGCTTCGGGATCTGTATTCACAACTACAATTACCTTCGAGCCATTGACTCCCGCAAGATGCTGTATCGCTCCTGAAATACCAATTGCAATATATAAATTAGGTCTTATGGCAACACCTGTTTGTCCTACGTGCTCATGATGTGGACGCCAACCGATATCTGCCACAGGTCTAGAACAAGCCGTAGCCGCTCCTAAAGAATTTGCTAAATCTTCAACCATTCCCCAATTTTCAGGGCCTTTTAATCCTCTTCCTGCCGAAACAACTAGCTCTGCTTCCGGTAGAGGAATTTCTCCATCTGGCTTCTTAGTTGAAAGCACCTTAATGGCAGCAGCCCCTGCATCACCTGTAAACTCTTCTACTGCACAATTACTTCCGTTTTCTTCAGGCTGTAAGCTATTTGGCAACAATGAAATAATTTTTACTCCCGTATTTACTTTGACCTTTCCTAATGCTTTACCTGAGAATACGTTTACATCTATACACCCTTCCGCATCAGGCAATGAAATTGCACCTGAAACCAATCCAGCTTTTAATCGAACAGATAGCCTTGGCGCAACAGATTTACCAAATAAATCATGTGAAAAAATCACAGTATCGGCATTGTTATCTTGAACAGCCTTTGCAATTAAATTCGTTACTTGTTGCTGATCTTCTCCATCAACAGCACGGTCAATCAATACTTTTGATGCACCGTATTGACCTAAAGAAGCCAAATCATCGGCAGATGCTTCTCCATTTGTCAAAGCAATTACGTCTCCTAATTTTTTACCATAAGTAATGGCCTCATAAGACGATTTTGAGATTCCATTGGTTGAATTTATATATACTAAAATCATTTTATATTTTTTTAGAGTTAGATTACTTTAGCCTCATTGTGTAACAATTCGACCAACTCATCCATATTTTCTGGATCAATCATTTTTACCGCAGACTTCTCATTCGGTAATGTATAAGAGATAAATTCAGTTAACTCTTCTATATCTTTAGCCGGCACAACATTTAAAGGCTTTGTTCTTGCTGCCATAATACCTCTCATATTCGGTATTCTTTGTTCTGCCATACCCTTCGCGCAGCTAATTACTGCTGGGGCACTTAGCTCTACTACCTGCAAACCTCCAATTATTTCACGCTCAACAGTCAATGTACTTCCATTCAAATCTAATTTTGATGCAAGAGAAACAAAGGGCATCCCCAATTCTTCTGCAATCATACCTGCAACTTGAGATCCGTTATAATTGATCGTTTCCTTTCCCGCTAGAACCAAATCGTACGAATTCTCTTTTGCATAGGAGGCAATTTGCATGGCTGTATAATAGGCGTCCTTTGGCTCAGCATCAATTCGAACAGCATCATCAGCACCAATCGCCAATGCTTTTCTAATGACAGCATCATCACTGGCACCACCAACTGTGATAATCGTTACCTGGCCACCGCCAGCTTCTTTAATTTCGAGAGCTCTTACTAGGGCATACCATTCATCGTATGGATTTACAATGAACTGCACACCGTTTTCATCAAACTTCGTATTTCCTTCTGAAAAAGCAATTTTCGATGTTGTGTCGGGAGCCTTGCTTATACAAACCAATATTTTCATTTTATTCTTCTTTAAAGTCTTGCAAATTTACTGAATTATCTTTGAGAATGAAAGACGTCAATTTAGTATTTGTATATTTCCCCAAACTACACTGTAAATAAGCCTATTGCAAACAATACTGAGGAGAAAAAAGTAATTAAAGCAACTTTTTTGAGTTCTGCATCATATTGATAAGGTTCTTTAATCGCAATTACCTTGATGAGGTGAGGATAAAATAATACTGACGGAATAACTGAAAATGCAAAGATCCAGCTGCTAGTCAAATAGATGCAAATACCAATTAAAATGGTCCAACTAATAATTCCTAAAAGGATCAAAGAAAGATGATAGAGCCCTGCACGACGCTGTCCAAGCTGCACAACTATAGTCATTTTTCCGGATAATTCATCATTCACGATATCTCTCATATTATTAAGGTTTAGCACAGCAGTACTCCATAAACCGATTGTTATCGCTGGGTATATTAAAATCCAATCAATACCAAGTCCATAAAGGAGGTAAACCCCGAATACACTGAGTAAACCAAAAAAGAAAAAAACCATAACGTCTCCAAAACCATGATAGCCATAAGCCGATTTACCTACTGTATATAGAATAGCCGCAATGATAGATAATAATGCAAGTCCAACATATATCCACACCAAAGATTCACTCAAATAGGAAGAACTAAAAAAGATTAAAGTGAGGGCTGAAATAAATGATAAAATAGATACAAAAATGACTCCCAGTTTCATCTGACCTTGAGAAATAACACCAGATTGAACAGCTCTTTCAGGTCCAATACGCCGTTCATTATCTGTTCCTTTTTGACTATCACCTAAATCATTAGCCAAATTCGATAAAATTTGGAACAATATTGTTGTCGAAATAGCAAGTATAAAAACTTTCAAATCCCAACTTCCTTTATAATAAGAATATGCCGAGCCAGCAATAATTCCTGATAACGATAGAGGTAAGGTCCTCAATCTCATTGCTCCAATCCAAGCCTTCATTTTTACCACAATACAAATCTACAAATAAGAAACAATCGATTTATTCATTAGTTTCGAACAAATTCATATTTTTACGCTCCAATTCGGGATGTAGCTTAGTCCGGTTAAAGTGCGCGTCTGGGGGGCGCGAGATCGGTGGTTCGAATCCACTCATCCCGACTTTAGATGAAAGTGCCGTTAAAACGGCACTTATCATTAACTTAACTTGGCCCTATTAAAGGCCATAATACACCATGAATAAGTCAATAAAGAATCAAGCTCAAATTTTGGAAAAAATGGGAATTGAAACGCTCAATTCAATGCAAAATAATGCAATTGAAGCTATTTCTGATTCTTCTGAGGTATTGATTTTATCCCCTACGGGAACAGGAAAAACACTGGCTTTCTTATTGCCTTTAATAGGACGATTAGATTCAAATCTTAATGAAACACAGCTATTGATATTAGTTCCAGCGAGGGAACTGGCCATTCAAATTGAACAAGTAGTCCGTGACATGGGTACAGGTTATAAAGTGAATGCTGTGTATGGAGGAAGATCTGGTTCAAAAGAAAAAATTGAATTAACACATGCCCCTACAATCCTGGTCGGAACACCTGGAAGAGTTGCTGACCACATAAGAAGAGATCGGATCACCCTGAATAGCATAAAAAATCTTGTGATTGACGAATTCGATAAATCTCTTGAAATTGGCTTTGAAAATGAAATGAAAGAAATTGTCTCTTCCCTCTATTCGCTGGAGCGTAAAATACTCACTTCAGCTACTTTTAAAGAGAAAGTTCCTGAATTTATGAAATTTCACGAACCGAAAACACTCAATTTCCTTAACCAAGCTTCCAACGAGCTAGATCTTTCATGGGTAAATTCACCCGTAAATACTCTAGATACCCTCCTCAATCTCTTAGAGTACCTTGGTGAAAAAAGAGGCATTATCTTCTGTAATTTCAAAGATACACTGCATGGGGTATCTGAATTTTTAAATGAAAAACAGGTAGAACACTGTAGTTTTTTTGGAGGAATGGAGCAAATTGATCGTGAACGAAGCTTAATTCAATTTCGAAACTCTTCACAGCGCACCTTATTGGCCACCGATTTGGCTGCAAGAGGCATAGATATTCCTGGACTTGATTATATCATCCATTACGAAATGCCACCCCGTGAAGATGAATTTACACATCGAAATGGAAGAACGGCTCGAATGAACGCAAATGGTGCTGCTATTTGTATCAAAGGGAAAAATGACCGAATACCTGATTATGCCAAAGGAATTAAGACTAAAACCATCACAGAGGGTTCTCGCATACCAAAAAATGTTTGGAAAACCTTGTTTATTTCTGGGGGAAGACGCGATAAGATATCTAAAGGTGATATCGCTGGGCTGTTTATAAAGAAAGGTAAGCTCAATGGGAATCAATTGGGGGTTATCGAGCTAAAAAGCGATTGTGCATTTGTAGCTGTCTCTTCTCCTAAAGCAGATGATATCTGTAATGAGCTTAATAACCAACGGCTTAAAAAGAAAAAAATTCGAATACGAAAAATTTAGTTGACCTTTGTTCAATGAGCCTATTCAAAAAAATAACCATCTATTTTATGGGTTCCGCATATATCTATGTGGGCGTTCGACATTTCATTGATCCAGATTTCTTTGTAGCCATTATGCCGGATTATCTCCCTTATCATCTCGAAGCTGTATATATCAGTGGGGCATTTGAGATAATACTTGGCGGAATGCTCTTCTTCAAAAAATCAAGATGGATTGCAGGATGGGGATTGATTGCCTTATTGGTCGCCGTATTTCCTGCAAATGTATTTCTAGCCCAAAACGAAACTGCTCAGCAAACTCTAAACATCAGTCAGATAACTGCTATTATTCGATTGCCATTTCAAGCCTTGTTCATTGGGCTGGCTTACTGGCACACGAAAGATTAATCAATTACAAAATCACGGGCAATAAAAAAGCCCCCCTGCGAAAGCAGGAGGGCTTAAAGAATATATGTAAGCTG
>JBELDA010000056.1:0-11780 GCA_042094515.1 Crocinitomicaceae bacterium
TCGCTCAAAAAATCAGGCAAGGGAAATCATAAGACGAAGCATTCGGGCCAGGGAGATGACTTTACGGGCGATATGAAAAACTATGTTTTTGGAGATGGCCTAGATCAAATCTCCATGACGGAGAGCATCAAAAATGCGCAAGTGAATCATGGGGCAGGAGAGTTTAAGCTCACTGAACAAGATTTGGTGGTCAATGATACACACTTCAATGCTCAGATGAGCACGGTGCTCATGATTGACATTAGCCACAGTATGATTCTCTATGGAGAAGATCGCATTACGCCTGCTAAAAAAGTGGCCATGGCTTTGGCTGAGCTGATTCGAACACGCTATCCAAAAGATTCCTTAGACATCATTGTTTTTGGAAACGATGCATGGCCCATAAAGCTCAAGGAATTGCCATATCTTCAGGTAGGACCTTACCACACCAATACGGTAGCTGGGATGTCTCTGGCGCTTGACATCTTGCGTCGCAAAAAACAGACCAACAAACAAATTTTTATGATCACGGATGGAAAGCCATCCTGCATCAAGCTCCCCAGTGGAGAGTATTACAAAAACAGCAATGGACTCGATGAATTCATTACCGGCAAGTGCCTAAACATGGCCAAGCAGGCGCGAAAGCTTCAGATACCCATCACTACCTTTATGATTGCACAAGACCCGTACCTCAAACAATTTGTGGAAGAATTTACGGCTGCAAATCAAGGCAAAGCGTTTTATACAGGCCTCAAAGGATTGGGTGGGATGATCTTCGAAGACTACGAAACCAACCGCAAAAAAAACATTAAAAGATAAACATGAACATTCAAGAAATTAAAACCCTAGGAGCCCTCAAAAAGCAGGGCTATGTTTCCAAAAGAATCAAAGCAGAGCTAAGAGACAACCTCATGGAAAAGCTCAAGCAAAAAGCACCTCTTTTTGATGGAATTATTGGCTACGAGGACACGGTTATTCCTCAGCTGATTCATGCCATTTTATCCGAGCATAATATTAACTTACTCGGTTTGAGAGGTCAAGCCAAGACAAGAATTGCGCGTTCATTAACAGAACTACTAGACGAATATATTCCCATTGTAGAAGGGTCAGAGATCAACGACGATCCAATGGACCCAATTTCTTTTTATGCCAAGGAATTGGTTGCAAAAGAAGGAGATAATACACCTATTTCGTGGGTGCATCGTTCGGAACGTTTTTCAGAGAAATTGGCCACTCCAGATGTGACGGTAGCCGACCTTATTGGAGACGTTGACCCCATAAAAGCCGCCAACCTCAAGCTTTCTTATGCCGATGAGCGGGTTATTCATTTTGGAATGATTCCAAGGGCGAATCGATGTATTTTTGTCATCAATGAGCTTCCTGATTTGCAGGCAAGAATTCAGGTTTCTCTCTTCAATATTCTTCAAGAAGGAGATGTTCAGATTCGAGGGTTCAAGATTCGCTTGCCTCTGGATGTGAACTTTGTGTTTACTGCCAACCCTGAAGACTATACCAATAGGGGGAGTATTGTAACACCGCTTAAAGACAGAATCGGTTCGCAAATCATTACCCATTATCCCAATTCAATTGATTTGGCCAAAGAGATAACAACCCAAGAGATTGCCAAGCATGCCCAATCGAACGCCATCTATGTGCCAGAGTTGGCAAAAACCTTGATTGAACAAATTGGCTTTGAAGCGAGAAGCAATGAGTTGATTGATGCCAAAAGTGGTGTGTCTGCAAGAATGAGCATCACTATGTACGAGAACTTGATCAGTGGAGCAACGTACAGAAAGCTAGTGACTCAGCAGGATAAAACGGTGGTGCGAATGTCTGATTTTTTGGCGGTGATTCCTGCCATTACAGGAAAGGTTGAGTTGGTTTATGAGGGGGAACAAGAGGGGGCTGAAAATGTAGCTATGCTTCTTATCGGAAATGCCATTAAAACGCTATTCAATCAGAGCTTTAGAGAGATCAAAAAGCTAAGCAAGCCAGGAGCGAGTGATGAGTTTGATGGAGTTGTGTCGTGGTTCATGGAGAATAGCTCTTTTTCATTATCTGCAGATCTTACAGATAAACAATATGCCGAGATTTTAAATGCGGTGGAACCATTGAATGAAATCGTAGAGATGTATCAAGCTCTTGCAAGTCCGCAAGACAAGCTATTTTTTAAAGAATTTTTATTGTGGGGACTTGTGGAATACAACAAGCTAGACAAGCAAGAAACCAAAGGCGGGTATCAATTTGAAGATCGTGTATTGGGTTCGTTCTATAATAACTAACGATGGAAAAAGTCAGACCAAAACTTCCTGACTCCCTCACCGAGGGTAAACTGAAAGAGGAGGAACTTTTTCAGAACATGGTCCTTCGGCCTGTGATTAAAATGCAGCACGATGTTTTAATTCTGCGGGTCAAGAGCTACTTTACCTCAAAACGGGTGATGTTTAATGTCATGGATAAAAAGAAACGCACTTTGGCGATTGAGAAGGCTTTTCTGGGTGACAACGCATTCAAAAAAGAAATTCAAGGGATGGTTCTAGGGCAGCTAGATACCACAGAGTATCAGCGTTATCTAAAGTATGAGCGTACGATGAACAAACGAATCATTCAGATGGTACGCAATCGCATGCTTGATTCTGTTCTCCAACTTGCTTAAGAAAGACTGTTTAGTTTTGTTGAAAGAAGTCCTCGAAAAATATGAGGTGACTTTTGATGGATTCACGCCAATAGTCCCAATTGTGTGTACCAGGTCTAACTGAATACTCATGAGGGATTCCTTCTTTGACGAGTTTGTTATGAAAAGCTTCATTTACAGCTGCAAAGAAATCCTCTGTACCGCAATCAAAGATGATTTGAAGCCTTCCGTTGAGCAGGTGCGTCATGTTGATCACCGTATGTTCTTCCCAGTTGTTTTTATTGTCAGCATACGATCCCAAAAGGTCGGCAATATTCCATTCTTCAGAAAAAGGCCGAATATCTAGCCCGCCACTCATGCTTCCTGCCGCCCCCCAAATGTCTTGATGTTTGAAAGCCAAATAAAAGGCGCCGTGACCACCCATACTTAAGCCTGTGATCGCTCGTTTGCTTGGAATTGGAATGGTCTTGTATTTTTGGTCAATTGTGGGAACCAATTCGTGCGAGATGTAGGTTTCGTATTGGCTGCTTGAATCTATTGGGCTGTCCAAATACCAGCTCGTTTTGTTGCCGTCAGGACACACAATAATGATGTTGTAATCATTTGCATATTCTTCTATTTCGGGAACACGAAATATCCAATTGCTGAAATAGCCACCAGCTCCATGAAGCAAATATAAAACGGGAAAAGCTTTATCTTGGGATTCATATTCTTTAGGAGTAATAACTAAGTTTGGAATTGATTTTTTCATGACTTTACTGCGAACAAAAAGTGTATCTATTTGGCCAAATATCAGATGGATATATAGAAAAAACAGAAAAGTTAATTTTATTTTTATCATTTCGCAGAAATCATTAATATTGATTAAGCTTACCCCTGTGCTACAACAAATTTATCAATATCAAAGAACAAATCCTTATGACGCATAGCTGAACTCGTTTTACAATTACATAGTGTACATTTAACACTAATTAGAAATAAAGTAATATATTTACCTATTCAAAAAACTATTTTATGAAAAATTTCATGACGATTTTAGGCTTAATCATCGCCTTTAATTTCAATTCTTTTTCTCAGCAAATTACGGTGTCGGGTATCGTAACCGACGATAAAGAAGCCCCGTTACCAGGAGTTAAAGTTGTTGAAAAAGGAACGAACAACGGTGCACTTACTGATTTTGACGGTAAATATTCTATCACGGTTCAAAATAATGACGAACTCACGCTTACGTATTTTTTTATAGGTTTTGACAAGCAAGAAATCATTGTATCAAATCGAACCACCATTGATGTTCAGATGTCTACGGACGGTCAAATTTTAGATGAAGTAGTTATTGTAGGTTATGGTAGCTCAAGAAGTAAAGAGCTCACTGGAGCCTCTGCGAAAGTTAAAGGTGAAAACATTGAAAAACTAAATTTATCCAGAATGGATCAAGCCTTACAGGGCCAAATTTCGGGAGTAAATATCAATACCAATTCTGGTTCTCCAGGTGGATCTTCTAGTATTAGGATTCGAGGACTTTCGACCTTTGGAGATAACGATCCTTTGATTTTGGTAGATGGTGTAGTATATGATTCTGATGGTTTAAATGCACTGAATCCTTCAGATATTGAATCCATCAATGTGTTGAAAGATGCCACAGCAGGTATTTATGGAGTGCGAGCAGCTAACGGTGTCATCATTGTTGAAACCAAGAAAGGGAAGCTTAATTCCAAACCTCGAATTGAATTTAATGCCTACAGAGGCGTTCAGCAGACAGCCAAAAAACTAAACCTTTTAACTGCCGAAGAATATGCGGTAATCAAAAATGAGATGTTTGCTTTCGGAGGACAGGACATGCCTTTCGCTAATACTGCTTTGGGAGAGGGAACCAATTGGCAGGATTCAGTTTTTCAAAGTGCCCCGGTAGAAAGCTATAATCTTTCAATTAGTGGTGGAACAGGAAATACAAGATATTCTTTAGGAGCGACTTATTTTTCTCAAGAGGGTATTGTAGGAGGATCAAAGTCTAACTTTTCCCGTTACAATACACGTTTAAATTTGAGTACAGATTTATCGAGTAAGCTCACCTTAAATTCTGTGTTCCTATTTTCAAGTGATAACCGTTCTTCTCTTGCTGAAAACGGAATTGGTTCGGTTTTGTACAATACAATTAATGCGTTCCCAAATAAACCAATTCGCACTTTAGACGGAAATTACAGCTATCTCGACGAGGTTGCGGATATCATCAATCCTATTGCTCAAATGGAAAACAGCTACAACTACAGTATAGCAGATAAGTTTGTAGGAAAAGAAGAGCTGGTATACAAGTTCAATGAACACTTGTCATTTACAAATCGATTCAATTACAACTATGCAGCTGTAGAAAGTAAATCATTCTCTCCACTGGCTTGGTACGGGCCTGGTAAATATGCAAATACAGCATTAAATGCTGAGCTAGAATCTCCTCTTGTTGAAATAGGTGACAGCGTATTTATTGAGAGAGGATCAAGCGTATATGAATCGAGGTCAACATTTACAGATTTGACTTTTGAAAGCTATTTTAATTACGACAGGACATTCGCAGAAATTCACAAAGTAAAAGCAACACTTGGGATGTCTGTATTTCAAAGAAAAGGTGAAAACCTCAATGGTACGGCATTTAACATTCCGAACAATTCATGGGAATATGCGGATATTTCTGCAAATACTGCGGCTGGTGGTTATTTAAATAATGTGGGTTCCTGGGAATTTAAAGAAAGATTGTTATCTGCGTTCTTGAGGGCGGAATATATATACGATTCCAAATACATTTTATCAGGAATTATTAGACGAGATGGGTCGAGTAAATTTGGACCAAATAATCGATATGGATTTTTTCCAACTATTTCCGGGGCTTGGTTAATATCTGAAGAGTCCTTTTTTGATGTGGAGTTTATTGATTTCATGAAATTAAGATTGAGCTACGGGATTTCTGGAAATGACCAAATAGAAAATTTTGCCTACAGGGCTTTATTAAATGGAGAAGGGGTCTATGTTTTTGATGATTTGATCACCATAGGTACGGCGCTTGGAAGGGCTGCAAATCCTGATTTGAAATGGGAAACCACCCGACAGTTTAATGCTGGTTTAGATATGACCTTTTGGAATCATGTCGACTTCACGACCAATTACTTTATTAAAAACACGAATGATCTTCTATTTCAACCCGATGTATCTGCAGTTTTAGGTTCTTATGGACCCGGCGGAGCTTCACCAATTATCAATGCTGGTGATGTATCGAATAAAGGATTGGAAATAGAGCTCGGATACCATACAAGCTTTACAAGTGCCTTAATAGCGAATGTTAATTTTAATTTCTCAGCCATTACTAATAAAGTAACGGGTGTCCCTGAGGGAGTTGATTACTTGCCGGGAGCACAATTTAGTGTAGGTGGAGACAATGCAACACGTTTTGAACAAGGATATGCAATCGGGTATTTTCATGGGTACGAGACGGAAGGGATTTTTCAAACCCAAGAACAAATTGACAATCATGAAGTGGTACAAGATGGAGCACAGCCAGGAGATTTGATTTTTGTTGATCAGGATAAAGATGGTGTAATCAGCTTTGGAGATGATGATGACAAAACATTTATTGGTTCACCAATTCCAGATTTCGTAATGGGATTCAACATGAATTTGAGGTTCAAAGGAATTGATTTTTCTGCAAACATCTACTCGGCTATTGGGCAAGAAATCATTAGAAATTATGAAAGACAGCAGCCATATGCCAATCAGCTAGACTATGTCATTGACAGGTGGGTTGGACCGGGAACCTCCAATGAGCATCCTCGGGTAACGACAGGAGCAACAAGAAACAATTCGTTCTCGGATTATTTTGTAGAAGATGGGTCGTTTGTTCGATTGAAAAATGTTCAAATTGGCTATACCTTCCCTAAAAAATGGATGCGTAAATTAAAAATCGAGTCCTTCAGGGTTTATTTAGCAGGAAATAATTTAGTGACCTTAAATCGTTATTATGGTTATGACCCAGAGATTGGAGGAGGAACACTTTCAAGTGGTGTAGATTACGGCTTTTACCCTCAAGCCAAATCAATTATGGGTGGTGTAAATATTAAATTTTAAGAGATGAGAAAAATAGTTAAAAATTCTTTTTTAGGTCTTTCACTAATAACTTGTATGTTTTTTACAAGTTGTGAAAAGTTTTTAAATGTAAATCCACCTTTTACTCAGGATGCTGAAAATTATTTTCAAACCCCTGCTGATTATGAAATGGCGCTTACAGGTGCTTATGATTTACTTCAAAGTACATTTATGAATGTTTGGATCAGTGAAATTGCTTCGGACAATACCATTGCAGGAGGCGAAAGTGTAAATGATAGTCAAGGTCTGCATCAGCTTGATGATATGACGCATGGAGGAGTTAACAATGAATTAAGAAGTGTTATGCGTTGGATGTATTCGGGAATTACCCGTTGTAATTTCATCATGGAAAATAAAGACAACATTGAATTTACAGGAAAAGACAAAATAATAGCTGAAGCCAAATTTTTAAGAGCGTTTTATTATTTTGAGTTGGTAAAGTTTTTTGGAGATGTACCCCTAGTTATTGACCAAAGAATAGGGGCAGAAGAAGTTACTCAGATTGAACGAGCCCCAAAAGCAGATGTGTACGCACAAATCGAATCCGATTTGATCAGTGCGATTCCTGATTTGGATTTAATATCCTTGATTAAAGGAAGGGCAAGTAAAGGAGCAGCTCAGTCTTTATTGGGTAAAGTTTATTTGTATCAAAATAAATTTTCGGAAGCAGCGACTGCCTTTGATGAAGTGATAAATAGCGGAGCTTACGCACTAATCAATGATTACTCTCAGCTGTTTTCTGTTGCGAGTGAGAACAATAGTGAAACTGTTTTTGACGTTGAATACACAGGCGCAGAAGGAGGAGGCTATGGATGTTTGGTTTGTCTCGAAGGGAATGCCGGTCCAGGATTTCAGGGAATCCGACAGTATGTAGGTCCTGTATATGGTGATGGGAACAGCTATAACTTGCCTACACAAAACCTTTACGATGCTTTTTCATCGTTTGATGGTAGGAGAGATGTAACTATTTTAGACATAGAGGCTTTTATTGCCGAACAAGACAATCCAGATTTGATTTCTTATGCAATTGGCGCAGGAGGTCATACAGGATATTATAACAATAAATACATCAAGCGCCAAGGCGAAATTGGATTGCCAGATAATGATTTAACGAGCCCCGTGAATTATAGGGTAATCAGGTATGCAGATGTTTTATTGATGGCTGCTGAGGCACATTTTCAATCGGGTAACAGTGGAGTAGCCCAAGGCTATTTTAATGAAATTAGAGTTCGCGCAGGTGTTCAACCGTTTCCAATAAGTTCGATTGAAGACATTTACAATGAACGAAGACTCGAATTGGCCTGTGAAGGTCATCGTTTCTTTGACTTGGTTCGTACAGGTCAAGCAGAACAACATATTGACGGGTTTGTTGTTGGTAAACATGAGCTCTTCCCTATTCCTCAGCTTGAAATTGATTTGGCAGGAGGAAATTGGTCTCAAAACCCAGGATATTAAATTAATTTAGATTAAACGAAATGAAATATTTAGTACTATCAGTTTTATCAATTGGAATTCTTTCTCTAACATCTTGTAAGAAAGAAAATCCTCAATTGGGAGATGCACCTTCAGATGAGGATGCGGTTTTTACATATGCTCCTACAGATTCTAGTGACAACATCATTGACTTTTCTGCAACAAATCCAGAGATGGTAAATATTTGGGATTTTGGAAATGGATTAAAAGGAGAGGGAACGAATGTTCATGCCATTTATCCAAATGCAGGAACCTATATAGTAACCTTGACAGTATTCAATAAAGGAGGAAGTAATTCTAGCTCACAGGAAGTTGTCATTGACCAAACAGACCTGTCCCTATTAGACAACCCTTATTATAATGCGTTAACCGGAGGGGCTAACGGACCTGGGTTCAAGACCTGGTATATTGATTCAAATGAAACGGGTCATTTTGGGGTAGGGCCTGATCCAATAAGTCCTTTAGGTAATGTGCCTGAATGGTGGTCTGCAGGACCAAATGACAAACCAGGATGTGGTTTGTATGATGATAGGTTTACGTTTCACTTGAATGCATTTAAATTTGACATGGTAACTAACGGAGACGTTTACATCCACAATTCTTTTGAGGGAGCATTTCCTGGTTCATTTCAGAATTTAGGAGACTTTACTGCTCCTTTTAATGATCAATTGAATGAGCAATGGTCGGTTGTTGAAGAAAATGGAGAGGCTACTCTTACCGTTTCGAACAATTCATTTATTGGATTTTATACAGGAGTTAGAACCTATAAAATTTTAGAGATATCTGATTCTATTATGAGCCTTCAATATGATCATGAGCCAGCGTCGGAAGGCCTTCATTGGTATTTGAAATTAAGAGCACAATAATAACTTTGTAATGATGATAAAGAAGATTTCTTTTTGGCTTTTGGTTTCAGTAATAGTCGTGGCATCGGATTGTAATCCAGACGAACCTACACCCGTAGTACTTCCTGAAAACCTTGTCACAGTTCTTGAAATTGAAGAGTCAACTGTTCATATTGCAGCTACTGCAGATAACGCTAATTTTTACAGCTTTACTTTTTATGATGGTGCGGATTCGTCTTATCAGGAATCTTCAGATGGAACAGCTTCATATACCTATTCTGCTGTAGGTACATATCAGGTGGTCACAAGAGCACATTCCAGTTATTACGATTTTATAGAATATTCCGAAATCATTGAAATCACGGATGAAGGGTTTACAGGAGGGATTCCTACTACAGGATATGAAACCCCTATGAGCTATCCGGGGATGACCCTGGTTTGGAACGATGAATTTGACGGCTTTGAGCTCTCTTCAGATTGGGTTCAGGAAATCGGTAATGGATCATGGGGATGGGGAAATAATGAACTTGAGTATTACCGTGCTGAAAATACTACCGTATCAGATGGCTTATTGAAAATAACGGCTAAGCAGGAGGCGTATGGAGGTTTTAATTACACTTCATCAAGAATCAAAACACAAGGAATGCAATCCTTTAAATATGGCAGGGTAGATATCCGTGCTGCACTCCCCTACAGCAAGGGAATATGGCCTGCGTTGTGGATGCTTGGAGATAATATAGGAACAGCCAGCTGGCCAGGATGTGGAGAGATTGACATCATGGAGCTTATTGGGGGTACAGGATTTAATGACAGAACGGTTTATGGGACACTGCACTGGTTGGACAACGGAAGCCATGCGAATTATGGAGGTAATAGCTCTCTACCTTCGGGGTCATTATATGCTGAAGAATTTCACGTGTTTTCGATCATTTGGGATTCGAATAGTATACGTTTTTTAAGAGACGATGTGCAATATCACATTATGGATATCGGTGGATCAGAGCTTACCGAATTCCATCAGAATTTCTTCTTTATCTTTAACGTAGCAGTTGGTGGAAATTGGCCAGGAAGCCCTGACAACACGACGATATTCCCGCAAACTATGGCTGTGGATTATGTAAGGGTCTTTCAATAGGATCTAAGCCCCTATATCTTTTCGATCGAAAATCCTCAATGCTGCGAGCGTAATTAAAAGGATGGCTAGCGTAAAAACAATAATAGCTAAAGGATTAAATTCATCTACCCCTAAATAGTGAAATGGAGAAAACTTTGCGATCCAATTGGCGTCATCAACTGCAGAGCCAATACCATGTAGAAAATAGGTGCCCATAACAACTCCCACAACTGGTCCCATGTAATTTTTAATTCCTTTAAGCGTTTGGGATATCACAACCCCAATTGCCCCAAAAAATAGACAGAGAACATAGCCGTTTAGGTGCATTTCAAAAAGATGATTCCAATCAACGGTATTATTTACGACCAATAGAATCATTAAATAGGCAACTAAGGTTTGAATCAGTAAACTCAAAGAAATGATAGAAAACAAAGCCAAAACCTTGGTCATAAAAACTTCTTTTCTTGAAATTGGCTTTGTGAAAAGGAACTCAGAAGTTCTTTCATTTTCCTCCTTTGAAATAACAGATGCTCCAAAAGAGCAAGAAAAAATGGTTAGAATAATAATAATGTGAAAGCCAAAATAGGTTTTGTAATAACCTGAAATTTCTTGCCAAGAAGACATGTCCATATTAAAGGCTTTTGCCATTTCTTTAGGAATGGCCTTCCCCATTTCAATACCCATATCTTTAAATGAGGGGTATAAGGAAATAATCATGACAGTAAACCCAACAGCAATACTTGTCCAAATCAAAAAGTTCTTTGAGTTTCTTTTTAATTCCTTCTTAAATAAGTTCAGATTCATACTTATTGATAATAGTTCATAAAAATGGTTTCCAAATCTGGCTCCTCTAAAACGGCGTCTTGCAGGTCGAGCTGATTCATCCATTGAATTAACTCTTTTACAGGTCCCATATAATCAAAAGTAAGTTTATTGTTTGTCCAAATCGGATTCTGTACACCCTCAATAAAATTCAGCTCCACTTTTTCTTTGAAAATAAAGCGGGCTTTTTTCATTTGTTTTTCTAATAGGCTTTGTATATCCTCAACTGCACTTATCTCTCCTTTTCTAATGATTGCAGCACGATTACATAAGCGTTGAATCTCGGATAGGATATGAGAGCTGAAAAAGATCGTGGTGCCTTTTTTATTTTCCTCCTCCAGCAGTTCAAAGAAACGATTTTGCATTATTGGGTCTAGCCCTGATGTAGGTTCATCGAGAATTAAGAGCTCAGGTTCATGAATGACTGATTGTATGAGGGCACATTTTTTTTTATTTCCAAAAGATAATTCTTCTATTTTTCTATCAAGATCAAGCTCAAACAGAGTACTTAAAGATTCTATTTTTTCAGTATTGACACTTTTAAAGAAGCCAGCATGATATTCTAAGAGTTCTCGAGAGCTCATACCGTCATAATAGTTTACTTCAGAAGGCAGGTAGCCGACCTTTTGACGTATTTCAGGGTGACTTTGTATACTCTGACCTAGCATTTTTGCCGATCCGCTTGTAGGTATTAAAAGTCCCAGAAGTGTTCGTATATAGGTTGATTTTCCAGCGCCATTAGGGCCTATAAAACCAAAAACCTCACCTTTTTTAATTTCTAGATTTA
>JBELDA010000056.1:11880-16864 GCA_042094515.1 Crocinitomicaceae bacterium
GCGCCATTAGGGCCTATAAAACCAAAAACCTCACCTTTTTTAATTTCTAGATTTATGTTTTTGATTCCAACATCTTGACCATAGTTTTTAGATAAGCCAACAGTTTCAATTACGTTCATTGTTATGGATTTGTGCTAATACATTTCAACTAAGATATAAAAACAGATATAAATCACTATTCATTGTTAAATCTATCTTTAACATACTCGACCTTATTTTTATGGTGCGGTGAAGGAAGCCCATCTTCGCCAAGATTCACCATTACCATATTGTCTACGGTCAAAATAGTTTCTCTAGTCATTTTGTTTCTGGCTTCACACTTCATGATAATAGATGTTTTTCCATATTTAATAACCTCCATTCCAATTTCTACAATATCTCCTTTTTTGGCTGAAGCCATAAAGTTGATTTCTGACATAAACTTTGTGACAATTTTTGGGTTTTCGAGCTGGATAACAGTATAAAGGGCGGCCTCTTCATCTATCCAGGCCAGGAGGCGGCCTCCAAATAGAGTTCCATTTGGATTGAGGTCTTCAGGCTTCACCCATTTTCTTGTATTAAATTTCATAATGAAAACTGTAATTAACAACCACCAAAATCACTTCCGCATTCCCCTACCAATTTTAAAATATCCCCATCATCTGCTTGAGAGGAAAGGAATAGGGCAGGTGTCGAATAGCTGTATTTGGGTGACATATCGATAATCATGTCTGGAATACCATCTCCGTCGAGGTCTCCAACCCAAAGAATAGCTGTCATGGCGTCATCTAAAAATTCATGATTTACAATAACCTGCTCAATTTCCTTTCCGTTTTTAGAGCCCATAATAGTAAGTCTATAGGTCAGGGGAAGCTGATTTTCTTGAGTCACTTCTCCATCTGCTTTTAGTATATAATCGCCAAGCTTGGTGGAATTGCCGACAAGTATTCTATTTGGAATATTATTAAAACTCTTCACTCGAAAATTTTCGGGAACAGTAATTCCAGAAAAAAGAAAGACTGAAGGGATTTCACTTTCGTCATCGATAATTGTGGCATCTAAATTGTCTTCATCGTCATTCCACATATCGCGTACGGCCTTGATTTTTGCCTGAGTAGGTTTGCAATACATGCCATTCTCGTCTACATAGATACCTGTCCAATCACTCATCTCAAAATCGCTAGGAACAAAACCTCCCGAAAAAACGAAGCGCACATTATCAGATACTTGCACTATTGGTTGTTGCCGAGTTGAGTCTTGAACCACTGAGGCTAGTTCAGCATCAGAAATGCTTTCCTCTATTGGTTTTTTATTGCTACCACTTTCTTCCGTACAGGCTATAAATAAAAAAGGAAGTACAAGCAGGAGATTGAATTTGTTTTTCATCGAGATGAGTTTACATTAATTTATTTAAAGATAAGCTTTTATTCTACTGATAGTATTTACTTATGGGTTCAATATTTTTACGGAATGAAAGGAATTCCCCGTTGAGAAAGTCAAAATATGGGTTCCCTTTTGATGTAAATGAATTCTCATTTTATGGTCATTTTTAAACAAAACAACATGTTTTGCTTCTTGACCAAGGAGATTGATCACCTTCAGGCGAGAAATACGAGACTCATTGTTTGCCTCTATTTCATAAGTATTTTCCGCTGTCTTTTTAATTACAAAATTGTTGTCTAAGCCTCCATGCTGAATAAGGCCAGAGGTGTTTTCAAAAACGAGTGTTTGTGTTACAGTATCATTTCCGCAAGGACCATATCCTATAAGCCCAACAGTATATTGACCAGGCTGACCATAAGCGTGTGTAGGGTTAGAGTCGCTCGAGGTTGTGCCATCTCCAAAGTCCCAACTGAAATTATCTATATAGCTTGTGCTTTCTTCAAATAATGCAGAAAATGAAACAGGATCTAGAGTGCTTTCAAATTCGACATGAGCTAGAGAATCGTGATGCACCAGTCTCCATGTAGAAATACTGTCCAGCACAGCAATGGCTGCCGCATTTTGTAATATTTCTGCAGTCGTTGCATCCAGTCCTCCATAAAAAGAGGACCCCTCAGGAGATTCATGAAAAATCGAAGCATAAAAAGTACAAGCCGCAAGGTAAGAGCCTGCAGGTTTAGGGTGGGAGCCATCACCAGTATATAAGCTAATGCCAGGGTGATTGTCTCGAACGTATTTCCAGGCAATACCTACAGGCGATACAGATGAACTGGATGAATCTGCAAAGCGAAGATAGGCATCCCTCAAGCGCTCATTCATTTTGTCAAATGTGTTGATAGAGTCCCATTGAGGATCTCCATTCTCACGTCCCCAGGTCATAAAAAACATGGCTTGAGAACAATCGTATATCGAATGCGCACTGTCTGCTAGCTGCACTGCATAGGGAAGGGTTTGTGAATTGACTTGTCCATACGGAAAAGATGGTTCTTGACTTTGTCCTTGAAGAACGACGTAGTCCCAATTTGAGCTATTCATTTTTTGATAGCTAACAGGATCATTCGCGTGAACTTGCATGGTGGCACCTCCATTAACCTTTGAGTCTACATAGGTTGCTTTACCAAGAGAGCTTGATAAATCCTGGAATAATCCTGGCATGTCATTGTAGTAGGTGTAGCTGTTCCCAATGAATAAGACTGATGCGCTATCTTGGGCATGAATTGCAATTGGACTTAAAAGCAGAATAAAGTATTTAAATAAATTTTTCATAGATGTTATTTTCTTTTTTATTTATGAAGTTCAGCCATCAAGAGTCCTTTTTCTTTGGCTTGTTTGAATATTTTTTTGAGTGATCTAGGTATCGGTAGATACAATTCAACCTGAGAGAAATTTCCACGCATTACTTCACAACCATAAGAGATTCCGATTCTAACGGCGACTTCATTGTCTTTGATGTGATGAAATGCAAAATGCCTCAAATTCTCTATTGAAAAGTAATGATTACAATCACCATCAAGATGTTCAAATAGTGATTGAATAGAGCGATAGTATTTTTCTTCGGTCAAATGACTTTGAATGAATTCATTCTTCTGAAGAGCATTTAAAATATCGGATTCATTAAAAATATCATGTAGGCGGATAGAAGAATCGGTTTTCATGTGATGCGTTTCAAATCCAGTTCCATAGCTGGGGTGCGCACCGCCCTCTGAATAATAATCTTCTTGATAGCTTATGAACGGTCCTACCACAGAAAGCATTTTGAAGTCAACTTGTGTTTGATACTTTGATTGACTTTCCCAGTAAGACACTTTAACACCTTCTTGTGTCATTTTTTCAACTTCTTCGATCGAATATTCTCCTGTTTCGGTAATGTAATAAGATCGGTCCATATCTTGATACAATGTCCTAACTGATTGTTCTCTATGATTTACAATAAAAGCTGAATGTTCTAACCAAACTACACTTATCTTTTTATAGCTACTTGAGTGGATCTCTTGGGCATTGATAGGCCCTATCGAACAAAAGAAGAGTATTGTAAGCTTAAAAAAAAAGCGAGTCATTTTTGTGATTTACAAGACCTCTAATGTAAGCTAATAAAGGGAGATTTAAAAACTGCCGGAATGTCCAAGGGACTCATAATAAAATAGGGGTTGTTGGAGTAAATGGAAAAAAGTAAGCATTATGAACTTAATATAGATTTTATTACCTTTATCTCTTAGTTTAAATTTAAAATATATATTATGAAAAAACTTTTACTTTCTGCCGCGTTCGCGGTACCATTCATTTACAGTGCACAGTTGATGAGTGAAGATTTTGATAGCTATGCTGATGGCGACATGTTGAGTGTTGTTGGTGCAGCTAATGGCTGGGGTGAATGGAGTGGTGGTTCTGGAACGGCAGAATCCTGTACTGTGAGCTCTATGTATGCGGTCTCTGGTTCTAATTCCGGTAAATCAATGGATGGGAATGACGGTCTATGGACTTGGGCAGATATTACGACGGGTAAAATTACCGTAAGTATGAATCTGTATGTACCTATTGGTGGAGCTGGTGGTTATGTTGGTTTAGGTGATGCAGCGATGAATGACCAACCACACACGATCAACCTTTTGGGAGACACTTTGATTATTGCTCTTGACTGGGGTGCTCAGGCATTGATAGGTCAGGCTTCTGTTACTCCAGGTAGCTGGGTTAACGCTTCTTTAGTAATTGACATGGACAATGCAACTTCTGAATTTTTAGTTGATGGAGTAAGCTTAGGTACTGCTGGAACTACTTTTGGAGCTGCGAATGTAGGCTTTGGAGGAATTGACTGGTGGGGAACTGCTTATGATCCTTTTACAGGTAATCAAGCTCCAGGAGAATATTATTTTGATGATTTAGTTGTTGCTGATGCAAATGCTGGATTGGAAGAAGGAACGTCAATGTCTTTGAACATTGCACCTAACCCATCTAATGGAAAGTTTGCGATCAACTTCAATGATTATTCTTTTGATAATGCAGCTATGACTATCACGAACATGATGGGTTCAGTTGTTTATTCTGAGGTGTTGTCTTCAGTTTCTAATTCAACTCAAAACTTTGATTTGGATTTAAACAGTGGTGTTTACCTTGTGAAAGTTTCTGATGATTCAAATGAATTTACAACAAGAGTTGTGATCAAGTAATTATTATTTACAATTTTATTTAAAAGGCAGCTTTGGCTGCCTTTTTTATTTTATGTAGTTTTATTTCTCAATAATGTAAAATATACGGTATGAAATTTTTTTACTTGGCTTTAGTAATGTTTGGGCTTTTTTTGACCAGTTGTGGTGGTAGTGGATCTCCAACCCAAAGAACTGCATCAATGTGTGACTGTGTGAAAGAAGCAGGTCTTGACGGATTGGATATGAATAATGCCGAAAACAAGGCAGAAAAAATAGATGAGAAGACTCGTAAAAAGCTATCTCTATGTATTGCAAATGTCCTCGAAGACATGGAAAAGGACATGAAAGGAATGAAGGGTAAAGAACAAAAATCTAAGTATACAAGGGAGCTTATGAAAGGATATATTGATTCTGAATGT
>JBELDA010000057.1:0-16403 GCA_042094515.1 Crocinitomicaceae bacterium
TCATTAGAAATAGATAGCTCCTTGGGTTTATAAGTTGATTTAACGAGCTCTTGAAAGCTTTCAATAGTAATACTGTCTTTAAATGTGATTAATATATCTGAATTCGGAAATAAATTGGCAGTCTCATAAATATTGAGGCCAAAATAATTAACTGAAATATTTTCAATTGTATTATTGTCATTCAAAAAATTAAAAACCTCATATGGTGCATGGATATGTAATCCAGCGGGTTTTAAATTGACTAATGAATTTGAGTCGTTTATTTTTTGTTTTATATGTAGATTGATTTTTTCACTCGATGTATTTATGTACGCATTTAGTTGAAGCTTCTGATTCATATTTTCATAAAATTCAATATCAGAATGAGAAGGTTTATCTAGTTTATATGACTTAGTTTCATTAATCGCCTTTAAAACATCTTTGCGCGGAATCTCTGATCCATATAATTGCAAATAAAGAAAATTATCTTTCGAGCTATATAGTAAAGGGCTATTGCTTTTATATGAACTAGATCCTCTTAGTAAATAAAGTTTTTGTTTATTTATCTTTAAAGCTAAAAGTTCTAATGGATTATTGATGCCTTCAAGATGATCTATGAATTCTATATATGGGTTATTGCCTTCATTGTCTTCATTGTCATTGTCCAATTCAAACAGATTCTTGAACAATGTAGAAGCTCGAGAACTATATAATTCACTCAGTAATATTTTTTTTGATATTCTATGGATATCAATACGAACTAAAATGTTACAGCTTGTTGGAAGTTGGATATTCTTGACTTCCTTGTTTTCGTGAATACTTGTAAACTTTAAAATCAGTATTACAAAAACGAATAATACCAATAATAAAATTGTTTCACGTATGTTTTTACCCATAATATAAAGATATAACTAATTTGAATTAATTACTTTTGAACGTGAAAAGGCTGGTACGATTTTTATTTAAAGTTTTTGGTTGGAAGATTGATGAACATTCACCAAAGGGGATTAATAAATGTGTTATAGTAATGGGGCCTCATACCTCCAATTGGGATTTCGTTTTGGGTAAAATGGCTTTTATTTCATATGGTATAAATGCAAAATTTCTTATAAAGAAAGAATCGTTTATATTCCCATTTGGTTTTATTCTTCGAAAAATGGGGGGTATTCCTGTTGATCGAAAAAGGAAAAATAACATCTCATTGCAGGCTAAACAACTTTTCAGTGAGTTAGATGAATTATTCCTTGTATTTACTCCAGAAGGAACAAGAAGCTATAATCCAAATTGGAAAAAAGGTTTCTATTATGTTGCAATTGAATCAAAAGTTCCAATTTATATCGCATATGTCGATTATTCTAAGAAAATAGGTGGCTTTCACAGCCTATTCGAACCTACAGGAGATGTAGAAAAAGATATAAAAGAAATAAAAAAGGTTTTAGCTAAATTCAAGGGTAAAGTCCCAGAAAATGGAATTAAACCGGAGTGATTTTACTTTTTGCTTTTAAGGTTATAATTATAAGGACAATGTTTGCAGCTGCTTTTACAACAATAGCCTCTTTTAAGATGGTATTTCTCAGTAAATACAATATAACCGTCCTGACTCAGGTAGTAATCCTTTTTATCCATTTGGTCTCTTTTGGAAAACCGAGAAAAATCTTCTTTCATGAAGTGTAATTTAATTTCAATTTTTGATCAGAAGAGACTTCAATCAAAAACTCAAAAGTTTCATCTTATACAATATAACGATCAAAATAATAAATTGTTTGTAAAACGTGATGATTTAATTCACGCAGAAGTTTCTGGAAATAAATGGAGAAAACTTAAATGGAATATGCTTTCAGCACGGCAAAATAAATGCACGTTAATTAACACCTATGGTGGTGCATATTCCAATCATTTATTGGCTACAGCATCTTTAGGCAATGAGTTAAATATAAAAACGCGTGGACAGGTTAGGGGAGATGAATTGTCAATTGATTCGAACCCTCTACTTCGTAGATGTGCAGATTTGAATATGGAGTTAGTTTTCCTAACGCGTAAGGATTATAAAGAAGTGAAAGACTTCAATGGTTTAGACCATTCAGAAAAGTATATCTGGAATATACCTGAGGGAGGATCCAATAAAGAAGGGGTAAAAGGGTGTGCTGAAATAATGCAAGAAACAGAAAATGACTATGATTATGTTGTCGTCGCTCAAGGCACCACTACCACTAGCTTAGGAGTCTTTTCGAGTCTAAATAAAAAAACCAAGCTTATTGTTGTTCCAGTTTTAAAAGGTTTTGATTCTATTAAGGAAATGAAATCTCTTGCGACGTATTGTGAAATGTCAATTGATGATTCAAGAATTATCGTGTTAAATCAGTTCCATTTTGGTGGGTATGCAAAAACCAACCAAACTTTAAATCTATTTATAAATGAATTTAATAAAATGGGAGGTTTCAAAATTGAGCCAACCTATACAGGAAAAGTTCTTTATGCGTTGAATGATTTCATGCACACCAATGACCTTGTCAATAAGAAAATATTATTTATACACACTGGAGGCCTGAGTCAATATTGAATTACAATATTTTATCTCGTTTATTTGAGTTTTTGTAAAGATGTAAGGTCTTTAAATAAATTTCAAAAGCACCTAGACTATTGGTGGCTTGGTTAAAATAAGATAGGTTTGCATCAAAAGAAACACCTAAACGGAATCCTTTAATTTTAAATCCAAAAGTAGTTACTAAAGCATCTTTATGTCTGTAGTAAAAACCATAGTTCACGGTAACGGTTTTGTTGATATTTGTTATAGCAGATCCTTCTTTTAAAATGTGCTCGAGAGAAACACCACCAATTAGGTTTGAACCAGGTCCGGTTTTGAAATACATCAACTGAGGTTGTATTCGAAGGTCTCTCTTTCTAGTGAAGATGTTTGCTCCAATATGTGCAACAGTTTGCATATATAAGCGATCACCAGTAAACGAAAAGTTAATCTTTTGTCTGGTAATGTGATTTAAACCAACTCCTCCATATAAAAGTGTTTTATTCCTTAATGTATGTTGATAGAATATACCCGTACTGATATCGATAGTTGAATATGATGCGTCAGGGTCTAATGATGGTTCACTATTCATACCTTGATTAAAACCTCCACCTGTCCATTGATTCTCCCATGTTTGAAGTGATGCATCGTAGCCCTGCTGATAAAATCCAGGTGCAACTCCAACAGATAATTTATTTCTTCTATCTAGTGACATTGTGTAGTTTATCGGCACCGATACAGCGGTAGTCATAAAACCAATATCTCCGGTTTGATCATTAACCGCATTGATGCCTATTCCAAAGTTATTTGAACCTAAAAAGCCATCTGGAATCTTGAAGCTGGCATTTAAAATATTTGTTCTCATAGGTTTATTACCAACGGTAAACCATTGATACCTAAAGTTTGTGAAAAAGCTATAATCTTCTTCTCCAGTTGCTACTGAACCAGCATTATACATCATTGGAGATTGAGACCACATACTCATGGACTTGTCCTGCTGTGCAAAGACTTGATTAGCTCCTAATAAAATTATAATAAGTGCAATTTTTTTCATGGTGACTATCTAAATAAGGTTACGTTTCCTTTTAATAATTTTGAAACGCCGTCTATGAGACGATACTCTAGTAAATAAGAATAAGTGGCAGGGTTAACAGGTTTGCTTTTGTAATTTCCATCCCATCCTTCATGTGGGTCCGTTGTCCTAAAAACCATTTGACCATATCGATCATATATTCTAAAATCAACCTCAACTATCGCTCCTCCTTCATAAAACCCGTTACTAAAATTTTGGTCAGCATCAACATTTGTTAATACACGAAATAAATCATTTTGACCGTCTCCATTAGGTGAGAATGAATTTGGAAGGCTTACGTTTACACCAACCAATAAACTATCAGTTGCTAAAGTGTCTTGAAACCAAACCGAAACTAAAATAGTATCATAGGAAGTACATCCTTCAGGAGTTGTATAGGCTGCAACATAGTATGTGTCATAAAATGGGGTAACAATTAATGAATCATTTGCTAAAGGAGACAGGCTGTCAGAAATAACACCACTTGGATACCAAATCATATTTCCACCAGGAGGTGTCCCAGAAGCATACAAATAAGCCTCTTCATACATGGCAATTGTAGTATCATCGATTTCAACATATGCACCATTAACTGTGTCTGAAAGTGTAGCAACAACCGTAGGAGTTGCCCCTACATTAACAGTTTGGGCAGTTTGATTTGACCCAAATGTATTTGAAACTGTTAGGGTTATTGTATATGTACCTGGTGTATTAAAGCATACGGGGCCAGGATTTGATCCGTTATAGGATTCTGGTGTTCCATTTTGAAATGTCCATTCAAAATTAATTGGATTACCGGTTGAATTATTAGTTAATGTAATGCACTCTCCTTGACATAACTGGCTAGCAGACATCGCGAAATTTGCTGTAGGTGATTGACTAAAAGCTAGAAAACTACAGGAGAATGAAATAAAGAAGGCAATAAATCTCATAGGACTTAAATTTACATATTATTTTTACGAAAGTAAGTAAAAAAGTTTCAATTTAAATAAGCAATCGGCATTAAAATGATGCCTTCCACAACATTTTAACTTCTTTCATTTCATTTACATCGTGAACGCGGAATATAGATGCGTTTCTTGAAATTAAAAATGAATGCATTATAGTTGTGCCATTTAGAGAATTCTCCGCGCTCTTTTCTAAGGTTTGATAAATCATTGATTTTCTAGAAATTCCAATTAAAATAGGGGCATGAAGAATATGGAGCATTTCAAAAAAACGAATGAGCTCAAAATTTTGATCAATACTCTTTGAAAATCCAAATCCAGGGTCAATGATAATATCATATATTCCCTGTGACTTTAATTCTTTAATTCTTTTGGAAAAGAATCGAATCTGCTCTTTTATAGGATTGTCACTTTTTAGCTTATCCGTATTCACACCTTTTTCAATATTGTGGGTAAGTATGTACGGGCATTTATTACGTTTTGCAACATCGATTATTTTTTTATCTGAATATCCACCGCTGACATCATTAATTATGTCTGCACCTGATAACAAGGCTTCTTCCGCTACTTTTGAACGGACTGTATCTATAGAGATAATAATTTTCGGAAATTTAGCTCTGATTTTTTCAAGAATAGGAATGACACGATTCAATTCTTCTTTTGGACTTGGTAATTTCGATCCAGGTCGAGTCGAAGCTCCCCCAACATCAATTATTTCAGCTCCATTGGAAATATAGCTTTCAACTTTATTCAGGATTTCATCAACTGAAGATTTTGTATCATTTTCATAGAATGAATCATGACTCAAATTAATTATTCCCATTATCTTTGGTTCATCAAATTGGAATAATTTTCCTTTAATATTTATGCTTTTAGCTTTATAGATTTTTTGATCAATATACATTTCTGAAAATGAAGACAACAACAAAACAGTACACAAAAGTAATGAATGTTTGCCGAGAAATATTCAGAAATAAAACAATTGACTACGGTACATCATGGAGAATCCTTCGGCCGAGCTCACTTACGGATCAGATTTTTATAAAAGCCAATCGTATTCGAACGGTTCAAGATACAGGAGAAAACAAGGTTGGGGAGAGTTTTGATGATGCTTTTTCTTCAATTGTTAATTATTGCGCGATGGCTGTAGTGCAATTGAGATATAAATTTGATTTTGAAGAGAATGAATTGACAAGTGAGAAGGCATTGGAATGGTATGATGCAGTATTTAAAGAAGCCTTCGAGCTCATGGAGAGTAAAAATCATGATTATGGTGAAGCATGGAGGGATATGCGGGTCAGCTCGTTGACTGATTTAATCTTAACAAAGATATTGAGAATCAAAAAAATTGAGGATAATGCAGGAAAGACAATTGCTAGTGAAGGAGTCGAAGGCAATTATTTCGACATGCTTAACTATGCTGTTTTTGCATTAATTCACCTGGATACTGAAGGTTAAAGAACTGTTAAAAACGGAATACCTAATTATAATTGAAGTAATTTCAAAAATAAAAACATGAATAATAAATCTAAAAGACAACTTGTTTGGGCAATAAGGATACTGGTATCGGCATTATTTATTTTGTCAGCATTAGCTAAATTATATCCATCTCCAATTATGGGAATTGCTGCATTTGAAACAAAATATCTAGGAGCAATTGGAATTGAAGGTGGATTTGCAAAGGTCGTTTCTAGGCTACTTATTGGATTTGAATTGTGCTTGGCAATTTTAATTCTTTTGCCCTATTACCTCAAAAAAATTGTTTTTCCTACGACTATTTCTTTGTTGGCTGTCTTTTCAATCCACCTAATGGTTCAGGTATTCAATGGAGACGCGAGTAACTGTGGGTGTTTTGGTGAGTTAATTCCTATGACGCCTCTAGAAGCCCTTATTAAAAACATTCTGACTATTGGATTGCTCATATTGCCCTTAACAGTATTTAAAGATTATTTGGAAGAAAGTAAAAAAATAAATCCATTATTAGTCATAGGTTTATCTAGTTCATTACTTATGTTTGTTTTACTACCACAGAGTTCTTCTGTTATTTCTGGTGCAGACACAAACGCAGGAGAATCCGAATACACAAAATATTTTGATGATATATCAGAAGGAAATAAACTTTTGTGTTTTTTCTCTCCAACATGTGAACATTGCATGGAAACAGGAAAACAAATTACAGCATTAAAGAAAAAATATCCTGGACTGATCCCAGAAGTTAGAATATTGTTTATGGATGAATCAGATAATGGTTCAGAAAGTGAAATCGATGCTTATTTTAAGTTTATTGGAAAAAAGTATAATTACAAGGTGTTATCGATAGAAGATTTTGTGCCTTTGTTTTGGGCGGACCATGATTTTCCGGGAGTATTGTATTTATATGAAGGAAAGGACCGAATATTTTTTGATGGATCGGGAGATAAAGAATTTAATAGTGATAAACTCCTAAAAGAAATAAAACGAGAATATTAATGGCTAAAAAAATTATTGCTGCAAACTGGAAAATGAACCTTCTCAGGGGAGAGGCTATTTCCTTGTTTAAAAGTCTAAATAACAGATTAATCGAAGGTTCAGGTGTTCAAGTTGTGATTTTCCCTCCGAGTATTTACATCTCGGACCTGCTAGCTGTAAACAGCTCAAAAATCAATATTGGAGCACAAAATTTTTATTTTGAAGAAAAGGGTGCATTTACGGGAGAGGTGAGTGCTATTCAGTTGAAAGATATGGGTTGTACTCATGTGCTTATTGGACACAGTGAAAGAAGAGGGCTTTTTGGGGAATCAAATGAAATGATTTTTCAGAAAATCAAGGCAGCGCTTCAAGCTGATTTAAATATTGTTTATTGCTGTGGAGAATCCCTTGAAGAGAGAGAATCTGGGAAACATGAAATTAAAATTCAAACACAAATAGAGGTTTTGAAATCATTGTCAAATGAAGAGCTGTCTTCCATATCAATAGCTTACGAACCTATTTGGGCTATTGGTACCGGACTCACAGCAACGCCTTCTCAGGCTGAAGAGATGCATGCTTTTGTGAGAGGAGTAATAAATGAGTTGTTTTCGGAGGCCATAGCTCAGGACATTTCAATTTTATACGGAGGGAGCTGTAATGAAAAAAATGCAGCTGAATTATTTAATTGCGCCAATATTGATGGGGGATTAATAGGAGGGGCATCCTTGAATGAAATCTCTTTTCTTAAAATAGTTGAGGCTGCCGAATGAATTATCTAGAATTTCAATTCAATATTGAACCGGTAAAGCCCTGGACAGAAATATTAACTGCTTATCTATCCGAAATTGATTTTCAAGGTTTTTACGAAGAAGATGGATTGTTAAAAGCATTTATTTCTGAAAACGAATTTAATCCGTCGGCGTTTAGGAAAATATTGGAATCATTAGAAGAAAACAATGTAAAAGTTATCTATGAAAAAATCATTATTAAGCAACAAAATTGGAATGCTAGCTGGGAATCCAATTTTAAACCAGTTGAAATAAACAACGAGCTTTGTATAAGAGCACCTTTTCATGAGCATAAAGACAAATTTATTTACACCATAGTAATTCAACCAAAAATGTCTTTTGGAACAGGACATCATCAGACCACATACCTCATGTGTGAAGCTATTCTTAAATTGGATTTAACAAATAAGAATGTACTTGATATGGGTTCAGGTACTGGAGTTTTAAGTATATTATGTGAAAAAAAAGGATCTACAAAAATCACTGCAATTGATATTGAGGAATGGTCGGTTGAAAACTGTAAAGAAAATATTATTTCAAATGATTGTAGCCATATTGAAACCTTTTGTGGCGATATAGATCTTATTGATGGCAAGAAATTTGATGTCATATTTGCGAATATTAATAAAAATATTCTTAAGAGACATTTACAGGAATATTTCATCTCATTAAGTGAAAATGGATTGTTATATTTAAGTGGTTTTTTCAGTACGGATATAAATGAATTAAAGCTTTTAGCTGAAGAGATAGGTTTGAATTATATTTCTACTAATGCAAAGGATGAATGGGCTATGCTCGTTCTTCAAAAATGAGGTTTATGCGCTTATTATTACTTTCTTTATTTTTCTTGGTTTTGAATTCTGTTCAAGCTCAAAAATTATCTACCGAAAAAGACAAGCTTTTAAAACAACTTCCCAAGGTAATTGAAAATGAATCATTTACTCATTTTGTTAAGCGTGATTTTACTAAGTTTATTGAAACTTCTAAGCTGAATTCACAGGAGTATAATCGTTTTGTAGAGACCTGCAATACTATGTTCAAAAAGTCTTATGAGTCGGCTGATGTGATGCATTACATTTATGCCATTTATTATGCAAAAACCAATGCTTTTCCTTCTTCATTCATTTCACAATGGCATTCCTTTTATGACACTTATTTAACTGAAATGAACCCTAAGCAATTTAGAGATTTTATTCATTTCAGTGAGGGGTTGTATAAATACAGAAGCTTTTATAAGGAGGCGGATCATAGATGGGTACTTGACGGAGGCAATTTAAAATGGGAAAATGAGAAGTCATTGCGATTGGTGGTAGGGAACACAAATCTGAAATGCATGGTATACCAATCCGGCCCTCGAGATAGCATTGTCGTTTACAATACATCGGGCTACTTTGATGTTTCTAAAAAAACATGGAAGGCCAGGGGAGGGACATTGACCTGGGAGAAAGTGAATTTTCCAAAAAATGAAACGTTTGCAAAGGTTCGTGGCTATTCTGTACGCGCTAATGAATCTATTTTAAAGGTGGATACAGTTGAACTTACCACTCCATATTTTGAAAAACCTATTTTAGGTAGACTAACAGATAAAACTATTTTTAATTTAAAAGAAGGAGAATCAAGTCCCATATTTAATTCTTACGAAAAGAGGTTGTTGATTAAGGGATTACGTGATCAAATTGATTATGATGGCGGTTTTACTTTAGAGGGTGCAAACTTTATAGGTAGAGGGGTTGAAGATAATTTGGCAAAGCTTACAGTTTATTATAATGATAAAAGTCTTTTTGAGCTTCGAGCACTTAATTTTTTGATGACACCACAGCAAATCATTGCAAGAAATGCGAATATTTCGATGTTTTATGAGAATGGAGATTCATTGTATACAAAAGACGCTGTGGTATATTGGAATGAGGACCAAAAAGAGTTGAGAATTACGGCGGGCAAAAAGGGTACAAACCCAATTCCTTTCGTAGATAATTTTTTTAAAATATTTGTAGATGCTCCCGTGTTGTCGTGGCGACTAAATACGGCATTCCCAATGTTCACTTATGAGGTTGGTACTGCACAGGCTCAAAGATATGCACATGTTGAATCTTGGAATTATTTTGATGAACGGACATTTGATAAATTTTCTGGGATAGGTAATATTAATCCCTTAATAAAGATAGCTGAACTGTGCATTATGGAGGACACAACCCATCTTCCTGTGGGGCTTGTGGCAAGTAAACTTCGTAAGACTATAGGTCAGTGTAAATCTCAACTCATTGACATTTCTAGTATGGGATTTATACAATACTCATCAAATTCAAGTCATGTAATTGTCGAACAGAAGCTATTGAATTATGCATTATCGAAAAAAGGTGAGAAGGATTATGATGAGCTTATATTTGTTACAGACTTAAGACCAAAAATATTAAGCTATTCTGAGGAAGAGATTCGTAAGGATCCTTATTTACAAGAATTACAGCGTGAATATCAAGAAGTTTCATTCCGCAGAAAGAGAACACCCTGTTATGCATATATTGATGTGAATGAAAATGAAATATTTTTGAATGAAATAGAGCAGGTTAATTTCTCCTCGAAGCAAAGAACTATATTATTTCCAGATTCATCTTACATTAGGATGCTTCAAAATAGAGACATTATTTTTTCAGGATGGCTCATGTCTGGAAAACTCATCACTCATAATATTGAGTCTACCTTTGATTATGATGATTTTTCCATATCCATTGATACAACGGATAATGCATATTTGAGTGTTGTACCATTGAACCCAAGAGATGGTCGGAGGCCAATTGATATGGTTAGTAGTTTCAATAATTTTAAAGGAACGCTTTATATAGATATACATGATTCTAAATCTGGTAGACATGGGGAGAATGAGGAATATCCTTATGTTGAAGTAAAAGATTCTCTTAAAATATTTTATAATTCTGAGTCTATTGTAAACGGTTCATATGATAGTTCAAGGTTCTATTATGCACTTGATCCCTTTGTTTTAGATAGCTTGGATAATTTCGATGAGAAAAGTTTAAGGCTTTCAGGTGTGCTAAAGTCAGATGGTATATTTCCTGATCTTGATGAGTCTCTAAAAATAATGAACGATTATTCTTTTGGTTTCTTGACTAGTGCTCCCGAAGATGGCTATCCATTTTATGAAACGGAATCCCGATATCAAAATAAAATAGTATTGTCAAATAATGGGCTTCAAGGCTCTGGTAAGATAGATTTTATGAATGCTGAAGCCATTTCAAGAAAGCTTACATTCCTACCTGATTCAACTATTGGTTTGGCAGAATTTTATAATAGTAAAGATTCAATAGGTGTAAAATTCCCTGAGGTCGCTGCTGAAATTTCGGAGATTTCATTTAAACCAAGATTGAAGATATTAACGGTAAAGTCCCATAGAGATAATTACATTTCCATGTTCGGCAACCAATGTTATCTCAAGGGAATGCTAACCTTTTCTGAAGGTGGCCTTGAAGGGTCAGGTAATCTGAATTTACTGGATGCATCAATGTTGGCAGATGAATATACATTTTCGGCTACTGAAGTTTTTTCTGATTCTTCATCTTTTAATTTAAGAAATCGATTTGCTAAAGAAGGAGAAAACCCTTTGGCTATACAATCTGATGGTTTAAGATCATACATTTCATTTGACAAACGAATAGGAGAATTTAACTCAAGTGGTACAAAGCGAATTAAATTCCCAAGCAATAATTATTACTGCCAAATGGATAAGTTTCTTTGGCATATGGATGGAGAATCAATTGATTTTGAAAAGAACAAAGAAGCTGAAACCAAATTTGAGAGTAGTGCTGGGATTGTGAAGAATAATTTTTTCTCTATGGATGAAAATCAAGATTCTCTTCAGTTTAAATCAATAAGTGCCCAATATGACTTGAAAAATGAAACAATAAATTGTTTTAAGGTGAATTTTTTAGAATTGGGAGATGCATTTATATTTCCTGAAGGAAAAAGTCTAAAAATCCAAAAAAATGCAGTTATGGATACCTTTTATAATGCAACAATTCTGGCAAATAGAATAACAAAGATTCATCAATTTTCAGATGTTACTATAGATGTTAAAGGCCGAAATGAATTTTATGGAACAGGATTCTATTTATACTATGACCGTGATAGCTCATTAACGAAAATTGATATTGGTAGTATCTATTTTGATAAAATCCAAACTATAGCTAATACTGAAATTAAAGAAGAAGCCAATTTTAAGTTGAGCTCAAAGTTTGATTATTTCGGAGGGTTCAGTATTTCTTCAAAAAATGATGGAGTAATATGCGATGGTTATGCAAGGGTTATTCATTTGTGTGACTTTAATAAATCTTGGATGAAATTTAGTGACACAATTCTGGCAAAAAATGTAGAAATTCCAATAGAAGAAAACCCTAAAAGTAAAAACGAAGGAGCGCTTGCAGCTGGATTTTTATGGAAGGACACAGAGGCTCAGGATAGTATAGTTATTTACCCAACATTTTTATCTAAGAAGGAGGGAGCATCTGATGTTTTATTGTTTTCGGCATTTGGAACCTTATCATATGACTACAACGAGGAGCATTTCATGCTTTCGGATAAGAATCCTGAGGATAAATACTCATATACTAATAGCTCTTTAATATTGGATGAGAAAACGTGCTCATTGGATGGAAAAGGTAAATTAGATTTGGGTATAAATCTTTCTCCGGTTGTAGTTACATCCTACGGTGATATTAAATACGACAATGATAAGAACATGACAAGTATAAATGCATTTACTAAAATGGATATTCCTTTACCTAAAAACATTTCTCATTATATGGCAGGCATAATGCAGCAGTCTGATACCTTGGAGGAATATACATTTAGTAAAACGACACAAGAAAGGTTAACAGATATTTTTTCAATTATAGCCAAAAGTGATGATAAGGCAGAAAAATTATTTAAAGATTATGATGAAGATAAGTTAAAAAAATCGCCAGCATTTTTAAATCAATCCTATGTCTTTCCTGAGCTTAACCTAGAGTTTTATATGAATAAAAAAATCTCTGAACGTGATGCTGTATCGGGATTAATGACGAAATATGCGAGAACGCCTGTTTTTTCAATTAATGACAAAATTGTGCTTAAAAGAATTCCAATGACGATCCTTTTTCTTCAATCTGGCACCAATGAATTTGTTCAAGGTTTTGAAATAGAGATCAAGGACGAGCCTTCAGATTTAAATTATTCTTTTAAATTCATTAAGGAAAAGAAGAATGGTAAATTATTTACGTATTCATCTGATGCAGGATTTATGAATTTAATTACGGATATTAAAGAGGAAAAAAGAAAGTCTAAAAACTTTTCTTTTACGGATGGAGATGAAGGTAAAATGTATGAAATGATGATATTAAAAAAAATAAAATGATAATTCCTTTGCTCATTGTTATTTCATATTTAATTGGCTCTTTTCCAACAGCTGTATGGATAGGAAAAATTTTTCACAATATCGATATTAGAGAGCATGGTAGCAATAATGCTGGAGCCACAAATACATTTCGAGTTCTTGGTAATAGGTGGGGGTGGATTGTTTTGGTTATAGATGTAAGCAAGGGATATCTCGCCGCATCATTACCTTTATTCCTTGGAGGTCTTTATTTAGGATTTAAGGATGAATTGCTTATTCTTCAGCTCATCGCTTCTTTTTGTGCAATAATTGGTCATGTATTTCCCGTTTTTGCAAATTTTCGAGGAGGAAAAGGAGTAGCCACAACATTGGGTATAATTTTAGCCATCAATTTAGATACTGCACTTATTTCCTTAGGAATCTTCTTAATTGTCTTTTTAATGACACGCTACGTATCGCTTGGCGCAATTATTGCATCTATTTTATTTCCATTTATTAGTTTTTTTGCAATGAAGGAGGATGCCCGGATTATGATCATTTTTTCGATTCTTGTTTCATTGATTGTTTTGTTTTCTCACAGAAAAAATATTAATCGCCTTCTTCGTGGAGAAGAGAATAAAATGAACTTTTTAGGTCGTAAGGCGTAAACTCTACGAGTTTATCAATATTCAAATATTGTTTTTAAAAAACTATACATATCGTCTTGTCCTGTGTTTTGCACTTTTATTTGCATCTCACTCAAGCTATGCCCAATCTGAAAGTCAGCTTATTAAAAAATCTAATTCTTCTTTTTACAAGGGGGATTATAAGAATGCTGTTCAAGGATTTCGTCAATTATTATCAAACGATATACAAAACATCGACTACAATTATAAATACGCTGTTTGCCTGTTTTACACCAAGAACCCCAAGTCTTCTCAAAAATATTTTGATTACTTGTTAAATCAAGAAGGTTTTCCTATCGATGTGTTTTATTTTAAAGGTCGCTTATATCACTTAAATTATCAGTTTCAGCAGGCCATCGAAATGTATGAAGATTATGAGAAAATTCGATCAAATAAAGACAAAGATTACCTTTGCCTGCAAGAAATAAAGAGATGTCAGAATGCTTTGTCTTTATTAAAAAGCCCTAGAGCTATTGAAGTAATCTCTATGGAGAAAATGTCAACAGATGATTATTTTTCTTCTTATGTTTTTGATTCAGAGAACTACAAACTTTACTCTGCAACAGATGTGTTTACAAAAATCAATCAAAAAAATGACTTTGTTCCGAAATATGTTTTTAAACGTGGAATGAAATATAGGTTTTTTTCAAGCTATTCTAAATTGGAAAATTCGCAAAAAGATTTATTTATTCAAAAAAAGGGATCGGATAATGAATGGAAGGAACCAGTACGATTAAGTATTGAAATTAATTCATCATTCAACGAGGATTTTCCTTTTTATGATGAGAGTAATGGATACCTTTATTTTAGTTCAGATGGACATAGCTCTATTGGGGGAATGGACGTTTTTAGAATACGTTTTAATTTAAAAAATCTCACGTTTGGAACGATTGAGAATTTAAATTTCCCTTATTCTTCTACTTATGATGACTTTTTATACATTCCTGTGGAGTCATCAGAATATGCGTACTTTTCAACCAATAGAAATTCAGATATCGGTTCATTAGAGGTGGTGAAATCAAAGATCTCAAATAAAGAAGTTCCATCATTTGTATCACGATTAATTTTTCATGATGAAATCAATGACCAAATCACGAGTGCTCAATTTTATTTAACTAATCGGAATTCCCAAGAGAAATTCGGACCTTTTAATACAAATGACAGTGGTTCTGTTCATTTTTTAATTCCAGCACCTGGAATTTATGAACTCAGTGCGTCTATTGAAGGAAGTGATCTTGAATTTAAAGAAGATGTAAATTTCCCCCCTAAGGTAGATGGATACGATTATCAAGTCATGTGTACCTACAAGCTTTTAGATTCAAAAGAAGTTATACTGTTGGATGAGCAATTAACTGATCAGTCGGGTGAGCTTGCGGAAGTAAATCAAATTGATTTTCAGGAATTTTCAAAATTAATAGTGAATTCAGAATCAATCAAAGCCAATGAAGAAATTGAGGTTCAGGAAGAAATCCTTGTTTTGAGTAAGGAAGAAATTGATGTCAAGATTGATGAGCTTTATGACATTGAGGCTGAAATTGAAGATCAGAAAAGGCAAAAGATCCAAGTATCCAGGAATTTAATAGAAGCAAAGCAAAATCTTACTTCGATTGATCAAAACATTGAGCGTATTAAAGCTGAGATTAATGCACCTGAGTCAGATAATAAAGATTTGTTACAAAGAGAATTGAGAGACACTTATGTTAAGAGAAAAGCACTCATAGAAAATTTTGATAAACAAACAGAGCTTTATAATAAATTTCAGAGCAATGAGGAATTGGATAGAAACTATCAGGAAATTTCAGCAATCAACAAGTCTATCAGTGAAAACAACTATAAAGGACAAACGGATTCAGTAAGCCAGTTGATAGCCAATTATGAGCCACCTCAACATTTCGAGCCTATGATACCCTCGGTTCCAGATATTGCCAGAGAAAATCAAAATCAGCTAGAAGAAGATTTTAACTCCAAAGTGGAAATAATTGAAGAAATTGAAGCTGAAATTGTAAGGGAATCAAAAGAACTTGAAATGTTAAAGGAAAAGATTTCTGATGTTAAAACTGTAGAGAATTGGAATGCAATCTCGGATTCTATATCTATAGTCGAAATTAATCTTGCCGAAAAGATAAAAAAGAAAGGAATTCTTGAGCTTGAAAGGGAGGCGCTTTCAGAACAAATCATTTTCGCTGAGGAATCATTATTAAATCTAACCTTGATTGAAACTGATGTAAGTAATGAGGGAACCTTAAACGATGGAGACCTTGTAATTACAGAAGAGGAAAAGACTAAGTTCTATGCAGATGAAGTGTTCATTAATAAGGAATTAGAGGAACAAGAGGAGCTATCAAATATTACAAATGAAAGAAAGAATGAGATGGCTCAAATTTCATCAACAGAATTACCTGATGCTATAAAGGATTCACTTATTCTTATTTCAGAAAGCAACTTTATTGAACGTGTTAATATACATGTGGATGAAAACTTATCTCAATCTAATGAAAAGCTTAACGAACTAATTCAAGTTTCTCAAAATAATATTGAAGAGATTATTGAAAATAATGAAAACTTGACATCAGTATTAATGAATAAGAATACTGAAGAGG
>JBELDA010000058.1:0-15963 GCA_042094515.1 Crocinitomicaceae bacterium
AGCATAAAATGATCATACCCTCCCTTCTCAAGAGCTTCAAGGTGTAGCTCTAGCTCTTCAATATAAGGATCTTGAAGGTCTTCGTCATGATCGTAGAGCTTTAGGCCTTTTTCTTCATTCAATATAGCAATGTCTCCATCATTCAAATAGACAACCTGCTTTGTGAATTCCACAATCGGAGTAGCATCTGAAGCTACATAAAAATCATTGTCTTTTCCTATTCCTAATACAAGAGGACTGCTCTTTCGTGCAGCTACTAATTTATTTGGTTCGTCTTTGCACATTACTACAATTGCATATGCTCCAACAACTTGTTCAAGAGCAAGCCGAACAGATTTGGCAAGCTTATATCCTGTTTTTTCTTTGATGTCAGAAATTAAATAACTCAACACCTCTGTGTCTGTGTCGCTTCTGAATTTATATCCTTTACTTTCAAGCTCTTGCTTTAAAGTATCGTAGTTTTCAATGATCCCGTTATGTACCACTGCTAAATCACCATTTTCTGAAATATGTGGATGAGCATTTTTATCATTGGGAGGCCCGTGCGTAGCCCATCTTGTATGACCAATGCCTCTATTTGACTTAATATCTTTGCCTTTTACAGCTTCTTCAAGGTTCGAGACTTTTCCTTCTTTTTTATAGATGTTGATATTTCCCTCTTTTAACAGGGCAACACCAGCACTATCATAGCCACGATATTCCAATCTTTTAAGTCCACTCAAAACAATTGGAAAGGCTTCTTTCTGTCCAATATAGGCAACTATTCCACACATAAACTAATAGCTTGTATATGTTAATACTAGGCGGGGTTTTTCTTTATTGATCGTATTCTTCCCATTAAATACAATTCGCTCTGCCGAATTTATAAAATATAAAGGAGAAACAACTAGTTCAGTTAAGGGCAATGTCTTATTTGCAATAGCCTGAGTATACTCGCGAATATTAATGTTAAATCTTTTATTGAAATCGTCGTATACGCCTAATACACCAACATTTAATAAATCTGTTGATACCGAATCAGCACGAGTCGCTACAGAAATGTTTACTCCTGGTTGATACTTATAACCTGTTTGAAACTGAATAGGTAGCTCAAGGTCTGCACGATGAATTACAATGTTTTCGGGAAGGTTTTGAAGCCCGGGAATAGATAGAGCAGCCCTATTGTGAAAGGCCTGAGCGTAAAACGTATTGTTTCCTAATGTTGAGTCTTGAATTACCTGATCTGATGCTGAGCCCGAATTATTGATCTGGACATTTGTGAAATCAGCACACTCCGAATTAATTAATAAATCATAAGAGGTGGCCACGGTATCCTGATGGAAATAAATAGTCGCTTTTGAAGATGGATCGTTGATATCAAAATAAAATGCGGCACCCTCTCCCTGCATTTGCATTGAGTTATTTGTAGTGATGTATAAACCTTTGAAATACTCCAAAAATTCTTCATTACTGGAAAATGTCGTTGAGCCACTTGTCGCTTCAACAATAAATGAACGAGCAACGTTTGTATCGAGATAAATTCTTAGCTGGGAAGCCAAAGAATCTTCACCAATAACGGTAGGATCAAGGGGTTTTGGTGTAATTACAGCATGTTCAGAAGGGACTAAATTAACCCCATTATGAGCTGCTGAGCTAAAAGAATAATAAGTGGAATCTAAAGACAGCGACTCATCCAGCTCATACACCTCAAAGGTTTGATCATCTAGATCCCCATAGTACCCAAGATACTCTAAACCTAACACAAAAGAATCAATAACAATTGTTGAGGGATCTCCAAAATTTGGATCAACTCCAGCCAACCTCAGCTGAGTGTAAAAAGAAGATGAAAACTCACCAAATAATGGGTCATTATATGAACCCAACAAAACATTAGAGGCATTATCTGCAATAATAGAATCCTCCAAAATTGTATATGAAATAATATCAAAAGTATCAACTGATGTCCCTTGCAGAAGGGTTTCTTGATCTATCTGGTCTGACCCTAATTGATATTCCTTTTTCTTGCATGAAACCAATGCGATAGCCATAACAACAAACAAGAAAAAAATACGAAGCATCATTTGGATTTATGCCAAAGCTGGCTCTTGGATTACTTTATCGTAGAAGTCCGAAAGCTCCTTTGCAAAATGCTCTTCTTCTACAAAATCTAATTTGTGAGCCGGCAGACCATCATAAATTTCTTTCAAGTCATCATTGAGCTCTTCTGAAGACAAATTTACTCCATCAAAAAACTGTAACATGTTTTTTGAATAATTCAAAAACGAGGTGTCTTTAAATTTTTCGCAAATGGTATCTTCAAAACCTTCAAATTTTAATTTTTCTGCAAATCTCTTGTCCCAATTGTCTTTGTAGCTGTCATTGTACAAGCTATATACAACCTTTGTTTCCTTGAAGTGAGGGTCCTTATTATACATCTCTTTGATGTATAAGCCCATTATTCCCGTCATGTATCCGTGACAATGAATAACATCTGGTTGCCATCCTAATTTTTTTACCGTTTCCAATACTCCACGGCAGAAGAACATCGATCTCTCGTCATTATCTTTAAATTCCTTGTCTTTTTCATCGGTCAAGGTATGCTTTCGTCGGAAGTACTCATCATTATCAATAAAGTAAACCTGCATTCTAGCTGCAGAAACAGAGGCCACTTTAATAATTAGTGGGTGATCCTGATCATCAATACAAATATTTAATCCAGACAATCGAATAACTTCATGAAGCTGATGCCTTCTTTCGTTTATAACCCCAAATCGAGGCATAAAAACACGAATCTCTTTTCCAGACTCTTGAATAACCTGAGGAAGCTTTCTAGATGTCGCTGCTATTTCTGATTTTGGTAAAAATGGTGATATCTCTTGCGATATATAAAGGATTTTTTTCTTTTCCATACGTTTAATTAGGAGTGCAAAAGTACGGATTTTTATCTAACTTTCCCAAAAAGAATTAGCTTTGCCCCCTATTATTACTAGAAAAATGGACACTTTTAGAACTTTTTATGATTTTAGTGAGCTAAAAGACTATATTAAGACTAAAGAACCTGGTTTATCCATAGGATTGGTGCCAACCATGGGTGCTTTGCACAAAGGGCACCTTTCTCTTGTCAATAAGGCTACTAAGGAAAATGATTTGGTCGTTGTAACCATTTTTGTAAACCCAAAACAATTCAATAACCACGTTGACCTTGAAAAATATCCAAGGACAATTGAAAAAGACATTATTACTCTATCGAAACATAAAAATTTACTTATCTGTATTCCCGACGAGAATGCCGTGTATCCCAAAAACGATCCTTATACTTCAATTGAATTAGGCTCACTCAATGAGGTGTTAGAAGGGAAATATCGACCTGGGCATTTTAATGGAGTTGCCCACGTTGTTCACAATTTTTTTCATTTTATTGAGCCAACAAGAGCCTATTTTGGACTTAAAGATTATCAGCAATTTGCCGTAATTAAGAAAATGACTGAACAATGCAATTTGAAGGTCAAGCTAATTGGATGCGAAACCATACGAAACAAGGGGGGCTTAGCCCTGAGCAGCAGGAATCAAAATCTTAATATAAAACAGCTCCAAGATGCATTGATTATCATTGACACACTGAACTTTGTGAAAGAAAACCAAGCGAGATGGGATGTATTAAAATTAAAAGAGAATGCAACTCGTTATTTTGATAGAAGCTCTCTCAAGCTGGAATACCTCGGTATTGTACATTCCGATACCTTTGAGGAAATCGAAGTTGTAGGTTCCAATGCTGTGTGTTGTATATCAGCATACTGCAATGGGGTTCGACTTATAGACAATATTATACTGTAATTGATGTTCTAACAACGAAAGGTCTAAACCAAATGAAAGGCTTAAATATAAATACGCTTGTCAAAGTAATTGTGTCTCTCGGGCTAGGGGTTTATCTTACCTGGTACCTTTTTGATATAATGACTCCCGAGGATATTTCGATATTCAAAAAAGCCATTATAAATTCAAATTATTGGTTAATCGCACTTTCCTTGTTTTTGGCTCTTTTGTCTTATTTTTCAAGAGCCTATCGTTGGGGGTATACACTTTGGCCAATGGGGTACAAAAGCTCTTTTAAAAACCAATATCATTCATTGATGATTGGTTACCTAGTGAACATGACCATTCCGCGGGCGGGAGAATTTTCTAGAGCTGTAATGCTAAAAAGATCTGACAATATTCCTGTTGGCCCGGGCTTTGGAACCATTGTTACGGAAAGAATTATTGACATGATAATCATGTTTTCACTAGCAGCAACGGCAATATTAATTAGTCCACAAGAAACCTCCTTAATCTTTTCACAGCTTAAAGCAAGCTTCTTTGGACCTGCTGAACAAAATAGCGGTGGAGGGGCCTGGATCTATGTTTTTATTTTTTGTGGAGTCATTTTGCTTATTCTATTGTTCATAAAGAGCGTTAGACGGCGGGTGGTGGCATTTCTCATGTCCTTAAAAGAAGGTCTTTCTTCTATTTTTAAAGTAAAACAATATTGGGCTTATCTATTACACACATTATTTATATGGATTTCATATCTGATCATGTTTGCACTCCCTTTTTATGCCATTGAGGGAACCTCGAACGTTCCTTTAAGCGGAATGCTCCTGGCTTTTTCTTTTGGTGCTCTTGGGATTTCCTTTACCAATGGGGGTATGGGAGCTTATCCTCTTTTGATTGGTGTTACCACGGCTTACTATCTGCAAAACCAGGGTGTTGAAAATGCAGATGCTATTGGAAATGCATTGGGAATGGTAATATGGGCTACCCAAACCATCTTTTTAATACTTTTAGGATTGATTTCGTTTCTATTAATGCCTAGAAAATTTAAACCCACAGACAATGAGTAACTCTAATTTTGAAAAAAAAATATTCTCAAGAAAGGAGATTGCGCAACAATGTAAAAATTGGCAGAAGAATGAAAATCGTATTTGTTTTACAAATGGTTGTTTTGATATTCTTCATGTTGGACATGTTAAATATCTCTCCGAAGCAAAAGCTTTAGGAGACTTTTTGGTTGTTGGTTTAAATAGTGACTCTTCTATAAAGAAACTTGATAAAGGACCCAATAGGCCCATTAACGCTGAATATGATAGGGCATATCTTTTGGCAGCACTAGAGTTTGTAGATGGCATCATCATTTTTCATGAAGAAACGCCAGAGGCTCTCATAAACGAAATCAGACCAAACGTCTTGGTTAAGGGCGGAGACTATGACCCTAATGAGGTAGAAAAATCTCATCCAAAATATATCATGGGAAGAGATGTTGTTTTAAAAAATGGGGGGGTAGTTAAAACCATTGATTTCGTTGATGGCTTTTCCACCACAGAGACACTTAAAAAAATGTAGTGCGAATCTTTTATGGGCTACATTAAACTTATTTTCCTCCTCCTTTGATTCCGATTATTTCCTCTTCTTCCTCCTCTTCTTTCTTCTGCTGTTCTTTTAAACGCTGAATCGCTTTTTTGAGTTTAGACTCTTTCTTTTTGGGTGATTCTTTTTCCGCCTCTTCTTCTTTTGTTTCACCGGTAGTTGGATTCCAATCAATTTTTATTTCTTCTTTAGGAGCCTCTTCTTCTTTAAATTCTTTAACTGTTGTGTCATTTTTAAAAGCACCAAATTCACTTTTAAGCATCTCTTTGATTTGCTTTTTTTCTTCCTGCCTATATTCTTTTGCACTTTGCTTTTGCTGATCTCTGTCCCATTCCAATATAGGGTCATAAATGTTCCCGGTCATTTTTAAAAACATTCTAAACCCAGTGCCATCATCAATAATTTCACCAAACTCGCTATCTCGGTTATTCGTTAATAGTTCTCTGAATTTAAAATCAAATCTGTAATCCACGTCGTTTGAAAACGCATGTGTACCTGAAACATTCATATTTAATGCCGAAGAGGAAATATTCATTTTAGGAATGATCACTTCCTCATTTTTAATTGTTATTTCATTTTTTAAAGTGCTAAAAGAGATTTCATTAAGCCGGGTTTCCAAAAGCTGAAGGTTCTTTTTTCCCATCGCTAATTTTGCGGGACTGTCTTTAATACTGCCGGCAATATCTTTCATCAATAATGAATTTTTCAGTATCCCATTATTAATCGCTAAATTAATTTTACTGTCAATAGAAGGATAATTTATCCCTTTATCTAGATTAAAGTCTGCCTTAAGTTGTAAAGAAAGACTGGCTCGTCCAGAAATATTCTCAGAAAGAATGACCTCTTGATAAAAATTATTCCATTCTTGGAATGCTTTTTTAACATCAATATTATAAGATTTTAGCTGTGTGTTCAGCTCAAATTTCTCCGGTTTCTTTTCTTCAATACTCAAGTTTCCTCGAATCGTGGCTCCTGCATTTCGAAGACTCAAATCAGAAAACTTAATCCTCCTGTCTTTAATATTCATTTGCCCTTTTAATTGTTCATATCGATGTCCTCCATATTCAATTTTTCCCAGAGCAATCCGAACATTTCCCTTTAGATTCTTGGGCAAGGCAAATATTTTCCCGTCGGCGATTTTTTCTTCTTTGGTCGTTGAGCCCAAATCTTCTAGAAATACCCTATCTCCTTTTAAATTTAAATTCATGGATAGCGTTTCCGAGTTGTAGAGATAATTAAAAACATTTGAAAAAGTACCGTCTAGGCGAATATCAGATTCGTCAACCTTTAATGAAAACCGATTTACTTTAAGATCTCTTGTAGTGAATTTTAGATTCCCGTTTACTTCTTGGAATTCTCGTTTGTCATTTTTCAGCTTAAAGTTGGTGTTTACAATGGTAACATCTCCACTACATCTTTTAAGCTGTAGTTCATTGCTGCTTTTCTGATTAGCTTCAAAATCACAATACACCTTAAGCTTTCCATTTACCTGATCAAATTCGGGCAAGTGAAATATCCTGTGTGCCGCATTAAGATTAATGGTTCCTTTGGCAAAACCTTTAAGTTTTGGGTTTTCAAAATCAATAACAGAAAGGTGTCCTTTAAATGGCCCTGTTTCTGAATCAAAACGAACCTCGGATAGAATGAGCTCTTCAAGAGTAGAATCTCGTTTTGTATAATGACCGTCAATTTGAATATTCTTAAGCCTAATGTTTTCTGTAGGCTCTGTTATTTCGCCGTCTTTAACTGAAAAAGCACACGCCACATCTATTGGATCGGTACTTTTCGTTCCCCCCTCTATCGAAAGATTAAAATCAAGAACCCCCTTACCCGATAGGTTTTTAAGATGATTGTCCCGATCTATTGAGAATTTTTCAACAGCATCGGTAAGTTGTATTGAATTTGATGAAATATTAAATCTCAAGCTGTCCTTGTCAAATTTGCCATCAATATTAAATGGCAAGCCCCCTATTTGTATTTGAGCCATTGGAAGTCTGGTTATGGATTTTTTTTGATCCACATTTAAATTTAAACTAAAATCTATCTCTTGATTTTTAACTAAGGTAACTCCAGAGCTTTTTGCACTATGTAATAGAATCTGTCCCGAGGTGAGCATTTCAAATTCGTCTGCAGAAAGTTCGCCTGTCAACCTTACGCGCTCAAAATTCGATTTGTACTCTTGATGGGTTATTTCGTTTAGGTAGCTTACGCGCATTGATTTAAGTGTCACTGCTTGCAGCTCAAGCTTAAATTCTGAATCTTCATTGTCATCTGAACTTTTTACAATGTTGTAATTATCTCTTCCCAAAGAATCTACGTAAAGGTTCAATTCACCATCGGATACATTAATTTGCTTAAGATTATAATCTCCCATGAGCAGATCAAAAGGATTAAACCTAAGGTTGAATTTTTTACTTTTCAACAGGCTTATTGAGGTGTTCTTACTTTTAATCTCAACATCAAGTAGGTCAACTGAAATATTCGGAAAGGTCGACCAAAATGCAAACTCAACATCTCCCACTTCCATGGGAACCTCAAGGTTTTTATTTATTTCTGCTATGGTCGTTTCAATGATTTTATCCTTAAATGCAAAGATTAAAATAGAAATCAGCAGAAACCCCCCAAACAATATTCCAAGAGTCCATTTAGCTATTTTTAAGCCTTTCCGTTTCATTCGTTCTAAATTACATTGTTAATTCTCTCGTTTTAATTAAATGCTTTTGAATTATCAACTGAATTATGTGTGTTTGTAACAAAAAGATTACTTTTTTTAATTTTTTTTTACGGTCCTGTGAACAATGTGCATTTTATTTTGTCTAATGTTTGTAATTAATAATTAAACAAAAAAGAAAATGAAAACAAAAATTACCCCTTTCGGTGCATTTAAAAACACATTAGGAGCAATTGCAATTTTTGCAACAAGCTCAGTTTATGCACAAACCAATGTATTTGATGACGTGATTGCGACGAGTCCTGATCACAATTATTTAGAAGCAGCCTTAGTCCAAGAGGGATTAGATGTTGCTCTTCAAACTTCACCCGAGCTGACTGTTTTTGCTCCCACTGATCAAGCGTTCACCGATATCGCTACGGCTTTGGGAACGGACATCAATGGATTGTTGGAGTTGCCGAATTTAGCTGATATTCTAACATATCACGTTTTAGGTGCGGTTGTTCCGTCAAGTGCAGTAACAAATGGATTGATTGCTCAACCATTATCTGCTACGAATACCTTAAAGTTAACGGTAAATTCCGCGGCAGAAGTATATGTCAACCAAGCCAAAGTAACGGCCGTCGATTTATCGACAGACAATGGTGTCGTACATGTGATTGACGGTGTCGTATTGCCAGTTGAAACAGTAGTCGATGTAGCCATTGACAATGGTTTTAACGCTTTAGCCTCAGCTGTAATTGCATCTGAGTTAATGCCTGTTTTGACTAATCCTTTAGCTACCTACACTGTTTTTGCTCCAACAGATCAAGCTTTTCAAAATTTAGCAGATTTAGTTGGTGTTCCGTTGAGCCAATTGTTTGACCCTACTGTAATTCCAACCTCAAGTTTACAGGCTGTATTAGGAACACATGTTTTAGGTAGTATTGTTCCTGCTGCTGCTGTTACAAATGGTGCAATTGTAGATAATATTGTTGGCATCAACACTCTAAAGTTGACCGTTAAAGGTTCTGGTGAAGTGTTCGTTAATCAGGCTCAAGTTACAACAGTAGATGTAAATTCAGACAATGGTGTTGTTCACATAATCAATAGCGTTCTTTTACCAGACGAAACAGTTGTAGATGTGGCTATAGACAATGGCTTTAGTACATTAGCTACTGCTGTTATCACAGCTGAATTAATGCCTGCACTTACTGATCCTTACAACGGATTTACTGTTTTTGCACCAACAAACGAGGCCTTTGATGATTTGGCTACAGCTTTGGGAACTGACCTTAATGGTATTCTAGCGCTTCCAAATTTAGCAGATGTACTTTTATATCACGTAGTAGGAGGTGTCGTTCTTTCGACAGACCTGATGAACGGAAACGTTCCGACCTTAAATGGTGCAGATGTCACAGTTGACCTTACAAATGGAGTAATGATCAATGAAGCTATGGTTACTGGAGCTGATGTTCTAGCGGACAATGGTGTTGTACACATTATCGATAAAGTATTATTGCCAGGTGCTGGGATTTCTGAAGAAAGTATTGAAATCAGTATTTATCCAAATCCTGCAAAAGACAAGCTATATATCAATAGCACGGCTGATGTAGATTTTTACATCACTGATATGACCGGAGCGGTTGTTAAAAGAGGAACTACAGGAGTAAAAGAAGTTTCTGTTTCTGACCTTAATAGTGGAGCTTATTTGATTCACACTTCAACATCTCAAAACGGACAAGTATATAGATTTATAAAGCAGTAATTTCATAAATAGATAGCGCTAAGGGGGCCACGGCCCCCTTTTTGTATTTAAGGACTTTTGTTAGAAAGTAGTTTTATTTAGCTGATGTGCATTATCTTTGCATTCATAAATTAGTTATCATGAGTTTACAGGAACTGTCAGAACAAGAACTTTTTAGAAGGGAATCTTTAAAAAAGCTAAGGGATATGGGAATAGAACCCTTTCCTGCACAATTGTTTCCCGTAGATACAATGTCACAAGAAATTAAGGACAATTACACGGAAGGCAATTCAGTATGCCTTGCAGGTAGAATCATGAGTAAGCGTATAATGGGAAAGGCTTCCTTTGCCGAGTTACAAGATTCTTCAGGAAGAATACAGCTCTATTTTAATCGAGATGAGATTTGTCCTGGAGAGGATAAATCAATGTATAACGAAGTATTTAAAAAACTTCTCGATTTAGGTGATTTTATTGGTGTTCATGGCACCGTTTTCAAAACACAAGTTGGAGAGGTTTCCGTTAATATTACAAAGCTGAGCGTATTAAGTAAGGCGATCAAGCCTCTACCGTTACCTAAAACAGATGCGGATGGAAAGGTACATGATGCATTTACAGATCCTGAGTCTAGATACAGACAGCGTTATGTGGACCTTGTTGTCAACCCTCACGTAAAAGAAACCTTTATTAAGCGCTCGAAAATTATTTCTTCGATGCGTTCTTTTTTAAACTCCAAAGAATATTTAGAAGTTGAAACACCAATCCTTCAATCTATTCCTGGAGGAGCTGCAGCAAGACCTTTTATTACACATCACAATGCCCTAGATATTCCTTTATATCTGCGTATTGCGAATGAACTTTATTTAAAAAGACTGATTGTTGGTGGATTTGATGGCGTTTATGAATTTGCCAAAGACTTTAGAAATGAAGGAATGGACCGCACCCACAATCCTGAATTTACTCAGATGGAAATCTATGTTGCCTACAAGGATTATGTTTGGATGATGGAATTCGTAGAAGACATGCTTGAAACGATATGTATGGATGTTCTTGGGACAACCGATGTTCAGATTGGAGAAAACAAAGTAAGCTTTAAAAAGCCTTTTAAAAGAATTTCAATGATTGACGCCATAAAGGAACATACCGGAATTGATATTGCCCCAATGAATGAAAGTGAGCTTATTGAAACTTGTAAAACGCTGGGAGTTGAAACAGACGAGAGCATGGGTAAGGGAAAGCTTATTGACGAAATCTTTGGTGAAAAATGCGAGGGCAATTATATTCAGCCGACTTTCATTACAGACTACCCAGTTGAAATGTCTCCTTTATGTAAAAAACACCGAGACAACCCTGAGCTCACCGAACGTTTTGAGCTTATGGTTAACGGAAAAGAGCTTGCCAATGCTTATTCTGAACTTAACGACCCTATAGATCAGAGGGAACGGTTTGAAGAGCAGGTGAAATTATCTGAAAAAGGAGATGACGAAGCCATGTTTATAGATATGGATTTCGTGCGTTCTCTTGAATACGGAATGCCCCCAACTTCAGGAATGGGTATCGGAATCGATCGACTTTGTATGTTTCTTACCAATAATTCTTCTATTCAAGAGGTCTTGTTTTTTCCTCAGATGAGACCTGAAGTGAAAGCCAAGAAAATTGAGCTTACCGAGCATGAAAAAGTAATACACGAAAACCTTAAAAAGGTAACTACTTGTGAACTTAAGGACCTTCGATCAGGTATTGAGATGAGTAACAAAGCTTGGGATAAGGCCATGAAAGGATTGTCTAAAAAAGAGCTCATTAAGGTTTCGAAGGAATCAGATATCCTATTGGTTACTTTACTTTAATCCTGTTTTTTACCCATTTCTTGGGGCTATTATAAAAATAGCTCATACATAGTATATGTGGCAAGCTAATACAAGAGGTGAATACAAATAACTGTGCAACATTATGTTCCCAACTCATATCTGTATTCAAGAAAATTATTGAAAATAAGACAATAGCACCTACATTAAAGGGCAGTGCGGACTTGAATAAACTAAGATTGCTTTCTCCAAAAGATTCTTTCAAATGAGACCATCCACTCCAGCTATGATGGAAAATAAAATACATAGCAAATGCAATCACTAAAGGTACCCAATAGCTAAAAGCCAAAAACAAAGTTAGCATGGTCCACGAAAATGAATTGTATGCCCTTGCGAGCAGAAATGATAATATAAGAGACCATATAAACAAACCCTCCCACGGAAGATCAGGAGGCAGTTGATTCACATTCAGAGCACTCAATATCACGTTTAATTCTGGAATATGCGACAACAGAAGGGCAGAAAACAATAGGATGCCCCAAACAAAACCAATAAGCTTTGAATTAACATTCCATTCCTTGATGTCCGTTTCTCCAAAATGCCATGCAGAATATAGGATAAACATCACCAATGCAAGGGTTGGTGATAAAAACCAACACATGTATGCCAAAAACATAATGGATAAGTACTTCAAAATAAAGATGGGGTTGATTTTTTTATTCTTCGAAAAGAGGCCTGTTTTATGATCCATAGCACCGTGGGGAATTCCCACAAAAAAGAGTCCCACCAAAATTAAAATGTAAATTGTCATTAGACTGTAATCAGGAAGAACTAGCCTCATCACACCGTATAAAATAAGAGGGGAAAACAACAACATCTGTGGCTTTGATTTTTCAAAAAACAAATACAATACCGCTCGTAAAAATGTGCGCACATGGAGCTTTGAAAACATGTGCAGGTCCTCTTTGATACTTGTTTTCTCGTCCAAAAACCTTAAAATGTCGGGTAGAGACTTTGAACCAAATAATCGACTGAATATAGGCTTTCCCTTCTTTGGCCAAATGGCAAGTATTAAAATCAATAACCTATCATAAAATTTAAACCTTGTCGAAGATGTTCTAGCTCGTCTCGATTTCCCCGTTTCCGCAGATAATGTTTTGGCATGCTCGTACATGTTTTTAAAGGCATATCCCGTACTTGGCTTTACCATGTGTGCACGAGTACCAATAGGCACAATCCTTTTTGATTGATTACTTCTTGGCATATCCAGAAACATGGGAATCATCCCTCTTTCAACCTGCTTTACCTCAAATGCTCCATAGTGCTGATTGATATAGTTTTTCAATGCGTTTTCGGCCATTTCTATATCTATTTTTTTCTTTCCAAACCTCGTGAGTTCAATCAACGCTTCATTAGAAGAATAGGGTAGCACGTAAACAAACTGAGTTGCTCCACCTTGGTCAACATTGAAATCCATTAATGTGCAGGTTTCCTCATCCAAAACACTATTGTTTAATTTCACCTTATACCCTAAAAAGGATTGCCATATATTTTGTTTTTCAGATAATTGGCTCTTGATTTCAGGAGGCCTTGAATCAAAAACAAGCCGAGCCATGTATTTGGTTTTTGGAGTCCAAACAGTCGCTAATTCACCTTCTTCTACTTTATCAACTGTTTCGTTGCTGAAAGTGACATCGTAGCTCTTTAATACTTTTCTTGTTTTTTTGTATAACCCTTCACTACTTATATGGTGGTATTTTAAAGGCTTTATGTTACTCGTTATTGATTCGTCGATTTTAATCTTGGACCAACTGTGTGTTACAATCTCTTGATGATCTAATACGATGTCTTCATTGGGGTTGGCCCAAAAACAAAAAGTTTTGTCATTGGTTTTTTTTTCGGAAGGGTCGAGGATGAGAATTCGTTTTTTATGCAGCTCGTTTTTCTTGTGAAGCTGATTGATTAAAATACAAGAACTCGCACCAAACCCGGAAAAAACAAGATCATATATTTTTAGCTGCTTTTTCATTTTGTAATGGTCTCATAATTGGAACACTCAAGGACTCGAATTGTTGAGGTCTTCTGACTACGACCGAATTAAAATAAAGGGAATGGCTAAAAGTTGGTTACTTCACTACGACTTTAATCGTTTCATTGTGCAAAAACAATTCTTCGGGAAATTCGATTTTAAGAAAATAGGTGCCTTGAGCAACATTAAGAGTGATTGTCTCAAAGCTATTATCGAAAATTTCTTTCATTAATAATTCTTTTCCTGCCTGGTCAGATAGTGTAATGTTGAATCGACTTATCTGGTCATTTGACATACGAATAGAGATTGTTCCTCCTGAGCTAACCGGGTTAGGATAGCAATTCAGAGCTGATGGTGATTGGGCTTGCTCAAAAAAGCCCCGATCAAAGCCAAATAAATACAATCCAGATATACGGTCAGAAACAACAATCCGGTTATTAGAAATCTCCGCTTCTATCCCCCAAGCTCCCCACATTGAGAACTCATTTCCCGGAAGGTCTGTATGCGTATCGTAAGTGGCAATTTCATTCGGCGGGTTGTTTCTTAGGTCGTAAATCCTTAATCCGTCATTGTAATAAGCAACATAGGCCAGGTCTTCTATTACCTCTATGTTGTGAGCCGTTTTGTCGTAAGGAAGATTTTCTACGCCAAACAACTGTTGAACTTGCAGTGTATAATCATCTGAAACTGAACACCTCTTTATTTTGGTGCCTGGCGTTTCATCTGCAAAGACATAGGTTTTTCCGTCTTCACTGAGGCTCCCTTGATGATTGTATCCTTGCTCTTGATAAAACTCTAAATTGCTCAAATATATTGGAGATGTTGGGTCTGTAAAATCATAAACCCTAATGCCCTGAAACCCACAGCTAAGTATGGCTACCTCACCTCTAACTTCCAAGTCATGAACCTCATCAAGATCGTCAATCCCGCTAAAGATAACTTGAGGAGAGAGAGGGTTTTCAAGAGAATAAACCCGAATAGGTATCATTGAAGTCTCCGACCCATTAACAATAGGAGTTACCAAACATAAATACATCAATGCACGAGAAGTGTCTATATGAATATTGTGTGCCTTTCCCACCCTTTCGTCTTGTATTTCGGCAACCAAAGAAACCGTGTTAGGAAGGTTTGTTAGATCAATAATCTGAAGTGAAGCATCTCCTTCGTCTCCAATAGCGTATAGAAAATCCCCATAATGTGCATACTCTCTGGTGATGGCTTGTGATGAAACATACCTTGCTTGAATACTATCTATAAGCCTAAGCTTACTGTCTGTTGTAATTTCAAAAATATGAAACCCCTCTGTTGTTCCAATAACGGCATAATCTAACTCGTTTTGAGCAAAGTAATAGCACCCACTATACCTAACATGACTAGAGTTTGTGATTAAAGAAGTATCAGACCACTGGTCTAACAAGGATACATTTTTTATTTGTCCATATACAAGTAATGGCAGGAATAAAACAAGAATCAAAAGGCCTCTCATTCAATATACTTTTTACAGAACTCCCATAATACAATTCCAGCACAAACACTAACATTTAGGCTGTGTTTGGTGCCAAACTGAGGCACCTCAATAACCCGGTCTGAAAAATCTACCAGCTCCTGCGCTACTCCATTGACCTCATTTCCAAAGATCAATACTGTTGGCCCCTTTGGTATCGCAGAAACCTCCTGAAGAAGTATTGTCTCCTCTGTTTGCTCTATTACGAAGAGCTCGAAACCTTCTTTTTTTAGCCCCTCGATGCATCCTAAAATATTATCCTGATGCTCCCATTCTACAGTTTCCGTTGAGCCGAGAGCCGTTTTGTGAATGTCTTTGTGGGGCGGTGTAGCCGTTATACCACAGAGAATTATCTTTTCAATGTTAAATGCATCTGCTGTTCTGAAAAAAGAACCAATGTTGTTCAATGAGCGTATGTCATCCAATACAACTACAATTGGGAACTTCTTTTGCTCCCGAAATTCAGCTTCAGTTTTTCGATTTAGCTCCCAAAGCTTTAATTTTTTATTCATTCTTTTAAAATATCTTTTTCCTATACTTTGATTTCCAAAGTGATGCGATTAACTTTACCTGCAATATTTAGAAAATCAAGTCACTTGGCGAAATCCACTAAAGCAAAAGGAGCAACAGAAACTCCTTTGATGAGGCAATATAATCAAATCAAGGCGAAGCACCCAAAGGCTATGTTGCTTTTTCGTGTAGGTGATTTTTATGAAACCTTTGGGCAGGATGCCATAAAAGCATCAAACATTCTTGGAATCATTTTGACCAAAAGAAAAAATGGCGCTGCCGCTCACATTGAGCTTGCTGGTTTTCCCCACCATTCAATTAATACCTACCTGCCAAAACTTG
>JBELDA010000059.1:0-7444 GCA_042094515.1 Crocinitomicaceae bacterium
CTCTCTTCTTAAGGCGTTAATAATTAGGATATTACTTCCTTTTATTTTTTCTTTTTCTTTTTCTGAAATTGTTTTGGCATCTGTAATGTAGGTGATATCGCCAATGCGGAAACCGAATACAGGAAGCTTAAAATGTAATACTTCAATGGGTACTAATTCAATGCCCTTATCTATTTCGAATTTCTCATTTTTAAACAAAGTGAGATTTACATTAGGCACACCTGGATATTTGTTCGCTGCAAATATGTAATGGTATTCTCTTAATAAGGCTTGCTCTACACGCTCCGATGCATAAACATTCATACTTCTCTTCTCTTTGAAATTAAATGGTCTTACATCATCCAATCCAGCAATATGATCTTTGTGTTCATGAGTAAAGATGACTGATTTGAGAGATTGCACATTTTCACGAAGCATTTGAACTCTAAAATCAGGACCCGTATCAATCACATGGTTTTCTCCATTAATATGAATAAGTACAGAGGTTCTAGTTCTATTGTCTTTTGTATCTGTTGATGAACAGACTTTGCAATCACAAGCAATCACAGGGACACCTTGCGAAGTTCCAGATCCAAGAATGGTCAATTTACCTTTCATATATTCTCTGAGAATTCGATTATTTTATGCTTTTTACTATTTCTTAGATATGAATTAACGATGGATCTTACATCTCGATCTTCTTTCTTAAAAAGGAGTATGTCGTTAAGCTGATCAATGCTTTTTGTATAATATTGATAGGGAGCATAACAGTACCCTTGATAAATTCCATTTTTTATTAAAACAATACTTTTTTCATTTCGTTCCCGACCCCTTTCTAAAATCATAAAGCTCCTGCCATTATATTGAAGTGTTTCAATATAGGACTGGATTCTATTATTGTAATCTGAAGCTTTTTCCGCTTCTATACACGCACCATTACACGCATCAATTTCGTATTGAAAACAAGAAGTCTTGGAGCTGTATAATCCGCAAAGTTTTTGACATAGTGTGTGCGTCTCAACTAAATTCCTCAGATAAGAAACCCCTTCCTTTTTAGTGCTAAAATGAAGTAGTGGAATATTTTCATTTTTGCCAATCGATTCTATATTCAACTCAATGTATCCTTGATCATTCAGATTGTCAAACATACCAAAAGGAAATTTACTTTTCCTGAGCTTTCTATTAAATTTTGGCTGGTGTTCTTTTATCTGCTCTGATTCGAGGAGTAAAGCAATCAAACCTGAACCCGTAAGCTCATATTCTATTTTTGATATTTCTTCAATCATTCGAATGCCTTTTGCTGATTTGTTATTACGCAAATGTTGCTCCACTCTATTTTTAATCTGAACACTTTTTCCTATATAAATGATCTGATTAAATTCATTGAAAAATTTGTAAACGCCTGTCTTGTTAGGAAGAGCATCAACAGTGTTAATGTCTAAGTTAGGGTGTACCGATTTAGGGTTTAGCTCTTGTTTTATTAAAGAAGACAAGCTGGACTTGTCTTTTTTATAAAGGATGTCAAATAGCTTTGTAGTCGCTAATGCATCTCCTCCAGCTCTATGACGGTTTTCTATTTGAATACCAATTTGTCTACTCAACTTACCGAGGCTGTATGATTCATAACCAGGAATGATTTGTCTTGATGCCACAACCGTACACAGGTGAGGTTTTCGAAAGTCATAGCCCAAGGTCTTAAACTCTGATCTAAACATACCGTAATCAAAGGAAACATTGTGGGCAACAAAAATACTATCCTCAAAAAAGTCAATAACCTCCTTAGCCACTTCAAAAAATTTCGGAGCATTTTTTACATGATCATTGGTTATTCCTGTTAATCGGACAATGAATTCTGGAATGTCTTGTTCTGGATTAATAAGAGAAGAATATTCATCAATGATTTCATTTCCGTCGTACTTGTACATAGCAAGCTCAGTTATTTTTGAGCTTTTGGGACTTCCTCCTGTGGTTTCAACGTCTACAATCACAAAATTCATTGAAACTAAGTTATTCAAAAATTCAATGCATTCATAAGAATCATTTTGATTTAATATTGGATTCATATATCTGAATCCATGACTCACATGACATTTTAGAGATGAGTTCTTCAATTAGAGCCATAGGTATATCATCTGTTTTTTTAAAACGAATACATGATTTACCCATGTCAAGTTTTCTTTTGCAATGTTTTGGGTATTCATTTACAAACCATTTTAAGAGATTAGGTTCGGCATATATACCCATGTGGTATAGGGCAATGAAGTTTTTTTGATTGGCAATATTGATAAAAGGCAATGGAAGAGCAGGTGTGACATGATACCCATTAGGATAGATAGAATGAGGCACAACGTATGCAATCATGCCATATTGAAAAGACTCCTCAAACCCTTTGGGTAGGTTTGCACGAATGACTTCTCTCAAATCATTAAACGGTTTTATCCTTTCTTCAGGAATTTGTTCAAGATAATTCTTTATTTTATCGTCCATTTTGATTTAAATTCTATTGGGATATACCTTTAGTGCTTCTGTTAGTACTTCAATAGATTTAATCAAGCTTTCCTTGTTAAGAACATAAGCAATTCTGGCTTCTTGGATACCAAGATTTTTACTTGAATAGAACCCATTAGCAGGAGCCATCATTACGGTTTGCCCTTCAAATGAATATTCTTCCAATAGCCATTGGCAGAAATCTTCTGCATTCTTGACAGGGAACCTTGCAACACAATAAAATGCACCTTTTGGTTTAGGACAGAATACTCCTGGTATTTTGTTGAGTCCATCAACCATGATGTTTCTTCTTTCAAGGTATTCTCTTTGCACCTCTTCAAAATAGGATTCAGGTGTGTCTAAAGCCGCTTCTGCGGCAATTTGATCTACAGTAGGAGGGGACAGTCTCGCTTGTCCAAATTTTAGAGCTGCGGATATTACTTCTTTGTTTTTTGAAACTAAGGCACCAATTCGAGATCCACACATCGAATATCTCTTGGATACAGAATCAATCATAATCACATTATCTTCAATCCCCTCAAGTTGCATCACTGAAAGAGGTTTGGTTCCATCGTAGCAAAACTCTCTATACACCTCATCCGCAAATAAGAATAAATCATATTTAAGAACTATATCTTTAAGTTTGAGAAGCTCTTCTTCTGAATATACATATCCTGTAGGGTTCCCCGGATTACAAATAACAATGGCTTTAGTTTTGTCAGACACCTTACGCTCTATTTCTGAAATAGGAGGAAGGGCAAATCCATCCTCTATGTTAGCTGACACAGGAACTACATTCAAGCTAGCACTTGTGGCAAATCCATTGTAGTTGGCGTAAAAAGGCTCTGGAATAATAACTTCATCGTCAGGTTCGCAGGCTGTCATTAAACCAAATAGCAATGCTTCTGAACCTCCAGTCGTCACCAGAATGTCTTCTGCTGTTACCATAATCCCTTGATTGGAATAGGTCTTAGCCAACTTCTCTCTATATGATTCGAAACCTGCTGAGTGACTATACTCTATAACCTTTAGATCTATATTTTTAATTGCCCTTATAGCTGCCTCAGGTGACTCTATATCAGGTTGGCCAATATTTAGGTGGTATACATGAGTACCTTCTTTTTTAGCTTTTTCTGCATAAGGAACAAGCTTCCGGATTGGTGACTCTGGCATGATGATCGCTTTGCGAGATATTTTAGGCATATTTTTTTTCGACAAATTTAATTATTCTTCCTTTCATTAGTACACCTTGAGTGTTGCATTTTAATTTTAAATGAGTTATCAAAAACGGAAGTATTCTCTATTAATACTTAGAAATTATTTTAATAGGCCTATCAAGCTTTAAAAATTTTGGGTTTAACCAAGTCCAGAACAATTGCGTAATTAAAACCCCAATAATCGATCCTGCAATGATGTCTTGAAGGAAATGCTGACTTAAATAGACGCGTGTAAATGCAAAGAACAAGGCTGCTATTAAAAATAGTATTTGAAGTAGGTACTTTTTTTCAAAATGTAAAGCCAATACGGTGAATAAAACAAAACAAGTAGTGGCATGTCCAGAAGGAAAGGAATGTGCTGTATGATATGTAAAATCCGAAATATGTCGAAATGTTTGGTCATTTTCTAGATAAAAATAGGGCCTTTTATATTCTAAGAATAAGGTATGCTTTAACAATTGCGTGATCGCTGAAGAAACCAAAAATGAAAGCAGTAGAATTACGGCAGTTTTAATTCGAATAAAAAGAAATACAATGAATATAAAAACAAGAAATAATCCATCACCAACATAAGTTGACCATATCATCACTCGATCCATTCCAGGTTGACCCAATTGGATTATTTTTTTGTGCATCGTGATTTTATCTTCTAAAAGAATAAAGGCAGCACTAATCACCCATATAAAACGTATTGCATTGAAATAGAGATGAGTCATGTAAGTTCCTTATTGTTAGGTACTGAAGAATCTTCTTTGAGCATAAAAGTAAATAACACGGCATCGTAAGAAAAATGTGCAGCTATACAGAACCAAATACCAAAAGAGTCAAGTCCATAGGAAATTAAAATAATGAATGGGAGTACAATTAACCCATATACTGAAAACCTGAGATTGAACGGGTTGAGATATCCGTGTAAAGCAACAAATAATACTGATGTTAGGATGACTCCAGTAAAAGGTTGAATCCCTTGCCGAAATAGTAGCTCTTCACCTATACCTGCGCACAAGGACAGGAATAATCCGTCTAGAACCGAAAGTTTCATGTCGCGAACCAATTTATTGATTTTTACGGGTACCTTTTCAAAAAAAGGAGCTTTCATAAACAGGTAAGCAAGGAAACCATAAACAATGCCGAGTTGAAGTCCATAAACAATTGGAATGATACGAAAATCATCCAAAGCCATAAATTCAATAATAGAGGTATCATTGAAATAATATTGCAAATAAAAACCAGGAACTGGGAACAAGAGTAGGGTAATCCAACCAAACAAAATCATTTGATTTCTCATAAATGTTTTAAAATCTATTAAATATTTGGTAGATCCCTTTTTTCACTCTACATTAGTACCCTTAACGCTAAAAAAATACGCCTATAGACCAAATTTACTTTTAATAGTTGAAATAACAACGAAAACGTAAGTAATGGTACTCTCTAATTTAGGTGATAGCGATTTAATTACCGCATATATTAATGGAAACGAAAAAGCATTTGAAACATTATTGCTTCGACACAAGGATCGTGTATATAGATATATATATTCAAAACTGAAAGATGGACAACTTTCTAATGATGTCTTTCAAGATACATTTGTAAAAGTCGTCAATACAATAAAGCTTGGCAATTATAATGAAGAAGGGAAGTTTTTACCTTGGTGCATGCGGATCGCTCATAATCTTGTAATTGATCATTTTCGAAGACAGAGTAAGATGCGAATGATATCTGAAACGAGTCCTTTTGACTCTAGCTATTCTATTTTTCAAAAAATCGATTCTGGAGAACAAAACTACTTAGAAACCAAGACAAGAGAGGAGCTTGAAACCCAAATGGTTTCATTGATAGACCATCTTCCTGTGGTACAAAGAGAAATCATTAGGCTTCGAATCTTTCAAGATTTATCATTTAAAGAAATTGCAGAACTCAAAGATATTAGTATCAATACTGCATTGGGAAGAATGCGTTATGCCTTAATTAACATGAGAAAGCTGATCGACAAACACAATTTGGTTACTCATTTCTAAATTAAGCTCTTTGTTTTTATAGCTTTTGTTAACAAGCTATATTGATTCAATTCTGTATCTTTGAGCTTCAATTTTACAATATGTTTGATAATTTAACAGAGAAGTTCGAGCGTGCCTTTAAAGTTCTAAAAGGACATGGTCAGATTACCGAAATAAATGTTGCAGAATCCCTTAAGGAGGTTAGAAGAGCTTTATTGGATGCGGATGTCAATTTTAAAACCGCAAAAAAATTCACAAATACCATAAAAGAAAAGGCCTTAGGTCGTGACGTTTTAAAGTCAGTTTCTCCTGGTCAGCTCATGATTAAAATTTGTCATGAGGAGCTTATTAAGCTCATGGGAGGGAATGAAGTGGCTATAAATCTCGATTCAAATCCCTCTGTGGTTTTAATGTCAGGTCTTCAAGGTTCTGGTAAAACTACATTTACTGGTAAGCTGGGTAACTACCTTACAAAGAAAAAAAGTAAAAAGGTTCTTCTTGTGGCTTGTGATGTTTATCGTCCTGCGGCTATAGATCAACTTCATGTATTAGGTGAACAGCTTGACATTGAGGTATTTTCTAATAAAGAAGAAAAGAATCCTATTAATATAGCGAACGCTGCCATAAAAAAAGCCAAAGCCGAGGCATTTAATGTTGTAATCGTCGATACGGCTGGACGATTAGCTGTGGATGAGGTGATGATGGATGAAATAGAAAACCTAAAGAAGTCTATAAATCCCTCTGAAACCCTATTTGTTGTAGATGCTATGACTGGTCAGGATGCTGTAAATACTGCAAAAACATTTAACGAAAGAATCAATTTTGATGGAGTAGTGCTAACCAAATTGGATGGCGATACACGAGGTGGAGCGGCTTTAACCATTAAAGAGGTGGTAAACAAACCTATTAAGTTTGTTGGTGTAGGTGAGAAAATGGATGCATTAGATGTATTCTATCCATCCAGAATGGCGGATCGGATTCTTGGAATGGGAGATGTCGTTTCTCTAGTTGAAAAAGCACAGGAACAATTTGATGAACAAGAAGCAAAAAAGCTTCAGAGGAAAATATTAAAAAATCAGTTTGATTTTAATGATTTCCTTTCTCAGCTTCAGCAGATCAAGAAGATGGGTAACGTAAAAGATTTAATGGGTATGATTCCGGGAGTAGGTAAAGCTATGAAAGGGGCTGATATTCCTGACGATGCTTTTAAAGGAATAGAAGCGATCATTCATTCAATGACTCAAGAGGAGAGAACAAGTCCAGGTGTTTTAAATGCATCACGGAGGAGTCGAATAGCTAAAGGAAGTGGAACATCAGTACAAGAGGTAAACAAGCTGATCAAACAGTTTGAGGAGATGCGTAAGATGATGAAAATGATGAGCAATCCAAGAGCAATGTCAGGAATGATGAGTCAAATGAAGAATATGAAAGGCGGAATGCCTGTTTTATAATATTTATGGAAGAACAATTTGATTTTTATCCACAAAAGCCTGTATTACCTAAAAAAGAGGATAAGTCGGGATGGAGTATGACCTTATTGTCATTGATTCTTTTTGTGGCGTCATTTATGATTCTATTTGCGGATCGTATTCAATTCCTTGTATTCTTAATCGTTGTTTTATTTATTCATGAAATGGGGCATTTTCTTTTCATGAAGTTTTTTAAGTATAAAAATGTCAAGATGATGTTTGTTCCGCTGATGGGCGCTTTTGTTCAAGGTGTAAAAAAGATCTATTCTCAAAAGGAAAGCTTTTTTGTCATTCT
>JBELDA010000059.1:7544-8957 GCA_042094515.1 Crocinitomicaceae bacterium
GGCAAGGGCGTTTTCGGTCAGCCAAATGGTAAGTTTAGTGCCTACGTTTCAAATGGTGATCAAATTGTATTGTCTATAAAAGAATATCCTAAATTTAGGTATACGATTGTTCCAGATTCTAACTGTCAATTTCTAGTTTATGAAAATATAGAACGACTTCCGCAGCAGTTAGATGAAGTAGTGATTCGTCCTTTAAAAACATTAAATCAAATTAAAGAAGAGAGAGCAGAGTTGGCCATGCGTGATACACGAATGGTTTCAGGTATCAGCGCATTCGAAAGTCCAATTACAGCTTTATATCAGGCCTTTTCAAGGAAGGAGAAAAACAAGCGTTGGATTGCGGAACAGGAGTATAAAGATGACCAGAGTCGAATTGTAAAAGAGCTTCTAGCCTTATATATTGCTTATGATATTATTGATCTCGATGAAAACGAATTTGATTCCTTTATCTCTTTTCTAAATATCAATGAAAATTTTCTAAAAACGGCAAGTGAGATGGAACTGGTCTTGTTTGTTAAAGATAAATATGAGCACTTTCTAATGCTTCGATAATCAAGCTTGTAATCTTTCAGTTCGTTTCCACACGCTACTTTTACTTCCTCTAAGGAATTTAAAAAAGCCTATAAATAGTGCTGCATTCATCGCCGCGAAATGGGTAAGGTATCTGAATGGTTTAATGTGTATACCGAGTTTAATAAATATAAGATCAATAGCTACAATACCAAGACAAGCAGTATAGCTAATTAAAAGAATTGCGTTTAAGAGAGATTCTTCGTATAACAAGAATAGTAAAATACCAACAGTTAAAATGAAAAACGGACAAAGCCAACGTAAAATTTTATGAGATAGGAAAACAAAAGAGAGCCTATTGAATTTGAAAAGTAAATGAAAAAAGTGGGCTAAGTTTTGAAAATTACCCGCAGATATTCTTGATTTTCGAATAAATTCCGCTCTCAAATTATTACTCACATCTTCATAAACAATAGCATTGGGCTCATTCAAACAAGAGTGACCATTTTCAAGGACCTTCATATTTATAAAAAAATCATCAACTAGAAAATTATCAGGAACTTTGTAGAACAAGCTTTTTCTTACAGCAAAACACCCCCCGAAAGGTCCCATCATGGTTCCCCATAAATTTCCTTCCGCGTACTTGAGCTTTCCTTCAATCGAAATATAGGTTTTTTCTGGAATAGAAATCCCTGTAGATTTCATGCCGAAATTTTTCATATTGCTATCCACAAGTCCGACTTTAGAATCACCAAAATGTTTTAAAAGCGAATCAAGGGTGTGTTCGGTAAATATGACATTTGCGTCTGTTAATACAAGTATTTCACCCTCCGCAAGCTCAAACAGGGCATTTATGATTTTTATTTTCCCGCTTCTCTCGTTAAACTTCACATGCCTTATAAT
>JBELDA010000059.1:9057-15774 GCA_042094515.1 Crocinitomicaceae bacterium
ATTAATTTTTTAGACACGAGCTCTGATGAAAATTCAGTTTCAATAAATCGCTGACCAGCCTTGCCAATTTTTTCACATAACTCTTTATCTTTTAAAAGTAGGGAAAGTTTTTCTATGAAATCAGCCTTGCTATTGCAAACTGGTATTATAGAAGGTAAATTCAATCCTTCAGCAGCTTTATTACTGAGAACACAGGGGACTCCGAGAGACATCGCTTCCAATACTTTCATTTTTACTCCAGATCCGGAAAGTAAAGGGGCCACGAAGATACCATTGGTAGAAATAAATGCTGTAGACGAGTCCACAAAGCCATGAAGTTGAATATTTGGTTTTTCAGAGAGACTGGAAATTTCATTTGAGAAGCTTCCAGCTATTTGTAATGTGAGCTCAGGAAATGTTGCCGTTAACTCTTTGAAAATATTATTTACAAACCAAAAAATACCTTCTTTATTCGGTAGCCAATTGAATGCACCTAAAAAACAAAGAGAATTGAAATCGCCAAATGTTTTTGTCTGGCTTTTCATGGATACAGGAATATATTCGCTCGTCGCTTCTGAATGATTCAGAAAAAATGCCTGATCAATTTCTGAAATTGACATGATGAGGTGAATTTTATTTAAAAACTGTAATTCAAAAGATTTTAATTTTTTAGCGAGATGCTTTAGGTACCATTTTTTTAATGGGTTTGTTTCCCCGGCAGATAAATCTTCCCAAATCTTGTGCTCAACGTTGTGTGCGCGGTATACTAATTTCGCCTTAGTGTTGCTTTTAATTTCGTCCACATAACCCCCTGAAAATATACTTTCAAATAGAACCAATTCATAGTCGTTTTCACTGAGAAGTTTTTCAATTTGATTCTTTATGTTTTCCTTAATGAATCTTGTTATGTTATAAGATTTGCCGTTAAATAAATGTATAAAGGCAGAAAATGGATTTATTTTCGTTGAAATAGGTACTCCAATAAATTTCACATTAGTATTGAACTCAGATGGAGATGCGTTTTTCTCGCCGGGATGTTTTTCAGTTTCAAAGTAAAGGTAGGTTATAGAAGCCTCAGGATATGCCAGTATAAAGTCACGTAGCATTCTGTCCATGGCATGGCACCCACCGTCTATAATGGGGTATGGTGGTTTGTGACTTATGAAAAACGCCTTCATTTAACCTTATTTAATTTAAATATTCTGATCCAATTTTCTTTTGAGAAGATTTTAGAATCTCTCGCAGCAGCTCTTGTTAAAAGGAAGGCTATAGGGGTGAAAATAATGCAAGCCATCCACATTCCAAAAAATGGACTTATAACCTGAGATTCTGCAAGGTTTTCACCAGTGGTAATAATAGAAAAATAAATAATAAAAATGACTGCGGCAATGACAACTGGAGCTCCAAATCCTCCTTTTTTTATGATGGATCCAAGAGATGCCCCCATCAAGAAAAGAATGATAAGGGTTACTGAAAGAGCGAATTTTCTGTGAAATTCTATCCAATAATTATTAGCATCTTTTTCTATGGTCCCTAAAAACTTAATCTGATTATCAAGATTTTGATTTTTACTTCTAAGCTTGGTTACGAGCTGTTTGTATATATTGGTTTTGTCCTCTTTACTTATTTCGTTGGATTGGATACTCGTTAATCCTTCAAGCTGAGAAGTGTCTTCAATATTTTCTATTTGTCGCAATCGAAAAACAGATTGGTCTCTCTTATTCACTAAAAGATAGGCACTATTCATTTTTTTTCTCTTGGTTTCTAGTGAGTCCATTGCCTTTTTGATTTGGAATACATTTAACATTTCATATTTATCCTTAAAAATGTCATTGTCACTTCTGTTTAAAGTAAATCCCGATACATTGATTTTGTATGTGGCTTTGTCAAATTGTGAAACCCTTGAAGGGCGATTCATATGAGTTTTGTTCTGCATTGTCCCATTAGGAAGAAAAATGGGATTTTGAATGTCAAGCTCTTCAAAAATATTTCCATTTATCAATTCAAAAAATAAATAAAGGGAATTTGTCGATTTATAAATTCTGATTTCCTCTGATTTAATTGTTTTAAGTTGAACGGGGTTCGTATGGTCATGAATAATGACATCCTGATATTTCCCATTTTCACCTGAACCCACCTTTATAGCATAACCATCTATTTCACTGGTGTAAACACCAGGTTTAATGAGGTTCGTGATTTTTGTGTTTTGAATATCAAAAATTAAAGAATGCCACTTGAGGTTTGCAACAGGAATGACATAGTTTGAAAAATAAAAAGTAAATAATGAAATGGCTATTACCAGCACCATTAAAGGTCTCATAATCTTAAAAAGGGACAAGCCACTAGATTTAAGAGCAGTGAGCTCATTGTTTTCTGAAAAATTACCAAAGGTCATTAGTGAAGAGATCAATATAGCCAAGGGAAGTGCAAGCGGGATTAGGCTGGCTGAAACATAAAAAAGGAGCTCAAGTATAATCAAGACATCAATGCCTTTACCCATCAAGTCATCGATATAGACCCAAAAAAACTGTAGAATTAATATAAATATGCAGATTACAAGCGTAAGTAGGAATGGTCCAATAAATGATCTAAGACTAAATAAATAGAGTCGAGGCAACAATGTAATTGTAGTTTATGGGTTATGCTCTAATTAAACTAACGCAAAACTAATGGATTTATGCTCCAATAATTCTTTTCAAATCATTAATTTGTTGCTCCCAAAGCATTTTTGCAGATTCTATTTCACCAGGTTCGGCAAAGTCGACTACATTTAGAGAGACCGTTGACGTCATTGAATCCACTTCGAAATTAATTTCAAAATAATAATCATCTCCATTTTCTTCATCATCTAACCATTTGAATTTCATTTTTGAATTCATTTTTCGCTGAATCAATCTTGCTTCTTCTATAGTGCCATCCCATTCAAATGAATAGATATCATCGCGTACAGTAACATTATCCGCAAACCATTCACTTAGTCCACTAGGTGAACCAATCATGTTGTCAAGGACCCTAATTGAAGTTTTTAATAGATACTCTAATTCAAATTTTTCTTTCATAGTTTGAAGAATGATTACTTTTGTCAGATTGTATTTGCAATATACTCAATTTATTTAAATGAAATTACAAGATTCTTTAGAAAAGCAAGGCGAATTTTTATTCCGAAACAGAGGCTTTATTCCCATATTATTTATTCTATTTTCAATACCTGTAAGCTATTTCAATTCTTTTGAATGTCTTATCGAACATAAAGGGGTCGAATACGCGGTATTGTTTTCTGCGATAGGCTTTATTGCTCTAGGCCATTTGATTAGGGCACAAGTGATTTTAGCAAGACAAGATGCAACATCAGGAAGAAACAGAAATGAGCAGGTTGCTGATTCATTAAATACAAAAGGGTGGTACTCCATAGTAAGGAACCCTCTTTATGTGGCAAATTTTTTAATTTGGTTCGGACTTTCTATTTACTTGTTCAGCTTTTGGTTGAGCGTTCTGCTGATTCTGTTGTTTTGGATGTACTACGAACGTATCGTGTTTGCTGAAGAGGCTTTTTTATCAAATAAATTTGGCGCAGCTTATACAAATTGGTGCAATGTGACTCCTGTATTTATACCTAAGCTTACAGGTTTTATTCCTATTAAATATAAATTTTCATTAAGCAAAGTGATTTTTAATGAGTATTCGAGTATGCTCTCGACTGGAACCTGCTTTCTATTCGTGGCATTGCTTAGAGAATATTCTATTTATCACAATATTCATTTTGGTCGATTGACATTGATTTATGTCATAGCTCTTGCCTCATTTGGACTTGCTGTAAAAGGGATTAAGCTTATAAGGAAATCCAGGAGCTAAGGAAAACAAGCTTCAATATATGCCTGAATTAGCTTCGTGTGGTGCTGATCCGTTTTAAATTGTCTTTCAGGGTGAAACTGTACTCCGATGATCCATCTGTCTTCTAATCCTTTTCCCCATTCTGCGGCTTCACAAATACCATCCGCAGCTCTTGCGACAGTTTTCATGGAGCCGCCTTCCTTAATTACGGCTTGATGATGAAAACTATTCACATTCATTTGGCGAATTCCATATATTTTAAACAGGGCACTCGTAGTATCTATTTGAATGTCATGGTATACATAATCTTCTTGTAGGCTATCTCTGTGAATAACCTGGACATCTGATTTGTGTTGTGAGGGGATGTCCTGGTAAAGGGCTCCTCCTTGACCGACATTTGTCATTTGATGTCCTCTACAGATGCCAAGTATTGGAATAGAATCATTTAAAGCTGCTTTTAATAAAAAAAGCTCTACTTCATCTCTTTTTGGGTCTGTAACACAAAGGTTGAAGGTGTCTTTAACTCCGTAATTTTTGGGGCTAACATCTCTTCCGCCAGAAAGAATTAGTCCAGAGACCTTTTCGAAATTACTTTTCCATTTTGATTTTTTGATTTCTAAAAAGTCAATGACGATGATTGTGCTATCTACAGAATGAACATAGTCAATGATGTTTTGATTTGTAGTTGCTGTGGCTATCGTTTTTACTTGCTGACCGTACGTGTAAAATAATGTAAAGAATAGTAGTGTAAGTGTAGTTAGTTTAGTCATTCCTGATTGTATTTTTGTCTTTGAGTAATTGATCTTCCTAATGACATTTCGTCTGCATAATGAAGCTCGGCACCAACCGTTACGCCTCTAGATAAAGTGGTTATTAAGGGAGAATAGTCTTTAAGCTTTTTAAATAAATAAAAATTTGTTGTGTCACCTTCCATTGTTGGGCTCAGCGCAAAAATAATTTCTTTTACATGTCCCTGACTCACTTTATCGATAAGTGATTGTATATTCAATTCGTTTGGTCCAATGCCATCCATTGGTGAGATTACTCCTCCGAGAACGTGATACTTTCCTTTAAAAGCTCCTGTAGATTCAACCGCAATGATATCTCGAATGTCCTCAATAACGCAAATTACTTCCGAATTTCGATTAGGATTTAAGCATATATCACAAGTTGAATGGTCCGAAATATTTCCGCATTCTTTGCAATTAAAAACATTTAATTTGAGATCGATTATGGCATTGGCGAATTCATGTATTTCTTGTTCATTCCTTTGTAAAAGATTAAGAGCGAGCCTTAATGCCGATCTTTTTCCAATACCTGGAAGGCTTGATAGCTGTTCTACAGCATTGTCCAATATTTTTGAGGGAGTTTGCATGATTAAAAGTAATCATTTTCATTCTTTCGACTGTAAATATTGAATGGTTTAAGTGGCAATGCTTAACTTTGATTTGAAATGCCACAGAAGGAAATAAACATACAAAATAAAAAAGCAAGATTTGAGTATCAAATACTTGAACAGTATACCGCTGGCATTCAATTGAAAGGAACAGAAATTAAAAGTATTCGGAATGGAAAAGCGAGTATTATGGAAGCTTATGGGATTTTTGAAAGGGGAGAGGTGTTCATTCGAAATATGTATATTTCTGAATACGAAAAAGGCAGCTATAACAACCACAAGCCAAGAACAGATCGAAAATTACTTCTAAATTCTAAAGAGATTTTAAAAATCGAAAAGTTTTTAAAAACGAAAGGAAATACGCTTGTTCCATTAAAATTATTTTTGTCTGAAAAAGGATGGTTAAAAATGTTAATCGCTTGTGCAACGGGTAAGAAAACTCATGACAAGAGACATGATTTAAAGCTGAAAGATGACAAGAGAGAAATGGATCGGGCGATGAAAAGAAATAATTAAGCTTTCTCATTTTATGTTGAAAATAAAAAGGGTAGTCAATTGACTACCCCTTTTTTGCTAAACTATTAACTATCTCTGAATGAGAAGTCTTTTGTTAATTGTTCCAAAAGATCCGGAGACCTGAACAATATAGAGTCCTGATACGAGGTTTGAATTACTCCATGAAATTTCATGCGAGCCTGAGGCAAGGTGACCAGAGTATATTGTTTCAACTCTTTTACCTAAAGGAGTCATAAGTTGAATGATAGTTTGGTCAGGAGAATTGTTTTGAATCAAAATTGTTCCTTTACTCTTTGCAGGATTAGGGAAAATGGTAACGTCAAAATGATTTTGAAGTTCCTCTATTCCTGTCACATCACATACGAAATCCTCACATACTGTGTCACATAAAAATCCTTGATTGTCATACGCATACATACACAAGGTCTCGATACTGTTAGGTGATATATACAATGTGATAATCTCACCGCTTAATACCATATCGTCATACCACCATTCGTAGCTATTTGCTCCGTAGCCATAGAATGTGTAGGTGCAAGAGCTATCTATTGAGAATTGGTATCCTGCCTGACAAGGTGTGTTTCCGCCACATCCTGTTATTGTCATGTATTGAACGATTGAATCGCAAAGAACACCATTAGAGTTGTAGCCCAATAACAAAACAGAATACATACCATCATTAGAGTATGTGTTACTTACAGTCTGTCCAGATCCAGTGTTTCCATCTCCAAAATCCCAAGTATATGTGGTCGCACCAGTAGCTGTAAAATAATATTCACATGGTGATTGTCCCATGGTATAAGTGAAATAGGTTTGACAGCCACCTCCAGTATTGTTACATCCACTGACAAATACATTTTGACATACTGTATCGCAAATCATTCCGTTTTGGTCATAAGCATACATGCAAACATTGTAAGTGCCATTATTAGAATAGGTGTGATATTCATATTGTCCTTGACCAGAGGTTCCATCACCAAAGCTCCATGTGTAAG
>JBELDA010000060.1:0-15612 GCA_042094515.1 Crocinitomicaceae bacterium
TTTCTTCTCTAATGGCTTTATTGTCAACCGATTTATTTCACTATGGGAGGTAGAAGGCTCAAAAATTGAGCATTTAAAGGAATATGAAAATGGAATCGTATTATCTGGAATGTTCGAATACAACAATGACCTTGACAGACTTAGTGCCAGAAGAGGAGCGGATAGAATCTGGCAGGCTATTCAACTATATAAAAAAAAGAAGATTAAAAAAATAATTATCACTGGAGATTCAGGTTACGTCCTCAAAAAAGGGCTCCACGAGGCAGCCCAATTAAAACAGGATCTTATTTCAATGGGTATTCCTGAGAAAGACATTATTGTTGAAGATAAATCTCGTAATACGTATGAGAATGCTCTTCAAACCAAATTGATTTTTGAAAAAAACGGATTTTCAAAACAAAATAATCTTCTGATTACTTCTTCAATGCACATGAGAAGGGCTCACGCCTGTTTTGAAAAGCAAGGCATTCAATGTAGGGCATTTACAACTGATCATTATTCAGTTCATTCCCAATCCATTTCCATCACTGAATTCATACCCAATCAAAATGCTTTTAATTCTTGGGATAAGCTCATAAAAGAATGGGTTGGATATACTGTATATAATCTAATGGGGTATTTATAATGAACCTAGCAGCAATTGATGGTGAGGTATTGTACATCAGCTCTTTTTATTCTGAACCTAAAGCAACAGAGCTATTCAATGAATTTGCTTCATATAAACAATATAAACAGAGGGAAATCACACTCTTTGGAAAAAGATTTAAATCTCCTCGTCTCGAAGCATTTTTCGCCAAGAACAAGCAAAGCTATAGCTACTCCGGAAATCAGCTAGAAAGCAATACATTCACCCCAGCTATAGAAGCCCTTTGCAGTGATCTAGAAGTTTTCACTAAAACAAAGTACAATTCAGTCTTGATCAATGTTTATCGAAGTGAAACAGACAGTAATGGGTGGCATTCAGATGATGAAAAAGAGCTAGGTGTGGATCCAGTCATTGCATCACTTAGCTTTGGTGAAACAAGAAGGATACATTTCAAACATAAAACCAAAAAGGATAAATTTTTTATAGACCTCGAACATGGTAGCTTATTACTAATGAAAGGCCCGGTTCAGCACCACTGGAAACATCAAATCCCTAAGTCTAAAAAAGTATTAGAGAAAAGAATAAATTTAACTTTTAGATCAATCATTAAATGATCCAATTTCTATTGCTCCTAAGTATTTCTTGGGTATGTTGTTCTAATGGATCCTCTCTTTCGTGATAATTATATACCCATTTGGCCTCTGGCGGCATGCTCAACAAAATAGATTCCGTTCTCCCCCCAGAATATATTCCAAATTTAGTTCCTCTATCGTGCAAGAGGTTAAACTCAACATAACGGCTTCGTCGTAAAAGCTGCCATTCTCTTTTCATTTCATTATGCAAGGTGGATTTGGAAATTTGTTCGGCATACAATTCCGGAAACAATTTTCCCAGCTTGATGCAAAAATCAAAAATTTGCTCTTTAGAAAGCTTATCATTTTCGGAAAAATGATCGAAAAATATTCCACCAACTCCTCTAGACTCATTACGATGACTTAAATAGAAATATTCATCTGCTCCTTTCTTAAATTGAGAATAAATCGTCGAATCATATTCATCGCACAATTCCTTTAATCTGGAATGAAAAAGAACTGCAAGTTCTTCATTGACATAAATTGGGGTTAAATCAATACCCCCACCAAACCAATATTTATTTTGATCGATTTCAAAATATCTAATATTCATATGAATAATTGGATGCTGAACTGCTTTTGAGTGCAAAACTATCGAAACTCCAGTAGCAAAAAAAGAGTCTCCTTCGAGCTTGAGCTGTTTTGACATTTGTTCAGAAACTGGACCAAAAACTTCTGAAAAAGCGACTCCACCTTTTTCAATAAGGATACCATCTTTAATGGTATTTGTTCTTCCTCCGCCCCCTTCTGACCGAGACCATTCATCTGATTCAAATACGGACCCACCATCTAATTCCTCGAGCTTTGAACAAATGTATTCTTGAACCTCTTTGAAAGAAGCAGAAATTCGATTCTTATCCATCATTCAACAATTGTAATGTCTAGATTGTCAAAATTCAAAATATAGCCTCCCATATTGTGATTCAGAGGGCTTCCTTCAAAATCAAATCTAAAATTATGAACCAAACCTTTCTGAAGAGTCTTGTCATAAAGTAAATACATAACAATGTTAAGAGTAGCATCGAAGCCTATCCCAGACATTTTGGTCATATCAGAATTGAATTTCCATCTGTACATTTTATGAATACGCTTGATAGTTTCGTTTTGATAATTTAAATATGTTCCTACCGCATATCGAAAAGCTGTCAAATTTTCAATACTTGAGACAAATTTTATTTTCTTTAACCATTGCTCTTTACCATAAATCAAAACATTCTCTTTTTCAACTGCAAAAGTTAATACCTCTTCGACAATGGTTTCGTTTTCAGATAACAGCACGTATATGGTTTTCGTATTTTTCTTATTTGAAAAGTATTGATAATTTCTCGTGTTCGCCTCTATAAGCTTTGTTTTTGCATTGATATTGTAGTATATCTCTAAAAACTTATTTTGATCCGCTATATCCAAAGAGTCAGTGGTTTTAATGAATACCAATTGACATGAATCCAACTGTGATAAATGCTTTGCCAAAATATATTCCTTAGCTGAAGCATCTGGCTCCATAAAATAATCATTTGCACGATAATCGTGAAGATTGTTTAAACGTTTAAGCGGGTAAACTATTTTCATGGTTTTATCGATAGACCATTCTTTAAGCTTTTTAGCCAATTGAAAATTGAAAGGCGCAAAAATTAAATCCGCATTTAGAAGCTCATCAGACATCAATACGGTATCAAAGGGTTGAATTCTCGATTCGTAGTCAAAAAAGTGAAAATCACATTGAACATTATACTTTTTTAAGGAGTCGATTGCCAATAATGCCCCCATATAATAATCGACAGCAAATCTTCTTATATTGCGCACATCAATAGTATCTAAATTAAACGGTAAGAATACGACTACCCGATATTTACTAGAATCTCTAAACTTATTTACAGGAATTAATTTAATAGGTGAATCGAGTGTGTCCAAGTGTTTTCGATCTTTAATTTCTAGCTCTTTTTTTAAGGGGATAATAAGCACCTGACCCTCACTCAAAACATTCGTTTTCAAGTTGTTCTTTTTAGTTAGGGTATCCATAGGAACCATAAACCTTCTAGAAATGGAATATAGGGTTTCACCAGGGTGAACGGTATATTCAACTAACGAATCCTCATACTGAAGAGTATTTTGATCTGTATCTGGATTTGTGCTAAATGGATTTTCTACTGCGGCCTGAAGCTGAATAGGACGAATCATATTTTTTATGACCAGTTCCTGTCCTCTTTGAAGTCCCTCCTTTACATTGGGATTATATGAAATAAGAGAATCAATGGATTTCGAATATCGTTGAGAGATACCATAAAGCGTTTCTCGATGCTGAACAATATGAATGATATCATCATAACGAACAGGTATCCACAGGACCTGACCAATCTGCAATCCCCCTGAGAGGATAGGATTATTTTCTTTCAGCTTATCGATAGAAATCTCATAAGTTTTGGATAGACTGTAAATTGAATTATTAGATTCTACTGTATGGATGTAATATTTTTTACCTTCTTTTTCTCCAATATCAGCATACTTTTGTCCAAACGAAACAAAAGCGAAACACACGAAAAAAGCAATCAATATCGATTTCATTTTATTCCCATTCTATAGTAGCCGGGGGTTTAGAGCTAATGTCATAGGTCACTCTATTTATCCCTTTTACTTGATTAATGATCTTATTAGACATTAAAGCTAAAAAATCATACGGTAAATGACACCAATCTGCAGTCATTCCATCTGTAGAATATACTGCACGAAGTGCAACCGCATTTTCATACGTTCTCTCATCTCCCATTACACCTACGGATTGAATGGGTAGAAAAATAGCTCCAGCCTGCCATACCTCATCATATAAGCCATGTTCCTTGAGACCTTCAATGAAAATATAATCTACCTCCTGCAAAATGCGTACCTTTTCTTTTGTTACCTCTCCTAAAATCCTAATTCCAAGACCCGGACCAGGAAAAGGATGTCTTCCGAGTATCTTCGAATCAATATCCAACGATTTTCCAATTCTGCGTACCTCATCTTTAAAAAGTTGTTTTAAGGGCTCAACTACTTTCAACAACATATAATCTGGTAAACCTCCAACATTATGATGAGACTTGATCGTTTGTGAAGGTCCTCCGGTTGCAGATATAGATTCAATCACATCTGGATATATCGTTCCTTGACCTAACCACCTGGCATCCTCTACTTTTTTTGACTCTTCCTCAAATACATCTATAAATACTTTGCCTATCGCCTTTCTTTTCAGCTCTGGATCTTTAACTCCTTCTAATTCCTTGTAGAACTTTTCTGAGGCATCTACACCTATTACATTAAGTCCCATTCCTTTATAGGATTCTAATACGTTTTCATATTCATTTTTTCTAAGCAATCCATTATCTACGAAAATACAATGAAGCTGATTACCAATAGACTTATGAAGAAGTACCGCAGCTACAGAGGAATCAACTCCTCCGGATAAGCCTAAGATTACTTTACCTTCTCCTATTTGTTCTTTTAATCTAGAGCAGGTTTCACTAACAAATGAATGTGGTGTCCAATCTCCAACACAGCCGCAAATATCTACAATGAAATTTTTCAATAAGATCTTGCCCTCAGTACTATGGTAAACCTCGGGATGAAATTGCACACCATAGGTTTTTTCTCCTTTCACAGAATATCCAGCTACCTCAACGTCTTCAGTCGAAGCAAAAATTGAATAGTGATCAGGAATGCTTTTTATTGTATCACCATGCGACATCCAAACTTGCGAGCCAGCGGTCATTCCCTTAGAAATCAACTCATCCGAATTGATTTTTGAAATTAGCGCTCTACCATATTCTCTGGTACTGGAAGGCAGAACCTTTCCGCCGTAATTGTGAGACAAAAATTGAGCACCAAAACAAATACCCAATAAAGGCAGCTTTCCCTTAATTTCTGATAAGTTCGGTTTAGGTGAATTATCATCTAATACCGAAAAAGGGCTCCCAGACAATATCACACCCACTACACCTGCGTCCATCTCAGGGACTTTATTCCACGGATGAATTTCACAATACACATTGAGCTCTCTAATCCTTCTGGCTATTAATTGGGTATACTGTGACCCAAAATCAAGAATAATTATTTTTTGATGCATGGTGCAAAGATAATTCTAATAACGATTGACTACTTTAAATCTTGAATAATAATTAACATTTTTTACACTCACGAAACGATATAAATACAAGATTTAACCATTTTTCACATTGCTGGCTAGAACTCTTCCTTTCATGGCTTAATTTGATTAAATTTGCAATCCATAAATTCCTTATAAAATGATTGGAAATTTCTTAAAGAAAATTATTGGTGATAAAAACTCCAAAGACAAAAGTACTTATCAGCCATTTGTAGATTCAGTTAACGCCGTATATCCAGAAATACAAAATTATACGGATAATGAACTTCGCGAACAAACCAATATTTTTATTCAGAAAATAAGTGAAGATAAATCAGCACTTGAAGAACAGCTTTCAAAACTCAAAGAAGAAGCTGAAAAACCGGAACTCTCTATTCAGGACAAAACAGAAATTTTTGAAAGAGTTGAGAAATTAGAAAAAGAAGTTGATGAAAAAATTGAAGAATCCCTATTGGAGATTTTACCAAGGGCCTTTTCAGTAATTAAGGAAACAGCATCTAGATGGGCGAATAACGGCAAGCTGGTTGTGAAGGCTCAAGATTTCGATAGAGATCTAGCGGCCAATAAAGACGGAATTACAATTGATGGAGACCAAGCAGTCTGGCTAAACGAATGGTCCGCTGCAGGTAACCAAGTCAAATGGGATATGGTACATTATGATGTTCAATTAATGGGAGGAGCTGTATTACACAAAGGAAATATTGCAGAAATGCAAACTGGAGAGGGTAAAACACTTGTGGCTACATTACCCGTTTACATGAATGCTTTGGCTAAAAAAGGAGCGCATGTAGTAACCGTAAATGATTATCTGGCTAAAAGAGACTCTGAATGGATGGGACCTTTATATCAATTTCATGGCCTTTCTGTTGATTGTATAGACAAGCATCGTCCCAATTCAAAGGAGAGAAGAGCGGCATATATGGCTGATATCACTTTTGGAACAAACAATGAATTTGGTTTTGACTATTTAAGAGATAACATGGCAGGACATGTTGATGATTTGGTACAACGAAAACATCATTTTGCAATTGTTGATGAGGTTGATTCAGTGCTAATTGATGATGCAAGAACGCCTTTGATTATTTCTGGTCCGACTCCAAAAGGAGATGAGCATGAATTTCATGTATTAAAGCCACGAATCGAAAGAGTTGTTCAGGCGCAAAAACTATATGTGCAGCAATGTCTTAGTGAAGCCAAGAAAAATCTTACTGTAATTAGTGATGCTTCTGGAGATAAGAATGAGGTCAAGAAAAACCTAGAAGAAGGTGGAATTGCTTTACTTCGTGCATTTAGAGGCCTTCCAAAGAACAGGGCCCTTATCAAATATCTTTCTGAGCCTGGAATTAAAGTACACCTTCAAAAAACAGAAAATTTCTATATGCAAGAGCAAGGCAAGCATATGAAAAAGATTGATGTGGAGCTCTTTTTTACCATTGATGAGAAAAACAATTCAATTCAGCTTACAGACAAAGGTATTGATCTTGTTTCAGGTAATGAAGAACGTGATTTCTTTATTATGCCTGACATTGGAGCTGAAATTGCCAAACTCGAAAAAAACAATCTAGACAAAGAGCGCCTCATCGAGCAAAAAGACGCCCTAATTAGAGATTACTCGATCAAGTCCGAACGAATTCATTCGATCAATCAGTTACTAAAGGCCTATACATTATTTGAAAAAGAGGTCGAGTATGTTGTCATGGATGGCAAAGTAAAAATCGTTGATGAATCAACGGGGCGTATTTTGGATGGAAGAAGATATTCTGATGGACTACATCAGGCCATCGAAGCAAAAGAAGATGTAACAGTTGAAGCAGCTACCCAAACATATGCTACGGTTACCTTGCAAAACTATTTCCGTATGTATCATAAGCTATCGGGAATGACAGGAACCGCAGAAACTGAAGCCAAGGAGTTTTGGGATATTTATGAATTGGACGTAGTTGTTGTTCCAACCAACAAACCAGTCATTAGAAAAGATGAAGATGATTGGGTCTTTAAAACGGCTAGAGAAAAATACAATGCTGTAACGCTAGAAGTTGAGAAATTAATTGAAGCAGGAAGACCTGTTCTTGTAGGTACTACAACTGTCGAAATATCTGAATTGCTCAGTAGAATGCTTCAGATGAAAAAAATAAAGCATCAGGTTCTTAATGCAAAATACCATCAAAAAGAAGCAGAAATTGTAGCTAGTGCAGGACTTGCCGGTGCAGTAACAATTGCCACAAATATGGCTGGGCGTGGTACCGATATCAAGCTAGGTGATGGTGTTAAAGCTGCAGGAGGGCTTGCCATAATCGGAACTGAAAGACATGATTCCCGTCGTGTTGACCGTCAGCTAAGAGGGCGTTCAGGAAGACAAGGAGACCCTGGTTCTTCAAGATTTTTTGTTTCATTAGAGGATGATTTAATGAGGAAATTTGGATCTGAAAGAATTGCCAAGGTAATGGACAGAATGGGACTTAAAGAAGGTGAAGTCATTTCAGCAGGACTTGTATCTAAATCAATTGAAAGAGCTCAAAAAAAGGTTGAAGAAAACAATTTCGGGGTTCGTAAAAGATTGTTGGAATATGATGATGTCATGAATACCCAAAGAAAAGCCATCTACAAAAAACGGAAAAATGCCTTATATGGAGATCGTATTGACATCGATGTTGACAATATGTTTTATGACCTTTGTGATTTAACAGTCTATAAAAATGAGAATTCGAATTTCCAGGATTTTGAATTGGATCTAGTAAGGGTTTTAGGTATTGCAGCACCAATTGAGAGTGAAGACTTTAGTGACATCAATAAAGATGAGCTCGTAGATGTTGTATATGAGAAGACGCGTTCAAAGTACGACCGTAAATGTGAAAAAATTGCGACAAAGGGTATGCCTCAGATCAAACATGTGTACGAAACCATGTCTGAAAAATATAAGAATATAGTTTTCCCTCTTTCCGATGGAAAAAGAGAAATGCGTTTGATTGTTAATCTTGAAGATGCTTATAAATCTGAAGGTAAAAACATCAGCAGGTCCTTTGAAAAGAATGTAATCCTTTCTAAAATAGATGAAGAATGGAAAGAGCATCTTCGTGAAATGGATGACCTAAGGTCTGCAGTAAACAACGCTACTTATGAGCAAAAAGACCCATTGGTTATATACAAGCTCGAATCGTACGAATTGTTTAAAAATATGCTTTCCCGACTTAATGAGGATGTAGTAGAGCTACTTATGAAGCTAGATATCCCTGAAGAACAGGAAGTAGAAAGCACCAATAAAGAAGATAAGCAAAGTAATTACAGTGGTTCTAGTTCATTACAAAATTCTTCAGGTGGGCAACAGGGAGCCCTACCAGGAAGGCAGGGATATGATCAAGCCATTGCGAACTCTATGCGTTCAGAAGAAAAAAGACAGCCCATCGTATCTGCTCCTAAAGTTGGAAGAAATGAGCCTTGCCCATGCGGGAGTGGTAAGAAATACAAACAATGTCACGGAAAAGCTAATTAATGAACGTGCACACTTTACCCACTATTGCCATTATTGGTTCGGGAAGAGTTGCAACATCTCTGGGTCATTTTTTCGTTTCCAAAGGAATTATAATCAAAGGCCTCCACAGTAGAAATAAAGAGACGGGTAAAGTATGTGCATCAAAATTTAATTGTACCTATTTTGATCGTATCGAAGGACTAGATGCTGATTTTATTCTGGTAGCGGTATCAGATGATCAGATTACAGCTGTTATCAATCAGATTCCCTCCAAACAAGCTGTGCTGTATACGGCAGGTAGTGTCAGTCTTAACGACATAAAACACCCCAATACAGGTGTGTTTTATCCCTTACAAACCTTTAGCGGTTTAGAAATTGATATTCAATTTGACTTTCCCGTTTTGATTGAATCTAAAACCGAAAAGCTATCCTCACAAATTCAAGATCTTTGTCGCTATTGTAAGCTTCAATTCGATTTATGTGACTCTAACAAAAGATCTGATTATCATCTCGTTGCGGTATTTCTAAACAATTTTATAAATCATATTGGATCTATCGCAAAAGCAGAAAATGATGACCGAAATCTGAGCTGGAGTATTCTTAAACCTCTTTTAGATAAAACAGTATTTAATATATTGAATAACCAAACTTTAAATAACCAAACTGGACCTGCCGAAAGAGGCGATTTTAAAGTAATTAACAAGCATGAGAAAATGCTGAATGAGCAGCATCTTAGTATATATAAAGCGTTAACTGAAAGTATTATCAAAACCTCGAAATCAAGATGAATTATAAAACTAAATTGAATCATATTGATACTTTTATTTTTGATGTAGATGGTGTACTCACAGATGGAAAAGTATATTTTCTAGAAAATGAAATCATGAGGGCACTAAACTCTAAAGATGGATATGCCCTACAATATGCATGCAAGATGGGCTATCAAATCTTTATTATTACAGGAGGATATAGCGAAGACCTGAAAAGAAGATTGTTGGAACTTGGAATAAAAGAAGTCCACCTAAGATCTAGCAATAAGCTAAAAGTATATCAAGAGCTAAAATCAAAATACAACATATCAGATAAGCAGGTATTGTATATGGGCGATGATATTCCTGATATTCCTGTTTTGAAGGAAGTTGGAGTTTCTAGCTGCCCGCAAGATGCTGCGATTGACGTTAAAGCAAATGTAGATTACCAATCGCCTTATGATGGAGGAAAAGCATGTGTAAGAGATGTTATAGAGCAAACCCTCCGAGTTCAGAACAAGTGGTTAAAAGACGAAGCTTATCATTGGTAGTTTAATATGGATACTATTCATATTACTCACCTACATTTTATTATTTTTGAACGAATTTAATTTGAGTTATGAAAACACAAGAATATATTGAAGTCGAAGACAGGTATGGAGCACATAATTATCATCCTCTACCCGTTGTGTTATCAAAGGGAAATGGTGTACATGTCTGGGACGTAGAAGGAAAAAAATATTTTGACTTTTTATCTGCCTATTCGGCGGTAAATCAAGGACATTGTCATCCCAAAATCATTAAAGCACTGACGGATCAGTCGGAAACATTAACATTAACATCTCGTGCATTCTATAACGATGTGTTGGGCGAATATGAAAAATACGTAACAGAGACTTTTGGATTCGATAAAGTTCTGCCAATGAATACTGGTGCTGAAGCGGTCGAAACAGCTTTAAAAGTATGCCGTAAATGGGCATATGAAGTAAAGGGAATTCCTGAGAATCAAGCGACCATAATCGTTTGTGATGGTAACTTTCATGGTCGTACGACTACAATTGTTTCCTTTTCAAATGATCCTGATGCTACCAAAAATTTTGGACCTTACACACCTGGATTTGTTAAAATTCCATACGACGATACCAAAGCTCTAGAAGAAGCTTTAAAGCTTCCAAACATTGCAGGTTTCTTAGTTGAACCCATACAAGGTGAAGCCGGTGTATATACACCCAACGATAATTTTATGCGTAAGGCCAGAGCATTATGCTCTGAACAGAATGTGCTATTTATTGCAGATGAGGTTCAAACAGGTATCGCTCGTACAGGAAGCTTATTGGCTGTTTGTGGAAACTGCAATTGTACAAGCTCATGTGAAAGACAAGAGCAGACCTATGCCAGACCAGATATTTTAATCCTCGGAAAAGCCCTTTCAGGAGGAGTATATCCCGTATCTGCAGTATTGGCCAATAACGACATCATGAATGTTATTAAACCAGGTCAGCACGGCTCGACCTTCGGAGGAAACCCTGTAGCTGCAAAAGTAGCTATTGCCGCATTAGAGGTAGTGAAAGATGAAAACCTGATTCAAAATGCTCGAAGGCTGGGACAATTGTTTAGAGATGGAATGCAAAAAATAATAGATAAAAATGACCTAGTAGTTAGTGTCAGAGGTAAAGGAATGCTTAATGCCATAGTAATCAATGACAGTCCTGATAGCACTACTGCATGGAACCTATGCGTTGCCATGAAAGAAAATGGATTATTAGCCAAACCAACTCACGGAAACATTATACGTTTTGCTCCTCCCTTAGTCATGAATGAACAGGAGCTAAAAGAATGTTTGAATATTATAGAAAAAACAATTAGCGAATTCAAAAAATAATAGGAATGCAAAAAATTAAATTTGGAACAGACGGCTGGAGAGCCATTATTGCAAAGGAATTTACAGTTGAAAATGTTGCAAGAGTGAGTGAAGCAACTGGAAAATGGTTGTTGAAAAACTATGACGACCCTACTGTGTTTGTTGGTCACGATTGTCGTTTTGCTGGAGCACTTTTTATGGAAACCAGCGTGAAGGTATTTTTAAGCCAAGGACTCAATGTTCGAATGTCTGAAGGTTTTGTATCTACTCCGATGGTTTCATTAGCAGCAAGTCGATTTAATTGCCAGGTAGGTGTTGTACTGACTGCAAGTCATAACCCTCCTTCTTATAATGGATATAAGCTTAAAGCAGATTTTGGTGGCCCTCTTGCTCCTGAGCATGTGCAAGAAGTTGAAGACCTCATTCAAGATTCCTGTGAAATTAATCTTGAAGAAATCAATATAGAATCTTTCAAAGCTTCTGGAAAGCTAAAAGTAGACGATATAGAAACTATGTACGTCGATCATGTGAAAGCCAATTTTGATCTTCAAGCCATTCAAAATTCCAACATGAATTTGATTTATGATGCCATGTATGGTGCAGGACAGCGAGTTCTTCCTAGGATATTACCCAATGTGAATTTGATGCATTGTGAACACAATCCATCATTTTACGGACAGGCTCCTGAACCGATAGGTAAAAATCTAAAAGAGCTTGAGGCTCACATAAAATCAAATCCTGGAATCGATTGTGCCCTAGCTACAGACGGGGATGCAGATCGTATTGGAATGTATAATGGCAAAGGAGAATTCATCGATTCACATCATTTGATTCTATTACTTATTCATTATTTAGTGAAGTACAAAGGACAAACAGGAAAGGTGGCTATCGCTTTTAGTGTAACTCCTCGAGTATATAAAATGTGTGAGCACTATGGTTTAGAAGTTTTTACAACAAAAATCGGATTTAAAGAAATTGCCTCAATAATGGTCAAAGATGATATCGTTGTAGGTGGAGAAGAGTCGGGCGGAATTGCCGTAAAAGGACATATACCTGAGCGTGATGGGATATGGATGGGATTGATCATCTGGGAATTTATGGCCAAATCTGGGAAAACACTTGATGACCTCATAGATGAAGTTTATGAATTGGTTGGCCCTTTTAAATTTGAAAGAAGTGACCTTCACATCACCGAAGATCTCAAACAACAAATTATCGCCAATTGTAAAGCAGATAGTTACAAAAATTTTGGAGAATACTCAATTAGAAATGTCGAAACCACTGATGGTTTTAAATATTTTTTGGATGATGAAAGATGGGTAATGATTCGCCCTTCAGGTACCGAGCCAGTGCTTAGAGTTTATGCTGAAGCACCTACTCTTGAAGAGGTTCGGAAAATATTAAAAATCACGGAAGAAACTATTTGTGCGTAAATGCCTTCAACAACAAAAATTAAGGATAAAAACATCTCCCAAAGATTCTCTTTTCTTAAAAAACGTAAATTCTGGTTTCGATTTGTGGGGTTTGCCGTATTCATACCTGTTCTGCTATTCAGTATATTAATTTTGATTGTCTACATCAATCAAGACGAAATCATTCAAGCTGAAATTGATGCACTTAATAAGGGACACAAAGGAAAAATAACAATTGGTGACACACACCTTGAACCTTTTAAAAATTTCCCTTACATCTCTATTCGTATTGATGACGTGCGAATCTTAGAATCTAAGTTACCCGATGCCGAAGAAATCTTAAACGTGGCTGATATCAACCTGGGTTTCAATATTTTTGATATTGTATTTGGAGATTATGATATCCAAGGGCTTATTGTCGAAGAGGGAGATTTCAATATTATTCTTCACAAGGATGGAACTACCAACATTCAAAATGCCTTGGCCACTAGCGATGAAGGAGAGAGTGAAGAACCAATGGATATTCATCTTAAAAACATTGAGCTTCGAAATTTAGATATTCACAAATTTGATGAAACCACAAATGTAGATGTCGAAACTTTCATTTATACTGCAAAGGGTGGCTTCAAAACAGATGAAAAAGTAATCAATGCACATCTTGATACAGATTTTGAATTGAACGTAATTGACCATGGCGACACCACATACATCAACAAAAAACACTTTGAGCTTCATGCGGATGTGGGCTATAATGAAAGTATAGGACTCCTGACCATACAGCCCTCTGGGATTCGAATGGAGCATGGTGATTTTGACATACAAGGTGCGATAGACATGGAAAAGGACATCACCCTTGACCTAGAGATCAAAGGAACCAAGCCAAATTTTAATATGCTGATTGCCTTTGCGCCATCAGACTTAATCCCAGTGCTTGAACGCTATAAGAATGCGGGAAATATATATTTCAATGCAAGCATCAAAGGACCTACTTTACACGGGATTATGCCCTCTATCAATGCTAATTTTGGTGCCAGCGAGGCCTTTCTTGAGAATACCGGAGAACGAAAACGAATTGATGACATGGGCTTTGAGGGGCATTTTACAAATGGGGATGAACGTAATTTGAGAACCATGGAATTCACACTTAAAGGTATGACGGCAAAGCTTGAGAATGGTAAATTATTGGGATCTTTATCGGTTAAAAACTTTGAGGAGCCAGAAGTGGATATGCAGCTTAATGCTGATTTTGAACTTGAATTTCTTACAAGGTTCTTAAGCTTGGAGGGTGTGAAAGCTGGTGGAAATGCTCAACTTGAAATGAGGTTTCATGACATTATTGATTTAGATCGCCCAGAACTCGCTCTTAACGAGCTAAACCAAGCCTATTTTACTGAGCTTAAAGTAAAAGGGTTAACCCTTGAATCCTCTGACCTGCCCGCAGCATTAAAAAAACTTGACATGCATCTCATTATGAACGGCCGGAAAGCAGAACTGGATTTATTTGAGGCTGATTTCGGGAATTCCAATCTCTCAATGAAAGGTTATGTGTCCAACCTTCCCGCCATAGTACACCATACCAATATTCCAGTAGTGGCACATCTGGACATAGAGTCTAAGCTTTTAGATCTTGCTGAAATTACAGGATTTTCAGAAAAAGACAGCTCAGGAATTGATGAACAAATTGAGGACCTAAATTTAGGTCTTACATTCAAGTCCTCTGCACGTTCTTTTACGGAATCCAAAAACCTGCCTGACGGAGAGTTTTTTGTGGATAGATTACATGCTCAGCTAAAACATTATCCACACGAGCTACACGATTTTCATGTGGATATACTTGTTGGAGAGCGAGATTTACAAATCAAAGATTTTAAGGGAGCGATTGATGATTCCGATTTCAATTTTAATGGAATGGCCCACGATTATGGTTTCTGGTTTAAGGATACACTCGACGGAGATGTGGATCTAGACATTACCTTAAGCTCGAATCTCCTCAGATTACAAGATGTCTTTTCGTACAAAGGAGAAAACTACGTCCCTGAAGATTACAGACATGAGGAGTTTGACAAGCTCGTACTGCATGTGAATTCCAGTATGCATTATAAAGCATCTGAGCTTCAGTCCATTGATATTGACCTTGATCGTCTGACTGCAAAGATGCACATGCACCCAATGCGTTTCGAGAATTTCAAAGGACGCTTTCATTATGAAGATGAACACCTCATGATTAAAAAATTTCACGGAAAAATTGGAAGGACCATATTTGACCTTGATTTAAATTATTATTTAGGGAGCAATGTTAAGATTAGAAAACGAGACAATCATCTTGGCTTGAAAGCCAATTATATTGATTTTGATCAGCTATTTGATTTCAATTTAGAAAACCCGAATCCTCGTTCAAAAGCTAAATCCGATATACCCTCATCATCTGAAGATTTGTCCGAGCACGCGGAGGGGTTCAATCTATACGAACTGCCTTTTACAGATATGAAATTTGATCTTGATGTTGGCCATTTCATTTATCATCGAATAGATCTTCAAGATGTTAAAACTCGTCTTCGTACCACGCAGAATCATTATTTATATGTAGACACCCTCGATTTGGATGCAGCAGGCGGACATGTAAGCATGTCGGGGTATTTTAATGGAAGTGATCCAAAGAACATCTATTTAAAGCCTGATTTACGGTTTAATAACGTAGAACTGGATAAGCTGCTATTCAAATTTGAAAACTTCGGTCAGGATGCCATAGTTTCCGAAAATCTTCACGG
>JBELDA010000061.1:0-3283 GCA_042094515.1 Crocinitomicaceae bacterium
AATCATAGCTTCATCACCAAACCCCGAAGGATCACGGTAGGGTTCTCTATGAGAAAAAACCCAATAAATCTTATTCTGATTAATTGCCAAAACTGCCTCATCCCATCTTTTTGGTTCTTTATCATCATTGTACTTTGAAATTTCTTTAGATGCTTTCGCGGCAATTTTATGGTAAGCGACAATATTTAATCCCATATCCTTGAAACCAGATGGTAAATCACTGTGATTGTGTCGGTAAAAGTATTTGGATTGAATACGCATACTCCCGGAATATCCGTCACATACGAAACCTAAAGTAAAGAAAGCCTTTTCTTCTGATGGAAAAGAAAACTTATAATCGACCGTATACCTATGATTCGACTGGGCTAAACATGGATTTTCAATCTGCTCATTTAATGGTTTATTAATTTTATAAGCTGTAAATTCGATACAGCTCTGAAATATTTCATCTCCAAGCTCGCTTTTTAAAATCGAATCACATTTTTCCTTTACACAATCCGGTAACTGACCATGAGAATAGTATTGAATTACGAGGAGGAAAACAGGGATTAAAATATATTTCATATAAAAAGTTATCTACGAGGAACAATGGCCGATCCTTCCAACTTAATTCGTTTATCAAATACTGAAATCAGTTCAGAGAGTTCATACACATTTTTGTAGCCATACCCATATAAATTAATGTAGGTAGGTATATTGAGAGCCATCGTTACTGCGGACATCGGGCTGCTCACATCCGTTGATTTTAATGGTTCAGGTCCCACATATATTTTTGATGCGAAAAATTTTGGATCGTCTGCGAAATTATTATTGCAATAAATCAAAATCTTTACATCTCTAGATGGTAATAAGTCCTCCAAATTATCCTGAGTAAAATCAGAAAAATTCAAATGAATTGCTCCCTTTATGTGTTTGGCAGTATACATCGCTTTTGAACGTGTGTCCAGAATAACGACGTCATCCATCTTACTCATTTCAATAAATTCATCCGTGCTAATGAGACGCTCTGCTCGATGCTCCTTGACCTCCAAAACAATTTTTTCATAAGAATCATAATCAACCAAAGATGGGGTTTGAGATAAAAAAGAGCTGTATATTAAACAGGTCAATACAAATGTGAGTGAATTTCTGAACATAATTATATTTTTATAAGTGTTTATATCAATGTATGTGTCAAAGCGTACAACACTGATTCTAAATGGTTCAATTGCATGAAAAATAATTTCGATATTAACATAATATAAAAATGTCTATTCTTATTTTCCAGCACACTCAAATATTTTACAAATATTTCAGAAAAAGAAAGTAAATAATTCGAACGATTAGGTACTTTTGCAAAAAGGGAATTAAGCTTGTAAATAATTAATATATAGGGATTTATGGAAATAAAGAAAATCAATAAGCTTTTAGTGGCCAATAGAGGTGAAATTGCCATTAGAATATTCAGGGCTGCAACAGAGTTAAAGATAAGAACAGTAGCTATTTTCACTTATGAAGATCGCTATTCATTACATCGATATAAAGCAGATGAATCCTATCAGATTGGTAAAAATGATGAGCCATTAAAACCTTATTTAAATATAGATGAAGTAATTCTATTGGCCAAAAGAATTGGAGCTGACGCTATTCATCCTGGGTATGGGTTTCTATCTGAAAATGTTGAGCTTGCCAAGCGCTGCGAAAAAGAAAATATCATCTTCGTTGGTCCAAAGCCAGAAGTAATGCTCAAGCTTGGAGATAAAATAGAAGCAAAAAAAATTGCCGAAAAAGCCAATGTTCCTATCATTCGTGGTGAAGAAATTCATGATGAAGATCAAACCAACATCTTTAAAAAGGCAAAAAAAATTGGTTATCCAATCATGCTTAAAGCAGCAGCAGGAGGTGGCGGAAGAGGCATGAGAATTGTCAGGGGAAAAAATGATCTTATTCGAAATTTTCAAGATGCCAAAAATGAAGCAGAAAAAGCATTCAATGATGGGACGATTTTTATCGAAAAGTATATCGATTCACCAAAACATATTGAAGTACAAATACTTGCCGATGAATACGGTAACATAGTACATTTATTTGAAAGGGACTGCTCTGTACAACGACGTTTTCAAAAAGTAATTGAGGTCGCTCCATGTCAAAATATTTCAATAGACACTAAAGAAAAATTATACAAATACGCGCTAGACATTACCCGTTCCGTAAATTACAACAATGCAGGTACCGTAGAATTTTTAGTAGATAAAGATGAAAATATTTATTTTATCGAAGTAAACCCAAGAATCCAGGTTGAGCATACCATTACAGAGGAAATTACAGGAATTGATATCGTTCGTTCTCAAATTCAAATAGCAAGAGGACATGCGCTTTCAGATCCTCAAATTCACTTAACGAGTCAAGAAGATATAAAATGCTCTGGATTTGCAATTCAATGTCGTATTACGACCGAAGATCCAAAAAATAATTTCACCCCTGATTACGGTACTATAATAGCCAGAAGAATGGCCAATGGGTATGGAATAAGAATTGATGCGGGGAGTATTTATACTGGTTATAAAGTGTCTCCTTTTTTCGACTCAATGCTCATCAAGGTTTCGTCTCATGGAAGAACCTTAAAAGGTACTTGTAGAAGAATGATTAGAGCGCTGAAAGAATTCCGAGTTCGTGGTGTAAAAACAAATATTAAATTCCTGGAAAATGTAATTAATCATCCCCAATTTCAGGATGGAGATGTGACAGTTAATTTTATTGATCAAAACCCTAAGCTATTTGAATTCAAAAAAGGTAGAGATCGTGGAACCAAATCTATTCGATTTTTAGGAGAAATCATCGTAAATGGCAATGCCGATGTAAAAAGAATTGATTCGACCAAAAAATTCCCTGAACAGATTATTCCTGATTTTGACCGATATGGAAAATACCCAAAAGGAACAAAGGACATGTTAAATGAATTGGGTAGAGATGGATTTATAGATTGGATCAAAAACAATGAAAAAATTAAGTATACTGACACTACATTTAGAGATGCACATCAATCATTACTCGCGACAAGAATGAGAACTGTGGACATGTTAAAAGTAGCGGAAGGATATGCAAAAAACTTCCCTGAACTTTTTTCAATGGAAATATGGGGTGGTGCTACGTTCGATGTTTGTATGCGGTTTCTAAAAGAAGATCCATGGTTAAGGCTTGAAATGCTCAGAGCTGCAATGCCCAACATTTTGACCCAAATGCTCATCAGAAGCTCGAATGCAGTTGGTTATACCTCATATCCAGACAACCTAGTAGAAGAATT
>JBELDA010000061.1:3383-15423 GCA_042094515.1 Crocinitomicaceae bacterium
AAATCTGTTGATCTGCCTATACACCTTCATACTCATGATACTTCCGGATTGCAGGTGGCTACTTATCTTCAGGCTATGGAGGCAAATGTTGATATTATTGATGTCGCTATTGGATCAATGTCGGGGCTTACTTCTCAACCAAATTTCAATTCTGTAGCAAAAATGTTCGAGGGACATCCAAGAAGTGAAAAACTCAACATGGATAAATTAAATGAATATTCGAACTACTGGGAATCCACAAGAGAATATTATTATCCGTTTGAATCAGAGCTTAAAGCAAGTACATCCGAAGTATTCGATCACGAAATACCGGGAGGTCAATATTCCAACCTTAAACCTCAAGCTAGAGCACTTGGTTTAGAAGACAAGTTTTCTACAATTAAGAAGAACTATAAAGAGGTAAATGAGCTGTTTGGAAACATTGTAAAAGTAACTCCTTCATCTAAAGTTGTAGGAGACATGGCGATGTACCTCACGGCAAATAATTTTACGGCTCAAGAAGTTCTTGAAAAAAGTGAAACCATGGCATTTCCTGAATCGGTAATTAATTTTTTCAAGGGTGACTTAGGACAACCATACCAAGGTTTCCCAAAAGATGTACAAAAAAGCATTCTAAAAAACATCAAGCCCTATACAAATAGACCTAATGCACACCTAGCTCCTATCGACTTTGAAACCGAACTTCCAAAATTTGAAAAGAAGTTTCCTTTGAAATCAGAAAAAAAGGATTTTATTTCATACAAATTATATCCGAAGGTATTCAAAGACTACTACGACCATTTTGAGTTATATGATGATGTTTCAAACATTCCTACAAAAGCTTTTTTCTATGGCTTGGAGTCTGGCGAAGAGATCTTGATTGAATTTGAATCAGGAAAAATCATTATCGTTGAGCTCATATATCTTACAAAAGCAAATGAAGACGGAAAAAGAACTGTATTTTTTAAGATGAACGGTCAAACAAGAGCCGTTGAAATTAAAGACAAAAAAGTTAAAGTCACGAAAAAACAACATGTCAAAGCAACTGAACCCAATCATATAGGCGCACCTCTACAAGGTAAATTAGTAGGACTAAAAGTAAAAAAGGGGGACCAAATAAAAGCTGACCAACCTCTCTTTGTTTTGGAAGCTATGAAAATGGAATCTTCTGTACTTTCACCTGTCGATGGAAAAGTAAAAAAAGTGCATCTTACTCAAGGAACAATGGTTGACCAAAATGACATGGTAATTGAACTCGAATAATAAAACTACAAATGGAAATTTCAAAAAAAAAACCGTTTTACAACATAAGTAAAGATCTTAAATCATACTTGATTGAAAATGGGCGAGCTGTTAAGCTCCCTATTTTGTATAGCGATCTTTTGAGATATACCGAAGGTTTTCCACTATATGATAAAAATGGGAAAGATACACTTTGGGAGTCTGTAATGTATGGTGAAGAGGTTGTCAAAGAATTTAATGAAAGTCTGACCTATGTCTATTCACTTTTAAGAACAGACGGAGACATGTCTGTCATGCAGCATCTAATTGTAGATCGAATTGATTATTGCCATTTCGGTAATTCAAAACCATTTAGAATTAGAATAGTAAATCGACTAAATGACAACTACGATTATTTTTATGTGAAAAGGTCAGATGCATCGAGAGTTTATGGATTGGAACTTGAATATATCTTGAGTCCAAATCGTATCAATTTTTTTGTAGATGGAGACACCTTAATTGAAGAACACATTCCTGGTATTCCAGGTGACACATTTTTTGAAACGTATACAACAAGCCCTAGCTTCAATAAAGTCCGTATTGCCAAAGAATTTGTCAAATTCAATGAACGGTGTTTTGTTCGATTATTGGGTGATATGAGGTCATATAATTATGTTATTGATATTACTCCGGATTTCGAGGACGAACAATATAGAGTAAGAGCCATTGATTTTGATCAGCAATGCTATGAGGGAAGAAAAAACATGTACTTACCGCAATTTTATAAGGAAAACCTAAAAGTAGTTGAATTTTGTGCTGATGTGCTGACTGCAGAAACCGTTGAGCAGTATAGACGTGAGGAAAGGGTACTAATTCGAAGAAGGTATGAAACCGCTAAACACCGATACTCAAGACTTATAAAATGTCTATGCAACGACACACTTTCTTCATCGAAGAAAATAAAGGAGCTCAAATATGATCTCGAGAAATACCATAAAGTATCATTCGATAAATGCAAGAAGATGGGGGAATTACTGCACCTTCATCTAGAGTTAATGTTGGCGCAAGATTAAGTAAGTTTTGTTTAGTCCAAAATAAATAATTATATCATATTTTCTGTAAATCGTTTATTATTACTACATTAGAAATGCTAAACTATGAAACTATTATACTCGCGTTGCAAAATAGGCGTCCTATTTTGTTATCTGCTATTTACTGCTCATGTCTGTCATGCTCAGTCTTCAGTTGCTCGAGAATGGAATGAAATCCTTATCGAAGCTATTCGGAATGACTTTGCGAGACCCACCGTTCATGCCCGAAATCTTTACCAGCATTCGGTTATTATCTATGATGCGTGGGCTGCCTACGAACCCTCCAAAGACACCTATTTCCTAGGGAAACCCTTTCACGGTTACTTCTGTGAATTTCTTGGAGTCAATATACCTTTAGATGTACAAAGTGCAAGGCATGAAGCCATTTCGCATGCCTCTTTTTATTTTTTAAAATCGCGGTATCAAAATTCGCCAGATTACTTTCTCACCTTTACTTTAATGTATGATTACATGCTACAGTATGGTTATAACCCCAATAATCTCAACACAGACTATTCCAATGGCGGACCTGCTGAGCTCGGAAATTATTTGGCTCAAGAAATGATAAATTACGGTTATGGAGATGGATCAAATGAGCTGCTTAATTATGAAAACACTTTCTACTCCCCTATTAATCCACCATTAGTAATGGATGACCCTGGTAATCCAAATATTATTGACCCGAATAGATGGCAGAGCCTCACCCTCGATTCAGCAATCGATCAATCAGGAAATAACGTGCAAGGCACGGTACCATTCATATCACCTGAATGGGGTATTGTGGATCCATTTGCACTGAATTCAAGTATGTACAATATACATTACAGAGATGGAGATCCATATCAAGTATATTTTGATACCGTACAACCCGCCTATCTTAACCTAAATGACTCATTAACATGGGAATCGTTTTATAAATGGAATCATTCATTGGTCACAATTTGGCAATCACATCTAGATCCTACAGATGGGGTCATATGGGACATCTCTCCAGGCTCAATTGGTAATAACACATGGTATCCAAGTGATTCAAGTGAGTATAGTACATTTTACAATTTAGAAGATGGAGGCGATCCTTCAATTGGATATGTTGAGAACCCTGTAACGGGACAACCTTATACTCCTCAACTTGTTCCTCGAGGTGATTATGCCAGAGTTCTTGCAGAATTTTGGGCAGATGGTATAGATTCAGAAACGCCACCTGGACATTGGTTTGAAATATATCATTATGTCATTGACCAGCCATTGTTTGAGTCGAAATGGGAAGGTACTGGGCCGCAACTAGACCAACTTGAATACGATGTAAAAGCACATCTAACTCTTGGAGCAGCAATGCATGATGCAGCGATTAGTGCTTGGAGCTTAAAAGGATACTATGACTATATCAGACCCGTTTCTTCTATTCGATATATGGTCCAGAATGGTCAATGTTCTGATTCCTCTCTAGCCAATTATCACCCTCAAGGCATTCCGCTTCTAACCAATTATATTGAGCTTGTTGACTCATTAGACACCCTAGCGGGGTCAGCATTTGAAAATGTTGGCAAAATAAAGTTATATACGTGGAAAGGCCATGATTACATTAATGATCCTTTAATCGATGTTGCTGGAGTAGATTGGATTCTTGGAGAGAATTGGTGGCCCTATCAAAGGCCTACTTTTGTAACGCCTCCCTTTGCTGGATTTGTTTCTGGACATTCTACCTTCTCAAGAGCTGCAGCTGGTATATTAGAGAAAATTACAGGCTCCCCCTATTTTCCGGGTGGATTAGGTGAATTTACTGCGAATGAAAATGAATACCTTCATTTTGAAGAAGGACCCAGCGTAAATGTCACATTACAGTGGGCCTCATATCGAGATGCCGCAGACCAATGTAGTTTGAGTAGAATATGGGGCGGAATTCATCCTCCAGTTGACGATATTCCGGGAAGAATGATTGGGGAGCAAATTGGTGAAATGTGTTTTAGCAAAGCAGACTCCATTTTCTCAGTCACTTTAGCCTCATTAGCTTCGAGTACAATTAGCGACACAATTATCAATTCATATGATGCTGGAACGAGCGTGAATTTGAATCTGACCTTCAACATACCAATGGATACATCAGGGGCACCTCAGATTGTGCTCTCCCCTGCTAATTTATATCAAGTAATATCAATAAATCAAATCTATTGGGTTGATTCATTTGAGCTTCAGATGGAAATGGATGTAAACAATAATATTCTTGAACAATTTTCATCATTGATTAGAATTCAGGGGGTAGATGCAGGAAATGGTATGCATTTACCTGAAATCAATCTAGAAAATTACTTTATTGTTGACACCAAACTTCCTGAAATCACCTCATTTATTGGAGATTTACCTATTCTCTCAGATAATGACTTGTCCAACGGTTATCAATGTGTTATTCAGCTCGATGAAGATTGTAATGTCAACCTATCTCCTACCTTTGTTTTCTCAGGAATAGATTACTTAAATCCTACGATTACCGAGAACCAATCAAATTGGATTTCAGCTCAAGAATATCAGGCCACATTTAATGTGGCCGATTTTAATGAAAATGTTTCTTCTGTAGATGTTCTAATTGAAAATATTCGTGACGAGCATGGCAATCCTTTATTAAACCCAAATCAATCAGACATTTGTAGTATCGATACAAAAAACCCATTAACTACGGGGATATTTATTTCAGATTCGGTAATCAATATCGATGACCTAACAATGAATCCTCAAATTGATCTGGTCGTATATTTTGACGAAACAATGGATACCTCATTTATTCCTGAAATTAAATTATACAATGACAACGCTGTGCATGAAAGCATTGTGATGAATACATTTGAAACTTTTTGGTCTGATTCTTCAACTTTAAATACCGAATTATGGGTATTAATGGACACCAATAACCTCCTAAATCTGGATTTGATTTGTATATCGGCAAGAGACATCAATGAAAATGTCATAATCGACTCCATTTTTTTCTCGCAATTTTATAGTGATCTTAAAAATCCTGAGGTTGATATAGCATTACCTATAAGCACAATAATATCAGACAGTTTGATAGGAAGCAACTCTTATTACGTTGACATTTCATTTGATGAGGATATGGATCTAGGTACAATTCCTTTAGTCGTTCATGAATCCAATAACGCAGTTTCTGGAACAATCCAATACAATCTTGCCGAAAGTCAGTTTATAGATAATTATACCTATCGAGCATTCTTTCATATAATGGATGAAAATATTGAAGTTGACACCATTGATCTTAAAATTTTATTTGGGAAAGACTTTGCAGGAAATACACAATTTCCTTTTGAAGAAAATTCAATTGTCGCTATTGATACAAAAAACCCTTCGATTACAAACTTCACTGTGAACTCTAATATTTTAACAATCGGAGATCAAATTGAAATGACTTTGTCATTTGACGAAGCCATGGATACAAACCAAGTTCTCTATTTTGATTTCAACCCAGTTATCACCTCTCCTGTTGAGCTGATACAAACAAATTATGGATGGATAGATCAATTGAATCTCAATATTGAATATGAGCTAATAAATTCTGATGTAAATCCCTACTATTTCGACCTAAATATTATTGACGGCACTGATAAAGCTGGAAATTTATTGATTCCATACGGGGTTGATACAGTGTTTTCTATACCTGGCTCATTGGGCATAGAAAACGCAATGGAATCAATCCAGCTTTATCCTAATATTATTTCAAGCGGTGACCAACTTGGATTTAGAGGTTCATTATCAACCTCAATAAAAGAAAATTTTGAAATATTCAATAGCGAAGGGAAAATGATAAAACACAGCAAATTTAGAGCGGCTGAAGAATATTATAGTACCCCCGCTCTTCACATAGAACCCGGTATATATTATTTAAAATTCATGAATAGAACTTATAAATTTGTAGTCATATAATGAAAGCCTTTTGGATCATATTGTTTTTATCATGCTCATTTGTTCTTGAGGGACAACAGCTTATTGATGTGATTGCAGATCATGACATTCACGACCACCAGGACTTCAATTGGTCAAATACAAGTGGAATGTCATTTTTTGATTTTGATGAAGATGGCTGGGATGATCTCACTTATCCCATGCACAACGATTCTATTTTATTTTATAAAAATGTAAATGGAACACTCACTAAAATTAATTCATATATACAAGCAGAAGGAATAGTTCGACAAATGCTATGGGTGGATTATGACAACAATGGCACCCTTGATTTATTTATCTCATATGAAGCCGCAGATTTAAAATTATACAAAAATGATGGGAATTTTAATTTTACAGAAGTTTCTGTTGCCGCGGGACTCTTTCCCTCAGTATCAATCCCTTATGGTTTTAGCTTTGTTGATACAGATCATGATAATGATTTAGATCTGTATTTATGTAGCTATTGCCCATCAGGTTCAAAAAACAAATATTATCAAAACCAAGGTGATGGAACGTTTATAGATAAAACTGCATTTTTGGGCTTAGGAAATGGCACGCAATCGTCCTTTATGGGAGTTTGGTTTGATTTCAATAACGATGAAGAAATGGATCTTCATATCATCAATGACCGCATTGGCGGAAGCGATGCGCTTTATGTAAAAGATAGTATAACATATATCGATATTGCAGATTCAATGGGTATTCTAAACGCAGACCAAAACCCAATGACTTCATCTATAGCAGACTATAACAATGATGGATTTCAGGACATTTTTATTACAGATTTTGGTGTTGACACAACCCCCTCTGGAACTGGCCCATATCATTATAAGCTATTTGAAAATCAAAATGGGGCTTCTTTCATTGATAAAGCTGCATCCAAAAATCTAAATTCTGATATTTTTGGATGGGGTGCATTATGGGTCGATTACAATAACGATTCTTATGAAGACATTTATGTAGCAACAGGTAATAATTTTGGAGAACTCGCACCAACAATGTCAACTTTGTACAGAAATGAGGAGGGTTCCACCTTTACTTTAATTAATGACTCTGTCATCGGAAATATTGAGACATTTTCATTTTGTCCAGTTAAAGGGGATTTAAACAATGATGGTTTTTATGATATCGCGGTTCTCAATAAAGACACCTTACCAAACTTATTGCAAAACCAAGGCAATGGTAATAATTATATTAAAATAACGCCTGTCGGTATCATTTCGAACAGAATGGCTATTGGGTCACAAATCAGGGTTTCTGCTGGTGGCATTAATCAGCTTCAAACTGTTTTTTGTGGAGAGAATTTATTTGCACAAAACTCACAGCACAAAATTTTTGGATTGGATACCAATTCAATTATAGATTCAATTTCAATACTATTTCCAAGTGGAATTATCGCAAAACGATACAATATAGCTGTTAATCAATCTATCCATATCTATGAAGAAGAATTTGTGCTAGTTGACTTTGATATAGATGCCGTTTCAGATCCCTTAATACTGTGTGGAAACGATACCATAAGCATTACACTGAATGGCTACGATAATTATTTGTGGAGTGATGGCTCAAGTGATTCAATACTAGTAATTACATCTCCGGGTACATATTATTTTGAAGCATTTAACGAAATGGGTGATACGCTTTATCGTTCGCAAGACATGATTGTAACTTATGATGAAGCTCCATTATATCAAGAATCTGCTATTCAGGTAGATTGTAATAATGATTTTACTGGTACGGCCAGTCTCATTTTCGCAAACCCATCACAAATAGATTCAGTATGGTGGTCTAATGGCGAAATTGGATTAGAAATCGATAGCCTACCCACAGGATCATACAGCTATACCATTACCACAAACAACGGGTGTAATTATTATGGTAGTATAACTGTTTCCGAGATGGATAATTTTTATCTAGAAATACAAACCACGGACTACACAAGCGCATCACCGGGAAGTATTTCTCTATTTGTTTTTGGCGGAACGTCACCCATCACCTACATGTTAGATGGAGATACCGTCACAAATTACATTTCTGACCTGAATGCAGGCACCTACACATTGACAGTCATTGATGGGAACGGATGTATCCAAGAAGAAATCATCATCATTGAAGATTTATCAACTGTAGGTATTGTACATAATATTGAAGAATTTGGAATCTTTATAAATGACGAAAAGGCGAAAATATTTACTTCAATTAAGAACATTGAATCCATTGAGTTATTTAATATGAGTGGTGCCCGTTTGGCTGATTTAAATGAAAAAGATTGGCACCAAAAGGAACACTGTATTGAGTTTGATTTCCCTCATCCTAGCGGTATGTACCTGATGGTGTTCCGAACCTCACAACGCGTTCTTCGTGAAAAGGTATTAAACCCGTAACGTAATTAAAATAGCTCTCTTACATTACTACTGAAGAGCTTAATTGCAATAGCCATTAAAATGATTCCAAAAACCTTTTTTAAAATGGCTATTCCAGTAACCCCAATAATACGCTCAAAGGTTGAGGTCAATTTAAGCACAATCCAAACCACAAGGATATTCAACACAATCGCTATCAAAATATTTACAAGTGCATATTCAGCACGCAATGAAATTAATGAAGTCATTGTACCCGCACCTGCAATCATTGGAAAAGCCAAAGGTACAACAGACGCTACCTTTGTTGAACCTTCTCCGTGATCCCTAAAAATTTCAATTCCCAATATCATTTCGAGTGCCATAAAAAACAACACAAAAGATCCAGCTACTGCAAATTCATTGATACCTACACCAATTAACCCAAGAATACTTTCTCCAACAAATAGGAATCCAACCAATATAAACAAGGAGGCGCCTGCAGTTCTCATAGGATATATCTTGCCTGTTTTTTCTCGTAGAGCAATGATTAGAGGGATATTACCCACAATATCAATCACGGCAAAAAGAACCATTGAGGCTACGCCTATTTCCTTAAAGCTCAATCCATTACTCCATAAACTAGCAAGAACTTGTTGCATCATATTTTCTATTTTTTTGCAAAAGTACATATTCGTTGTAATAAAACACAACATTTGATAAGAGTCAGTGTTTTTTATATATTGTAAAGACATGATACAAAGACTTATATTGTTTCTTTTTCTGAATTTTGGAGCACTGGCTCTAGGAGGGATATTTGCTGGACAAGGTGCTGTTTCGGACTGGTATGACCTACTCAATAAGGCACCATGGACACCTCCTGGATGGGTATTTGGTTTTGCCTGGACATCAATAATGATTTGTTATTCTATTTTTATGGCTCTTGCCTGGGAAAAGGTCCAGCATAAAAATAAGTTTATCCTGCTTTTTGTCGTCCAATGGATTTTAAATGTGGGATGGAATCCCAGTTTTTTCTATTTCCATGAAGTTCTTCTCGGTTTTGTTGTCATCTGTAGCTTGACTGTGCTCATCGCTTATATCTTTTTTAGCTACCAAAATTCATTAAAAAGACTCGTTTATTTCCTTTTACCCTATTTGATATGGTTGTGTATAGCTACGTCTCTTAATGGTTACATATTGGCCATGAATTAGAAAAAACAATTCATCCACATTTTGATTTTATTATATTTAAGGTATTCTCCTTTGCTTTAAGTTTAACCTGTTCAATAATAAATATTATGAAATACCTTTATTTACTATTATATGTGAGCCTTTTTCAATCGTGTGTTGTGTATTACAATACCAATGATATTCGAAATACCATGAACAATAATATCGCTCAAATAGAGCAAAATTATTCGTTGACAAAAAGTGATTATATAGAGAAAAATGAGCTTTACAAGGAGCTCGAAAGCAATGTCCTCGATAAAAAAGAAAATTCATTTAAGCTTATTTCTAAAAAGAAAAGTGAATTTGACACTGCCTACCAAAGTCTACTTAGCGAAAAAAAGGGTATCCTAAATAAACGGAATCAATTCGAAAAGCTTATTGAAGGAAAAAATGAAATTAAATCAAATGAAAAAGAATGGGGTGAGCTAAAAGAAATTAAAGCATCAATGAAAACATCCGCAGATCAAATGAATAAACTGGGAAATTCATATGCTACTGTATCAAATGATTTGGGAGATGCCATAAAAAACAGTCAATATAAGCAGATAAAAAGATTGGAATTTAATAAACAAATAAAAGACAACACCAGAAACTTGAAACAATCTATAGCTGACATTAATGCGCAAATTAAAACGTACAGTCAAAAGCTTGAAATCGCAAAGAAAGATGGAAAAATGAACGACAGTACATATCAATCTAAAACGGGTATTCTCACTAAAATGTCTGCTGAGCTCAACATGATTAAATCTGGACTCAAAAGGATTACGGTATTTGAATCCTCCTTTCAATTGAAAAATAAAAAAAAGGATAAAATCTGGATCGGAGAAAATACCACATCAAATGAGCTTATGAAAAAGATTAAATATCAAATTAATCAAATCAACAATGGTCAGGCTGAAATCCGCGTGCTTTCTGGTAAGCTGAACGACCCAGATGACTAATGCCAACATGAAAAAAGCCCTGACTTACGCCAGGGCCTTCTCATAGTTTGCATAGTTTAGCGCGATTATGGACAGTCCAAAAACCCTTGGTTTGAGGTTCCATCCACAAAGTTGTTACTGATCGCAGATAAAGCATCATTAATCGAGCTTAATGAATATGTTGTATTGCATCCTCCAAGGGCCTCGTTTCCAAGAGCCACAAGCTCCGAAACAGTCCATCCTTGAAAATCTCCTTGATTGATGACCAAATCACCTAAGAATCCACCCGAAGCGCCAAAATTGGGATCATACTGATCAAAGCCTAAAGCAAGTTGTACAGCCAATAAGTTCCCAGCCAAAACGGTAATATCAGATGCTGTAGGATTAACATATGAAGTGCCTAATGCATCAGGAGAACCTCCTTGAGGTAAGAAATCTGTTACAGCCTGTGCACTCGTCAATGTTATCGTATTTCCGTTAGAGCAACCAATAGTTACTCCACTAGGATAAGCTCCATTAAAATTATTATGCAAATAGACACCTGGATTGTTTCCATTTGGCATTGCTCCCCAGCCACCTTGTGTTTGCGTTCTAAAATCTCCTTCTTCAATTACACATGGGTCACAGTCGTCAGATGATCCTAAACAAATGGTTGAAATCCATCCCCATCTATTTCCCGGAAAATCATAATCACCGTTACCTATCGCTGTTTCTTCATCTCCCGTTACTGGATTGCTCACCGCAGCATGTGCGATAAAACAAAAACAGCTGTCAAGTGAAGCTACCGGTATCACATAGGTGTAGCTCTGAACTGCTGGATTGTGGTCCATAGTGTATGGAAACAAACCAAATTGCGGATTGCATCCTCCACTTAATGGGATATCTGCACAATCTCCAACAAAAACATGAGTCTCGTCAATCACCCAGTCACCGGTAGTGGTATAGTTGACCAATAAGTCGTCATCAACTACACTTACATTTACGCTTCCAACGGGAATGGTTTGGCCTGCTAGTAAATCAGTAGAAAAAACAGTATCACAATCAATGACTTCGGCTGTATCAAAAACGTAGTCTTCAAAACAAGGCACGTCGGTTGTGTCGCAGGACACAAATAATAATAGAATTAAAAAAATCGGTAATAGGTAAATCTTTCTCATTATAAATATTTAAATAAAAACTTAAATTTTGCCGCTAGAAATAAGAGAAAGACAAGAGATAATTGCGGCTTTCAAAACGTAAGACTCTGTATAAAAGAGAAAGGTTGCACGGACTTAAAAAAAACCCAGCAACACTTTGTATTACTGGGTTTTAG
>JBELDA010000062.1:0-14459 GCA_042094515.1 Crocinitomicaceae bacterium
TTGTTACATAGCGACCATGGCATATGGTTCTTATGATGCGCCTGAAGTCAAGGTTCTTAGAAGGTTTCGTGACGAAGTATTGAAAAAAACGTTTTTAGGTAGGGTATTTATTGCAAACTATTATGCGTTCTCACCTTTACTTGTCAAGTTTGTAAAGAAAACCGGTTTTGCTGAAAAATTCATTCGAAGACGACTTGACAGATTTGTCAATCGACTCAAACAAAAACATAATTGCTAGTTTTGTCGCTAACGGCATTTTATTTGTCGCTTAATTGATATAGCTCGTAAAGCTGATCAATGAATCCAAAAGCAAATTTATAAAGGGTGGCATCCGTTGCAATCAATAATATCAAATCATGCTTTTCGACTTCTTTTAGTACATCAATTTCCTGAACGTACCGAGTAGGCTGACCCTCTTGGAATATTTGATGGTTGTAAAACCAAAATTGACCTTCATTAAATACGTCTCTTGCTACCCCCATGTTATAAATTCCCCAGTAGAAGCTATCCGAAACGGATAAAACACGAGGTGACTTGGTCAACGAATCGGATTTAAGGTGGTATTTAGGATATGCCATATCCACATTAGATATATCAAACAATAAGTTCATTCCTTTTTCAATGTCATTATCCCTTTTCTTCATTTCAGAGGTAACCTCAATTTCATCTATGATATACCTTGGCATATGATAAGAATTAGAGAGAGTTGAAATATAACTCATCAAAGAATCTACGACAAGAAATTCTCCATAAGCGCTCCAATGAATACCCGTTTTAGGAAATAAGGGATAAGGTGATAATTTTTTCATATCTCTAAACCACTGTTGAGCGTCTAACAGGTTTATCTTTGCCTCCTTCAGCTTCCTTCGGTAAACTTCATAGTTTGATATTGAACGTACAGTTGGTTGATATTTATCAGGTATAAATTCGGGATAATAGCTTCCTTTTCCTGGGGCCAATAGTACCATTATATCGATACCTTTGGCGTTTAAAGTATCTTTTAATTTGGCAAGTTTATTTACTTTTTCTTCTATTTGTTGACTTCCTATAAAGTCTTTGCCTTTATATGTAAGTATATAGTTTTCCTCAAATAAATAATCATCTTTTCCCAAGATCACATTTTTAGCATTAATCTCATTATAAAGTCTAAAATTCAACTCATTATTGAGCCGAACAAAAACATTACGAAACCCAAAATTTTCATTTAAATAATCCTGTTGTTTCTTTTGATAAGAACCATCAAGCCAGCTTTCCTTTGTGAAATAAGGGTCTTCGAGTTCCGTAATCGCTCCATTTAAGGGTTCAATCTCAATAAGCTCCTTCTTGCTCTGAATTAATGGCAGAAGCATCAGAAACATGACTCCTGCAAAAAGAAAGTTTTTAATGATATGTGCTTTATTATTCATTTCTAGAATCTAAAGTATATGAAAGGGTTGAAACCTGAAGCAGTAATTGAGCTAATGCATAATGCATACAAAATCACCGAAGCTATCGTCAAAAGAATATGTTGATAGCTTTTGTAAATATTTGATTCAAAAAAGAATTGACTCAGCTTTTTGCCAAAATTAAATGCAGCAATAAAGGAGAAAATCAATGCCAAGACTAGTATTAAATTAAATGCAGGAATGGTTTCAAATTCTAAATTATTTTGGAAAGAGAACAAATGATTTAGATATATTCCAATACTGTCGATACTTTCTAATCTAAATATGACCCAACCCATCATTACTATGAAAAACGTAAACAAAGTAGAGACTATTCTTCCTGCCTTATTCAGTAGCTGAATTAAAAATAGACGATCCAGAATCAAAAATAAACCGTGATACGCTCCCCACAATATAAAATTCCAAGAGGCCCCATGCCACAACCCTGAGATTAGAAAAACGATCCATAAATTTAAATAGAGCCGGTATTTTGAGCTCACTTTATTGCCACCTAATGGAATGTATAAATAATCTTTCATAAATGTACCCAAGGTGATGTGCCAGCGCCTCCAAAACTCACTGATGCTTCTAGATATATAAGGCGAATCAAAGTTTTCTGGAAAGGTGAACCCCATCATTTTTCCTAGCCCTATGGCCATGTCTGAATACCCCGAAAAGTCAAAATAGATTTGAAATGTATATGCCAAAATCCCAATCCAAGCAGTGCTTGTGCTTACTTCAGAAAGCTCATTATTAAAAATCAGATCCGCTTGTTCAGCCATGACATTGGCGATGAGAACCTTTTTAGCCAATCCAATTGAAAAGCGATAAAAACCAATGAGTCGGTCGTCAACATGGTCTCTTCGGTTGGTGATTTGAGATGCAATTGAATTGAATCGGACAATCGGACCTGCAATCATCTGAGGAAAAGACATGATGTAAAGAAGATAGTCACTGACTTTTTCTAAAGGAGGGTGGATTTTCCGATATACATCAATAGAATAGGTGATGGTTTGAAAGGTAAAGAATGAAATTCCAATGGGAAGAGCGACGGATGTCCATTCAACTTGGCTAATGCCGACTGAATGCAGTGCTGAGTTGAGATTTCCAACAAAAAAATTGGCATATTTAAAATAAGCGAGTAACCCAATTTTTATTGCCACGGAGATCCATAAAAACAACTTTTTTCGCTTTTCAGAGGAGCTCTTATAGATCTCATTGACGATATAGAAATCTAAAACAGTTGTTCCAATAATTATAAATAAAAATTTTGGAGCCCCCCAAGCATAAAAGAATATACTGGCAAATAAAATCAGGTAGTTTTTATATTTTCGATCAATAAAATGATACCCTAATAAAAATAAAGGCAGAAAATAGAGTAGAAATATTATGGAGCTAAATACCATTTATTAAGGTCATTCTATTTCAAAGACACGTTCACAAGACCCATCACTATATATATAAATGAGCGGTGTGTTCGGTTTTGCTATGGTTTCTCTTCCTAGAATATCAATAATCTTTATTAATTCTTTGTCTTTTGAATAAAGCTCAGGAATGTTCGTAAATCCACATTCGGGAACAATACTACTTATTGGATTTAAGGATAGGGCATAGTCATAAAGCTCATCACAGATGTAAAGGTTTGTACCACCTCCATTGGAAAGTACACATAAACCAATGTTTGATTCAGGATCGACATACATATCTGTTGAAACACCGAGTTCACCCCCGTTGTGCCCCCAGAGATAAGCTTGTCCCCCACTGTGGTAAAGTAATTCTTTATACCAGTTCAAACCTTGCTTACCTTCTATTGACGGTATTTGTGGTGTCCACATTTCACTTACAGATGACGGCGATAATATGGCATTACTTCCCAAAGTCCCTCCATTTAAAAAAGCAATCATGTAATTTGCCAAGTCCCTTATGGAACTTCTTAATTGACCGTCAGGATAATCGGCAAATCCATAATGTGGATTCGCAATATAATTCCCATTGGAGTAGGAATAGGGTCTTGCCACCTCATTGGAGTCAAGATCTGCCATGTGCCATGCTGTTTTTTCCATGCATAAAGGTTCGAAAATATGTTCGTCACAATAGTCATCAAATGGGGTTGAGCTTACCACCTCCGTTATATAACCATTGAGTGCCGTTGCCATATTAGAATAGCTGAAAGAGGTACCCGGTGAGGAGCTGAGAAAATTTTGATTGGCATTGTAATTTGCGCCAGTTACGGTAAAGTAATCTTGCATGCAGGCCTCTAGACTCATCGTTGGATCGGGATATCCATAATAATTACTCATAGCAGACCAGTTGTCCTTAATTGAAGATGAATGTGTCATGAGCTGTTGAATGGTCATTGGCGTTGTACTTTGTACAGGGTGATTTAATGGCCAAGGTAAATATTCATTGATGTCATTATTGAGCTGCAACATGCCATCTTCTTTGAGTTGCATGGTTGCCGTTCCGGTAAACAGTTTCGACATTGATGCCAATAAAAACTGCGTACTGTCTGTCACTGTGATTCCATTTTCGATATCAGCAAAACCGTAACATTTCAACCAAACAATTTCACCATTTTTCACAATGACTGTAGCCACTCCGGGAAAGTGCTCTGCTTCCATTTCACCCGTAATGTACTCATCCAGAGGGACACTCGGATTTGGGTTTTGACCCCATAATGAAAAGCTTAACAAAATAAAAGTGACCAGGAATATTTTCAAAATAGATATACTTTATTCACCAAAGGTACAATATTAATTATGTACTACTCATTTTCATTGGGTCTTAATCTCCGGTATTTTTTTTCGGAAAGAACCCAAAGGATAAGAGCAAATCCAAATATACCAGCCAATAAAAAAATAAGGAGCTTAACCAAAAAAAGTTCACTAAGAAATAATTCTTTAAAGCTCATATTGTCCAATTTGAAAAGCTGTGTAATAATTACTGTGATGATGCCCCAAAGAACACCAACTCGAAGCATAAAGCTCAACTTGCCGTTTTTCCTGGTTTTTGACCACCTTTCAACAAAAATACGGTCCTTGTCTGTCATGATATGAAAATAACAAAATAAATATAGTAAATAACTGGTAATGAAAGGATTCGTCAGGAACCAAATGTCAATGATAAGGTAAATTAATCAATTGGTTTTTTTGTATTATAAAATTCATCATACTTTGCAAACCATTGCTTTTTTGTGTCATTTCCAGACATAAGAAAATAAACATTTTCTTTGATGATTAAGAAGAATAAAAGAATGCAACTAAGAACAATATCAAATAGCGATGAATTCTTTGCATATAATTCTGAATAATTTTGTGCAAAAGGCAGAATAAATAAAGCAGGAATCATGAGTAAAAAGTAACCGAAAACGATATTGCCTAATTCACCTTCATAACTGCCTTCATAGCTATCAAAATCTTTTTTCTTTAAAACCCTAATCAAGATTATAGATGTCATGTACATAAAGGTTTCACCTAATAGGATGTATGCATTTTCTTTTAACGATAACGTAAAAATTTCAGAGGGACTGAGTTCAAACAAGATTTTGATTCCAATTAGTGGAACCCCAAAAAAAATAAAGAAAAAAATAAAGAAAAAACTGAAAAATGTCCCAATGGTTTTACCAAAAGATTTGGGTCCATAAAAACCAAAGGATGAAAGTAACCACAGGGAAATATAAGAACCTGCAATATTCCAAAAGCAAACAAGTACAAAGTCTGAAGCATTCCAATCCAAATAGACACCTATTAATGGTAGTCCTAGTATTATTGTATTAAATATAAATTGAGGGGATTTTCGTAGGTTGAAATAGATTGATTTAAAAATATATTGAGTAATAAGCTTAATACCGATAAAAATTGAATATTTGGTTTTACCAGTATTTAGTTCAGGGTGTCTGCCCATTATATCCATTAAATAAAAATAGATCGTAAATACTATAGATAAGGGGATTACACTAAATAGTAGAGAAGGGTATAAGTTTCCAAGATAAATGAAGACCAAAAATCCTGCAAAGAGTTTATATACTTGCTTCCTTTGATTATTTTTCATAATACTAGTGGCTCCACCAGGAATCGAACCTGGATCTAAAGTTTAGGAAACTTCTATTCTATCCATTGAACTATGGAGCCTTTTGGCAAAAGTATTTATTTTTTCAGAAATGTTTCTAGCACAACCCAGGTTTTGTCAGCTGTTTGATTCCAGGAGAAATCTTTTACCCGCTCTTGACCATTTTCGATCAATTTTTTTCTAAGATCAGAATTTTCATTGATTTTGGCCATTTGTTCGGCCATTTGTTCGACATTGAAGGGATCGAAATAAATAGCGGCATCACCAGCAATTTCAGGAAGACAGGTTTTATTACTAGAAACAATTGGGATTCCACTTTTCATGGCTTCAACTAATGGAATACCAAAACCTTCAAAATAAGGAGGATACACAAGCGCAAAGGCGCTCCCCATTATTTTGGCCAAATCACTCGAATTAACATGTCCAGTAAAGGTTACAAATTCTTGTATGTCCGAGGGAATGTGAATGGATTGATTTCGCCACATATTACTTCCTACAATAACCAAATGATATTCTGAATGTTTTTTGTGATATAACGAAAAGGCCTGAAGCAATCGTTCTACATTTTTGCGTGGATGGATAGATCCAACAAAAACAAAAAATGGTCGTCCCTCAGCATATTTTGACCTTATTTCATTCTTCTCATCAAGGTTTACCAAAGAAAAGTGGTCACAAGCACCATTGTAGATTGGACTTACCTTTTCCTCTAGTAGACCATATGTCTCAATGATGTCCTTCTTGGAATATTGAGAAACACTAATAATATGATCTGCTTTTTTTGCAAATCGAGGATAAAAAATACGATAATAATTTCGAACAAACCACGGTAAGTCTTTAGGGTTGTGTTCAAAATTTAAATCATGAATTGTGATTACCTGTGGTATTTTTGTTCTGAGATTGCAGATTCCGTCTGGAGACCAAAATAGGTCAATATTATACTTGTTAAGTGCTTTTATTAGTGATATGCTTCCCCAAATTACATTAAGAATGGGGTGTCTAGTAACCGGACCGACGACCACGGCATGAACATTTTTACTAAAAATGAATTCCTCTGAAAAGGGTCGGTCAAAAAAAAGATAAAACTCATGTTCAGGATGTTTTTGACATATTCTCTTACTGATCTCAAGAGTGTAATTCCCAAAACCTTCAAGCTTATCTGAAAGGAGATGTCTACAATTGATTGCTATATTCACGCCTAAAATTGATGTATGTAATTGTCCTTTTTTTCTTTTCCAATTGTAGTTTCAGGACCATGACCACAAAATACAAGGGTGTCATCGGGTAGCTGAAACATTACCTCAAAAATAGAGTTTTTTAACGTTTCTAGGTCACCTCCAGGTAAATCAACTCTTCCGAAGCTGCCATTAAAGAGCACGTCTCCATTAATCACAAACTTATTTACTTCATCATAAAAAACGACATGACCTGTGGCATGTCCGGGGGTGTGATATACTTTAAAATTTATTTGCCCAAATGAAAGAACTTCTCCATCCTTAAGAAATTTATCTGGGTCAGGAGATGTATTATATTTTTCGAAACCATATACATGTGCATATGAGGCCACGGCATGAAGAGTTGCTAGGTCTTTTTCATGTAGGTAAAATGGAATATTATATTTTGACTTAACCGCAGCATTTCCAAGTATATGGTCAATGTGAGCATGGGTATTAAGAAGAGCTAATGGTTTGAGTTCATGCTCTTTTATAAAATCGAACAAGGCATCTTCTTCGTGCTTTTCATAGCAACCGGGATCTATAATGACACAGTTTTTTTCTTGATCGTATACAATAATCGTATTTTCTTGAAATGGGTTGAATTGGAACGATTGTACTTTAGCTCCCATATGTGTTAAATGTTTATCTAATTAGATTGACATGTCCACTGATTTCGTACTCTTTATTTGTGAAATCAGTATAAATTAATTTCCAAATATAAGTACCATCTTGACAACTTGAGCCATTGTACGTTCCATTCCATGACTCATTAGGCGAATTCATCGTGTAAATTAGCTCTCCCCAACGATTGAAAATCAAGCATTCCATTTCCATGAGATTTCCACCTGAAATTTCAAATACATCATTGATTCCATCATTATCAGGAGTAAAAGTATTCGGTACATAAACGACGGCGTCATAGGTAATGGTAATGTATTCCTCAGATGAGCAGCCATTAAGGTCGGTAAAGGTAATCTCGTAAGTGATGTCCTGATTGGGTGTCGCAATGGGGTTTTGACAATGGATACAGGACAGGTATTCTGCAGGAGACCATATAAATGACCCTGCCTGATCTGAATAGACCTCGAGTTGTATTTCATCTCCATAAAAGGCAATGACATCATTAGTGGCTTCAAACGATGGATATGGGTACAAAGCGACGTATACATATGCCGTATCAAAACATCCATTTTCATCAATTCCAATAACCATATAGTTCGTGCTCGAATTTGGAATCACTGTAACTTCATTTCCGAATTGACTTACGACTGTCCCCGAAGGCTGCCATTCATAATATGTTGCTCCATCAGCCCATAAATAAGCCGGCTCTTTGGGGCAAATAATGGTGTCGTTACCCGCTGTAATTTCTATTTCAATTACATTAGCATAAATTGAATCTATTATCGTTCCACACGCATTTCCAACCTCAACATAAAACCATTGATTCACCACAGGGTTTATTACAGCAGCAGAGCCATCCGATGACACCATAAAAGGATCAGGAATCCAATTGTAATAATCTCCTCCCGACACAGTTATTGGTGCTTGAGCACCTAAACAAAGCTCTACCTGATCATCCATAATTGGAACAGGAGGGTCAAAAAATACGGTGACAACTGTTGTGTCTTCAGTCACGCAGCCATCATCTGTTGTTACCGTTGCTACATAAGTAATACTTGAATCTGGTGTGCAAACGGGCGTAAATGAATTGGGATCATCAAGGAAAAGTGGTGGGTTCCATTCAACAGACCCCATACCAATTACCTCAAGTTGAGTGCTATTACCCACACAAACAGTAGTTTCGGGTGAGATTGAAATAGAATTATTGAATACCTCTAAGGTGACTTGTAAGGTTTCAGATCCGCAGGTGTCTGAAACGGTTACAGAAAATGTAGTAGTTTGATTGATTGTTGCAGTTGGGGTGGATGAGGTTGGATCATCTAATAATCCTGATGGGGACCACTCATAAAATTGTCCTCCAAAAGCTTCAAGCTGATAAGATTCTCCAGGACATATTGGCGTTATCGGGTCAACAACTCCTCCGCTAAATGCGCCGATGTCAACAATCAAGGTAACTGAATCTGAGCTAAAACAACCAGTAGTATCGTAAACAATCAATTGGACTTCATAAGATCCAGGCTCGGTATATTGATAAATGGGTTCTTCTTCCGTTGATGTATTTCCATCACCAAAATCCCATATATAGGCATTTCCATTTTGACTGTCATTTAAGAATAAAACAGATTGTGGGATACAAATTAAAGGCGCTGGTTGTGCAGCAGCAGCCTCAATACTACTTAGTTCAAATTTGAAGGTTGCCATATTGCAATTTGGACTAATATTTTCTTCTGCATAAGATCCTGGGGTTGTTGTAAATCCAAAATTATCACCTCCACACGCACCACATACCGCATGATAGATTCTCCCCGATTTATCGAATCGACTTGTTCCACCATCCACATGATTTGAGCTGCTACTTAACCCCCCCATGAATGTAGCGTATTTTAGGTTTTGTGCATTTTCATCTAAAACAGCAATATAGAAATTGCTTCCGTTGGTTTGATTCTGATGGGCATCATTGGTGACCAAGAAACCATTAGTAGTTGAAAAAGACGCAGTTCCATTTGAATTCAGTGTGCCTCCCCATCCGGCCATATAAATATCGTAACAATCGGAAACCAAAAAGGCGGTAGGTGAAATTTCTACATGACCACTTGCAGCACCAATCATAGTAGTCCAGCTAATTGTGTTTAGATTAGAATCATATTTTCGAATGAATTGACCAGAATTTGCCGAACCAAAACAGCCTGGAGTAATCGTCCAATCTGATTCTGTCTGCCCATAAACATATATAGCATTATCAACATCAAATTGTACAAAATAGGTTTGATCATATTCTCCAAGCCCCATAAATGTTCCCGCAGAAATAGCGCCAGTGTTGCTATTAAATTTGGCAACATATCCATCAGATATACCTCCATTAAATGTTAAGTCGTTTCCTGAATTAATAGGCAAAGAACCTGAATTTGTTCCACCGGCTATGCAAACAGAACCCTGATTATTTACTTGAACTGAATTTCCGGTTTCAAGTCCAGATCCGCCAAAATACGTACACCAAGTAAGCGTGTTTAAGGTGGCGGGAAGTTTCATTAAAATGGCATCTTGAGAGCCATTCAAAACACTTTGCACAGCATTGTTTACAGGGAAATCTGAGGAATATGTGGTACTTGATAAATATACATCCCCATTATTATCAAGAGTAATTTCTCCTCGAAACTGATCTCCATAATTGTAATGTAGGTTGCCAGTGTTTAATCCGTCAGTATCGGTTCCACCAATGTATGTTGATGCCAGCAAGTTCGCCCCATCAGCACTTAGCCTGGCGATGTATATATCCGTGCCGTCAAATGAGAGTGAATTTTCACTATGAAAAGGACCACCATTAAAGCTATTGTCGAATGGACTTCCAGCCATTGGGAAATCAGTAGATGAGGTAATACCATAAATAAATAGCTCGCCATTATCAGCACAAACGATACTGTGTGGGGTTTCATTTCCACTTCCTCCCACGTAGGTTGCATAAAGTAAGGAAGTACCATCAGCATTAAATTTTGATATGGCTACATCCATAGGAAAAGAACCTGTACCAGAATTAAAAGTAACATCATATGCTCCAGTTGAAGTTGGATACCCTGTACCGAAAACAATTCCACCACCAAATAAATTTCCATAAATATCAGGAGTGGCAGTAAATCCCCAGTTATCGGTTGTTGATCCAGAGAATGTGGAAAAAGTTAAGCTAGGATCAATAAATAAACTTTTGGATGTATCATACCCTTCCGGAAAATTGAAAGAAATAATTTCATTCTCTATGACATATTCGACTGCAACTTTTTTCTTATTCCCATTCACGTCTATTTCCCAAGCTTTGGGTTTGGATTCAATAACCGAACCAAATCTATGGCCAATCATTAGCTCACCATTCATAAGGTTTACAGCCTCAGCTCCTTCAAAGCGGAAGGCAATTGAATCCGTGTTTGCCTCAGGTTGAATCAAAAAATTATAACTCAATTGACCATCTCTGCCTATGTAGATAAGATCAACACCATTATAAAAATTGGGATAGGTAACCTCGTTGTAGGAAAACACCTTGTTTTTCCATCTTTGGGAATCATTACCTAGAATAAAATTTTTATAGTGGTCAGATTTGCCTTGAACTTTGGGTGTAGAGTGTTGAGACCCAATAAATAGTTGTTTTATCGCATGATATTTGACACTTGAATGAGCTTCTTCATGTTCTTCACGTGAATGGTCATGTGACATAATATCCGTAAGAAAAAAACACATACCGTTATCCTCTAGATAAAGCTTGCCTTGAGCCAAATCTACAGTGTAATCTATTCTGGAGTCCCATTGACCTTGATTGGGTGTCATCCAAATATTTTGACCCATAGAAAATGAGCTCCATAATAGAGCGAAGAAAATAAGGGTTTTAGTCATGTTTAGCTAAGTTACAACGAATTATCAGCATTACTATTATATAAACTGCTGATTTTCATATTAGTTGCTTGTATAGAACAAGATATGTGCCACGTTTGTTGTCAAATTATACCATTTTTATTTTCTTTGTGAACCTAACCAAAAGCAACTATGAAATTCATTTTGACATTAACCTTATTTCTGACCACAATTCAATTTTCAATAGCTCAGAAATTTTCTCGAGTAAAAGTATTCGCGAACGAACAAGAATTAATAAACCTTTCGAGCCTTGGAGTACCTACTGATCATGGTATACGTAAAAAAGGAACCTTTCTTATTTCTGATTTTTCAGAGCAAGAAATTCAAATTCTGAGCACCTACGGTTATACCTATGAGATTGAAATAGAGGATGTACAAGAGTTTTATATTGATCGCCTTTCAAAGCCTAATAGTCAAGAGCTTAAGAATGAGGATTGTTCAGGTTCAAATAGCGGATCAGGTTCATTCTCGCCTCAAACCCCATCCAACTTTAATTTGGGCTCTATGGGTGGATATTTAACATATGATGAGATGCTGGATGAATTGGATGCCATGTATGCGCAGTATCCCAATTTAATTACCCAAAAGGACCCTATTTCTACTTATGAAACATATGAAAATCGCCCCATATATCATGTAAAGATTTCTGATAATCCAGGAGCGAATGAATCAGGAGAACCCAATGTTCTATATACTGCAATTCATCATGCGAGAGAACCGATGAGTCTGGTACAAACGATTTTTTACATGTGGTATATTCTAGAAAATTACGGAACGAATGATGAGGTCACCTATTTGGTTGATCACACACAAATGTATTTCGTTCCTTGCCTTAATCCAGATGGTTATATTTATAATGAGCAAACCAACCCAAATGGAGGTGGAATGTGGCGGAAAAATCGTCGCGGTGGATATGGCATTGACCTAAATCGAAATTATTCGTATGGTTGGGGGACAACCGGAGTAAGTTTCAATCAGAACAACGATACATATCCTGGAACAGGTCCTTTTTCAGAACCTGAAACACAAGCTATGAAATGGTTGGTTGAGACCTATGATTTCGAAATGGCTTTTAATGCACACACCTATGGCCCAAGTCTTCTATTCCCAATAGGAACTACAAATGAAGAATTTGCAGAACATCATGATTATTTCCAAGAATACACGAACCACATGACTGAGCTTAATGGCTATGCGGCATTTAAAAGCTCTGGCTTGTATCCTGCTTCAGGAGATTCTGATGACTACATGTATAAAGTTGATATAGGAACAGGAGAAAAGGATACTATTTTTGCTCATACTCCTGAAATTGGAACCTCATTCTGGCCGTCGTCTGCTGATATTGATCCAACCTGCAAAGATTTTGTATTTCCAAATTTAGTTTTAGCTCATATGTCACGAAATTATGTCGTAGTTAAAGATACCGACCCATCTTCTGTTGCAGCATTGAATGGAAACTTTAATCATACAGCAAAAAGATATGGACGTGAATCGGGACCAGTAACCGTATCTATTGAGCCTATTTCTAATATTACCTCCGTTGGTTCTTCTATCATTTATAATTTGAATGTATTGGAAACCCAAAATGGAGAAATTTCTTATGAATTGAACCCGACCATTCAGTTTGGTGATGAAATTAAATTCATACTTAAAACCGACAATGGTTTATGGATTAAGAAAGATACCATAGTAAAGACTTATGGTGCGATAACACTACAAGTTTATGATGATGCAAGTAATACTAATGATTGGACAGGGAATTGGTCTACCACTAATGCCACCTATGTTTCTCCCAATAGATCTTTTACAGATTCGCCTTCAGGGAATTATTCAAATAACCAAACCAAAAATTTCACATACGATAATCAAATTGACTTAACTAATGCTGTATCAGCAATGATTTCTTTTTATGCGAAATGGGATATTGAGGCAGATTATGATTACGTGCAATTTCAAGTTTCAACTGATGGCGGAAATTCATGGATAGGTCAATGCGGAAACTATACTGTGCTGGGCACAAGTGCTAATGGGAGTGTTCAGCCTGAGGGAGAGCCTGTTTATGAGGGAACTTTTTCGGATTGGGTGCTTGAAGAAATTTCAATGAGTGACTACATCGGGCAGGTCATTAATGTTCGATTTAGATTACAATCAGATGGAGGAGTCCGTGAGGATGGATTTTATTTTGATGATTTTAAAATATTTTACAGCGAACCTCCACAGGGTATACCTCCAGTCGCATCGTTTACACCGTCTTCTTTTGAATTATGTGATGGAGATGAAGTTATACTTACAGATTTTTCTACTGAACAACCCACAGAATGGAGCTGGGATTTTGGTGATGGAAACTCTTCTTCAGCACAAAACCCTTCCCATATTTATGATTTACCAGGCACCTATATTATCTCTTTAGAGGTGAGTAATTCATTTGGGTCTAATTCTACAGTTCAAACAGTTGTTGTAAATGAATTACCTGAAGTAACGGTAACAACTAACGACAATGATAATGTCGTTTGTTTAAATGATGCTAATCTCCAACTTATAGGATCTCCGTCAGGAACTTCGTTTTCGGGTAGTGGAATTTCTGGAACTTCATTTAATCCAAGTGCGGCTGGTATAGGTATTCACTTAATAGAGGCGAGTTATACTAACTCAAATGGGTGTACGGGTTATTCATCTGTAAGTATTACTGTTGATGCCTGTGCCCAGATTAGTGATTTGTCTTCTCATGACGTTAAGGTTTTTCCAAACCCAAATAACGGTCAATTTTTTATTGAGGGATTACCTTTGGGCAGTGCATTCATTATTTATGATATGCACGGAAGAAAACTATCTGAGGGAATGATTGAACTCAATACGCAAGTAATAAATCTTGAGAAATCCTCTGAAGGTTTATACTACTTAGAAGCTCGTTTTGCTGGTATTCTATCAAGAACTAGATTTTTAGTTTCGAAATAATCCTTTTTTATTTATAGATTAACTAGAGATTAACTAGAGGTTAATATTAGGCCGTTTTAATACCGTTAAAACACCATTCCAAGAATTTTTGTTTATATTCACATCGCTAAAAGTGGTTAATACACATTTAACCACCAAACTATTAGACTATTAACTAAACTTCAAACTATGAAAAAATCACTCGTGATTTTGTCGGTGTTTGCTTCGGGTATATCCTATGCGCAAAAGTCGACAGAAATTCCGGTTTTCACAACAGAGAAAGAAAAATCGGAATGGATTG
>JBELDA010000063.1:0-13533 GCA_042094515.1 Crocinitomicaceae bacterium
CTGTATTGTGTTTTCACTTGGATTGCAATTGGAAAAAAGGGGTGTACTTTATTGCCCAGCAATTCTTGGATTACGAACCGGGGATTCATTATCCGCAATTTCAAATGCAAGCAGGAACGACAGGCATCAACACCATTCGTATGTACAATCCCATCAAGCAATCTCAAGAGCACGATCCAAACGGGGTATTCATACGTGAATGGGTTCCCGAATTAAAAAACATCCCCGTTGAATTTATTCATGAGCCCTGGAAAATGACAGCCATGGAAAAAGAGCTACATGAGATAGGTAATGATTATCCTGAGCCGATTGTTGATTTAACTGCAGTTGCTAAAATTGCTAGAGCAAAAATTTGGGGCCACCGAAAACACAAAGCGGTCAGAACAGATAGCAAACGAATTGTCGAATTACACACTAGAAACAATGGAAAAAAGAAAAGCCGTTAACCTTATCTTCCCACACCAGCTTTTTGAGAAAAACGCTTTGCTTGAAAATGATTGTGAAACCTATATTATTGAAGAGCATTTGTTTTTTAAGCACTACAAGTTTCACAAACAAAAGATAGCATTCCATAGGGCTTCAATGAAAGCTTACACTGATTTTTTGATGCTGCAAAACACATCTGTAGTCTACATTGCTGCAACAAATAAGAAAAGTGATATCAGGATTTTTTTAGAGGAGATTATAGCATCAGGTGTTACGCAGATAAACTTTTATGATCCGGTTGACAATTGGTTGTCCAAGAGAATCAATTCGTTTTCAGATCGTATGCATGTAAATATGCTTGAGACACCTTACTTTATAAATTCAAATGAGGATTTGAGTCCCTTCTTTAGAGCGGAAAAAAAGTCTTTTTTTCAAACCACATTTTACAAGCAGCAACGCGTAAAACATAATGTTTTAATGGAAAAAGACGGAAGTCCAAGAGGAGGGAAGTGGACCTATGATGTTGACAATAGAAAAAAATACCCTAAAGGACAGGTGCCTCCTGTAATTCAATTTCCTAAATCAAGTCCGTATTGGGAGGAGGCCATACAATATGTTGGAACTCACTTTAAAGACTACCCCGGTGAACTTGAAGCCAAACGTATTTATCCAATCACTTTTGAGGAAACAAACGAATGGTTAGTGCGGTTTTTAAAGGAGCGTTTTGAGGAGTTTGGGATTTATGAGGACGCTATAGTTAAAGAGGAAACCTTCTTAAATCATAGTTTGCTTTCACCTCTTATGAATGCAGGTTTGATATCCCCGAGAGAGGTCATTAATCAAAGTGTGCTGTTTGCGAAAAAGAATGACATACCATTAAATTCTTTGGAGGGATTCATCCGTCAAATTATGGGATGGAGAGAGTTTATCCGTGGGATGTATGTCTGTAAAGGAAGCTTTTCCCGAACCCAAAATTTTTGGGGTTTTGAGCGAAAAATCCCAAAAAGCTTTTACGATGGTACAACAGGTATTGAGCCAGTAGACGACACGATAAAAAAAGTATTAGCTACTGGTTATTGTCACCATATAGAGCGGCTTATGGTACTTGGAAACTTTATGCTGCTTTGTGAATTTCATCCAGATGAGGTCTATCGTTGGTTCATGGAATTGTTCATTGATGCGTATGACTGGGTCATGGTTCCAAATGTTTATGGAATGAGTCAGTTTGCGGACGGAGGAACCTTTGCTACCAAACCCTATATCGGAGGGTCCAACTATATCAAAAAAATGAGCAATTATGGTAAAGGTCCTTGGACTGATGTGTGGGATGGCTTGTTTTGGCGCTTTATTTCTGCAAATCAAGATTTTTTTCTTAAAAACCCTAGAATGTCAATGATGGCTCATTCTTTTAACCGAATGTCACAAGAGAAAAAAGCACTTCATTTAAAGAATGCAGCAGATTTTTTAGATCAACTAGAAAGGAAATAATTAAGCCGAAAAATGTTTTTCGATTTGTTCCTCCACATAGGAGCTGACTTCTTCATTTTCAACTTCTTCAAGAACTTCTCCTAAGAATGCTTTAACCAAAAGCTCTTTGGCGGCTTTTTCAGACAAACCTCTAGAGCGAAGATAAAATACGGCCTCTTCATCAAGTTGACCGGTGGTAGACCCATGCGAGCATTTAACGTCATCCGCATAAATTTCAAGCTCTGGCTTAGAGTTTACAGTCCCCGTTTCGCTTAATAATATGTTTGCATTCGATTGGAATGCATTGATTTTTTGAGCGTCTTTACGAACAAATACTTTTCCATTGAAAACATTTGTTGCACGATCGTCAATAACACCTTTGTATAGTTCTTTCGAGTAACAATTTGCAACTTTGTGGTCTACAGTCGTATGGTTGTCACAATGAGACTTACCTTTTAGGGTATATGCTCCATTCATGAAGGTTTCACAATTACTACCATTCACATTGATTGTTAAATCATTTCGAGTTAATCTTCCAGATAAAGAAAAGGTGTTTATTGTGAATGTGCTGTTTGCCGCTTGATTTACATATTCTCTTTGTAGGTCAAAAGATGATAAACCGTTTTTTTGAATCTTATGTAAACTTAAATGGGCGTTTTCTTCAACCTCAATAAAAGTTGAGGTATTGGTGAAGCAAGCAGAGTCTTCATTTCCTTGGAAATTCAGAATTAGAGTTCCTTTTGCTCCTTTTAAGCAATTGACAAAGAGTCGAGGGCAAATTGCTGTGTCTCGATGATTGTCAAAAACCAATTCGATGACTTTTTCTTTATCTTGGTCAAAGCTAATTTCGATAACTGAAGTGCAATGTAGAAGATTCAGTGCATCAAAGGGGTCTTCGGTATTTTTTGATGGAATCACGCTCCAATTTGTTGTAACGCCACTTATTTGAGTTTGATTTTCAATAACAACTCCGTTCGAAATGAATAGTTTTTCAGAATCTTTCGAAATAACATTTTGCGCAGAACTACTTGAGCTTTTTCTATCTAATAAAAGCTTATTAATGCCATTTACATTGGTATACTTCCACCTTTCATTTTTTCTGTTGGGAAAATCTGCTTTTTCTAAAATGGCTTCAGCCCTTTCTCTGTTTTGAACATCTAACCCAAAACTAGTTGGCTTTAGATTCGATCTTAAGGTATCAAATTTTGAATGTGTCACTACTTCTTCCATCATTATCCGACTTGGGTTTCTTCTTTAATCCAATCGTATCCTTTTTCTTCAAGCTCTAGAGCAAGCTCTTTATTTCCTGTTTTGACAATTTTTCCGTCATAAAGAACATGAACAAAGTCAGGAATTATATGGTCTAATAATCTTTGGTAATGAGTGATTACAATAGAGGCATTATCTGAAGATTTTAAAGAATTAACTCCTTTAGCAACAATGCGCAACGCATCTATATCTAATCCAGAATCAGTTTCATCTAAAACTGCCAATTTTGGATTTAACATTGCCATTTGAAAGATCTCATTCCTTTTCTTTTCACCTCCTGAAAATCCTTCGTTCACAGATCGAGACGCTAAACTGCTATCCAGTTCGACAATTTTAGATTTTTCTCTAACCAATGCCATAAACTCTTTTGCAGAGATTGGATTCTCTCCTTTTGACTCTCTAATTTCGTTAATAGCAGTTCGTAAGAAATTGACATTGGAAACACCAGGAATTTCAACGGGATACTGAAAAGCTAAAAATAATCCAGCCCTCGCTCTTTCCTCCGTTGAAAGATCGAGTAAATCATCTCCTTCAAAAGTAACTTCACCTTCTGTGATTTCGTATTCTTCACGACCTGCCAAAATACTTGCCAAGGTGCTTTTCCCAGCACCGTTAGGACCCATTATCGCATGAATTTCACCTGCGTGAACGCTTAGGTTTAGTCCTTTAAGGATTTCTTTTCCTTCTATTTTTGCGTGTAAATTTTTTATTTCAATCATAACATATTGTTTAACCTACAGATCCCTCCAGGCTAATGGCTAATAATTTTTGTGCTTCAACTGCAAATTCCATAGGCAGCTGATTTAAAACTTCTTTACAATACCCATTAACAATTAAGCTAATGGCTTTTTCTTCTGAAATCCCTCGTTGCATACAATAGAAAAGCTGGTCCTCACCTATTTTAGATGTTGTTGCTTCATGTTCTATTTGGGCACTGGGGTTTTTACATTCTATATATGGAAAAGTGTGTGCTCCACAATGGTCAGTCATTAATAAAGAATCACACTGCGAGAAATTTCTTGCTCCGTGGGCATTTTTATGAATTTGTACTAGTCCTCGATAAGAATTTTCTGAATTCCCAGCTGAGATTCCTTTAGATATTATGGTGCTTTTGGTTCTTTTGCCGAGATGAATCATTTTTGTTCCAGTATCGGCTTGTTGGTAATTATTGGTAACGGCAACAGAATAAAACTCTCCAATTGAACCATTTCCTTTTAATATACATGAGGGATATTTCCAAGTTACAGCCGAACCAGTTTCAACTTGTGTCCAAGATATCTTCGCATTGGTTTCACAGATGCCTCTTTTGGTGACGAAATTGAATACACCACCAATTCCATTCTCATCACCAGGATACCAGTTTTGAACAGTAGAGTATTTAATTTCTGCATTATTCATAGCTTTTAACTCAACAACCGCGGCATGAAGCTGGTTTTCATCTCGTTGAGGAGCAGTACAGCCCTCCAAGTAAGAAACATAAGACCCTTCATCAGCAATAACAAGTGTTCTCTCAAATTGCCCTGTACCTCCTGCATTTATTCTAAAATAAGTTGATAGCTCCATAGGGCATCTAACACCCTTGGGGATATAACAGAACGAGCCATCGGTAAAAACAGCCGCATTGAGTGCTGCATAAAAATTATCAGTATTCGGAACAACTGTTCCCATATGCTCCTTAACAAGTTCAGGATATTCTTGAACGGCATCTGAAAATGAACAGAAAATAATACCTAGCTCTTTTAGTTTTGACTTGAAAGAGGTTGCAACCGAAACAGAGTCCATAACAAAATCTACTGCTACTCCAGTTAGTCGTTTTTGCTCTTCCATAGAGATGCCCAGCTTAGACATCGTTTCTTTCATTTCAGGATCCACATCATCCCAAGACTCATATTTTTTGGTTTGTTTAGGTGCTGCGTAATAAGTGATATTATTAAAGTCAGGTTTGTTGTATTTTACGTGTGCCCAATTGGGCTCTGTCATTTGTTTCCAGATCTTAAAGGAATTCAAACGATAATCTAGCATCCAAGAGGGTTCATTTTTTTTTGAAGATATGAGACGAATAATGTCCTCATTTAGACCTTTAGGCACTTTTTCTGTTTCCACATCAGTGACAAAACCAAATTTGTAATCTTGGTTGTCAAGGTCCTTTGCGAGTTCGTTTTCTGTGTATTGAGCCATATTTCTTGATTGTACTATACTGAAAATGATTCACCACAACCACAGGTTCTATCTGCATTTGGGTTTTTGAAAACAAAACCTTTACCATTGAGCCCGCCTGAAAAATCTAGTGTGGTCCCTAATAAATATAGGTAGCTTTTTTTATCTACAACGACTTCAATACCGTTGTCTTCAAAGATGGAATCACCTTCTTTTTTCTCATTATCAAAAGTCAATTGATACATGAGGCCAGAGCATCCGCCGCCTTCAACGCCAACGCGAATGAAGTGACCCGATTTGCCATCATCATCCATAAGACGTATGGCTTGTTGCTTTGCTGAATCTGTAACTGTAATCATTTTTATTTAGATTAATTTTAAATAAGCAGTCAGTTAAATGCAAAAATACTACATTTTGTTGATTGACACAACATTTCGAGCGTGTTCACAAAAAGTTAAACATTTCATTTAGGAAGTTGTTTTGAACTTATGTCGAGAAAAATTTTAATTGTTGGTGGTACCAAAGGAATCGGAAAAGCCGTTGCAGATATTCTCCATGAGAATGAATGTGTAGTTATATCGAGAAACCCTTCATCTAATGCGAATCATATCGTTTGTGATATTTTACATGACGAATTGCCTCAAATTGATGATATCAATGGAGTCGTTTACTGTCCAGGCACCATTAATTTAAAACCTTTCCATAGATTGTCTAAAGAGGATTTTATTTCTGATTTTAACACAAATGTATGGGGTGCTGTTCGAGTCTTGCAGCATTATTACCGTAACCTTAAGAAAAATAAAGGATCCGTAGTGTTGTTTGGTACAGTTGCCAGTCGGCAAGGAATGTCTTTTCATGCTTCAGTTGCCGCATCTAAAGGAGGAGTTGAAGCTTTGGGAAGAAGCTTGGCTGCGGAATGGGCTCCACATATTCGAGTGAATGTTGTTAATCCATCTTTAACAGATACCCCTTTAGCTCAAGAATTATTAAATACAGATCAAAAGCGTGAAAATGCAGCCAATCGGCATCCATTGAAAAAAATAGGTATGCCTAGGGATATTGCTCAGGCTGTATTATTTTGTCTTGATAACGAGTGGGTTACTGGTCAAACGATTGGAGTAGATGGAGGAATGTCCACTTTGAAATAATTCAGTCAAAAGATTTGAGAAACCCTCATTTGCTTAAATTTGTGTTCAAAAAACGGAAATGAATTCTTTTGAATCTTTATTTTGGACGTTGGGTGCATCATGGCAACTCAGTGTACTTTTACCTTTTTTTATTCTAATTCTTTCCGGGTTTTTATGTGGGTTTTTACTTTGGAGAAAAATCAAACAACCCGTCATCAAATGGTTTGTTTTAGTTATGATTGGTCTATTCCCATCAACTCTATATTTTGCGTTTTATCCCATTTACGAATCCGATATAAAAAATGACTATCGAGCGATTAAATTGAAAAAAACTCATGCTACGTCGTCTTTTGATGTTTACGTTTTACCCAATTGTCCTTATTGTGTTCAATCAATAGAAACCTTAGTGAAACTCAGAAAAAGAAATCCAAAACTTCTTATTTCGTATAAAATTTTGTCTTCAAAAGGTAATGGTGGTGATGTTGAATCAGACTTAATAAAACACAAAATCAAATATTCTTTTGTAAGCAATACCTCAACCGTAAGGAAAATCACAAAAGGGTCATTCCCAACTTTTATTTTTCATTCTAAAAACAGCGCTATAGCATGGGTTTGGAACAATAATACATTTGGTTCAAAAGCATTAGATTTTATAGAAGACAGGCAAAATTAAATTGATACTACTTTTTATTTCTTCTTCTTTTTTGAAGCCATGGAGGCATCTCTTTTTGACTTTCGTTGCTTACGAGTTTGTCTAACAAATCAGGCCTTTTAGCCTTTTGTAGTTTGTTTTTAATCCAATCGCGATTCTCTTTTTTATACCAGAAGAAAAATTTATTCTGATCCTGTTTTTCCTTTTTAGTTTTTACAGTTTCAATTGGTTTTAAGGTATATGGATGAACTCCCGCATAATAAATAACCGTGGCAACCGTCATTGGCGTTGGTGTGAAATCTTGAACTTGTTCCAATTGAAAACCCATATCTTTTGTTTCAGCGGCTAAATTTGCCATATCGACTTCGTCGCAGCCAGGGTGTGAAGAAATGAAGTAGGGCACAAGCTGTTGATTGAGCTGATGCTTCTCTGAAATTTTATCGTACTTTTCTTTGAACTTGTGAAAGTATTTGAAAGAAGGTTTTCGCATCACCTTTAAAGTTTGATCAGAAGTGTGTTCTGGAGCTACCTTAAGCCTTCCACTTACATGTCTAGTGATGACCTGCTCAATATATTCGTCATGGTTTCCATCATCATTATTTTTATTGAAGTCATCTACAAGTAAATCATATCTTATTCCAGATCCAACAAAGGCCTTTTTTACCTTTGGATGCTCGTCTACTTTTTTGTACAATTGTGTCATTTGCTTATGTGAAGTATCCAGGTTATTGCATATTACAGGGTGTATACAGCTGGGAGAAACGCACTTTTCACAAATAGATTCATCCTTCCCCTTCATTTTATACATATTGGCAGATGGCCCACCTAAGTCGGATATATAACCTTTAAATTCAGGAAGATCAACAACCTCATTAAGTTCATTAAGAATAGACTTTTCACTTCGTGATGCTATGAATTTCCCTTGATGTGCTGATATGGTACAAAAGCTACAACCACCAAAACAACCACGGTGCATATTTATGGAAAACTTAATCATATCATAAGCAGGAATAGTACCTCTTTTCTTGTATTTTGGATGAGGTTCTCGAGTGTAGGGTAGATCAAATGAAGTATCAATTTCCTTTTCCGTCATGGTCTTGTAAGGAGGGTTGATAATCAAAGTTTTTCCATTTACGTTCTGCGTAATTCGATTGGCTTGCCATTTATTCGATTCAACTTCCACAATTTTGAAATTAGCGGCATATTTGATCTTGTCTTTAAGGCAGGTTTCGTGACTAGAAAGCTCTACGGTTTCCCAAGTTTTAACTTTTGGAAGCTCTATGTCTTCATCTTGTAAAAAAGCAACTTGCTTGATGGTTTTAATGTGTTCAAAAGGCACTCCTCTTTTTAGAAGCCTCAGAATTTCTCTCAAAGGCTGATCTCCCATTCCATAAACCAAGGCATCTGCCCTTGAATCAACCAGAATAGAAGGCATTAGTTCATCTTTCCAATAATCATAATGGGTCACTCTCCTTAAAGATGCTTCTATTCCTCCTAATAAAACAGGTGTTTCGGGAAATAGGTCTTTTAAAATTTTAGAATATTCTATTGATGCGTAATCAGGTCTGAATCCTGAGACCCCACCAGGAGTGTATGCATCAGTTGAGCGAAGACGTTTATTTGCAGTATAGTGATTCACCATAGAATCCATACATCCCGCTGTGATACCAAAAAACAATTTTGGTTTACCCAGTTTCTTAAAATCTCTCAAATCATCCTTCCAATTGGGCTGAGCCACAATCCCTACTTTTAATCCCTCATCCTCAATAATACGTCCAATTACAGAGGTGCCGAAAGCAGGATGATCAACATAAGCATCACCAGAAATAAGAATCACATCAAACTCCTCCCACCCTCTTTTAGAAGCTTCTTTTAAAGACATGGGAAGCCAGTCGGAAATAGGCCTTAAATCATTCATTATGTAAATATACGACAACTCTATCGAATGAATTCATGATGAAACAAAAACAGGTCAACTTTGAATCAAACTAATCATGTATTTAAAACCATTTCTCTATGATTTTTTTAATTTTGATAAAATAATATTTAAAAAATTTAATTTATGTCATTTGAACTACCACAGCTTTCTTATGCTTACGATGCATTAGAACCACATATTGATGCGCGAACGATGGAAATCCATCATTCAAAGCATCACCAAGGATACACGAATAACCTTAACAATGCGATTTCTGGAACTGAATTAGAAGGAAAATCAATATTGGAGATCTTATCAAATTGTTCAGACAAACCGGCTGTTCGAAACAATGGTGGAGGATTTTACAACCATTGTTTGTTTTGGGAGGTGATGTCCCCAAACGGAGGAGGAAATCCATCTGGAGCTTTGGCTGAAGCAATTGACAGTTCTTTTTCTTCATTTGATGCTTTTAAAGACTCTTTTTCGAAAGCGGCCGCCACAAGATTTGGTTCAGGTTGGGCTTGGCTTTGTGTAAAGGATGGAAAACTTGAAGTGTGCTCAACTCCCAATCAAGACAATCCATTGATGGGTGAGGGATGTGGAGGAACACCTATACTGGGTCTAGATGTTTGGGAGCATGCTTATTATTTGAACTATCAAAATAGGCGCCCTGATTACATTAATGCATTTTTTAATGTGGTCAATTGGGATATGGTTTCTGAAAAATATAACGCGGCCTTATAACCCATAAAAGAACTGCTTCTTACTTTAAATCTATTAGTTGTGTGTTTTTCATGCGATAGATAGTAGACTTTATGTTTTTAATATTGTCTTTTTTGTATTAAATTCGCAATACACTAAAAATATATTTATGAAAAAATTAATACTTTCTTTAATCGTGGTAGTATTTGCTTTTGCAAGTAATGCCCAAGTAGTTGTAAGAGGGGTGTCCCCCGCTGCAATTGCTTACAATTTTGCATTTGAATGGGCTGACCCTGCAGGTGGAGATTGGTCATGTCCTGATTTCTTAATTCCTAACACTTTTGTCGAGGCACCAATTATGTTGGTAGACGATGGAACTCCAGGAGTGAATGAGGCATATGCATTTCAACATTTATTAGCTGAAGAGGCATGTAATCCATTAGTAAATGACTTAACAGGTAAAATCGCGGTATTTTATAGAGGTTCTTGTCAATTTGGAACCAAAGCTTTTAATGCTCAAAATGCTGGTGCAGTAGGCTGTATCATTATCAATCATACTGGTGACGCAGTCGGTATGGCTGGTGGAGATGATGGCTTGAATGTAACTATTCCATTAGTTATGGTGAGTGAAAGCGATGGAGCTGATATCGTTGCCGAAATGGCAAACGGAGAGGTAGTAATGTTTATGGGAAATAAGCAAAACCTTTATGCTAATGATGGAGGTTCTGCTGAATCTGATGTGCTTAATCCTCGTTATGGATCAATCCCTCAAGCAATGGCAAATAACAATTACACCTTTCAAGCAGGAATTCAAATGTACAATTTTGGTTCAGCTGACAATACATTTAATGTGACAGCATCAGTAGATGGTCCTGCAGGAAATGTATACAGTAATACTGTTTCTGCATTTGTAGCTTCTGGAGATACTTTGGCGATTTTTAATGGAAATCCATCTGAATTCCCAACGATTTCTGCAGCATCTTGGGATGTTGGAAGTTATAAACTAACATATAGTGTTGAAATTGATGGTCAAACTGACGAGTCTGATTTTGATAATGTTTATGTTCGTGATTTCAATGTCACTAATGATGTTCTATCTCTAGCACATGTTGATGAAACTTCAGGAATGTTATATGCAAACTCTTTCCCAAGCAATGCGACATCAAGTTATCAAACATGTATGCAAGTACAGGACCTTTATCCTGGAGCAAATTATGGTGTGGAAGGATTTTATTTCGCAGTAAATTCTCCTGATACGGCCTTAGTTGGTGAAGAAGTTCTTATTGATGTTTTCGAATGGAACGATCCTTGGGTTGATGTCTCAGGTGGATGGGCAGGAATTACTTTTGACAATTTAAATCAAATAGGTGGAGGGTTATATTACCCAACATCAAATGCCGATAATGGTATGATTGTTTATGCACCCCTTGATGAAGCAGTTGCGATGTATGACAGCTATAGATATTTGGTTTGTTTAAGTACATACAATCCTGCAATTTCGTTTGGATATGACAATACATTGAACTACGATGCGAATTATTCAATTTATCTTCAGCCTATTTCTCCATTGAATATTGATGGAGCAACATGGTATTCAGGATGGAATGGAACAACTGCACTTTCACTTGGTTTAAAAATGGTTGATAATGTTGGAATCGAAGAGATTTCTGAAGTTTCAGGAAGAGCGTATCCAAACCCAGCTTCAAATCAAGTTATGATTGATGTTGATGGTGAAGGACCAGCATATTTGATTGTTTCTGACATTGCTGGTAAAATGGCATTTTCAAGTCAAGTAAATTTAAATGGTGGAAAGTCAACTGTAGATATTTCGTCATTAGACAACGGAGTATACATGTTTAATGTAACTCTTGAAAACGGAAGCACTTCTACTTTCTCAGTTGTAAAAGAATAGGATTATTAATTAATCTAATAAAGGGCCGATGTCATCGGCCCTTTTTTTATGTATAAGCTAATTCTTAACTATCTTTGGACCTTTAAATGAAAGATAAATACACAGTTACAGCTGCTTTGCCCTATGCAAATGGGCCTCTACATCTTGGACATATTGCGGGAGTTTATCTTCCTGCGGATATTTTTGTTCGTTTTTTGAGAATGAATGATGTAGATGTGCTTTTCGCTTGCGGAAGTGACGAACACGGTGCGGCAATTACCTTGCGTGCAAAAAAAGATGGGGTAACTCCCAAAGATATTGTAGATAAATATCATTCGCTTATAGGTGACTCATTTGACAAATTTGGGATTGAATTTGATGTTTATGATCGAACTTCAAGTGCTTTACACCATGAAACGTCAGCAGCGTTTTTTAAGGAACTGAATAATAAAGGTCGATTTATACAAAAATCTTCAGAGCAATATTACGACGAAGAGTATAAGCAGTTTCTCGCAGATAGATATATTTCAGGTGACTGTCCCAAATGTAAAAGTCCTGACGCCTATGGAGATCAGTGTGAAAAATGCGGAAGCGATTTGAGCCCGACAGATTTAATTAATCCAAGGTCTACACTGAGTGGTAAGGTACCCGTTTTACGTAAGACCTCTCATTGGTTTCTTCCTATGGATCAGCATGAAGAATGGCTAAAAAAGTGGATTAAAGAGGGAGAACTAGAAGGAACGAAACAGCATGATCCGAAGGCATGGAGGAATCAAGTCATAGGGCAGTGTATGTCATGGATTGATGGTGGTTTAAAGCCTAGAGCCATGACAAGAGATTTGGATTGGGGCGTAAAAGTGCCTCTTCCTGAAGGGGAAGGCAAGGTGTTATACGTTTGGCTGGATGCACCAATAGGTTACATTTCAGCAACCAAGAAATGGGCCCAAGAAAATGGAAAAAACTGGGAAGATTATTGGCTAAAAGAAAAGGCGGGTGATCGTAAATTGGTTCACTTTATAGGCAAAGACAATATTGTTTTTCACGCGATTATATTTCCGATTTTATTGAAAGATCATGGAGGATATATTTTGCCTGATAATGTTCCGGCCTCTGAATTTTTGAATTTAGAAGGAGACAAGTTTTCTACCTCGAAAAATTGGGCGGTTTGGCTCCACGAGTATATTGCTGATTATCCAGATAAACTAGACGAGCTTAAATATGTACTGACCTCAATTGCACCTGAAAGCAAGGATGCAGAGTTCACCTGGAAGGATTTTCAATCAAGAGTAAATTCTGAGTTGGCTGATGTTCTGGGTAATTTTGTCAATCGGACAGTAGTCTTAACGAACAAATATTATGAGGGGCATGTTCCAGCTCTTGGCAATCTGACTGATGAAGATCAAAAAACATTAGATAGTGTAGCTTCTTCGGGTAAGCGAATCAAAGAGCTTATCATGAAGTATAAGCTCCGAGAAGCACAGAGTGAGATGATGGGCATTGCTCGTATAGGAAACAAGTACTTGGCTGATAATGAGCCATGGAAATTGGTAAAAACGGATCCTGTTCGTGTACAAACCATTATGAGAGTAGCTTTAGACATTACGTTGAAGTTATCTATTGCTTCTGCACCTTTTCTTCCTGACACCTCAAAAAAATTGCAAAGCATTTTAAATGTCGATTTCAATACATGGGATTCGTTTTTTGATTCTGAGATGACTGAAGGAAATCAAATCAATATTCCCGAGATTTTATTTAAAAAGATTGAAGATGAGTTTGTTGAATTAGAGGTTCAAAAACTCAAGGAAAAATCAAAACAAACCTCAAAATTTCCGCCAATGAAAGAAACAATAGATTTTGATACATTTCAAAAAATGGACCTAAGGATGGGTAAAATCCTCAGTGCTGAAAAGGTCAAAAAGGCGGA
>JBELDA010000064.1:0-13427 GCA_042094515.1 Crocinitomicaceae bacterium
AAGAACAAAGTATTTACACTTGTTGAGTTGAAAGCTAAAATTGAAAAAGATTACGGCAACACGCCTTGGGGAAAGCGCATGTTTGATGACCTCTTCCGTTGGCTCTAGTGTCAATTAGACTTTCTATGTCAAAGTAAATCTTTAAATTTGTTCGTTCCAACGACCTGAAAATAATATGTGGCAAGGAATTGCAAATTTCATTCTTCGTAACCGGTTTTTAATACTTGGTGTAATTACCTTAATTACAGTGGCTTTTGGTTATTCTGCCTTAACACGCCTTGAGTTAGACAATAAATATGGTATTGTTTTACCAAAGGACTCTCCAACGACAACCAATTACAATAAATTTAAAAAGCAATTTGGAGAAGACGGAAATATATTAGTTATAGCCATTCAAACTGATTCACTTTACACCGAAAAGCAACTTAAAAAATGGAAGCAGCTTGGAGATTCCATCTTAAAATTTAAAGGAGTAGAATCTGTTCTTTCCGAGGCTGCACCAACTCTTCAAATATTAAAAAACAACAAAAAAGAAAAAAAATTCGAAGTAGATGTTGCTTTTTCAGATACTACTTTTAAAGAAAAGAGTATTGACGTTATAAAAAAAGAGGTCCGTGGGAATCCATTTTATAAGGGACTTCTTTTTAGCGAGAGAGGTGATGTCTCTGTAATGATGATTGGAATAGATGAAGAATACCTATCTGACCAAAATAAATCAAAGATCGTTTTAGAGATTGAAGCATTGGCGAATAGCTACGAAAAGGACTTAGGCAAAATGCATTACGCAGGCCTCCCCTATCTAAGGGTCGTTATAGCTACAAGAATTCAAAACGAAATGTTCTTGTTTATTGGGGCATCGATGCTTGTTACTGGTTTTCTATTGTATCTTTTCTTTAGATCCTTTAGAGTGGTCGGGATTTGCTTAACAGTTGTGACAATTGCTGTGATTTGGGCAATGGGCAGCATTGGGGCTATGGGCTTTAACCTATCCATATTAATGGCCCTCATCCCTCCTTTAATGATTGTAATTGGTATCCCAAATTGTGTCTTTCTAATGACTAAGTTTCATCAGGAAATCAAAGAGCATGGTAATAAAGTTAAGGCCTTGTCTCGAGTGATTCAGAAAATTGGAACGGCTACATTTTTAACGAATTTATCTACTGCACTTGGCTTCTTGACATTTGCTTTTACGAATTCTGAAAAGCTTATGGAGTTTGGTATCGCAGCATCTACCAACATCATGCTCGTTTTTGTAATCTCCATTTGTATCTTACCCATTTTTGCATCGTTCTCCAAAAGACCAAAAACGAGGCACTTGAAACATCTAGATCGGAAAATAGCGACTGGAATGCTCAATTTTATCGTCTACAATACAGAAAAAAGAAGAACCCTCATTTATCTGAGTACCGCAGGACTTATTTTCGTGAGCCTTATTGGTCTTTATAAGATTGAAGCTACGGGTAATTTGACCGGAGACCTTCCCAAAGATGACCCCATTAGTCAGGATGTCAGATTTTTAGAGGAGCATTTTGGAGGCTCAATTCCTTTTGAGGTAATGATTGACTACCATGATAAAGACCTATTTAATTTCAAAGAATTCAACTCTAAAAAACTAAACAACACATTCAATAAATTAGAGCGAATAGAAAAGGTTCAGCAAACTATTGAGCAGGACAGTCTGTTTTCTAAAACCATTTCAATTGTGGACTTTATAAAGGTCCTGAATATGGCCTATTATTCAAATGATTCTTCAAAATACAAATTAAGGGTATCAGCTCGGGGCCTTGCAAGAGCATCATCTGCAAGAAGGCAAAAAGAATATATGACCAAGCTTTTTAAGGGGGATATAATTAATGGCGGGTTTTCCATAAAAGAAGTATTGGATACAAATAATAGAACTATAAGAGTACGGTGCCAAATGAAAGATTTGGGATCATATGATGTTGCTCAAAAAGTGAAAAAATTAAAGGTAACCGTTCGAAATATTTTAAATCCAGACTCGGCATACATAGAATCTTGTTACAATCAAATTGCTTCTAAACCAGAATATCTCGATTCCATATTCAAAAATACACCTCAAATTAAAGCCTCTGTTATTAATGAACTTGCTCAAGACAATTTGGATCTGAAAAATTTATTGTACGAAGATCGGGCCTACCTCATTAAAGAAATGAATGCCGCTGGATATTATCCAGTCCTCAGAAATGCCATAGATAAAGAATACTTTGATGTGACATTTACAGGAACATCAGTTGTCGCAGCTGAGGGAACAAAATATTTGGTTAAAAACTTAATTACCAGCTTAATTTTTGCAGTTATCTCAATTGGGATACTTATGGCTATTTTATTTAGATCTTGGAGAATGGTTGTTATTTCTATGATTCCAAATATTATTCCCCTATTATTTACAGGTGGTATTATGGGTTGGTTTGGAATTCCATTAAAACCATCTACTCTTCTTGTTTTTAGTATTGCTTTTGGGATTTCTGTAGACGACACCATTCATTACTTGGCAAAATATAGACAGGAGTTAAAGAACAACGAATGGGATTTAAAGACTTGTATCAACAATGCGACTAAAGAAGCTGGACTTGGAATGTTTTACACCTCAATTGTACTTTTTTCAGGCTTTTCCGTTTTTACCTTTTCACAATTTGGAGGTACTCAAGCATTAGGCCTTTTGGTTTCAATAACACTCCTGGTAGCCATGCTTACCAATTTAATGGTTTTGCCATCCCTCTTACTATCTCTGGATAAATTCATTACTACCCGATCTTTCAAAGAGCCCTATTTTGATGCGTATGAAGAAGACTCAGAAACAGAATGGGAAGAGCTTTCCATTGAAAAGGGAAATTCTAGTGATAAAGAGAAATAAATAAATACCAATGAAAGGAATTATACTCGCCGGAGGCTCAGGTACAAGATTACATCCATTAACATTAGCTGTGAGTAAACAGCTGATGCCTGTGTTTGATAAACCTATGATTTATTACCCTTTATCTACTTTGATGAGGGCTGGGATAAGTGAAATCTTAATCATATCCACACCTCACGACCTGCCAAACTTTAAAAAGCTATTGGGTAATGGGGAAAATCTCGGTTGTAGGTTTGAATATGCCATACAAGAAAAACCGAATGGCCTAGCCCAAGCTTTTGTTATTGGAGAAGATTTTATAGGTGAAGATAAAGTATCTCTTGTTTTAGGTGACAATATCTTTTATGGTGGTGCCATGGACAATATGCTTACCGAACATAACAATCCTGACGGGGGAGTTATTTTTGCTTATCATGTGAAGGACCCTGAAAGATATGGAGTAGTTGATTTTGATGAGCATATGAATGCACTATCTATTGAAGAAAAACCTAAAAAGCCCAAATCCAATTATGCTGTGCCTGGGCTGTACTTTTATGATAACTCTGTTATTGAAATTGCAAAGTCTATTGAACCGTCAGCAAGAGGCGAATATGAAATTAGTGATGTAAATGCAGAATATCTAAGAAGAGGAAAGCTAAAAGTTGGTGTCCTTGATAGAGGAACAGCCTGGTTGGATACAGGAACATTTAATTCTTTAATGCAGGCTTCTCAGTTTGTACAGGTGGTAGAAGAACGACAGGGCCTAAAAGTTGGATGCATTGAAGAAATAGCATATAAAAAGGGTTTTATTACTAAGCAACAGCTTCTTGATCTTGCCCAACCTTTTGTGAAAAGTGGGTACGGATCTTATTTGATTGATTTGACCAAAGGGAAATGAAACAAATATCAAACTATTCAACTTTAATTCAGGAAGAGCTTAATAAGAATAACATTCCTAATTACCCATCAAACCTGTATGATCCGATTCGATATTTTCTCGACATGAAAGGAAAGAAAATACGACCAGTCTTAACCTTACTTTCTACTGAACTATTTGGAGGAACTGTAGAACAAGCCAAACATGCAGCTTTAGCCATCGAAATTTTTCACAATTTCACCTTAATTCATGATGACATTATGGATGAAGCTCCAATCCGAAGGGGTGTTTCAACTGTGCATGAAAAATGGAATACCAATATTGCCATATTATCTGGTGATGTGATGTTTGTCAAAGCATATGAGCAACTCTCTTCTTGCCCTGCTCATGTTTTACCCGAGCTTCTAAAGGTTTTTAATAAAACTGCTGTAGAGGTTTGTGAAGGACAGCAAATGGATATGGATTTTGAAAATCAAGATTCTATTACACAAGCAGAATACATAGAAATGATTCGACTTAAGACGTCTGTATTATTGGGCTGTGCTCTTGAAATGGGTGCGATTATATGTGAAGAAACATTGGCCAGCAGAAAGTCAATATATGACTTTGGGGTGAACATTGGTCTAGCATTTCAAATTCAGGATGATTTATTAGACTTATATGGTGATACTAATAAGGTTGGAAAACAAACCGGAGGTGACATTTTAGCGAATAAAAATACTCTGTTAAGCATACTCGCCGAAAATGAGGCCAATGAAAATCAGCGAAATGATTTAATCCAATTAAAACACGAAAAGGATCCAAATACAAAAATCACGAAAACAAAAGCTCTTTTTGACGAATTGAACGTGAAATCAAAATGCAATCAGGTCATGAAAAGCTATTATCAAAAAGCACTCACAAATTTTTCTAAAATTCCTTTAGAAAATAAAAACACGGCTCTTTTAGACCTTTCAAATGCATTAATGAATAGGGATTTTTAACACCACTAATATTTTTTCAAACAAGATTAAATCCCTATATTTGTAACTCAAATTAAAGTAATTCTAATGAAAAAAATCTATCTTTTAACACTATCTGCCCTAACTGCAATTGCAGTCAATGCGCAGAAAAATGACGTACGCGTCAAAAAACAAAAGGTTTTTGCTGTTGAGCAACAACCAAATCACAAACCTGTAGTAACTGAAAAGGCTACCATATGGGAAAGTGACTTCTCTAATGCTGCTGATTGGGCAATTGCTCATGATGCTGCTGATTGCAGTCTTGACTTCTCAATTGGTTCTGTTTCGTGTTCTGGTGATTACCCAATTGCTGATATTGCATCAACAACAGCATCTAATGGTTGGGCCATTGTAGATTCTGACTCTTATGGTGGAGCAACAGGAGGTAATGAAGTTGAAGATTCATGGTTGACTATGGCAGCCCCTGTTGATCTTTCAGCTTATCCAAATGTAATAATCGAGTTCGAAACTTATTATCGTTCTTATAGCTATGAAAAACCATTTGTAGTTGTTGGTGTTGGTGATGGAGCGGGTAATGTAACATGGCCTACTGACCTGAATCCAGATTATGACGAAACTACAAATCCAAATGTTTATGCTGCATTTCCAGCAAACGTGGATAACCCTACAGCAAACCCTTACAAAGTACAGATTGATATTTCTGCTGCGGCAGGTGGACAAAGTGAGGTTTACATCCGTTTTAATTGGACAGGAACTTGGGGATACGCATGGTTTATCGATGATTTCAAAGTTTTGGAACAACCTGAAAACGACGTTGTTTTGAATACAGAAGTATTTGTTGGTGTAAACAACGAAGGTATCGAGTACGGTAGAACTCCTGTTACTCAGTTAGATGATTCTTATGAGGTTGCAGCTTATGGTGAGAACTTTGGTTCAGCTACGCAGACTAATGTCGCTGTTGATGTAAACTTCGGATCATTTACATACAACTATGCTGTTGGAGATGTATTATCAACTGACCCAATTGAGGTTACAAATATCGAAACACCTGCTTTAGCTGTTGGTATGTATGAAGGAACTTACACCGTTACATCTACAGAAGAAGTAGCTGGTGGAGACAATTACGGTAACAATACGCTATTGAGAAATTTCGAAGTTACAACTGATATCTATTCTCAAGATGGAATTGATGTTCAACCTGCTTCAATTCTTACTTTAGGATCATTAGGTTCAAATTCATTTACCTCTGAGCTTTCAAATACTGTTCTTGCTAACATGTATCACATGAGAGAAACAGAAAATCAAGTAAATGGTTTACAAATTGTTTTAGCGAATGGATCTATTGAAGGAGCAGAATTAACTATTTCTATTATTGATACTGCTGCTTTCTTTGCTAATGGAATTGGAGCCGTAACTGGTTTGAATGGTAATTATGCAGAAAGTAATATTTATTCTTTATCGGCGGCAGACATTTCAAATGGTTATGCAAATATTTACTTTGATGCGCCAGTAACATTGGCTCCAAGTGCATATTTCTTTGCGGCAAATTGCTATTACATTGAAGATCAGGATGTGAGAATTTTAGATGACCAAACTGTAGCACAGCCATGGTACTCTTCAATGATTCACTTGGTTTCAGACGGAAATTCTTACTCTAATGGTAATGCTTTTGCTATCCGAGTTCTTTCTGGTACATCTAGTATCGAAGAAACAATGAATAACACTTTTAATGTATATCCAAATCCAGCTGCTGATATGATTAATGTTGAGTTTTCTGAAAACTTCAACGGATCTGTAAGTATCTTGGATATTGCTGGGAAAGAAGTTTCAACTTCTACAGTTAGCGGTGTGCAGCATACTGTATCTACAAGTGCTTTAACAAATGGAATCTACTTCGTTAAGGTAAATGATGGAACAGCATCTCAAATTGAAAGAATCGTTGTTAAGAAGTAATTCTAAATAACTTTTAAATATTAAGCCGTTCAGAAATGAGCGGCTTTTTTTTATCTCAATAAAAAAGAAAGTATCGATTGAGTGAATTCTTCAGGTGCTTCCGCATGAACCCAATGACCTGCTTTATCAATAGTAATTATGTTAGAATTAAGAAATTGATTTTCAATAGCATCAATGTCCTCGTCTAAAATATAATTGGACAAACCACCCCGAATAAATAAAGTTTCCTTTACCACCTCACTTGCTGGCAATGCAGATAAGACATCTGACATCCGATCTATAAGTACTTCTATATTCATCCTCCACGCCAAGACTCCTTTTTCTTTCCAATAAAGGTTCTTCAATAAAAATTGTCTTAGACCTTCATCAGATAACATTGGCTTTAGAAATTCATTTACTTGACTTCGAGCTGTTATATTTTCAAGATTCACCGATTGAATGGCCTTGATCACATCCTGATGATGCATCGGGTAAGACTTGATTCCCATATCAACAACAATCATTTTATCAATGTAAGAGCTATCATTCAGAGCTAAATGCATTAATACCTTTCCTCCCATTGAATGTCCAATGAAATTACCATTATTTACACCTAGACCCTTAAGAGACTCAGCTACATCTGCCGCCATAACCTCATAATTGTGTGTATTTCTCCATGGAGACCTTCCATGATTTCTTAAATCGAAAAGAATTACCCTATAGTATGAAGACAGGTGTTTAGCATGTGATTGCCAATTATCAGAAAAACCAAAAAGACCATGTAGAATAATAAGAGGTTTCCCCGAACCAAACTCTTTATGAAATAATTTCATTTAATTAATCAATAAGATTTTCTATTCGTAATGCTGAAACTTGAAACTGATTGTTATTTATTTTCTCAATGGCGCCTTGTATCATTGCTTCATCAACATTTTTATCATTAAATGATATCTTGACGAGCTGAATCGTTTGATCCTCTTTGAAGTCAATGTCAACCGTTGATACTCCATTCAATGCGTTTAATTCTTTTTTAATAGATGCCACACAACCCATTTTACATACCATCCCTTCTACATCTGCCGAACAAACCTTATTAGGGACATCCAGTTTTTTGTTTGACTTTACCGCACTTCTATTTGTCGAGGATGCTGTATTCGTAGCGTCATCAGAACAGGCGAAAAGTATTAAGGATAAAATAAAAATAATTCTCATTGGTTTTTTTTTACAAAATTAACAATTATACCATCATCAATTATGAGAATATTTATGTTTTTCAACTTCAATATATAATGGAGACCTCATTATCATTATAGATTTTTGGAGAGCATGTTAATTATTCGTTTTACTCCCTTTTACCGCAGACAGTATTCTTGTAGGAAATCAATTTTTATAGTACATTTGATAAAATTTAAGTATGAAAAGTTTAGCTCTTTTATCGTTATTTGCCATCATTTTTCTTTCCTCTTGTAATAAATACAGTGAAGGACCCAATTTTTCTCTTTTAACGAGAAAAGCCAGAATCACAAATGATTGGGTATTAGAAAGCTACACAAAGGATGGTACTGATCTGTATGATGCCTCATACGAGATGAACTTGTCAATAGAAAAAGATGGAACCTTTTCAAAATCCGTAATTACACCCAGCCTTGGACAACTTCAATCTGTAACTACTCATGGGACCTGGGAATTTGACAATTCACAGGGTTCAATAACATTATTAGAAGCTGGAATGTTACTTGGTGAAAGTTATGAGATTATTATGCTTAAAAACAAGAATCTTAAATTAAGACAAACAGATTATAATAATTCTGATTATGATTGGTTGTTTTATTCCAATTAATCTACAAAACGAGAGTCTATCTCCATCACCTTACTGCAATTATCACAAGTCCTTTTATCCTCAGAACTATAGAATGTTTTGAATCTGGATAAAAAATCTTCTTCAATGTTTCTTAATGGGAACTTGTATTCGTGTAATAAATGATTGCAATCATCGCAAAACCACATTAGACCATCAATTAAATCTGTCCCACTTCTAACCTTCTCAATGACCAAGCCGACAGTGTTTTCTCCTCTTATAGGTGAATGTGGAATATTTGCTGGCAAAAGAAATATATCCCCCTCCTTAATTATAACATCCTTTGATTTTCCATCTTCCTGGACTTTAACAGTTATATCTCCTTCGATCTGGTAGAATAGCTCTTCACTTTCATTGTAATGGTAATCCTTACGTGCATTTGGCCCTCCCACAACCATTACTATAAAGTCACCTGCCTCAATGTACAAGTTCTTATTCCCTATAGGTGGTTTTAAAACGTCTCTATTTTCATCAATCCACTTTTGAAGGTTAAACGGGGCAAGCATATCTCTTTTTTTTTAATAAAGTTAAGAAATTTGGAGTGACTAAATTGATTCTACCAGCACATTAGAATAAGAATGATTAAATAAGCTTAGCGTATAACTTGTTTTACCATTTGTCTATTCGATTCTTTATCGATTAAAAACAAATAATAAACACCAGCCTCCAACTCCTCAGAAATCATGTAGGTATTAATTCCATTCCCAATTTCAATGCTCTGGTTTAATATTTCAGAACCTGTACCACTTAAAAGAACCAATTTGGCCGCACCAATAACAGGGTTGTTTTTTAAGATTACTTGAAAGGAACCTGAGCTAGGATTTGGATAAACCGATAATTGTCCCACATTACTTTCAGCACATGATATAGCGATAGGGTTATAGGTTTTAATTGTACCATCAATATCCACCTGTGATAATCGATAATAGTTTGTGCCCGAAAATACATTTTCATGAATGAATTGATATTCTTTTAATTCGGTGCTCATTCCTGCAGAAACTACATTGCTCAAGATAGACCAATACATTCCATCTCTAGAATATTCCAAGTCAAAGTGGGAGCTATTATATTCTGACGAAGTTTGCCAATCGATTTCAATATTAGATTCATTACACAAACCACTAAAAGAAATGAGCTCTACAGGCAATCCCTCTCCATTATTTTTCCCACCATTAAAAATACTAAAACCACTTGAAGATCCGGATAGATAAAAATCAGCATTAGTTCCGGTAGTGTGAATATGATTCAAAGAGGTCCATGTCTTATGGTTTAAGCTTGGATCATTAGAACCTGCACTTTTAATGATTCGAACATTTTCAAACTCAGTTTCCGAGGTAAATGCCACCGCATTTGCAATATTGTTCATATGCAATGAGATTTCATAAGAGGTATTATTTATTGAAGACTCATAGTTGTTATCTGTTGGATTTATTTCCCAATAACCTTCTTCACTGTAATTCTGAATCACTTTATTATCAGATGTTATGAGGGGAAGACCATTATATAAATCTGAACCTGCATCTTGGGGGATGCCATTTTTATAAGAAGCAGTGATATATTGATTTAATCCAGGAGAGGATGAAAAATCCAAGGAAAAGTCTCGGATTACAGTTCCATTTCCTATTGGAAAAAATTTAGAACTAGATGTATTTGGAAAATACCTTCTTAAAGAACCCGTAATAAAGCCATCAGTATATTCGATAGATCCATGATCTGAGCTACTCGCTCCAATCGTAAGCAGGCTTGACTCGTTTAAAATATTTCCCTCTATCATTTTTAAGGTTTCGGTTACAGTCCATGGTGTATTCAACAAAACATTCCCACTAGACTTATCAATCGTTAGATTATCAACTATTGACGCTCCACCTTGAATTATTTGATCTGAAGATCCAATAAGACTGATTGTCCCTCCAGATATTGCCCCCGAATTAGTAACATCACCAGCAACTGAAAGATTACTTGAAATGTTCAATACTCCATCAATAGCAATATTTACATCATTCACTGTATTATTATTTGATGAAGTGAAATTTGACGAACTTATACAGACATCCGAATTTAAGTGGGACATTATGTAAAGGTTAGATGAATTATCGGGTACTAAAGAGGATTGTTTGAGCCACTTAAAGCCATCCCATTTGTACCAGTTTTCTGATGTATTCCACTCTGAATTTGACAACCCTCCCCACATCCATGAATTAGGATCTAAATCCTCATACGATTCTACTGGTTGATTAAATTGAACTAAAATCTCTGCTGTAGAACCGCTACAAACTCCTTGTTCTTGGTTCCAAGTAAGTGTTACACCTTCATTGAAGGTGTTTGTGGTAAACATCGTTGAGGCTTCATTAGATGCATCAAAACCTCCAAAACCTGTATTGTTCCAAGTTCCTTCAGAATCATTTGCGTCAGTAGAAATATTATAGGTAATTATTCCACATGTGCTAGCACCGGAAAAAGGCGCAGAGGTAATCGTTGGCTTTGGTTGAATTGAAATCAACACCTGATCCGTAGATTCGCAACCATTAGCTTCAACTGTCATTGTATAATTGGTATTCGTTGTTGGGTTAGCAATAGGGTTACTAATGTTTGAATTAGATAAGCTTGAAGAATTATCCCAGGTATAATTGGCTGTCGGAGTTCCTGTGACCGTGATATTATCTATAATCCACCAATATTCATAATTGGCATCATAATAACGAAAACGAACTTTCATCCTGTCATTTTTATATGAAGAAAGATCTAAAGACACATTTGCGGGTGAAGGTGTTGTATTATCTCCTTGCTCTGTTGTATACGAAGCAACCGTAATCCAAGACGTACCATTCCAAACATCTACATCGGCAATTTCAGAACTGTAAATGGGTAGATTATGATCAAAATCAAGTGTAATAGATGACATATTTGATCCGTCAAATTCCGGAGTAATCAAAGCCTCGTCCATGTCAAATGTCCCATAAGCATCGCTATTTACCCTTGCATAGCTTGTTCCGCTAGAATAGGCGCCTGAAGTCCAATACCAAGTTTCATAGGTGTTTTCCCCAGAATTATCGCCATCGTTTCGCATATTAAATTTGAATGTTGACTCAAAATCTTCCTCAAATAATATCAATGAAGAAACATCAGCCGAACCATTCAGCTGCTGGTTCGATTCTTCACAAATGGTTGTTTCCATCCCGGCATCGACATTTGACGGGTCCGAATAATTCGTCATAGAAATAAAATGAAAATCTTCCCCGTCCTTCATTGTGTAAGGGCCTGCACAAATACTTCCTGTACCTTCAGCATTTACATAATAGATATCAGTAGTTGAAATGGCAGGCAAATCTATAACCGAACCTGTTCCCGAAATAGTCGCACCTATTTGAGTATTGGACCAATCATATAATTTATAGTTTACACCAAGTTCTGAATCGCTTAATAATAGAGATTCACTTCCCGAACAAATCGCTGGATTATGAATAATTGTATAAGTCAAATCAGGAACAGTACAAAATTTTTCCAATCTAATTACAGCCTTGTATTTTGATCGGTTTCCTCCAGTCAATGAGCATCCTGATGATAAATCTGCGTAACGGTATGCAGACCGGTTTAAATTATCAGCATCTTCATAAATATAAACTCCCCCGTTATCTGCAAATGAAGCTCCATTAGGATTATCATAACATAATTGAATCAAAAGATTACTAGTTCCATCCCAGACAAAAGGAGTTTGCAAATCAAATTCCCTCCATTCATCTCTTGAAAAAGAAGATGGGTCAAGAGACGCGGTATTATATACGGTGGTTAATTCATTGTCATAAATAGGTAATCCATTATATGAATTGGTGGCGGTATTCTTAAATGAAATCGTGAAGTTCTCCATAGCAGCACCAGGTATCTCATATATCAATATATGAATCGATTCAATAGGCAAACCACTTGGAACACCTGCAGCCTGAAGCTCACTAGCAGAATAAATATATTGTACTCTTGAATCTTCAAACAAAGTATTTATACTAGCCAACCCAGGAAAACTTGTAGCATTTGTCGGGCTACCTACGGTATATATCTGAGAAAATACGTACGTGCCTAATAACACGAAGATAGAAATAAGGAATGTGTTTTTCATAATTCAAAAAAAATCAAAATTCAAATGACTTGAATAAAAGTTGAGTTTTAATATCAAATAGCCTCCCTTGTAGTATAGGAAGGAAAAGTTTTAGCAGCGCAAAAATAAAACAATTTTCGTATTTAAAAAAATAAGTCATATTAACATAATATTAAGATAAAACTCGTTACACATTCAAAAATAATTGCATAAAAAAAAGGCCCTCTTTAGAGGGCCTTTATATGTATTTAAATTAGACTTTATTTAACACTATGTTTAAGAACAATGGTCGTTTTATCTCCATTTTTAACACATATGTAATATATGCCGGGAGCAAGCTCCTCATCTACCACATACATATTGATTCCAGATTTAACATCAATAGATTTCATTAATACTGAATTACCCTTAGTATCAACAATGTTCATCTCTGCATCACCAATGATGTCTGAATTGTTCAAAATCACTTGAAATGAACCAGAACTAGGATTCGGAAATATTGAGAAATAACCAGCAGTAGTTTGTGAACAACTAACATTGATGATATCATATGTTTTAGACGTACCATCAATATCAACTTGAGTCAAACGATAGTAGTTATTACCTCCATGGGCATTAACATCTGTATATTTATATGTCAGCATTTCATTACTGTTTCCTGCAGCTTCAATCGTTTTAACTACATCCCAAATAATTCCATCTCTTGAATTTTCAACATCGAAATGAGAACTGTTATACTCAGAAGCCGTCTCCCAAATCAATTCAACCAAGCCATCATTACAGCTTCCATTGAAAGAGACTAGCTCTACAGGTAATGGATCTCCATTATCCGAACCTCCACCAAATAAACTAAA
>JBELDA010000065.1:0-5921 GCA_042094515.1 Crocinitomicaceae bacterium
AAAGCGCCCACCAAAAACTGAGCGCTATTTACATCACTTGCCAATGAATGCTAGTCTTTTAATTGAGAAACCAAATAGGTGTTTTCGTTTACAGTTACTTTTTGTTTAATACGTAACAAATAATTTTTTGAAACAGCCTCTCCAAATATCACTTCAAGGTTTTGTTCAGGATGCTTTTTTAGCACTTCATAATCAATTTTTTTTAGTTTTTCTATTTTCAAATCGCTATTCATTTGATTGTACCTTTTGCACAATTTTTTTAAGTCATTTTGTGTTTTTATAATAGCGTCATTGTATTTTTCTTCTTCAATTATTGAAATACCATTGTCTGCCTGCTTAATGATGGAATCAGTCAATAGATGAAGGCTCTCATTAGACCTTTCGCCTTGCAGATTATATAAATGCATATTGGACTCTATAAGCTGGTTCGTGTTCTCTTGTATAGTTTGATGATTTTTAGCGACCTCATCATCGTATGATTTTGAGTTCTTCAAATTAAACATCGCAAACAAGATCCCCCCACAAGCAAACATGAGTACAGAATTCACAATAGTATTAAACTTAAGCTCTGGCCGCTTGATGCGTGTAATAAAATAAGCTGGGACATAACAAAAGGTGAAAATCACTGTCCCTGTAATCATTAAGAAATTTGCTCCGGGCCAATGCATGATTTTAAAAAGAAAACCTGCAGATAAACCCATGCCTAAAAGAAGACCAAAGGAAAAAACAATTTTATCCTTCAGTGAATTGTCGTCTTTGAATTTTATGGCAATAAGTAGAGGTAGAAAAACCATGCTAAATAAAGCACCTCCAGAGACAATCATTACACCAGCTCCTGGCCAATGCATGGTTTTAAAAATAGAGCCGAGAAGAGTTAATACCACCGTAAGGACTCCTGTAATATTCATTATTTTTTTCATCGTATAAAAGTTTTTAAATCGTAATAAATTTTCTGTTTCAATTTGTATTTCACTTAGATTTCGTTTAAAAAATCTAGGCAATACGGCATCATAGAACTGATAAAAATCATCGCTCTCACTCATTTCATTTTCAATAATGCAGCACATGTGATCTAAAAGGTTGTCTCGGAGATCTTCGAGAACCACCCCACGTTTTGCAAAATCAGAAATGATATAATCAATCTGCTGGTCCGTTATTTTATGCATTGTTCATTCTTGGCTCTAAATCCAACAAAAACTTCATCGTTTCGATGAATTCTGCAAATTCACTTACTTTTTTTTCAGCAGTATTAAGGCCTTGCTCAGTGAGTGTGTAGTACTTCCGCACTCGCTTTCCCATATACTGCTTTTCTATATCCAATTCGCCGGATTTCTGCAGCGAATGCAAAGTAGGATATAAAGCACCTTCAGTAAGTTGAATTTTTGCATCTGTCAGTTCCTTTACCTTTTGAACAATTTCATAGCCATACATTTTCCCCTGTTCTTTAAGCAGGTTTAAGATGATGGTTTTTAACGTTCCTTTTATTAATTCTGATGAATACATAAGACAAATATACATAAGAATGTTATGTATATCCAAACTTTTACCCAAGTTTCTTAGGTATAAAGATTAATTTTATATATAAAACACTGAATAACATGTGATTGAGTTTTAAAAACTACCAGAAATGTTTTCTTGAGGCGTCTTGTGTTGAGCTCGCTTTATTAAAATGAGACTTGGTTAAATGTTCTTCTTTATAGATTTCGCTGTTTTCTCGATACTCAATAAGTTGTTCGTTATTAAAATATAAGCGAAACTCAACATTTTCTGAATATGCAGGGGCTTCGAAATAAAAAATGAGCTGATTATCCATGTTAAAGTAATATTCAAAATATTCTTGATGCGCCGCTATATTATTCACGCGCTCAATTTTAAATAAGAGGTCGTCCCCTTCGTTAAAATCATAACCTCCTGTATAATAATAAAAAGTAATGGTACTATTTTTTTGTCCCAAAGCAGGGTGATTTTGAGATTTGTATTTGTCAATTGAAACTTCGTTAACCCTTATATATTCATACATTTTATCCTCTGAGCTTTGAAAGTTTTTGATGTCCTGATTTATTTTTTCGCATTGTTCACGGATCTTTTTCATCACTTCAGGGTGGCTGTTTTCTGATTGTGCTAAAATGGATGCATACGTAAATGTCAATAAACCAAGTGTAATAATATAGTTTTTCATAAATTGATGAATTAGTTGAAGAGAATAAACTTCTGACACTCTAATTTAATAAATCAATTCGTGATTTGGGGTATTCGCCCCTCCACAAACAATCACCAAAACACGTTCGTTTTCATCAAAAGATTCAGGGTGAAGAAGAGGAATAGAAAGCGCGGCTCCACATGCCGGCTCCACGTTTTTAGATGTTTCCTTGTAAAATAGCTGAGTTGCTTTAACAGCGTCGTCGTCAGAAACAAGAAGTGGGTTGACCTCGAATTCTTTCGCAAGAGACAGAGCCATTTCTGTGATTCTTTTTGCTCCAAGAGTATTGGCTATTGTATTTATTTCTTTTAGCTCTATGACTTTTTGTGCTTTCCAGCTTTCATAAAAAGAGGCGGCTCCTTTTGTTTCGACTGTTGTTATTTTCACTCCAGACCAATGGTTTCTTTTTAAGCCTTCTAGAATACCACAAAGCAATCCACCACCACCCACAGAAACAACAAGATGATCTGGCTTTTCCATTTGAGATGCACACTCGTCAATCATTTTGGAATGCCCCTTCCAAAGTAAAGGATCATCAAATGGGGAAACATAAATAGCATCAGTTTTTTCTGCTATGTCAAGTGCGCGCATATTGGCCTCGTCCCAAACATCACCGAATATTTCTACATTAGCTCCAAGCCCCTTTATTTTATCTATCATATACGAGGAGGTTGTGGAGGGCACAATAACGGAAACGGCCACGCCTAATTGTTGGCCAACATAAGCCAAGGAATACCCGGCATTTCCCCCCGAAGAAGCTATAAATTTTTTCACCCTTTTTTCTAAGTGATATCGGCAAAGCTTTTCCATTCCTCTTATTTTAAAAGAAAAAGAAGGTTGATCACATTCCATTTTATAGTAAAGTCCTTGTATAGATTTGGACTTGATTAAGGATGTTTTTTGATAGAGGGGTTTATTGATATTCATAAAAGAAGAATGTTTTCCAGGCCCATTCTATTTGATATATATTTTTAGCTGTTCAATCTTTACAAATAAAGGTTTAAGTTACTCATTATTTAGGCATTATAAAATGCTTGATTTAAGCTATCTTGTGAGTGCTTTGTATAGCGGCACAATGGTGTTATACAATGAACAAAACAACAACAATCATGAGAACGGTAAAACAAAGTTTTTTGAAACGTGTTTTATCAGGGTGTTGCAATAGAATAGAACAATGAAAGCAGTTACTGATCGTCAAACAATTTTGGATTTAGAATTTGATAAAGTTTTAGATTGGTGCGCGAAGTATGCTCTTTCAGAAAAAACGGAAAAACGTATTCTTGAACTGGTTCCCATCTGTAGCTATAATGATTTACAAAAAAGCATTCAGGAGCTTCAAGAGTTTTGCGATATACGAGAAACAGAGCGAGGGTTTCCTGTCTTGGATTTTGAAGACTTAGAAGAAGAGCTTAGGTTTTTAAAGATTAAAAATGCGGTTATTCCTTTAAGTGGAATCTTAAAAATCCATCAAGCTTCTTACTTAAACAATACCATCCTTAGTTTTTTTGAAAAAGCGATAGGAGATTACCATGAAATGCAAAATATCTTTAGTGATACTCATTATACCATGGAAATCATTGAGCCCATTGAAAAAGTCATTGATGCATCTGGAAAGATAAAAGATACAGCATCTGCACACCTCAAGGACATACGTGTTTCTATTCGCAACACACATAGACAAATACAGAAAAACTTCGATAAAGAGCTCCGGAAACTATCCAAGACCAATTTGCTTGCCGAAACAAAAGAAACCGTAATCAATAACCGCCGTGTTCTTTCTGTTAAATCATCATACAAAAAGCAGTTTTCAGGTCATGTTTTAGGAAGCAGTAAAACAGGAAATATAGCCCATATAGAGCCACGAGTAAATATTGAACTAAATACAGAGCTGGACCACCTTTATATTGACGAAGAAAAAGAAATACACCGCATACTTCGTGAGTTAACCAGAACATTGGCATCACACTCTTGGCTCATAGAGGCATACAACAAGAACCTTCACGAGTTGGATTTTATTTCTTGTAAATACAAACTTGCTAGAGAGATGAAGGCTGTGAAACCCAACATTTTCAAACAAAAAAGAATCGAAGTGCTGGAAGCTACTCACCCATTATTGAAGAGAAAAAACCAAGTAGAAAACAAGCCAACATTTGGACAAAACATCCAAATGGATGAGTCTCGGAGAATGCTGGTTATTTCTGGACCGAATGCAGGGGGAAAGAGTATAACTCTAAAAACCCTCGGCTTATTCCAACTGATGGTTCAGTCCGGTATGTTTATTTCTGCAAACGAGAACAATACATTTTGCCTTTTTAGTCAAATATATTCAGAAATAGGAGACAACCAGTCGATAGAAAATGAATTGAGTACATACTCTTATCGCCTCACTAGAATGAAAAAGTTTTTATCACTTTCCAACTCCGAAACACTTCTTTTATTAGATGAGTTTGGGACAGGATCAGATCCTGACCTTGGAGGAGCTTTGGCAGAAGCTTTTTTTGAATCGCTGTATCGAAAGAAGATCTTTGCAATACTGACAACCCATTACAGCAACATTAAATCGAGAGCGGTTCAGCTTCCCCAAGCGATTAATGGTTGCATGCTTTTTAACCCTATAAATTTACAACCTCTTTTTAGATTTGAAATGGGTTCTCCAGGAAGCTCTTTTACTTTCGAGGTGGCAAAAATAAATGGGGTATCAGAATCACTAATAGAAAAAGCAAAGAAAAAATTAAATAAAGAAAAACTCCGTTTTAACGAGCTCTTAAGTGACCTTCAGGGAAAAACAAACCTTTTAGAAAAACAGATTAAGGAGCATAAAAAAGAAGCGGATGAGTTCCGAGAGAAAGCTGACGAAACAGAAAATTATAAAAAGAAACTACAGTCTAAATACGACAAGCTGAACCAATCAAATCAGCTGCATGATGCTCAGCTTTTAGCAGGTAAAAAAATGTTAGAATTTATCTCACAGTATAAAACCGGAAAGGGTAAAAAAAGCAACGAGGAAATTTCTGATGAGATCATCAGCTATTTAAAGGAGCAGAAAACCAAAACGGAAGCCAAGAAAAAAGCCAAGAAACCGAAAAGGAAATTAAGTAAAAAGCAGGTAATATCTTATCGTCAAGACAAAATCATTGTTGGCTCAAAGGTGAAAATAATATCCACAAAACAACTGGCCTCAGTGGACGAAATTAAAGGAAATCAAACTACATTAATTATTGGAAACACACGTATTAAAGTTGCTCTTGATCAGCTGATTTGGGTATCCTAGGAATGGCGAATTAGGACCTTATTTTTAATAAGCACAGCGCACACAATTCCTGCTTTGTGGCATCAATAAAATTCTTCCAATTGGTATTTCACCCCCACAGCGCATGCAGAGGCCAAAGTCTGTATCTTCAACTTTAGCTAAGACTAACTTTAGCTTATTGTGTTTTTCTTTCGCTTTTCGAAGAGCGGCTTCTACGACGCTTTTATTATTAATGGCATCCATCCGAGAAACCCGACCAATAGCGTTTTCTGGAGAAATAGGCTTTGTTGACTCCTTATAATCGAGAATTGCTTCCTCCGTTTTTTTTAGCTCCTCAAAGATTCGCTTTTTAATGTCTTGTTTGTCCTCTTTGTTCATTTAGAAAGCAAAATACCTTAATTTTATCTTTTTTAAAAGAAAGCAAAGGGTTAAGCCTAATGTTTTAATATAAATATGTCAGAATCAAAAGCA
>JBELDA010000065.1:6021-13078 GCA_042094515.1 Crocinitomicaceae bacterium
GAAAGCAAAGGGTTAAGCCTAATGTTTTAATATAAATATGTCAGAATCAAAAGCAGTTAGGATCAATAAATTTTTAAGTGAAGCTGGATTCTGCTCAAGGAGAGAAGCAGATAAGCTTATTGATATTGGTGTCGTTAAAATCAATGGAAAGGTTCCTGAAATGGGAACAAAAGTGCAAGCCAACGATGTTGTTACTGTTGATGGAAAAGAGGTGAAAAATAAGCAGACAGAAAACATTTATATTGCATTTAATAAACCGGTTGGTATTGTTTGTACAACGGACACACGGGTAGAAAAAGACAACATTATTGACTATATTAATTTCCCTTCAAGAATCTTCCCAATAGGTCGACTCGATAAACCAAGCGAAGGCTTGATTCTCTTGACCAATGACGGTGACATTGTCAATAAAATTTTAAGAGCTCGGAATAATCACGAAAAAGAATACATTGTTTCAGTGAATAAACCGGTAACTTCGGATTTTTTAAAACGTATGGGGAATGGTGTTCCAATTCTTGAAACCGTAACCAGAAAATGCGAAGTAAAACAAATATCAAAAAACACGTTTAAAATTACTTTGACACAAGGGCTGAACCGTCAAATCAGAAGAATGTGTGAGTACTTGGGGTACGAAGTAATACGACTCAAAAGAATCCGAATCATGAATATCTCTTTAGATACCAAAAAAGGAGAATGGAGATACATTACAAAAAAAGAGCTTTATGAGCTCAACAGCCTTATTGCAGATTCTTCTAAAACGATTTAATAATTTTACGATCAAGTAAGTTTCCGACCTTGATGTAATAAACACCTGTTGAATATTTAGAAAGGTCTATCTTTTTTTTCTTTGAATCTAAAGTCCCTTCAATTAATACTCTTCCCTCCTTATCATAAATCTGAAATGGTTCATTGAGATAATCTGTATTTGTTTCTATGTAAAAAACGTTACCCGTCGGGTTTGGGTAAATTTGAAGAGGGTCTTTTTCTTCTTGAATTTCAAGCGAAAGCTGCTCACAATCGTCTCCAATTGGTTTAATTCGCACAAATAGATCGTCAAAATAACTGTCGTTATCTGTTCCTGCATTTCTTGTTCCAGTTAGAATCATTCGTATTTTTCTCGTAGTTGAAGGGATAGAAACATTATCAAAAACATAAGACCATTCAGAGGTTTGGTTTTCATAGCTGACAGTTGACCCGAGAAGCGTGTTTGAAGCATTATAAAATTCAAGCTGGAAGGCAGGGATATCGCTTCCAGAGTAATCACTAAGGTACCCACCAAAAAATACAATTGCAGAATCTTGATCAATCATTGAGGCATACGAATCAAGATTGATATCTTGATAACCTTCACCGTATGCGTTTGGGTCACATACTCCACCAACGGCAAATAGCTTAGATCCAGAATAGGCATTGTTTCCTGCACACTCACCACTTAATATAGATTCGAAAGAGCCAGCAACTTGAGTCCACCCTGTTACATCATTTTCAGCACCAGGATTGGTTAAAAGGTTTCCAGAATATATACTTAATGATGTAGAAAAATTTATTATTTCAGACCACTCACTCCAACCAAGACTGCGATCCCTATACCTAACTCGCCAATAATAATTTGAGTTTTCCTGCAGGACGTTTATTTCTTTTTCTGTCAGACTGTTTCCTGACTCAAGATCAACGTCATAATACCAGTTTTCATGCTGAAACCAATCGTCATAAACCAAAGATGTAAACCCTACGTCTGTTGAAACCTGCCAATGAACAGCCCCTTGATATTGATTATCATCATCAGAGAAATTTGAACCTAAAAACACAATACAATCTGGACTCAGCTCAGCCCCTACGTATGGGAAAAGACCTGAGGGTTTATCTGGTTTAACATTGTTCATTCTAACGCGAATAGTATCTTTAATCTCATTATTGACCAGGCCATTTTCATAGCTTCCGTGGCTTACCCGAGTCAACAAAAACTGAGGGTCATTGCCCGCTTGAACCTCTATAAGTACAAACCCATAATCATCATCACTTCTCGAAAACTCTTTATAATCTTGCTGTGCATACTCTCCCCAGTTATCAATCGCTCCTCCCGCGGTAGCGACATTAACCATTAAATGCTCATGGTCTCTACTTTGCCCTCTAGAATATCCATGAGTGTGTCCAAAAAAGTGAATACTAGGCTTTCCACAGCTACTCGAAAACCCCTCTAACAAGGAAATTACATCACCCGTATAATCTGTATTTCCAGCAATCCATAGTTCAGAGTGATAAGGGTGATGGAGTTGCGCATAAACAAAGTCAATATGCTCATTGCTACAAGCGTCATCCAATACCCCCTGAAGCCAGTCCAATTGTTCCTGAATACGATATCCGCTATTGGACTCTAGCCCAATTAAACGCACATTTGAATAATCTTTATAATACCAATGTTCTAGGTAATCACTTTGATTTGTTCCATTTGTTGGCAAAGAGAAATACTTAAAATAATTCGCGGAGTTTTGTTCATGGTTTCCTGCAACTGGATATACAGGGACATGCTGAAATAAATTTTGAGCAGGGTCAAAAAAAGTACTTTCCCAAGAACCATAATTACTGCCGGTTGCCACCAAGTCTCCGGGAATAAAAACATACGCCAGGTCTGTTGCTAAATCATTACCATAACGATTATTCACAAAGGGTATGACTTCATCATTAATCATATCATCAAACACATTGGTGTGTTGCCAATCCTGCTGCATATCACTCATAGAAACAATATTAAATGAGGCCTCGCTAGTGGGTAAGGGAGGAGTAACAAAGTCAAAGATGTTGCTCTGTACACTGTTGGTTATAACACGATAATAATATTTTGTATTTGCATCAAGTCCAGATATTACAGTGATATGAATACGGGAAAACCCACTACCGGTTATAAAAATCCCAGATGAAGAATTCCCTAAAGATGTCGTTGTTCCCCACTCCACAGTACTCTCTTCTCCAGAGGAGGTTTCCCACATTACCGTTATAGATGAGGGTTCAGCATCTTGTAAATAAGGGCCAACGGTAATATTTTGGCCATAAGAAATAAAACTGATTAAGAACAAGAATAAAAATGAAACACTTAGAATTTTCATGATATCTTTTTTTCGAAGATACAAAAACCAAAAGTGTTTATTTAGTAACACATTAATTTCAATTGAAATTTTGTTTGTATTTGGCAGATTTCTCTTTTAAATCCAAGATCTTTTGCTCAATTATTTTAGTGATTTCTACCGCTGTTTCTTCTTTGAAATATAAAGCTTCTCCAATATATACCTTTGTAAGACTGGGTAGAATTATTTTATTACCCTTTGGCAATACCCGACCGATACCTTCCATGTATACTGGAATGACCGGAATTGATCGATTATTTTCCATTAAATATCCTACGCCCTTTTTAAAAGGCTGTAGTTTACCGGCTTCACCTCTAGATCCTTCTGGAAAAAGAATTATGGATTGGCCTTTTTTCAGAACTTCATCCATTATTTCAATAGGGTCACTATCTCCAGGGTTTTCCGCCTTTTTTCTTGGAATAAGAACAAGGTTTAAGAAAAACCATGAAACAAATGAAACAAACTTGTTTCTCCCAAAATAATCTGCTGCCGCAATAGGTCTTGTTTTTGATAAACGATTGTTTGGTATTGCTGTCATTAACGTGACAGCATCTGCATGGCTATTGTGATTAGAGGCTAATACCAATTGCTTATGACCTAAAAGTTTTCGTGCCCCAATAAACCGAACACCAATAACCACTGAGAAGAAAAATCTCCAAAAAACTTTAAATGTGAGATATAAAAATAGAGTCCTCATTGTTTAATATGCAAAAAAGTAAACCAGATGAAAAAATATAGGAGTTGTCATTGATAAGGAGTCTATTCTATCTAAAACCCCTCCGTGTCCTGGAATAGCTCCTCCCATATCTTTGACTCCCATATCTCTTTTTATAGCGGATATTACCACGTCACCAATAAAACCAACACCGGCAATTAGAAAACTAATTAAAATTACTTCACCATCTCCAAGAGGAGTTAGAAACTTCATGAAATACCCAATAATCATTGAGGAAACCATTCCTCCTAGAAATCCTTCCCAGGTTTTATTGGGACTAATTTTAGGGAGTATTTTATGCCTGCCGAATAATTTTCCCCAGACAAACTGCATGACGTCATTCATCTGAGTGATGAATATTAAAAAAAGTAAAAGACCTTTCCCTCCAGGATCAAAGCCAGGAATTGACGGAAGACTGATTAGGTAGGCCATGTGACTCAGCCCAAAAACGCAAAGCATGATAGAAGTCGGTAGCCCCGCCATTGAGGTCATGATCATTTTTGTTTCTCCAGAAAGAACAAGAACAAAAGGTATCCATATAAACATGAATACGGGAATGAAAATAATAAATAACTCATACCAGCCCATATAGGCCAGGTAATATTGGATTGGGATTGCCAGGTAGCACCAGAGCATACCTGCACGATCTGATTTCCGAAGTTGAATTACCGAATAAAACTCTCGCAAAGCGGCAAAAGACAAGAATCCAATTCCTATGTATGTAATGACAGGGCTGATTAAAGCAGCCAGCAAGAAAAGTGCAGCCATGGCCCACCAGGATTTTGTTCTGGTTTTGAGTTCGGACAATCCGGTACTTGAGCTAAATAAGCCCCAAGTCCAGAATAAAACAGAAGAAAGAACAAGGATTCCCAGGATTACCCCAATAACCATTTGAATTTCTCCAGCGAGATTTACAGATTTAATTAGTTTATCCATCTTTTAGGGCTTTTTTTAACCGTATAAATGAACTTATTGTCATTAGAAGGCAGCATATAGCCAACGCATAATTAATAATTTCGGATGAAAACGGATGAAAATAATATATCAAGCAACCAAGCCCTATTACAAAGGCTCGGTCACTTTTCCCCATGGGGCCATCGTACATTCTTTCTTTTCCTAGCACCTTTCCAAAGATTCCCGAAAATTCATTTATTATTGAAAAACCTACAAACAAACAAACAAGCTCTGGAGAAACTTTAGGGATCGCTATTAGAGGAATGTAAATAAACATATCCGATACAATATCCCCAACCTCATTTAACACCTCGCCAAGCTTTGATTGCATATTATGGATTCGTGCCATCATTCCGTCAAGAGCATTGAGGGCCATACGAAGCAATAATCCAACAGGAACAATTAAGTATCCTAGATTCCAATCATCGGCAAACCATAAAGAAAACCCAATACCCAAAGAAAGGACAATTGCCGCTATAGTTAGCTGATTTGCAGTCACGCCTCTTTTGTATAACCAATCTAATAGCGGTCGCAAAAGCTGTTGAAACTTTGGTTTTATTTTATACATGGATATCATCGCAACCCTTCTTTTTTATATGAAACAAATGGATCCCAATCGTATTTTTCTCTCTTTGCATTTGTACTGAATGTCCCCCTGTTTATAAAGTTAAAAATTTCTGCGCCTACAATGTCAAATCGGGTATACATCTGATCGTGATTTAACCATGTGTAGTGATAATCATCATGGGGCTGTTTTAAAGAAGGGATGCCCCACAGTATTTCCCCCATTTTTAAAGTCTTTTTTTTATAAATCCTCATTAGAGGAGTTGCCTTGTTTTCGATGATAATACCAATATCAATTCCGCCTTTTTCAATCGGAATGTATGGTGTTTGCGCCATTTCCTTCATGATGTGTTTAAGCCCCTTGAGCCAAACAAGAAAACCCAGATGTTTATCTACGATGTATGGTGCTCTTTCCTGAATAGGACTTCTGTCATACACAATAGTGCTAATGTTTTGTTTGCCGTTTTTTAAGATGAACTTGTTTAAAGTCCATGAGCCAACTATATAAGAAAAAAAATGAACCTTATCGTATTGATGTAATTGTTGTTGCTCATAAAAGTATTCCAGGTTTTTTACGCAATTATCCAGACTTTTTCCGTCTTTGTATTTTGGTATATATAAATCGAATCCCTTGTGTTGAAAAAATGATTTTTGATTTTTTCGACCCTTTTTAGTGTCTCCAAACCCGGGAAGAATTACTATTGCCTCATTAACATGAAATGAAGAAGTGTCTTTAACAATGACTTCTTGTGAAAGGAGTATCGAAGACACTGTTACATAAAAAATCAAAAAGAGGAATGTTTTCATAGGAATAGCCTTAAGGAAATGAAAGTACCAAATTATTAAATACAGAAAGTAGATTATGTATTGATAAAACTTTGCTTGTGTGTGGTAGGGCTTTCTTTATTCAACTTCTTTTTACACGATGCTAAAATGTTTTTAAATATAAGCGTTCTACTTTTTCTCGGGCCCAAGGCGTGCGTCTTAAAAACTTTAAGCTTGACTTGATCGACGGATCATAATTGAAGCATCGAATGTCTATGCGGTAGCCGAGCTCCTCCCATCCATATTCTGTGACCAAAGCCTCTAGGATGTCTGCAAGTTTTACGCCGTGTAGGGGATTGTTTTTTTGCTCACCGCTCATGTCAATAGTTTCTGTAATCATTCCACAAATAGGACCGAATTCCAATCATCGGTAAGACGCTCAAATTTTTAAATCCATCTATTTTGATATACTGTGTTTGAAGCTCCGCGAAGGCATGTATTCTTCCCTCTTTTAATATTGGATATGATGCTCTGGTGTTTGTGATAAAAAATGTTTGCTTCATGCCTTGCCCTATATAATTTCCAAAATCATCGGGTCGATTGATGTAGCTTTCATAAATGTCTGAGCCGTAATTTAAGCTGTCTACATTTGTTCCTCTTACACCGAACGAAGCAAAAAACCGAAGCTTTAACTTGGGGTTTATATTTTTGGACCAGTTCAATTCGGTTAGAATTTCTGCGAAATTACTACCGTATGGATGGGCGAGTGCGGACCCTCTATGGCCATAGACCTGAAGTGGAGTTAAATGGGAAAAGGTGTAGGGACGCACTAGATTTCCCTCAACACGATACGAAAGCTTGTTCGTCATTTGACCTTTTACTCCGAGCTGAACACCGAATTTATTTGCCCACCAGCCTCTTCTTTCCCGTATTTCTG
>JBELDA010000066.1:0-13074 GCA_042094515.1 Crocinitomicaceae bacterium
AAGGAAGATGGGGTTCAGAAATATTTTCATCCTTCGCTAAATATGGCTAATGATGGCAAGAACGTTACGAATACCCTAAAAACAAGACTCTCTTACGAGGCGGAGAACGGTAAAAAGGAAGGCATATTGAGGGCATGGTACGCAAACGGTAACAAACAGTATGTGGAGCGCTATACAAATGGTTTGCTTGATGGAAAACAGGAATATTTCGACCTTAATGGTAAGCTCATTGAAGAGGCACAATGGTCGGCAGGAGTGCATCAGTCGGGATGTAATTGTAAGCATTTGGGCACATTATTGGTGTGGTCTCAGGATGTCTTAGAGCGTTTTGAAGGAGATTGGAGCTTTGCAAGAGTACGCTCTAAAGCAAAGGGGGATGGGTGGGATCTGCCTACCATTGAGGAGCTGGATGTGCTGTATCAAAACAAAGATGTTATTGGGATGGGCAATGCAGATTATTGGAGTTCCACGTTGGTAGGTACGGACAGTGCAAAGTATATGAGCTTTTATAATGGTGTGGTAAATCAGACTTCTATGTCGAAAACTGTCTGTCATGCACGTCCTGTTCGAGTTCTTAACCCATGATGCTACAGAGCGATACCAAAGATGTGTTGTAAACAAAAAAATGCCACTCCAAAAGGAGCAGCATTTTATCGAATTGAATTTTTTAATAAAGGAACATCTGGTCAGTTTTTGAGAATCCTGATGGTATATGGTTTTTCTTTGTTTAACACATTCAGAAAATAGCTTCCAGGTGCCAAACCTTGAAGGTTTATTTTATCTTGGTTTACGATATTGTTGTGCTTCTGGAGAACTTTACCTTGAAGGTCAACAAGCTCAATATTGATGGCATGATTCCCTTCTATATAGAAAAAGACTTCATTAAAGCTGGGGTTGGGGTAGACCTCTACTTTATTCATTTGGGTTTGTTCTTCAATTCCAACCGTGCTAATGTCATAGCATGACGAAACTCCAATGCATCCATTATAGCTCACCTCAACAGCGTAGCTTCCATTTTCTAATCCAATAAACACCTGATTTGTTTCTTCTACTAGAGGCTCATTTCCATTGTCGCAATCAATCCACTGGTATGCTGCTCCCGCTTGTAATGCGACCAGATTTGTTTCATTGACGATCAGTACAGATGTATCTACAGAGTTGATGGTAAGGTCAAGTGTAATCGTACTGTCACAACCTAATGCATTGATAAGGGTGTGGGTTGCTGATTGATTGTTTATTGTATAGGTGTTTCCATCAATCCATGTATATGAATCACAAGCCGTAATGAGATCTGTTCCGAATGAGGAATGATTCAGCTCAAGGTTCAAAAACAATAAAGTATCGCATCCGTTTTCATTAGGGATACTCCAGCTTGCAAGGTTATTGCTTGTGGTATAACTGTTTCCGTCAATCCAAGTATAAGAATCACATTCGATGATGGAATCTGTTATTACGGTTTTTTCGCAATTGACAAAAACAAAATCTCTGTAGATTTGACCGTGTGCTTCAATGTCCTGAAAGCCTGTTGACGTGTATTGAGTTTGTATACTCGTTCCATTTGCATTGTTTGGAGCAGCAGAACTTCCAAGATTCCAACTTGTAGAAGAGAGGCTTTCGAAATTACTAAGCTCGTTGGTACACAAGATCTCTTCAGCATAAATGACCGGCTGATTACTTATGTCAATGTTGCTTTCAATTGTGTAGTTGGAGCCCGATACTAACTTAATCTGGGCGTTTATTCCGTCATGAGAGGCACCACCGTTACCACCTTTTCCACCAACTCCACCTAAGCCACCGTAACCTCCAGGACCACTATCATTACTACAATATGTGTTATTGCTACCACGGCTTCCACCAAATCCTCCCATTCCGCCTATTCCAGGTGTGCCTTTGTTTCCAGCATCAGCTGAAACGAAAATGCAATCCACAAATTGACTTCCTGCTCCGTTGTTGTATAGATAAATGCCAAAGCTGCCGCCACCTCCAGAAGCACCACTTCCAGGGTAACCCCCTTGGCCACCGCCACCGCCGCCGCCGCCGCCATTTCCAGTGCTTTGGGTAACAAATCCCCAGCTTGATTGCCAAATTCCGCCACCGCCGCCGCCGCCGCCGCCGCCATTACCACCGGTACCCGGTGTTCCTGCTTCACCCGTGCCTCCAGGGATAAAGAATGCCTGGAATGCCATTGGACTTCCATTGTTTCCATCAGATCCTATTGTTCCGTGAGCTCCGTTACTACCACTAGAACCATTGTTTCCACCTACAGATCCTCCATAACCTCCTGAGGAACTCCATCCATTTTGAGAACCTCCATTAGCGCCACTCATGCCATTTGTTGCAGCTCCTCCTTTTCCTCCGCCACCTCCAGCAGAACCATTTTGCCCGTTACTGAATAATCCAACTGTTCCGGGTGAGGTATAAGTGCAACAATTTCCTCCACCATAACCTCCAGATCCACCAAGCGCCACGATTTGCGATGAGCAATGTCCGTTTTGGCCTTTGTTCCCATTGGCTCCATTTTCACCAACAGTACCATCTATTCCATCAAGTCCATTGGCCGCATTTCCCTGTTCAATTCCCACTCGGATAAGTCTGTATTCTGAACAATTATTAAGAAGCAAGCAATAGGTAGATGCACCTGGATAATTACTATTTAAATCTTCAATTTTGATTTTTACATCATGAATCTCAAAATTCGATACATCCGTTGCCTTAATGGCTATGATGTGTAAATTATTATTAGATGCCTCAGGATTAATACCTCGTCTTATAATCGTAGTGGCGCCATATTGACTTGTTTTGTTCCAGTAGCTCCCCTCGATGAAACCACCCTCAACAAGAATGTTTGAGTTGAGTATTGTAAGCGCATTCTCAATCTCGTATGTCCCAGAGGATAAACGGATTACATCACCGCTATCAGCCAATTGAAAGGCATTTTCGATGGACATTGGGTTTGTTTTGCTTCCTGTTCCAATTCCGCTTGGAGTAACGTACATTATGTTACATTGTGAAATCGATTGAAAGGCAAATAAGGCAAAAATAAGGGTAGAAATAAGGTGTTTTTTCATCATTGTTTTTTTTTAAAGATTTGCAAAGATAGTAGTACCTGAATACTGAGAGATAGAATATCAGTTTTTGATAATAAAAAAAATGTTAAAAAGTTTACATAAGCTATACGTGCTAGTACAGCCATGAGGCACAAAAAAAACCCGACAAAATGCCGGGTTTCATTCATATGTAGTGGTTTGTTATTGCTTTACTACCCGTATTACACGGTTTCCATATTCGCTATGAATCCTAATGATATAGCTTCCAGGAACGAGTGCTTCAAGACTCATTTGGTCCTGATTAATGATTCCGTTTTGATGCATCAATAGTTTTCCTTGAAGATCATAAAGCTCCACATCCAGTTGCTCTGCACCTTCTATATTGAAAGTAATCGAATTCAATGTGGGGTTAGGGTATAGTTCTACTTTGAATGTATTATTCAAATCATCGATACCGACAGTACTTGTAATGGTGAAACAATCCGAAATTTCCGAACATCCATTCAGAGAAACCTCTACGGCGTATTCCCCGGAAGTTGCTGTGGTGAAGGTCGCGTTAGTTTCTCCGGTGATTGGAGCGAAGTTATCGGCACAATCCAACCATTGGTATATAGCTCCGGCTGATGTTTCATTGGATTCAAGTGTGAAGTCATCCACGATTGTTACTCCAGAATCTACTGTGTTAATGGTTAAATTCAAAGTCACTATACTATCACATCCTGCAGTATTCTGAGTTGTAAAGGTGGCTGTATCGTTACTCTCAGTATACTCTATGCCATCTATCCATGTGTAATTATCGCACGTGGTTATTTCATCAGTTGAAAATGTAGAGTTTACAATAGTCAAGTCAAGTGTAATCGTACTATCACATCCAGCTGCGTTGGGAATTGTAAATGTCGCTATATTGTTACTCGTTGTATATTCAAGACCATCAATCCATGTATAGAAATCACAGGCCGTAATCTCATCTGTACTCGAGCTCGAATTTGAAAGAGTTAAATCCAATGTTACTAAAGAGTCACAACCCGTTGTCGAAGTTAAGAGTTGTTGGGGAGCACCAGAGTAAACAGAGCCTCCATTTAAGGACAAGGCATCAAATTCAACAGCTCCGTCACTAAACTGAAACTTAACAGTTCTATCACCCCATGGAGAAGCAGGAGCTGCCACATCCAGAGTATTCACTCCCAACGTAAGTGGAATAGCTGGTCCATTATTGAAGTTTCCGTTGGCAACGGTCTTTACTTTTCTTGCATTAGCGCCACCAGGAGGAAGACTCACAATATTTATTTCAAGGGTTTGTGCTACACCATTATTTCCATCACCAATTACGCATGCTGTGTAAACATTCGTCCATGTGGCATTAGGACCGGTTGCAAATAGACCAGGAGTTTCGTTATCAATAGTTGTACTCGAAATATAGTTATTGGCATCGTAGGTGTTTCCATCCGTCCAGGTGTAAGAATCACATGCTGCAATAACCTCTGTAACTGCTATTGAATTGTTGGCAAAGGTTAAATCCAATGTCACCAGTGAATCGCATCCACCTGCGCTCGTTAAAAGCTGGGTGGGTGCGGCTGAGTATACGGAATTACCGTTCAAGGATAGTGCGTCAAATTCTACCGCATCATTACTGAATTGGAATTTGACGGTTCTGTCAAATGTAACACCTGCCACATTAAGGGTATTCACTCCAAGCGTCAGAGCTTGAGCAGCCCCATTGAAAAAGTTTCCATTTGCAACAGTTTTTATAATTCTGTAATTGGCTCCCCCGGGAGGCAAGCTACATATATTAATCTCAAGCGTTTGTTGTGCTCCATTATTTCCATCTCCTACAACACAGGCTGTATAAACATTGGTCCAAGTTGCATTAGGTCCAGTAGTAAATAAGCTTGGTGTTTGATCTCCAATACTAGTGCAAGCAAGGTAGTTACTTGGTGTGTATGTGTTTCCGTCTATCCAAGTGAAGCTGTTACAGGCCACCTGAGTGTCCGTAACGGATACATCAGAACAGGGTGGGCCGGATATAGAGAAATTATCAATAAAGAAATCATAATCTTCAGCGTCATTTACGGTACCATCACTCGCCAATAGTGCAAAACGTACCACTCCGTTGAAAGGGGATAAGTCTATTGTTGGCATTGCCGTTCCTGCATTGGAAGGCGTGTTTGAAGCGTTCCATGCATACAAAGATGTCCAAGAGACTCCCGCATCAGGACTCAATAACAAATCAACCTGATCATCTGATCCCATTGCGCTTGCACCAGTTTGGTTCCATGTCGTAACACCAGCATCCAAGTTAAGGAATAAGCCTCCTGCACTTAAATCAAAATCGGGTGAAATCAACCAATTGTTGCTGCCAGAAAAGTAAAGATTAATTTTAGCAGCTGTGTCGCCCGGAGTGTTGAGCCAATCGTCATTGGTCCAAGAACTTGTTGTCCCTGATGGACCGTCTGCAAATGATCCAGAGGCCTCAGACCAAAGCTCTCCTGGGAAAAATGAGGGTCCAGCATCACCATTTACAACACTAAAAGCGTTGAGATAGTCAGGTGTTATTGGTGCTGCGAGTGTTGTAAATGTGCCAGGTCCAGACCATTCGCTTGTGTCTCCAGGTCCACAGATCGCACGCACATAAAAATCATAAGAAGTGTTTTGCGTGAGTCCTGCAATACTAAATGGATTATTGCTAGTTACAGTTGAATTAGTTGGTGGTGTATATCCAGAAGTACCGTAATCAATTTGCCATTCTGTAGCGGTACCTGTTTCATTCCATGATAACGAAGCTGCATCTGTGCCGGTCGCAAGACCCGAAAGTTGGTCTGGTTCTAAGCATGAAGGAGCAGCTTGTGGACAGAAGGTAAAGGCTTCTGTAGCTCCTATCGGTTCAAAAAGATCAGCTGCGACACCGTCGGAATAAAATTGTAAATCGCAAGAGCCATCACCATAATCATCAATCATGTGAATGGTAAAACAACTAGAAGTAGTTAAACAACCAACATCTTCGGTAACCGTTGTGTTGTTTGCGTAGGCACCAGGGTCCCCGTTTCCTGCAGTTTGAGCACCTCCTCCAGCACAACCCACTGCTGGGTTTCCAAATGATATAATGGTATTTATACCACAAGCGTCACCATCCGGGGTGACCTCCCAATACAATTCATATCCCCATTGATCAGTAATGACATCCACAGTCACTGCCACTTCACCTGCCGCACATTGTGCATTGGTCACAGCTATAAAGCCAAATAACGCACAAAGCGTTGTAAAAAAAGTAGTTATTTTATTCATAATTAAGGTTTTAGATTAAGGTTCAAAAGGTTAGTGTCATTTAAACGCACTTAAATATAGTGAATTCATTTTTAAAGTAGAAATAATGAACAGGTCATTATTTTAATCTTTTACTAGGTTCATTGTATACTCTTGAAATTACGGTATCTGTCATGGCTTTCATTTCTTCAACTGAACCGTCGTCTTTGTATTCCGTTTTTAATTTCGCCAGTTTACTTTTTAACCGTTGGATTAATTCTTCGGGAGCTTCAGCATAAATATTGCTCATTTCATTTGGATCATTTTTTAAATCATACAACTCCCATTTGTCCATGGAATAATAAAAATGAATGAGTTTGTATCGGTCTGTTCGGATTCCATAATGAGGCTGAACCTTATGCCATTTAGGGTATTCGTAATAATGATAATACACGGCATCTCGGCCGATTCCATTTCCATTGAAGGTGCTTTTGAAGCTTTTTCCTTGCATACTACTAGGGATTTTCAAACCTGCAAAATCCAAAAGCGTAGGGCCAAAGTCAATGTTCATAATCAATTCTTTTGATACAGTGCCAGCTTCGATGTGCTTTGGGTATTTGATGAGGAAAGGCATTTTAAATGATTCTTCATACATCCATCTTTTGTCAAACCATCCATGCTCGCCCAAATAAAACCCTTGGTCTGATGTATAAACGATGAGGGTATTGTCACTCAAACCGTTTTCATCAAGGTAGTCAAGCAATCGTCCAACCGCTCGATCCACTCCAGCAATACATCTTAAATAATCTTTGATATAGGTTTGGTATTTCCAATAGGTTAAATCTTCTCCTTGTAAGGTGTCATTTGGTGTCCAAAATTGACCTTGATCACCATATGCGAGCCATCGCAAAGAATCTCTTCTCGATAAACCTACAGGTGCAATTTGTTTCATGTCCCTTCTATTAAGGTGATTTCCAATTTCCATCATATTTTCGCTTGCTGCCAATCGTCCTTTATAATCATCGTTGAAGGTTTCAGGCAAAGGAAAGTCGAAATCAGTAAATAAATTGTGATATATAGAGTCGGGTCTCCAGTCTCTGTGTGGTGCTTTGAACTGATAGAGCAGCATAAAGGGTTTATTGGGGTCCCTCGAAGACAACCAATCAATACAATCGTCCTCTATCACCTTCGTAGAATGCCTTTTGGTTTCGACAACGGTGTCTTTTCCATTAATACAAAATTGAGGGTTAAAATAAGTACCTTGGCCTCCCCAATTCACGAGTACTTTAGAATAATCGAAACCGGTGGGCGTAGTTCCTAAGTGCCATTTCCCCACAACCGCTGTTTGATATCCATTTTGTTGAAAGATTTTAGGGAAGGTCATTTGCTCACCATTAAAATCCCCACCGTTTACATTTTTATAGAAGCCATTCACATGAGAAAAATTTCCGGTAAGAATCGCAGATCGACTCGGGCCACAAATAGAATTCGTACAAAAAACAGCATCCATTAATGCACCATCTTTGGCAATTCTATCAATATTGGGTGTGGGAGCAAGCCGACTGATTTCAGATCCGTAAGCACTAATAGCCTGGTAGGCGTGGTCATCAGCCATAATGTAGATGATGTTTAAGGGTTTTGATTCGCCTTCAATATTTTTCTTGGGATTTTCAGAGTCGTCATTACAAGCGGTAACAGGCAGAAGCAATATAATCGGGATGATGTACGATTTCATTATAGTGTATTTAAAAAGGTTTCAATGACTTAGCGACATTCAATAAACGAGATTCTTTATATCTTGTGTTGGTATGTTTTTTCTTCACTTAGTGTTTTGGGTACACTAATATAAAGAATTACACCCATTTTATCGCTGATAATGAGTAAAAAAATGAAAGGGTCTTTGATTGGTATTTTTTTGAGCTGCATGACATTTATAAATGCACAAGATGCTCCAAATATTCTGTGGATTGTCTGTGAGGATCAATCGATGTTTTTTGCACCCTATGGAGATTCTAGTGCTTTTACCCCAAATATCAACGCACTTTCCAACGACGGTGTGGTGTACCATAATTGTTATACGCCTTCACCGGTATGCGCGCCCAGTAGAAGCAGCTTAATTACTGGGATGTATCCAACAACATTAGGCACCCAGCACATGCGTGCCTATAAAAAGACAGCCAAGAATAATGACACTAATCCACACAATCAATTGCCCTATTATAGTGCCAAACCGATTAGAGTAGCGCGCTTTTTTACAGAGGACCTTCGTGCCAATGGATATTATTGTTCCAATAATGCCAAAGAGGATTATAATATGGAATGTTCTCCACTGGCTTGGGATGAAAGTAACAAAGATGCCCATTGGAGAAATAGGGAAGGGGTGCAGCCTTTTTTCTCTGTATTTAATTTTATGGTGACGCATGAATCTAATATTTGGAATAATGAGGTTCAATATTTGGAAGAAGAAATTAATCAGATAAAGGTTCCTCCCATTTTTCCCAATCATCCGAGTATTATAAGAGATGTTGCAACCAATTATAAAAATATTGAAATACTCGATCGGAAAATAGGAAACCTTATTGCACAACTTAAAGAAGATGGACTTTACGATAAAACCATTATCTTTTTTATGAGTGATCACGGAGGCCCCTTTCCTAGGTATAAACGCTCGATATACGAAACAGGTATTCGTGTACCCATGATCGTCAAGTGGATTAATGCTCCTGTTCAAAAGAGGAATATACAATTGATCAGCTTTGTGGATTTCGCGCCGACTGTTCTTGAGGCCGCCAAGGTAAAGAGTGATATCAACTTTGAAGGAGTTTCGTTTTTCAATAAAGATCAGCGCAGCTACGTTTATGCAGCCACCGATCGTTTCGACGGTCAAGAGGATCGGCGCAGAAGTATTCGTGGGCGTAATTTCAAGCTTATTTATAATGCAGATACTTCTTCATCGATAGCTAAGGCCATTGCATATCGAAAACAAATGAAAACCATGCAGGTTTTAGATTCTCTTAAAGATAAAAATGAATTAAATGCTTCTTTTTCGAATTGGTATGCCCAACATAAAGATTGTTTTGAGCTGTATGAAGTTTCGGAAGATTATTACGAAACCAACAACTTGATCTCTAATCCAAAGTACAATCGCTTTTACCTTCATCTAAAGGATCGTTTATTCGCTTGGATGGAAAGCTCTGATTATGGAAACATGAGCGAGTCAGAGATGCTTCAGTCTATGTTTACTAGTACTATGAACACACCAAAGCTGAATATGCCAAAACTTATTTTGAATGATGCAGGTTATCTCATTGAATCTAATAATCTATATGCCTCGGTGGGTTGGCGGAATAGGAATGAAGCTACTTGGAAGATCTATACTTCAAATGAGTTGATACAGCCCAAGGGTGATTTTGAGATTTTGCTCTTTCGGCCCGGGTATGAGGTGCTTATTAAAACCTTTAAAAAATAGCCTAAGGGTTCATTACTCAACTAGGAAAGGGATATTGGCCACGGAACATTGTCCTTTGTCATTTTTAACATAAGCAAAGATTCGATAAGCTCCTTTTTTCTTGGGAGCGCGAAAGGCAATTTTCTGTTCTGATTTTTCCGTGATTTCAAGTGTTATTTCTTCAGGTGTTTCTTGACGGTCTCCTCCAATTTTATTGGTAAATGCTTCGGGAAATAAATGATAAGAAACTTCAATGTTTTTATTGTTGTATTTCTCAAATTCAATGCTCAGGCTTACATTGGTAGATGGAGCAATGCGGTGCTCTTTTCGCCAATTCTTATCTTCTAGAAAAATGTCTTTAATAGATGGAGCTCTGGAAAGAGGCCATTCACCAGTCCAACAAAACTGCATCACATCTACGGCCTCGGTGGGCCGGCCGTCATTCAAAAACATACCATGCCAAGTGGCTGTGGATTCTTGCTTTTGACCCCATAAAAAACAGTAGCTTCCCAAACATTTTTCTTTGTCGGGAAAAATTAAGTCTTCATAGCGCCGTTGTCGCTGCTCCGCCTTGATTCCATTTGGGGGCTCAATTTTCGCCTTCCAAGAAGTTGTTTTTGCTTCAAAGGGTCCATTTACGCCCCATTCAGAAACGATATAGGGTTTTTCCCAATTGTATTTCCTAATGTTTATTCCGGCTTTTTCAATGGATCCGTATACATTGATTCCTAAAATATCAATACTCGGACAATGCTTTTTAATCATGAATAGTTTTGAAGGATCAACCCCAGCAATCACAGTCATAGTAGGGTGATTGGGATCTACTTCTTTTATGAATTGAGCGAGTTTTTCAATGGTTTCCCAGACCTTAAAATTGGAGTATCTTAAATCCACCTCATTACCGATACCCCAAATCAATAAGGCAGGATGGTCCTTGTACTTCAGGATTTCGGTTTTGAGTTGTTCAATTTGACCCTTTACTGCATATTCATCATTGTAATCCATACCTGTGCGCTCTGGCCTAACATACAGACCGAGAGTGACAGTCATGTCATATTGATGAGCAGAATCCAATAAAGCTTCATTGTTCGTGCTCCACACACGAATTGAGTTGGCTCCTGACTTGGCCAATAAGTCAAAGTGGCTTTTTGCTCCAGCTCCTTTGATGTAGTATGGATTGTCATTTTTATATAGGCCATAATCGGTTTTACTTTCTTTACGAACTTCAACTTTACTGACCTGAGCAATGAATGGATTGAATAGAACCACTAACATAGCCGATATAAAAATATTTACAATCCTTTCCATTGATTCGGTTTTTTAGGGTTTCCACGAAATTCAATGATTCTAAAATCGCTCATATCAAATTGAGAACCATCAATGATTTTAAAACGAATCTCTTTCAGGGCATTCCAATGAAAGTCGTTGTAGGAAGCAAAGGATTTCAAAGGAACACATATTTGATAGCTGCTGTCATTGATTTGAATATAATTTGACGTGTTCAATGTCTTTTGTATTCTTCTTTTGGCTCCAGTGTAAGCCACTAATATGGTTTGAATTTTAGGGATCTTTTTGCCTGAAAGAATAAATGAAAGTGCTGAGGTTGAGGCAAGAGATGAAAGATCAACTCTAAGCCATTGATATACACCAAATCCAAAATCGGTCCAGTCCTCTCTAGCAATTCGGGCAGTAATGCTCTCATGAGCAGATTGATTATTGAAGCTAAAGCTTGATGAGTATGGAGAGTCTACGCCCCACCAATACTCTTTTCCTTGACCTATTTGAATAGGGTGATTATGGAATTTTTTACTGTGAATAGACTTAGCTTTTGAGTAGAGGTGTTCGTGAGGAACTATTCTGATTCGATCAAGGTGAATGTCACCTTCTCGTTGAAATTCCAATCGAAGCTCTTTGATGTTAGATAAATTGACTTGCTTTTTCTCATGATTAAAAGAGGGAAGAGGGATCAAAACTTTACGCCAAGTAGTATCAATCACACCTCCTTCAATATCCAAAATGTTTATTTTGCTCATGCATTGTTTTCCGCTGTAGTCTGTCAAAGCAAAAAACATAGGAATTTTAGTGAGTTCTCCTTCTTCTACTTTGATCATCATTTCAATGGCACATTCTTTTACAATTGGCAATAGATTTTTGCTTTTATAGTTGTCCCATTTGAATCCCATTCCTAGGTATTTACACTCCGATGATTGTTTCCATTGTATGTGAAGGTGATCCTTTCCGATGACTGAATGACTTGTGTCATATTGGATGTTTTTACAAGGACTGTTTTGCATACCCCATAAACCATCTTGTCGTGAATCTGTAAAAATTGTTTTAGGTTCAAAAGAGTCATAGCTTGACAACAACTCTTTGGAGTCGTAAAGAGAAATTTCTCTCATAGATTGGCAGCCTATTAATGAAGCTACAATACATATCAATATTATGTTTTCCTTTAGTTTCATTATTGGTTTAGCAGTCCACTGTTTGTCGTAAAAATAATGTGGTCAATGTCTGTTCTGACCTCTTTGCCATAGTTTTCTGGACATACCGGGTTGCCTTCGGATGAAGGGCAAGCTTGGCAGGCTATTCGAATCCCAGTAATGTTACTTGGATTTGGATCAAAAACAACTCCTGTTGCGTTAGGAGCTAAGGCCTCAAAATCGGAATACTTGTATGATTTCAATTGCCAACCATCCCAGTCAATAGGGACTTTTAATTTGTATACTTCTTCATCAGCATCAAAAATATCGGCACCATTATTTGATGTATTGTCATTGAACGGAGCACTCGATTCTGAGATCAGAATATTGATGAACTGACCGGTATGCAAATCTATAGTGTCAGATAGGAGTCCTATGTTGATATAAAAATCTTCAGCAGTCACAGCAACTTGAGGCAGATCAATTTTTAAATCCAGTTTACCCAGTGCCCAATCCCAATTGACGCGACCTCCCATTTTGAAATAACTTGTTCCCAATAAAGCATTGTCATTGGCAATATTGAATGTCATTAGTCCACCATCTGTGTTGTAATAATTTACGGCATCTGCAGGCAGGCCATCCTCGAAATTTTCAAACCATACCCCGTTTTCATAGCTGTTTGTTGCTAAAATAGATAGCGTATCCCTCAGCGTATCTGCTTCATCTTGAAAACTCAACTGTATGGCGCAATCTTCTTGCATGAAAAAAGGTACTTGTGAAGGATTACCATTCCAAACAATACTGTTGGAGTCCAATGCATCAGAAAATCCGGTGATTTCTTTTCTGGCATTTGATGTTAAGCCTTGAATTTCGATTTTCCAGGCAACAGGTTTGTTGAATTGACAATAAAAGCCAACTT
>JBELDA010000067.1:0-12127 GCA_042094515.1 Crocinitomicaceae bacterium
CTATCATTGGTACCGGAAATTAACGGTTTAGCTCTAGAAGCTAATACGTTTATAAATTTTGACGGAGGAAACGCACTCACCTTTGAACGAATCAAAGAATCTCCAGTTAATACTGTTTTGTAATAAATGTATTTTGGATTGAAATTAAATGACTTTGATATTGAAGGAGCCTTTCCATCATATGGAGCAAGACTAAATATACTCGGAATTGGAAAAACCAATTTCTTATTTAGCTTAGTTGAGTAACCGATTATTTCTATCTCGGATAATAAATAATTTTCGAATTGCAATATACTCGACAAAGAATCTGATTGAATCGTGTAAACATTTAACGCCGCCTTATCAAATAGAACATCTTGTTTTGTATTTGCATATACATCGGCTTTGCTAATCCTTCTATTTACGAGTGGTAATTTCATGTAATCACGAACCTTTACCTCTACATTTTTACGGTTTGTTTCAAAATAATCCCGATCAACTTTATGCAGGGGATATTCATGACCAAGTAATGCTTCATAATGTTTTAGTTCTTCATTAAACTCTCGATAAGCAGTGTTGAAGTATGACCTTTGGGTATACTTATTAAGATATTTAATATAAAGCTTATCAAAGGTTGGATTTAAAAATAGAGCATCTAAAATGGTAAAATCAGCATCACTTCTCCAGCGGGTTGCTTTACCAAGTAATTCATGATGCACCTTAAGCTCTGTTGTAAAGCAATCATAGGCAATAGGTTCAAGGCACGCTTTAACAGGATTTAGATAATTTCGTTGATTGTGCCATATTAATCCATGAGTAGCATTCATCACGTCACACAACGCAAGAAATCGAGCCATTTTATCAATGTCGAAAAAAGCTTCAATATCTTCATCAAGATTTCGATAACGATTCATGTGACTTTTTGCAATCATAAATTGCTTTAAAAGAATCGGGCTTTTACGTGTCCTTTTTTTACTAAATGGTAATATCTCAGAAGACTCTAAATAAGGATATTTTTTAAATGGCATTCCCGTTTCTTTTTGGTTTAAACGAGCCTGCCAAATACCACTCTCATCAAATTTCACGATAGGGCCCTCCCTTCGCTTCCTATACTCCAATAATCTTTTATCAAAATGTTCCTCTAATGCATATACTCCCTTATTAACCCCATTAATAATTACGACCTTAAATTGATAACGCGTAGTTAATATGTCCTCTTTCTCAAATAATTTATGCGCAAACCACTCCATCATAAAAGACCTAGTCGAAGGATCCTGAATAGAGAATTTTTTCATTCCATTATATGAATTATTCCCCTTGATTTTAATTCGATAAGACCATTTGTCTCCCACTAGATGATCCACCCAGTCGCCTTTAATCCTTAATGATACAGGATGTTTTTCTCCATTAATATTAATGAATGCATCAAAATAGGACTTAAGATCTGAACTAATGATGTCTTGTTTTAATGCCTTATTTCGAAAATCAGTTATGCTGTCCATAGCTGTTTGGGGAATTTCTATCCTTAAAATATCCGCTTCAGGAATTTGACTTGGCTTTTTTCGATTGCGAAAACAATCAATAATCAAATCGTCAAAATAGACATCCTTCTCATTGGGATTCCAAATATAGACAGAGACGTATTCATAATTCTGACGAGCAATAAAACTACATTTTAATTGTTCCCAGTCACCTTGTTCATTGACTACGTGCTCTCCACTCTCGTACTGAATATCAGATTTGGAACCGATCACAAGCTTTCCACTTTCACTGCCTTTTAACCGCCAAACAGAAGCATAAATCACATCCCCTTTTTTGATGGATTTTAATTTATATGTTGGACCAAATATTTGTTTAGAATTGAGTCTAAAACCATAACTCCCCGTTCTGCTTTTTACATTTGAACGACAGCTTGCATTGTTCAGAAATTCTGAACCCTCGACGAATTTAGAATCAGATGTATTTTCCCCACTACATTCGAGATGAAAATGATTTGAAAATTGCTTTGTCTCAGTTGAACATGACTGAAGAAGAAGGAAAAGCAAGGCAAGATGCGTTAATTTCATATTAACAAATAGTTACGTGCAAATTTAGAAAAAGAGATTGACCTACAACTCAATATATTGTGCCAATACTTTATCCGATAGGGTTGAATCAATGAAATTCCTGTTTTATAAAAATTTACAGCTCTTTTTAGTTGAGCTATATTGACTTTGTATCTATCGAGTTATTTCAAGTATTGGGTTTATTCGTATAGAATTCATTATTTTTAGTCAATTCATTACAGAAAACTTAAACTTGATTACTTCTTATTAATTACTTCAAGTTTTACTAAAATATGTAACATCATTATGACTGATCAAGATATAGCAAAACAGATTAAACTTAAAGACATTCGAACGATAGCCAAAAAGCTCGGATTGAATGAGGACGATATTGAAATGTATGGCAAGCATAAGGCCAAATTACCTCAATCAAAAATAGATCCTGAAAAAGTAAATCAAAGCAATCTCATTTTGGTGACTGCTATCTCACCGACACCGGCAGGTGAAGGAAAGACAACTATGTCTATTGGTCTTTCGGAAGGGTTAAATCGATTAGGAAAGGAAACTACCGTCGTCCTTAGGGAACCATCTTTGGGTCCTGTTTTTGGCATCAAAGGCGGAGCAACAGGTGGAGGTTTCTCTCAAGTCCTACCGATGGAAGACATTAACCTACATTTTACAGGGGATTTTTCGGCGATTGAAAAAGCGCATAACCTACTTTCTGCCGTTATAGACAATAACATTCATTCGAAAACAAATACACTTGGAATTGATGCTCGAACCGTAACATGGAAAAGGGTTATGGACATGAACGATCGATCTCTTCGAAATATAGTTGTTGGACTTGGAGGTCCTACATCCGGAGTCCCTCGTGAAACAGGATTTGATATTACAGCTGCCTCAGAAATTATGGCCATTCTTTGCTTATCGAATGACTTGGCTGACCTAAAGCAGCGATTAGGGAATATATTTATTGGATACACTTTTAAAAAAGAACCTGTTTTCTGTAAAGACCTAAAAGCTGAAGGAGCAATGGCTGCATTACTAAAAGAAGCGATTAAGCCCAATCTTGTTCAAACCATTGAAGGGAATCCTGCAATTATTCACGGAGGTCCTTTTGCCAATATCGCTCAAGGAACAAACTCGGTAATTGCCACAAGAATGGGAATGACTTTTTCAGATTACACCGTTACTGAAGCTGGATTTGGTTCTGATTTAGGCGCAGAGAAATTTCTCGATATCAAATGCCAAAGTGCTGACTTATCACCAAAAGCGGTGGTAATCACAACAACCATACGTGCATTAAAATATCATGGTGGAGCTGACCTAAAATCATTAACGGATGAAAACGTTAATGCTCTTAAAGAAGGCATTCCAAACTTAGAGAAACACATTGAAAATATTCAACAGTTTAATTTAGTACCCATAATTTCCATCAATCGATTTGTTTCAGATACTGATTCTGAAATTGAGTCAATTCTGCTATTTGCAAAGGAAAAGAACATTAGGGTTGCCGTAGCGGAGGTCTGGGCAAAAGGAGGTGAAGGAGCTCTTGATCTTGCCAAACAAGTAGTCGAAGTAGTCGAATCAGGAGAATCAAACTTCAAACCGCTTTACGATTGGGACATGTCAGTTCGGGATAAAATTAAAACAATTGCCACTAAGGTTTATGGTGCAAACCAAGTCGATTATTCTGTAAAAGCAAAGAAAAACCTGAAAACAATAGCTGATTTAGGAATGGAAAACTTACCCATTTGCATGGCCAAAACACAAAAATCTTTGTCTGACGACCCAAAAGTTATTGGTCGCCCTGAAGGCTTTACCATAACCATAAGAGAAATTGAAATTGCGGCGGGTGCCGGATTTTTAATTCCAATCACTGGTGACATGATGAGAATGCCAGGATTACCATCACATCCTGCTTCAGAAAACATTAACATAGACAATAACGGAATAATTTCAGGGTTGTTTTAAGCAGCAATCATCAAGATATAGCATGGCAACAAGGAAATATGAAGGTAAAATATTTAAAGAAAGTCAAGGTACAAAAACCCTAGACTCACTTACCATTGAGGAGGCATTACAAATCAATATTAATGATAAACCTTTCACTGTTTCCATGAGAACTCCGGGAAATGATGTGGAATTGGTTCGAGGTATTTTACATTCTGAAGATGTCATAAGAGAATCCTCATTTGTATCAGATATTGATGTAATAAACGAAAATGAAAATGGCATTATTACAATTGTCAATGTGTCAGTACCAAATAATAAATTAGGAAAAGGATATAGCAACAGCCGAAGTCTTCTTTCTGTTTCGTCCTGCGGAATTTGTGGAAAAACAGAACTTGACGACCTTACATTTTCTGGCCAAAAAATGATTGAAGAAAATCAATTAGATGTTGCTTTAATTCATAATCTCTTCGATAAAATGCGCACAAATCAACATGATTTTGAGCAATCGGGGGGCACTCATGCAGCGGCTGCATTTACATTACAAGGTGAGATACTGTGTGTAATGGAAGATATTGGTAGACACAATGCCGTAGATAAAGTCATTGGAAAGTTGATTTATTCGAACATTTTAAATAAGGCAAAAATAATTACCGTTAGCGGAAGAATTTCATATGAAATCGTCATAAAGTGTTTTAAAGCTGGAGTTCCATTTTTAGCTGCAGTCTCTGCTCCATCGTCATTAGCCGTTGATTATGCAAAAGAGCTCGGAATAACTCTTTTTGGGTTCAGCCGTGGCGAACGAACGACATGCTATTCTCATCCGAAACGCACAAAAAGTAAAGATTATTAGATCAAATGAAAGTAATCGATAATATGTAAATTTATAACTTGAAAGATTCATTTAAACATTCTGGTCAACCTCCAAAAGAGTTCAATGAAATCTCATTGACTGATCCAAAAGAATACGCAGCTGGCATTCCCGCAATCATATCATCATTGCAGTTTATAAAAAATGAGGTTGGTGTTGGTAAAGGTATCAAGCTACTCAAAAACATGAATCAAATGGGAGGCTTTGACTGTCCAGGATGCGCCTGGCCAGACCCTGATGATAAAAGAGCTTTGCTTTCTGAATATTGTGAAAACGGAGCGAAAGCCATTTCGGAAGAATATGCCAAAGCCAAGGCTGGGCCGGATTTTTTTTCAAAGCATACGATTACTGAATTATTAGATTGGTCTGATTTAGAACTTGGTAAATCCGGAAGACTAACACATCCTATGATTCTAAATCCAGAAACGGATAAATATGAAAAAATCAATTGGGATGATGCCTTTACCATTATATCTGAAGAGTTAAAATCATTAGATTCAGCTGATGAAGCTGTTTTTTATACTTCTGGGCGAACGAGTAATGAAGCCGCTTTTTTATATCAATTAATGGTAAGAAGGTTTGGAACAAATAACTTACCTGACTGCTCCAATATGTGTCATGAAAGCAGTGGAACAGCACTTTCGGAAACTCTTGGTATCGGAAAGGGCTCAGTAACCTTAGATGACTTCAACCATGCTGAGCTCGTCATGGTCATTGGACAAAACCCGGGAACCAACCACCCTAGAATGTTATCCGCTTTAAGAAACACCAAAAAAAATGGCGGCAAAATAATCAGCATAAACCCACTTCCAGAAGCAGGATTAATTGCTTTTAAGGATCCACAAAAACCCCTTGAATGGTTGGGCAAAGGAACCAGCCTTACAGATTTATATTTACCAGTACGCATTAATGGGGATCTCGCTTTAATCAAAGCCATTTTGTTTTTGATTTATGAAAAAGAACAAAACATTCCAGGCTCTCAATTTGATTGGGATTTCATTAAAAAACAAACACAGGGAATTGATTCATTTTTAGAAGACTTAAAATCTCAAAACTTCAATTTTCTTGTCAAAGAAAGTGGCGTTGATGAGCATTTAATTAAAGAAGCAGCAGAATTAATTTCTGAAAATAAAAAAATTATTATTTGCTGGGCTATGGGATTAACACAACATAAGAATGCAGTATCCAATATCCAAGAGCTTGTTAATTTGTTGCTATTAAAAGGAAGTATTGCAAAAAAAGGAGCGGGAACCTGCCCTGTTCGAGGACACTCTAATGTTCAAGGAGACAGAACCATGGGCATCTGGGAAAAACCTCCCGCATTTTTAATTCAGAACATTAAAAAGACTTTTCATTTTGATCCACCAACACACCACGGATATGACGTGGTTGAGGCTATTAAAGCCATGCATGAATCTAAAGCAAAGGTCTTTATCGGTATGGGTGGTAATTTTATTTCAGCAACACCAGATACCGTTTATACCACAGAGGCACTAAAGAAATGTAAGCTTACCGTTCACGTTTCTACCAAACCCAATAGAAGTCATTTAATTCATGGGGGGAAAGCTTTAATCTTACCTGTTTTAGGGAGGTCAGAAGAAGATGTTCAAAAATCCGGGCATCAATTTGTTACTGTTGAAAACAGCATGGGTGTTGTACATTCCTCAAAAGGAAATATGCCCCCTTCATCAAAGCATATTATTAGTGAACCAGAATTGATTTGTAGACTAGCAAACGTTTTATTTAAAAATGATACTATTGATTGGCTTGGATTTAAAGATGATTATTCATTGATCAGAGATAAAATTGAAGCAGTAATACCCGGTTTCACTGATTACAATAAAAAAGTTGAAAATCCAGCTGGGTTTTATTTGCCCAATAATGCAAGAAGTGGTGATTTTACAAAAACGTCAACTGGTAAAGCAAATTTCACAAGTCACACTGTAAAACCATTAGATTTATCCGAAAAGCAATTGATTATGATGACCGTTCGAACTCATGACCAATATAACACCACCATATATGGACTTAATGATCGATATCGAGGGGTATACAATGAACGCCGCGTGATTTTCATGAATGAAAAGGACATGAGGGATTATGGATTTGAAAACCTTGAAGTGGTAGATATAAAAAGTCATTTTAACGGAGAGGAGAGAATTGCAGAAAAATTCAAAGTGGTTCAATACCCCATTCCAAGAAAGTGTTGCGCGACCTATTTTCCAGAAACCAATGTTTTGGTTCCAATTGGAAGTGTGGCGGATAAAAGCAATACGCCTACTTCCAAATTTATCAAAGTCACTCTAGCAAAGCACCCTATTTAATATAAATTGACCTACCCTCCTATTGCAATCATACTTCGGTTTTGGCTGTGTGATTCAGGCTCTTGAAATGATTCTAGCGTCTCCATTCCGTTTCGGATTTTCTTTTTACCCAGAATGAGCTTACATATAATTGACTCGATTTCTTTTCCTTCACGCAATGGCGTCAATAGGTCCTCTTCTCCATCTGAAAACAAGCAATTTTTCAATCTGCCGTTGGCTGTTAATCGAATTCTATTGCAGCTGTCGCAAAATGGATTGGTAACAGAGCTGATCACGGAGAAGCCTCCTTGGTATCCCATAACCTTGTAGTTTTTTGACGTATCATTAGGTGCGTCCTTTAGCCTTTGAATAAGCTCTTTAGAATATTTAGCATGTGCCCTATCCATAACTTGAGCATATGAGACAAGTTTACTCATATCCCATTTATTTCCATTAAATGGCATAAATTCAATAAAACGTATTGTGATAGGATGTTTCTTGGTGAGCTCAATAAAATCTATGATTTCATCTTCGTTAAATTCTTTTATCAGGACTGAATTAATTTTCACCTGAAACCCCTCTCCAATCAATAAGAGAATGTTTTGATATACCCTTTCGAACTCATTTCGACGAGTGATTTGACTGAACTTTTCTCGGTTTAAAGTATCAAGACTAACATTTATGCTTTTGATGCCAAACTCTTTTAAAGCACCTATATATTTATGTACAAGTACGGCATTTGTAGTGATTGAAAGCTCAACACCAAGACTTGATAATTTTTTCAAAATCACGTGAATGTCTTTTCGAATAAGGGGCTCTCCTCCCGTCAGTCTTATCTTTGTTACTCCATGCTTAACAAAGGTTTTGGCTATCGTATAGATTTCTTCATAGCTCATTAAATGATTTCTAGGGCTCAATGGAATGCCCTCTTCAGGCATACAATACGTACATTTCAAATTACAACGTTCAATAAGTGAAATGCGTAAGTAGGTATGCTTTCTTTTGAAGGAATCTGTTAATATGTTCGATGTCTCTTTCATTAATCGTGTCTTGCGCCTTTTAAAATTCCAAATACATGCAATGCCGCAGGGAAAACGGCATCCATAGATTCCTTTGCTCCATTTGTAGAGCCTGGTAGAGCCAATACCAAGGTTTTTCCTATTGTACCAACAACACTTCTGGAAAGCATTGAATAAGGGGTTCTTTCCTGACCATAGGCTCGAATCGCTTCCTCTATTCCAGGAATTCTACGCTCAATTAAGTTTTCCAGTGCTTCGGGTGTTACATCTCTTTTTGACAAACCTGTCCCTCCACTAAAAATCACCAAATCAACATCCGATTCAGTGTAAGAAATGACTTTTTCCTGAATACTTTTAATTTCATCTGGAATAATACAGTAATCACTAATGCCAACATGGTATGACTCTAACTTATTTATAATGGCCTTGCCTGCTTTATCCTCCTTTTGACCCTTTGAAATTGTATCCGAACAAACCACCACTGCCGCTTCTAAATTCTTGTGAAAGCGATCGGTATAATCCGATTTTCCACCTCTCTTTTTTAAGAGTTTTATTTGATAAATTTCAATCCCTTTATCAATAGGTTTAAGCATATCGTACATATTTAATGCAACCACACTTGCTCCATGCATGGCCTCAACCTCTACACCTGTTTTGTAAATAGTTTTTACAGTAAATATGATACGTATCTCTAATCCGTCAATTTCATATTCGATACCCGCAAATTCAATGGGTAAAGGGTGGCAATCTGGCAAAAGGTCTGGTGTTTTTTTAATACCCAAAAGGCCTGCGGCTTTACTCATGGCAAAAACATTTCCTTTTGGCACTGTGTCTTGCTCTATCGCCTGAATGGTCTCTTCTTTTGATACTTTTACAATAGCTTGTGCCACTGCAATGCGAAGCGTCTTTATTTTATGTGTGATGTCAATCATAAATCGTTGTAATTAAATAAAATTAGCTGTTTACCTTCCATTGATGTGTACTGTCCTCAAAAAGCTCTTTTCCAAATATTGGTGCTTCTGATTTCAAGCGTTCAACAATATACTCGAGGGCCTTGAATACTTCTTTTCTTCTGGGAGAAGATACAAATACAAATAAGCAGATCTCGCCGCTTTTAACCTCTCCAATACTATGGTATATGTGCATACAGCTCAGATTGAATTTTTCAAAAGTTTCCTCTCTAATCGAATGAATTTTTTGATTTGCCATCTCTTCATATGCCGTATATTCAATACCACATACCGTTTTACCTTCTATTTGATCAGCACGCACCTGACCTAAAAATATATTATGTGCACCTATATCCGTTTTTGATTGATGCTTAGAAATGGATTGACCGATAAATTCGGAGGATATTGCTCCTTGTTTAAATACATTTTTAATTTTCGTTTTTTTCATACTGCATTGTGTTTTAATTGGGCTAAAAGAGCAGGAGCTCCGCCTTTTAAGTTGTGACAATTATTAAAGTTATTTTGAATTAAAATCTGAATGGCATTTTTTGATCTTATCCCACTTTGACAGAGTACTATAATTTCAACTTCTGTATCGATTTTATTCAGGTTTTCTGATATTTTGGAAAGCGGGATTTGTTGGTAATTATCCATTTCAATTCTAGGTTTCTCATCGAAATCTCGTACATCAAGAAATAATGCATTTTCAAATTTTAGGGCTTCAATGACCGTAATTTCATTGACAGACATATTGCATTTGATGGGGCGCTCTTTTATCAATTGACTATTCTTAAACTGTTTTACGAGTACATTGTTTTTTTCAATATTCGTAGCGAACACACCACTGGTTTTGGCATTATAGCAATACAGCATTCCTGATAAAACATCCCCTATACCCAAAATGATTTTTAATACCTCATTGGCCTGAAGACTCCCAATAATTCCAGGAAGAACTCCTAATACTCCAACTTCTTTACAATTTATTCCTTCATCATTTGATGGCGGCTTGGGGAACAAGCACCTGTATGATGGTCCATTTTTAAAATTAAAAACGGAGAGCTGTCCTTCAAATTTGTAAATCGCTCCATATACAACAGGTTTATTGGTATTTAGAGAGGCATCATTAATTAGATATCGCGACTCGAAATTATCTGTCCCATCGACAATGATGTCATATTGTTCAAATAAAGAAATGGCATTGCTTGTATTGAGCTTTTCGCTAAAGGCCTGAATCATAATACTTGGATTGAGATCTGTCAATCGTTTTTTGGCCGCAATGGCCTTATTCATACCTATTGATGAAGTGCCGTACAAAATCTGCCTTTGCAAATTGGATTCCTCCACGACATCATGATCGACAATACCCAAAAAACCTACACCTGCCGCTGCCAAGTACTGCAGTACAGGACAGCCCAAACCTCCTGCACCAATCACTAAAACCTTCGCGTTAGTTAGCTTTTCTTGTCCTTCAAACCCAACCTCTGAAAGTGCGATATGTCTGCTGTATCTATCCATATTTATCCTCCTGAAAACGGAGGAAGAAGTGCTATTTCTTCTCCGCTTAGCTCCATGCTTCGTTCTACAATTGATTTATTTTGTGCTACTCGAAAGCTCTCTTTTTCAAGCTGCGGATACTTCTTTAATAGTGCTTCGAGTACATCTGAAACCCTGCCATTGGCCGGGCCAAAAAGTTCTTCATGACATCCTGTTTTTTCTGCCAAAACTCCGAAATACCTAATACAAATTTCCATTCTCTATTTTTTTAAGGTCCATCATTGTGTTTATATTTTTAAGAGCATCACCTTGCCCCTCAGGAACAGAAACGGTTTTAATATTTAAGCCAATTAATGCTCTTCTCAATTTTCGTTCTCCTTGAATCAATGCCTGATTTATATGTGCTGTTGTGCTCTTTTTATAAAGTGCAATTAGGGGATGTTTCCTCCCTTTTTCCTCAATTTGAATAACATCGGTTTGATTTTCATTATGGCTAAGAATGAATTCCAAAATCGAAGTTTGAATGAGTGGAACATCGCAGCTCAAGACCAAGTTGTTTTCGGTGTTTGAATCTGTAAGTCCAGCATGAATACCCGCCAACGGTCCAGCATCAATTATCGTATCAGATATTCTGCGATAATTGAATTGACTGTGACGCTCATCATTACTTACGATAATAATGTCATCTACCAATGGCTTTATGGCATTGATCACATGACTTAAGAATACTTTTCCCTTGTAAAGAAGAAGCGCTTTATCGGAACCCATTCTGCTGCTCTTTCCACCTGCTAAAATAATACCCGTTATGTTCTTTTTATCAGTCATTTACACAAAAAATAATTTAATAGATGCGAGAGTCAATACAAAAGCTAAAATGTATCGAAGCACAGAACTATTCATTTGCTTACTACCAAGATAGCTCCCTACAAATCCACCAATCAAGGCAATTCCAACAAGTGCAAAAGTTTCAATATTGATTTCAGCTCCAAGGTAGACTTGTCCCAGCAGACCCGAAGCGGAATTCACGAAGATAAAAAGAGCCGAAACCGCTGCTGCTGATTTCATGTCGCCCCAATGAAAAAGTAAAATAATCGGTGTGAGAATAATTCCCCCACCTATTCCAATCAAACCTGAGAAAAAGCCAATAAGACCCCCGAAAATTAATCCTTGCCAAAGTCGAACTTGCTTAATCTGTATTTTTTTATTGCCAAAATCATACAGCAATTTTATAATCGCAAATAGTAATATTAAGCCCAATGTTTTTTTATAAAAGCTTGGATTTATTTCAAGCAGACCACCCACAAAGGATAATGGAATAGAGCTTAATGCAAAATATAAAAAGAGCTTCTTATTGAAGTGTCCGGCATTATAATAATGATAAAACGCAATACCAGAAACAAATAGGTTAAGAAGTAAAGCCGTCGATCTCATCATTTCTGGGGCAAATGAAAACAAAGCCATCAGTGCCAAATAACCACTTGCGCCTCCATGACCTACGCTTGCATATAAAAAG
>JBELDA010000068.1:0-11730 GCA_042094515.1 Crocinitomicaceae bacterium
AGTCCTGTCCCCGCTACTAAAGACGACTCATCGGTGTTTTTTATCGGTGAGTCTTTTTTTTGACTCTTTGTATCCTTTGTCAAGTATACGATATAGGAAAATAGAGATTGAATTTTATTTGTTCGATATTGTTGAACGTGTTAGTTCAGACTTTTTTTTGCTAGGGATACGTTAAAAAGCGTTTATTGCCTCAGCAAATATGATTTTTTAGCGTTGGTTATAACCATCTTTCTTCCTTTTTTTATTTTGAGAGTAAAACAATAAAAGTTGTATTCTCTTGTTCCTTTTATTAGTTACAATTATATTTGAAAAAACTTGAAAATGAAAAAACTAAAGAATCTCACTTATTTAACACTCGCTGGAGCGACTGCTGCTGGGGTGTCAAGTTGTGGTAAATATGAGGATGGGCCAAATTTCTCATTAAGATCTAAAAAAGCAAGAGTCGTTGGTGACTGGAATGTAAAATCGGTAGGCTCTCAGGTACTTGGAGTTCAAGAAGTAGGAGGGGTACAATACGGATATACTGTAAACATGGAATTCGATAAGAATGGTTCCGTAATTCAAACCATGAATTATACCTATGGAACTTATAGCGCATCATACTCTTATGCTGGTGATTGGGATTTTTCGTCGAATAAAGAATATTTAATATTGACTGTGGATGGATATTCAGACACATTGGAAATCAAAAGATTAACCAACAAAGAAATGTGGTTAGATGATGATTATAGCGAAGCTGATGGTGATGTTTGGAAGCTCGAGGCTCTTTAATATTTAATCAAATCGAATTCATCTGCCTCCAATTAAAAAGGGGGCTTTTTTATGAGCACATCTTTTGAAATTACATATACCAAGAATTTACCCAAATTTTTATTTGAAAACTCTTTTTCAATATTAATCACTACCTATCAGGCTGGAAAGCTGATCATTATAGGAAGCTCAGATGGTGAGGAGATTTATCAAACCCTTGTGAGCTTAAAAAAACCAATGGGAATTGCCTTACAAGGCAACAAAATGGCTGTTGCTTGCTTTAACGAATTGAGGTTTTTTTCGTCAAATGAGAACATTCATGAAGTTATCAATAAGTCGAATGAGGGGAGTTATGATCAGGGGTTTGCTCAACGGGCCACATATTTTACGGGTAATTTAGATATCCATGATATTGAATTTGGAGATGGAATCTTGTGGGGCGTCAATACGATGATGTCTTGTATAGGTATTTATGATATCAATTATAGCTTTAGGCCAAAATGGAAACCGAAATTCATATCTGATATTATTCCAGAGGATCGTTGTCATTTAAATGGAATGGCAATGGAGAATAATATCCCAAAATATGTTACTGCTCTCGGGAAGTCAGATACAAAACAAGGCTGGAGAAAAGATAAAATGAATGCTGGAATACTCATGAGTGTTCCTGAAGGAGAAATTTTACTAGAGGGTTTATCTATGCCGCATTCTCCTCGATTCGTTGAGGGTAAATTGTATTTTTTGGAGTCAGGACGGGGAACTCTAAATTGCTTTGATCCAAAGAACAAGAACGTTGAGGTGCTTTATGATTTTAATTGTTTTGTGCGTGGAATGGATATTATTGGTAATGCTGCGGTTATTGGCAAATCTAAAATAAGAGCAACGAATAAAGATTTTAATGATCTAAATATTAGTGAAAACTCATTGAATGGAGGGGTTATATTATTCGATTTAAATGAAAAATCGATTATTGGTGAGATTGAATATAACAACACTGTAGAAGAAATATATGATGTAAAAGTCATGGAAAATGTACGAAACCCAGCGATACTTACTGATGAGTTCGAGTTAAACCAAGACATTATTACTCTTCCTAGAAACAAGTTTTGGAAAAAAGAGGAGGACTGAAGTAGATCAGCAATATTTACAAAAAGTGATAATTCACTTAATTTTTAGCGAAACGTTTTATCTTTGAGTCTTCTCAAACACAAATTGAAACTCTTATCCATCATGTATAAAGCCATCTATTTTCTTTTTCTTTTTGGGTTGTTTAGCATTCAGAATATTAAAGCTCAAAACCCTCAAGAACTTCTTACAAGTTTTTACTTTGAAAGTGATTTACCCATTGTGGATACTTCTGGATTTGATTACTCTGATGTTTATTCTCAATCTAGTTCGTCTTGGGCCATAGATAGTTTCCCCGAAAGCGTGGTCTTTCACAATCAGCTGAGCTATCAAAATAGTATGAATCCAAACACCTCATATGACATTCGAATTGGGAAAGGAGGACAATTGTATTCTTTCAGGGGAGCCTTTGGAGAATCTGTCCCTCCTCAATGGGTCAATCCGAACTGGGTTCAACCCTCCTATGGAGGTGGGCATTCGTACGCGCCATGGGTGGATGAAGTTTGGCAGCTGGTTAGTGTAGATGGAAGTATACATAACCCTCCAGATTCCTCCTATTTTATTCATCAGGCGGGCGTCTATTTGAAAACGCCTGAACAAACAGCACCATTTTATTCGCCTATTCTTGCTGAATACTATAATACTGATGAGCAATCATACAGCGTTGTGAATTGGGGACAGCAGGCGCATACTGAAGATCTACAAAACATCAACCACGATGCAGGCTTGTTATATTATACAAAGTACACGAATAAAGGAGAGGGGATTATTCAGGTGGATAATATGATTTATAATTTTGGTCAGGATAACATGAATTTTTTAAATGTTCCTTGGGGTGGTGTTCGTAACTCGTCACTAGACCATTTTTTCATTTCTACACCGGCTCACGATTATAATTTAACTACAGGGCTTTACGGGCAAACCCCGGTTATTCAAACGGCCAGCACCGGTGGCTGGGTAGCGTGGTCAAATGATATTGAGGGTGATTCCCCGACATTGGGTATGGCCCATCCAACGACTACAAATACCTATGGAAATAAATTTAGATATGGGGATGCTGGGAATTTGTCCAATGTAAATAATCTTAGAGATTATCATGTTTTTGAAATGATTCGTCAACCAATTGGAGGTCAGCTTGGTTTTGGGAAAGCCATGAGCTTTCGATATTTTTATGTGTTGGGAGGAAGTGTTGACTCGGTAAAAAACACAATACTTCAATATGATCTTGTTGGCCATGGTTTGGATACTTCTTATGTGGCACCCATAAGCGAAGTGGACAGTTTAAGATATTCTTTCCAATTTATAAATCAGGAAATCATTGAGCAGATAACAGGCTCTAATAATGGTTTACTTCTTAGAACAAGTCCTTTTTCTAATAGCTACCCACTTTTTAAATTAAGCTCAACTAATGGTGTTGATGTATTGAGCTCTGACCCATATTCTTTTTCTGAATTTGCTTACGATGGTATTACTTCAGATATGAAATTACTCGGCTTCCGTGATGCACCCACAGTCGTTACTTTGGTTAATGATACGATTTGCTATGGAGAAGATTATGTTTTCTCAGATGGAACTATTTGGACGGGTCTTTATCAAGATACAAGTCAAATTAGTGAATTGAATGCAATACAATCAGGTTGGGATAGCTTGGTCATACATAATATCATAACCCGACCACAAGAGCAGTCAATTGATGTTCAACAAGCTTGTTTTTCATATACCTGGATTGATGGAATAACGTATATAGAAAGTGAGAACTCACCGTCAATTATTCTAACAAATCAATTCGGGTGTGATAGTATTGTTCAATTAAATTTGACCATAAATACTGTAGATGTAGGTACAGAGGTCGATGAACTTCAATTACAGAGTCTCGCGGTTAATGCTTTGTATCAGTGGGTTGATTGTAATGATCAGTATTCGGAATTACAGGGTCAAGAAGAATCAATATACGAAGTCGATTCTAATGGAAGCTATGCAGTAGTAGTTACTCAAGGTTCATGTACGGATACTTCAGATTGCATCACACTTGAAATTGTTGATTTGTCAATAAATGATTTGGTAACTATAGGCTTATACCCTAATCCAACAAAAGGTGTAATAAACTTAAAAGGGTTTAATCAGCTAAAAGGTTTAAAGAAAATCGAAATAAAGAACAACTTAGGCATAACCCTAAAGGAGCTGGAGTTAGATGAATTAAAAATAGATTTATCTGATTTTGCAAATGGATTGTATTATTTCGAAGCTCTTGTGAATGAGAAAAAGGTCAACGTCAAAATCATTAAACAGTAAGTCAATCGAAAGGGGCAAATGATAATTCTTATTTGGAGAATATAAAAGCTTCTTTTACCTTTTCAATAACTTTTATATATTTAGGTCTCAATTTTGACATAATCATGTTAAATCATGGCATGAATTTTGTTAAATTATATTAAAAAATAAAATGGCGAATGCCCTAATTTATTTTCAGTTTTTCTTTTTTGGACTCATTCATCCTGTTGATTTGCCCTATACTCAGATTGAGAATTCATTCGAATCAAATAACTCTGAATTTATTATTTCAAACTGTGAAGAAGTTGTTCTTCTCGACCTTGATGGAGATGAGGGAATATACAACCATTCCCAAGCTACAATGGTGTTGAACGATTTTTTTAATGATTATCCAAAGGGTGATTTCGAATACACTTTTCAAGGAAAAGATTCAGACGAAGAAATTTTTTCTGTAGCTTCTTATCAAGTCCATACCAATAAATTTACAGTATTGTTTTCTTTTTCTAAAGAAGAAAATAAAATAGAAAGCATTCGTATAAGCAAGTAGATTTTTAAGAATGGATAAGGTGTCCGTTTAGTTATTTCTTGCAGAATCAAAAATTAGTTGTACTTTTGCCACGTTAAAAACCAATTAAATTAATTAAGATGAAAAAGATTTTTTCTATTATTATGTTGGCTGCTGCAGTTTCTTTGGTAACATTGTCTGCATGTGGTGATGCTTCTGATGAAGCTACTCCAGAAGCTTCTGAAGAAGCTGCTGAGTAAGTAACTCAACAAAAAGATTAAGGGCGAGGGATTCGCCCTTTTTTTATGCCTTTTATTTTGTGATTAAGGTCATTTCGTCTACCAAGTATTTGGCATTTGAGTATTTATCGATAACCCAAAGTACATATTTGATATCCACAACGATATTTCTGCACCTATTAGGGTCGAACATATAATCACTCATTGTGCTCTCCCAACTTCGATCAAAATTAAGCCCCATAAGATTACCTTCTCCATCAATTACTGGCGAACCAGAATTTCCACCGGTTGTGTGGTTAGAGCCCGAGAAACAAACCCACAATTCACCATCTTGAGCATAAGGTCCGTAATCTTTCATCTCGTGCAACTCGAGCATTCTCGGCTTTAGAGCGAAATCGGGATTTCCAGAATTATATTTGGCAATAATGCCATCTAGGGTAGTGTGCTCGGAATAGATTTTACCATCCGCAGGGACTGATCCTTCAAGCTGACCATAACTAATTCTAAGAGTGCTATTTGCATCAGGCCAGTGTTTTTTATCAGGAAACATCTCCATCTTACCCGCGACATATTTTTGCAATAATTCTTTTCGCTCTTTAGAATAGCTTCTATAGCTTGGTAGTATTTCTGCAAACCATTTAGAGTAGAGTTCGACGTAATGATCATGACCCTTATCTTTTCTAAGCTTTTTAATTCTTTTTCCATTTAATTTTTGAATGAAACTATTGTATCTATCTAAATCAGTAAAATTGGATTTTTGATAGATTTCACCAGCTTTAATAGATGTCTTTAATGAAACCTTCGAAAGATATTCATTGGTTAATAGGGTGAATATTTCTGCATCAATCTCTTGATTGTAGTTTTTGAAAAACGCCTTGGCTCCTTTGAGGAGAGCTTGTTTCTTTTCTTCAAGCTTCCCATTTTCTTCATATTTATCGATATTCATGATCAAATCGTTTGTAGAACGGATCAATTTGAAGTATTCTGGTCCTGCGTAATAGAAATATTCAACACCCATGGCATATTTGAATTCCAGATCAAAGGATTCATCTGAAAGGGTGTTCAGTTGTTCAACAATTGACCCATACTTCTCTTTCCATTCTTGTTTTGAATTTGCCCTTTTTGTGAACTCTGCTTCTGATTCCAACTTTAAAGCAACAGCGTCCAGTCGTTTTAATCCATCGATCTGTCCAATCCATTTTTTCCATGCATTCGATATTCGTGCTTGCTTAGAAGCATATTGTATTTTTACTAATTCAGAATTCTTCATGGCCTTATCAATTACAGAAAGTGACAAATCTCTCATTCGAATACGTGCGGGACGTTCTTTCGTAATGATTTGATTTAAATAGCTAGAGCTGACATGCTGCTCCGTTCTTCCTGGAAAGCCATAAACCATTGTAAAATCCCCCTTTTGTCTTTCTTTCATTGAAATGGGTAAATAATGCAAAGGGGTGTAGGGGACGTTGTCTTCAGAATAAGCAGCAGGTTGGTTGTCTTTGTTGGCATATATTCTAAACACAGAAAAATCTCCCGTATGACGTGGCCAAACCCAGTTGTCTGTATCCCCACCAAATTTTCCAATTGAATTTGGTGGTGTTCCAACAAAACGAACATCCCAAAAAACTTCTTTTACCATGAGGTAGTAATCATTTCCATAATTAAAGGCTTTTACCTCAGCTTCATAATGTGTGCCCTCAATGGCTTCTTTCACAATTTGATCAATCGCGAATCCATCATTTATTTTTTGGGTTACGTCTTCAATTCTGACAATTCTCATCGCAGTTAGTCCAGGATTGGCGAGCTCCTCACCTAAGTTTTTGGCCCAATAACCATTTTCGATATAATTGTTTTCGAGTGAAGAATGCGATTGTATTTGAGAATACCCGCAATGATGATTTGTTAACAATAAGCCTTTATTTGATACTAACTCAGATGTACAGCCACCTCCAAACTGGAATATCGCATCTTTTATGCTCGCATGATTCACGCTGTATATGTCATCTGCAGAAAGCTTCATGCCTTTTGCTTTCATATCAGATTCAAAAGCCTTGATTAATGAAGGAATGAGCATGCCTTCATCTGCCCAAGAAGCGAAATGAATAAGCATACTTAAAATAGTAATATTCAAAATTTTCATAGTCATTTATTTTCGCTAAAAATATAAGTAATCATTTGAAAGAGAAAGACAATACCCAACAAATACCTAAATTTGCGTTTTAGTATATACTTAAGTGAGGATATTTCGGGATTTAAATGAATTGGCTGAGTTTAATAATTCAGTAGTAACGATAGGGACCTTCGATGGAGTTCACCTTGGACATCAAAAGATATTGAATAAGCTAAAGAATGAGGCGGACGAAATAAATGGTGAGTCCTTACTGTTTACCTTTTACCCTCATCCTCGCATGGTTGTTTTTCCGGATAGCCATAATTTGAAATTGATACAGACTATTGATGAGAAAATAGCAAGTCTTAGAGATTTTGGATTAGATAATGTAATTATATATCCTTTTACCAAGGATTTCTCCAGATTAACGGCCTTTGAATTTGTGCGAGATATCTTGGTTCATAAATTAAAGGTTAAAAAGTTAGTTATTGGCTATGATCATCAATTTGGACGTAATCGAGAAGGAGATATTGAATTCCTTAAAGAAACTGCTAATATTTTTGATTTTGAGGTCATCGAAATTTCTGCTGAAGAAATAAATGAGGTAAATGTAAGCTCCACCAAAATCAGGAATTCAATTACAGATGGTAATATTGATAAGGCAAATGAATTTTTAGGGAAGCCATTTCAAGTTCAAGGACAGGTTGTTAAAGGGAAAAAATTAGGAAGAAAGATTGGCTACCCAACCATTAACCTACAGCTTAATAATGAACATAAAATCATGCCTTTAGATGGTGTTTATGCAGTTCAGGTTTCAGTAGGCATTGAACAATATTTCGGAATGATGAATATTGGAGTTAATCCTACCATAGCAGATGAAATGAATGAACAGAAAAAATACGAAGTGCATTTATTTGATTTTGATCAAGACATTTATGGCGAAAATGTCATTGTCTTATTTCGAAAGTTTGTGAGAAAAGAAAAAACTTTCGATAATTTAGATGAATTGAAATTGCAGATTAAAGCTGATGAAAACAACATACGTCAATATTTTAATAGTAATTGCGATTAGCTGTTCTAGCTGTTCTCAAAGTCAGCAATATCTTTCGTTGAAGCAGGCCAGTGAAATCTCGCCTGATTCCGTCACCCACCTGAAGATATCAAGAAAAAAAATAGCAGAAATACCAAGTATTGTTTGGACTTTTCGAAACCTAAAAGCACTCGACCTGTCTAAAAATAAGTTGACGGCAATTTCTGATTCTATTTCACTATTAGAAAGCCTAGAAGTGCTAAGCTTCAGAAAGAATAAATTGAGTTTTTTTCCCGTAGAATTATGTGCTTTAAAAGGGCTTACTTCTTTGAATTTAAGCAGTAACCAAATCGGGTACATTCCTGATGAAATTTCAAAATGTTCAGAATTAAGAGATTTGGATTTGTATAATAATCCAATAAGTGATTTGGGTAATGGTTTAGAGGAATTAAAGCATTTGACTCGTTTGGACCTTAGAGGACTCATGATGAATGCCAATAAACAGAATCAAATTTCCGTAAAAATACCAGGGGTAAAGATACTTTTTGACGCTCCCTGTAATTGCGTTGATTAAATTCTTCAATTTATATTTTGAGGATTGTTTTCATTACATTATATTTACATCCAACTAGACTAAACATAAACGGACAAATCAAACTAAAAACTATAAACTACACTCTTATCAAAAATCGAATTTTCTAAATTATTTCCGCCGTATACGGACTTTATTTTAGTGCCAATCAAAAAGTTTTCGATTCAATTTTATTTAAGTTTTTGTGATTAATGCGAATGCATTATTTGTTTGTACCTATATGTTTTAGGGAGAACTAAATATTACTATGAAAACGATTACTTCATTTATTCTTTTCCTTATGATTTATTCATATGGAATTGGACAAGTAAAATACCAGGATATAAGTCTGGGTTCTAAATATTCAAATCAACAACTTAACGAGGCTATTCAAAACGCAAATTGGTGTGGGTATTTTCATGAAACAGAAAATTATGAAATTCGTTTTGATGATGGAGCAATTGTAACGCTCAAAAACAAAGCCCAATTACAATCAAGCAATAATGAAACCAATTTGGAGGATAGCTGTTTTCAAAACATTTTAGCCAAGTCAGAATATGTTCACATCATTAACTCAAGTGGCTGGATCATGGTTCCCAAAGAAAAAGTTGTTTCAAAATCAAAACTGAAATAAAATGAAATATTTAATAATATTATGTTTCTCTTTATCCGCTTTGACAGTTTTGAGAGCTCAGGGAGATGATTGTTTTAATGCTACTAACCTAGGGGCTCTTCCAACACCAAATATGTGCAATGGTGCTCCCACAGCAGGAGTAGGTGCGCAAATAAATCAAAATGGAACTACAATAGGTTCAACACCAGGTAATCCATATGTATACATGACAGATTGTGGAGCAGGAACGGTTGATATGTCCATCGGTTCTAATGATGTTTGGTATTCCTTTGAGTCTACCGGTACAGTGCTGGAGCTAAGTTTGACAGGATTAATGCCGAATACAAATATTGGCTTATGGACGGGTAATTGTTTGAATTTAAGTGGAATCGGCTGCGTCATCGGAGATGCAGCTGGAAATGTTCCAACTACACTCTTTGAAGCATTGGCTCCTGGCCAAACCTATTTCATACAGATTAGCGGAAATACATCAACTGCTAATGGGAATTTTACACTCAATTTAAATAACAATGTCGATTGTAATGATTGTTATCAAGGCGGAAGCTTGGTCGCAAATCCTCCACCAATTAATGGGGTTTATTCTGCAGGGCAAACCGTTGAATTCTGTTTTACCTTGACCGACTACAATCAGGTTAGCTCCAATTGGCTTCATGCTCTTCAGGTTGAATGGAGTTCAGGCTGGGAAACTACTACAGCAAATGTGGTGACTAATCCACCAGTATCAGGAAGTGGTGCTGGAGTATGGACCTGGTATCCTAATGGTATCGGAACCGTTAATGGTGTTACTTGGCCTTCAGGTTTTTATTACGATCATTTTAGTATTCCTGGTTGGGGAGAAAGTAATGCTCAAGCTTATGATTTAGAATTTTGCTGGTCATTAACCACTTTAGATGAAATTTCTTGTTCTTCAAGTGAGCCATTATCGGTTTCAGTGAATACATCGGCTGATGGTGAATCTGGAAGTTGGACAAGTCCAGCATGTGGAAATGACCCTGAAATAACATTTGAAGGAGTATTGTCTTGTTGCGCAATGCCTCCAGATATTTTTTCTACGGATTTAACATGCGCTGGGGCTTCAGACGGAAGTGCTACTGCTGTAGCTCAAGGAACGGTAAGTCCTTGGAGTTTTCAATGGTATGACGGTTCAGGAAACTTGATTGCATCAATTCCTAATTCACCAATTAATACAAATGTTTTACCGAACCTTGCCCCCGGCACATATACTGTTGTCGTTACTGATTTTGCGGGATGTGCTTCTGGGAATTCAGTAACAGTTAATGATTATGCGCCTACACCACCTATTATGAGTTCAACAGATGTCGCTTGCGGTGGTGGTGGTTCAAATGGAAGCGTTACTGCAACAGCACAAGGAGCTAATGGTCCGTGGACTTATGTTTGGTACGACCAATCAAATACGGTCATTTCAACGACTCCAATGTCACCATCAAATACAAATACGGTTTCAAACCTTCCCGTAGGGAATTACACTGTGGTTATTTCGGATATTTCTAATTGCACCTCGACCAATTCTGTTTCGATTAATAATCCAGTTTTAACCACCCCAACTTTTGATCCATTGGGTTCAATTTGCGAAGGAGATCCGATTAACCTTCCCTCTACAAGTATTGAGGGGATTACTGGTGTGTGGGATCCACCACCAACAAGTATCGCATCTGCAACCTATACTTTTATTCCATTTCCTGGTCAATGCGCAAATACCACAACTATGTTTGTACAGGTTGAACCAGCTCCATCAGTTACAATTACTGGGGGAGGGATTGTATGTGCGGGAGGTACAATTGATTTAACAGCGACTCTTGGAGGGCTATTCCCAATGGTTGTATGGACATCTCCAAATGGTACTTTTTCAAGTAATACAGCTACAACAACGACTTTTACTCCTTCAATAACTTCGGGAATTGCTACAGTTATCGCGGTTGTGTCTAGTCCAATTTGTATGACTTCGAATCAAGAATCAGTTCAAATTGTTGTTGGTAATGCCATTACGCCAACATTTACTCAAATTCCTGCCATTTGTTCTGGGGATGCTTTGAATTTACCTTTAGCTAGCACAAATGGAATTGTTGGTACATGGTCGCCTGCTCCAGATAATTCAGCGACAACAACTTATACGTTCACTCCAGATGTTGGGCAATGTGCATTAGATGAGACAATGACGGTTGATGTTATTCAGGCATATTCTAGTACTGATGTTCAAAGCTCTTGTGATTCATATACTTGGATTGATGGTGTAACATACACGACAAATAATAACACTGCTACTTATTTATATACAACATCTCAAGGGTGTGATAGCTTGATTACATTAGATTTAACTATAACCAATGCTTCGCCAAGTACAGAGGACGTAACAATCTGTGATAATTTACTACCCTACACATGGAACGGCTTAACGTTTGCTGGAGCAGGTTCTCAAACAGCAACGCTAACTTCAGCTGCTGGCTGTGATTCATTAGCTACTTTAAACTTAACAG
>JBELDA010000069.1:0-11671 GCA_042094515.1 Crocinitomicaceae bacterium
TTTTCGATTTCGGAAGCTGAATCTGCTGATTTAAAAGTATTTCGGATGCGTTTTTTCTGGAAGTATTCATAAACCGTGCTGCCCTTATCTGTAATCCACCCGTAGCCATTGATGGTGGTGTGCATAGCAAACGCTGGAGCATTTGGATTGAGCAGATCCTTACTCCATGGATAGGCATCGTACCCCTGCCCCATCTGATATAATATTGTTGCTGGGATATCCGTTTGGGACCCTACCTTATCAATGCGCTTTCCACGATAATCTTGCTTAAGCGGCTGACCCCATATGAGCAATGGAATTCTGTAAAACTCCGTACAAGAATAATCCGCATATTTCGGAGTGGCATGCCCGTGATCGGCTACAAAAACAAAAATCGTATTGTCAAACCAAGATTGCGACTTACAATTTCTCATAAATTGACCCAAACATTCATCAGCATAAATAAGGGAATTCATGAATTCCGACTCTTTTCCTTTCCAGTTTTGTCTTGATGATTTGGGGTGGTCATATGGTGAATGTGTACTGCCTGTAAAGACACAATGCATAAATGGCGTTTTGGTTCCATTGATTCGCCTCAAAAACTCTTTAAACAAATCTCGATCGTAATAATTGAGCTTTCCCTTGGATAAACCCGAAGGAAAATCATCCTCGTCAATCAGCTGGTCAAAACCATGGTCCATAAAATAGCTTCCAATATTTCCATACTTCAAATCACCGCCAAATAAATAATGAGAGCTGTAACCTAAGCTTTTTAAATCTTGATTCAGACAGCGCAGTTTTCGATGCTTATCCGGCTGAAGCGTAATGGCAATTTCAGGAAGTGCAGGCTGACCGCTAAAAATACTTGAGTTTCCAATTTCAGAGGTGTGACCTGTTGCATAGATATTGGTGAAAAGCAAACCATCTTTTGCCAAAGCATCAAACTGGGGTGTAGCACCCTTTGTAGAGCTCAAACAACCAATTCCTTCTGCTGCCCAGCTTTCCATAATAACAAAAACGACATTTGGTCTTTTGCTCTCCAAAACAAGCTCTGCATGCTCCCTTTCGTAATTATACAATTCCCTTACAATTCTTTGTGCCTTTACGGGATCAATTTTAGGCATAAGGTGATCAATATCCGTTCTAAGATATAGCATATAACTATTGGCGAAAAAGTAAGCGGAATTGACAGAAATATCATTGACTACATAATGTTTGGAAAAATAAGCTGAATCAATATTGATGGGGATTTGCTGCCACCCCCCTCTCGCGACTAAAAAAGAAAATGCCCCTAAAACAAGAAAAGTAATAAATGCCAAACCGAGCTTCATCCACCGCGTCAATGTTTCAACGAAAAGGTTTATTGGATTTTTAAAAAGCCACTTGTAGATAAGCCAAACCACTAACATCTCTATACCTACATAAATAAAAAACAAGAACGTCATCAAATAATCGGCAGTTCGGAAAACCTCATCAGGATTTGCTAGATGCATAAACACCCTAGAGGTCAATTTATGATTCCATTCCGTGTAGGCGTTGACTTCTCCAGCATGAATGAATGAAACGATGAGAGCCTCAAAAATCAGCACATAGAAGAACACCATGCGCATCCATTTACGTTCAAGAATCAATCCAATGCACAATACAATAAGTGGTAATACAGACAAGTAGGCTGCGGTAGCAATATCCAACCTCAAGGAATACACAAAGGTCAACAACCATTCTCCAAATGATATAGAATCCAGCTTATCCCAATTGTGAATAGAAAAAAGAATGCGTTGAAAGTCAAACAGCAGAATCCAAAAAACAAAAAGCTTTAGGTAATTTTTTCCGATATGTAGCCATGTATTCAAGAGTATAAAATTAATCTTTACAAGACATTAAACACACTCAAGACCAAAGTATGTTTTGTACTATTCATTTGATGTTTGGGTTTTTAGAACTTCTTAATAATTGTACCTTTGAAAAAACTAAAATCATGAAACTACTTTACCTTATTATATTTATTCCCTTTTTATCCTTTAGTCAAATTACAGTAGACGTGAATGATTTCGCTGACGGCGGAGACACTGTCCGTTTGAGTATAGCCAATAACCCAGGAATTGACTTCACAACAACTGGAGCCAATATGAGCTGGGATTTCAGTGATTTAAGCGCGGAAACACAAGAGCTAACAGAATTTAAAGATCCGAATACTGCGGGCCCTCTAATTACCTTTTCTTTTGGAGCATTTGCCGACGAAGCGTATCAAGCCACAAATTATTTTCCTTCAACGGACATTCCATTGGATGCAGCAGGTGATTTTTTACCCGTATCTATAAGCGAAGTGAATCAATTTTCAAAACATGCTGATAGCTCTGCCGATTTGGTAGGGCTCTCCATTAATGTAGAGGGAACGAATATTCCTATTCCCTCAGACACGATTGAAACTAAATATATTTTTCCATTGGATTTTGGAAACGCATATAATTCAAGGGGGTACACCTATTTTGATTTAAATCCCATTTTTAATCTAATTTGGATACAGTACAGGCAGCGAAGTTCAACAGTTGATGGCTGGGGCAACGTTACCACTCCATACGGCTCCTTCGATTGCATCAGAGTAAAACACGAAATAGCTGAAACCGATTCTGTACTGATTGACTTCGCTGGAACAGGAAACCCTATTTGGATTGAGCTACCCGTTCCTCCATCCGTTGAATATGAGTGGATTGCCAAAAATGAGCTTGCTCCTATATTGAGTATTCGAACAACAAATGCTGGAGGGAATGAAACAGTTACCCAAATTAAATATAGAGACATTTACCTTGGACTTGATGCTGGAATCAATGAAAACACCCTTAACCTTAATATAGGCCCCAATCCCGTTAATAATAAGCTCATTATCAGAGGTTTAAAAGGAGATGATATAGTTGACATTTGTAGTTTGGACGGTAAGATTCTCCTCTCTGGAAAACTTATGAATCAAGGTGGTTTCGCACAGGTTGATATGAGTACGTTACATACAGGAGTATACCTTCTTCATATAGGTACAGGAACAAAAGTCTTTACACAAAGAATTATAAAGCTGTAAAACTTAAAGAATCCTCATGTGTTACGAAACCTCGCAGCTTGCTGAGAAATTGTATCGAGAGGCGATTCGAGTTGGTGCGTCATCTAGTGAAATTGATCGTTTAAAGTTAAGATGGGATCAGCTTAAAGCAGAGCACGGTAATTATTATCATGCCAGTGGATTTAATCACCCCAAGCTTGCCGTGATTTGTGCTGAACATAATCAAATAGAATTAAAGCTTTGTGTATGGGGCCTCATCCCAAATTGGACCAAAGACGAATCATTCGCCGAGCAAATATGGAATCGAACAATTAATGCCCGAGGAGAAAGTATTTTTGACAAACCCTCCTTCAAATTACCTGCACACAAAGGACGCTGTATTCTTCCTCTTGATGGTTTTTTTGAGCACCACCATAAAAACGGAAAAGTCTTTCCCTACTTCATAAAATCCACGGACCACAAAAGAATGCTGATTGCTGCCATCAAAGACAGCTGGACAAATAAATCCACAGGAGAAATTATCGAATCTTTTTCAATTGTAACAACTCCGGGAAATACATTGCTCAGTGAGCTTCATAATAATCCGAAGCTCAAAGGCCCAAGAATGCCTTTGATTCTTAATGAAACAGATACAAACCAATGGCTGAATGGGAATCCTGAAGAAGCAAAAGAGCTTGTCATAAGCAATAATGATATTGAATTAGAAGCATTTACAGTTCAAAAATTAAAAGGAAAAACCTATGTCGGCAATCTTCCTGAGGTTCAAAAGAAGCATTCCTATCCTGAGCTAAATGATGCCCCAGACTTGTTCAATTAGGGATTGTTGAAAACATTATGAATAACTCCAGAAACTTTATTTCTAACATCTATTTTGAATGATTATGTTAGTACTGCAAACCTTAAAACCAATTGATATGAGCGACCTTGAACAAATTGAAACTGAAATAAAAGAATTAAACCAACAACTCACTGGAAACATGATGGAAGATATGGAGATTAGAGATAAAATTCATAATCTTGAAATGAAGGTTAAAGGGATAAAACCTATGGATACCCGAATCGATTGTGTTGGTTGCGGGTCATAAATACACCTTCTAGTCCTCGGGATTTTCTCTAGTTTTTTTTCATGTTTATATTTTAATGTTGTACTTTAACAGCACTAAAATCTTATTTCTAAACTAAACATGAAAACTTCAATTTTAACAAGCCTATTTTTTGGGATTGCCATTAACGCATTGTGTCAGGTTACCAATGCCCCAGCCCAAGGACCAACTGCAAACAACCATGCAACACCTATTCAAAACAATGCACACCCGCACGGGCATTCGAATGCTCTAAACCAGCCATATGTAGCTGCGGGTTTTTCTGCTCCTCAATCAAATTTAGGAGGGGATCACAGGTGTAAAACCTATGAACTGAATCAACAGCATTATTTGGATCGAGGCATTCAAAATGAATTTAATCAAGGATATCAGCAACATGCCTATCAGGTAACCAACTATGGTGTTCCAAAAACTTCTGGTGTCAACGAAATCTCAGTTGTATTCCACGTAGTACACAATCCAAATAATCCTGCTGAAAATGTGAGCAATGCGCTCATTATGCAAGTTTTTGATGATCTCGTTGAGGATTATCAGCTGCTAAATGCAAATGCGGCCAATGCCCGAACACAATTTGGTTTTACTCCAGCAGATTGTGATATTAATTTTTGTCTGGCTACGCAAGACCCGACAGGAAACCCATTAGCTGAAGTAGGAGTTGTACGCGTATCTACAAATGAGGACTGGTATGACTCTGACAATGGAGAAGAAAACAAAATGAAAGCAGCTGCAACAAACGGGTCTCAAATATGGAACAGAAACAATTATTTAAATATATGGATCTGTGATATTTCAAATGGCGCCAATTCTGGTACTGCTGGATACGCTTATCGTCCGAACCCTACCTTTCTTCCAAACTCTAGTATTGATGGTATTGTGCTGGACTACAACCTAGGGGTAAATAATGAAAACGTATTGACTCATGAAGTTGGACACTATCTTGGCTTAGATCACACCTGGGGTGGTTCAGGAGGTTGTGGAAATGACGATGGCTTCAATGACACACCTATTACAGATGGTCCATCATTTGATTTTCCCGGTTCATGCTCTGGAAATCAACAAACCTGTGCTGGTACAGAAACCCAATATGAAAACTACATGGACTATTCGAACTGTACGGTAATGTTTACACAAAATCAAGCAGATTTTATGCTGTCTATTTTACAAGGAATAAGAAGCTCCTTACTGCTTTCTCCTGGATGTGACCCTACGAATACACCACCAAACTCTGCTTTCGCGTCGATGCCTGCAGGTCCTTCACCAGTAATCATACCTGTGAACGGAAGCGTCAGCTTTATGGATCAATCCACGAATGTTCCAACGGGATGGAGCTGGACCATTTCAGGAACTCAAGGAACCGATTGGGCATACATCAATACGACCAATGCAAATACTCAGGATCCTCAAGTAGAATTTTATTCTGTAGGGACGTATGATGTGACCTTGACTGCATCCAACGTTTATGGATCTGACCCTTCCCCTGCTTCAGAGGTGGCTTATGTTCAGGTCGTAGCACCAGCTACAGGAACAGCATGCGACACCCTTAGGAACTGGGATCCCGCTGATGCTTCAGCAAATGGATTCTTTTACTATAATCCAATTGCCGGTGGCTGGGGTAATATCCCAGGACATACAGATGTTGATGGAACAAACTGGTTAGCCTATCAATATGCAGAAAAATTCACCAATCCAGGAACGTCAGAAGTACGACGAATGGAAATGCCAATTTTCACTGCTGCTGATGAATCAGGAACAGGAACATTAGTACTCAAAGTTTACGCCGATGATAATGGTACTGTAGCAGGTGCTCCAGGTACAGTTTTGACCACGGACACCATAAATATTGCTGACATTAACGGTGGAGCTTGGAATGAATTTGACTTTACCAATCCTCCTTCCGTAACGGGCACATTCTTTGTTGGTTTTGAGCTCTTTTACGGGACACCTCAAGACACTATTTTAGTGGGAATGACCCAAACAATTGCAGGTGGTAATGACGCATTTTGGTTTGACCTTGAAGGCAATGGATGGGTTGATGCTGGAACTTTCGGTGTTACAGGCTCAATGGCAATCGATGTCATGCTTTCAAATGGACCAGACCCGGTAGCTGACTTTAGCGTAACTGATGCCAACGTTTGCGTTGGAGGTGTGATTTCTGCAAATGGTTCAAATTCAACAAATGTGACCAACTACTTTTGGTACCTTACTGATGATCCGTTTACTGGAACAATAGAAACATCAAACACAGCAAGTAACAACTATAGCTTTCCGACAGCAGGAGATTATGCGATATATCTATTTGCAGATGGTTCATGTAAATCGGATGCGGTATTTCTACCTGTGACCGTAAATGAACCGGTTACGGCTACGGTTTCTGCACTCAATACAACTTGTGGAAACAATGACGGTAAAATCATTATAAATGGAGAAGCTGGAGGGGACGGAACCTATTTTTATAGCCTTGATGGAAACACTTATTACACCTCCTCTACTTTTGAAAACTTACCTGCTGGTACTTATACAGTATATATTGCTACTGTTGGAGACAATTGCGAAGCCACCTATAATGTTACTGTTGGTGCATCATCTGCATTCACTGCCACAGCAACAGGAAATGCCTCAGTATGTCCCGGTGGATCTACTACCATCTCAGCAACGGGAGGATCAACGTATCAATGGTACGATGGGTCAACATTGATCTCATCAACGGCAAGTGCAACTGTTACACCATCTACCCAAACACAGTATACCTGTGTGGTTACTAATATTTTGGGATGTCAGACCACTGTTTACACCACAGTTTCTGTAAATTCGGCACCTCCTGCACCTGTAATTACACCTTCAGGACCTACTACAATATGTGCTGGTACCACCATCGATTTAACTTCATCTTACCCGACGAATAATGCGTGGTCAACAGGAGAAACATCTTCTACCATTACAGTGGGAACCTCTGGTTCTTACTCACTTAGCTATTTGGACCCTAATGGATGTACATCATCCACAGTTGAAATTACGATAAGTGTGACACCCACGATCAATATTACTACAACCGCCAATGAGCCAAGCTCATGTGGCACCGCAACTGGATCGATAAACGTTACGGGAACAGGTAGTGGTGATCTAAGCTGGACCGGAACTTCTTCGGGCTCAGCAACAGGAATTACTCTACCATATACCATTTCTAATTTGGCCGCTGGATCATATACTATTTCGTTAATAGATGGTAATGGTTGTTCTTCAAATTCGATTACTGAAGCTTTAAGTGACCCTACACCCCCTACCACACCAAATATAACGGCAAGTGGTTCGGCAGTATTTTGTGATGGTGGACAGGTCACCTTGACGTCTAGCTATCCCAACGGAAACAACTGGTCAGAAGGATCAACAAGTGAATCAATAACTGTTTCTGCATCTGGCGTTTATACGGTGACATACACGGATCCATCAGGATGCTCTGCTACATCCACCCCATTCACTGTCATGGTTAATCCTAACCCCAATATTCCCACAATAACAGCAAGTGGAGCGACAACATTCTGTGAGGGACAAACTGTTTTACTTACGTCTTCTCAAGGCACCGGAAATCTCTGGTCAGATGGTTCGACAGATCAAAACAATCCCGTAACAGTTTCTGGATCATACACTGTGACATATACGGATGGAAATGGTTGCTCATCTACATCTGATCCGACAGTTGTAACCGTAAATCAATTACCAAATGTAAATGGCGGACCTGACCAATCTATTTGTGAAGGAGAACAAGCAGTGCTAGAAGGAACAGGAGCATTAACATACACCTGGGACAATGGTGTAATTGATGGTGTACCATTTACTCCTACAGCAACAGCTACTTACACCGCAACTGGCACAGATATTAATGGTTGCAGCAATTCAGACCAGGTTATTATTGCTGTTAATGCCTTACCTACTATCACCATGGCTAGCGTTGATAGCGTATGTCTTAATGCCGATGCTTTTGAGCTCGTCATTGGAACTCCGACAGGAGGAACATACTCAGGACCGGGAGTTTCAAACAATGAGTTTAATGCGGCCGCTGCTGGATTAGGAGTTCACACCATTACATATGCATATACAGATGCCAACGGTTGCGCCAATACAGGAACAGTAGATCTTGAAGTTGTAGAATGCACCAATAGCCTCATTGAATCATCAGTAAACGAATTTGAAATTTATCCAAACCCTGCAAATAAAAATATACACATTGAATTTAACGGATTGTTTGAATATGAGCTCTTGGACTCAAGAGGAAGACTGCTTATAAGTGGTTATTCTCAGTCATCCATTGACATCGACGTTTCAAATTTTGAATCTGGCGTATACTTGGTAAATGTGAAACAAAATCAAAAAACATATACCGCGAGAGTTATTAAACAATAAACATACTCAATCACCGAAAAACCCTTCATTTGAAGGGTTTTTTTTTGCTTAACTTTAACGTACATTTTAATCGTATGAAATCAATTCTTAGTATTTTTTTTGGATTAATGGTTACCATGAATTTAGCACAAACTTCAGGTAATCCATGTGATTCAATATTCATTCATGCCTGTCAACCCAATGCAACAGGAATTCAAATTGAGGTTGTAGTATCAAATCATTCGCTAGATATCATAAGCTATCCAGGCTTTGTTTTATTGACTGAAAACGGAGATACAATTGCTGTGGAGCAGGTCAACTATTTTGGCATTGGTTGGGATGCTCAGTCTCATATTCTAAATATTATCAACCAACCTTCTTTACCTTCGAACGCCACCCTCGAACTTCACAGTCATTTTTATGACTCTTTGAGGTGCTCTTGGAGTATAACATTGGGGTCTTCTCAACTTACAGAACAATACGACCGACAGATACAAATATTTCCAAATCCCGCCAAAGACTGGATTCAAATTGAACATGCATTCGCGGAGTCTCTTTTAGACATCCAAATTTATAATACTTTAGGTGAAGCAATGATTCTTAAGAGAATTTCAAATCGGATTGATGTTTCTCAATTCTCTAAAGGTCTCTACTACATTGAATACTTCATTGGGAATCAATTCAGGAGAAGTAAGTTTCTTATTCAATAAGCATGAAAAATCAATATCACTCAAACTGGAACATAATCTTACTTCTTGTGCTTTTTCCAGTAACTCAGCTCTACTCACAAGATCTTACAAAATATGTAAACCCATTTATCGGCACTAGCAAAATGGGGCATGTTTTTCCTGGAGCGACCGTTCCATTCGGAATGGTGCAACTCAGCCCTCAAACCAATTTTGAGGTGATGCATCAAGATAATGGTTCATACAACAAGAAAACCTATGAATATTGTGCAGGTTATCAATATAGAGACACAACAATCATCGGCTTTTCCCACACCAATTTTAGCGGCACAGGTCATTCGGACCTTGGTGATCTTTTGGTAATGCCTACCAATGGAAAACTCGTACTAGATCCCATTCAAACCCAAAATGGAGAAAAAGGATATTATTCTGCTTTTTCTCATGAAGATGAACAAGCATCACCAGGATATTACAAAGTAAAATTGAAGAGCTATGACATTACAGCAGAACATACCGCGACTGAACGCGTGGGTTTTCATCAATACACATTCCCAAAGTCCGATGATGCTCACATTATTCTAGATCTGGTATACAACGTATATCATCACGTCAACAAAAATGTATGGACCTTCATTCGTATAGAGAATGATTCTCTAATTACAGGATATAGACAAACAAAGGGATGGGCAAGAACAAGAACCGTTTACTTTGCCATGTCTTTTTCGAAACCATTTAAATCCTACGGACACGAAAAATACGACAGTATAGTATACGATGGCTTCTACCGGCGCTTTGATCAAGAAGAAAACTTTCCTGAAATGGCAGGAAAAGACATTCGAGCCTACTTTAATTTTGACACTGAAGAAAATGAAAAAATTAGTATTCGCATGGCACTTTCTTCGGTAAGTACAAATGGAGCCTTAAATAACCTAAATACCGAAATTCCTGAATGGGATTTTGAAAAAATAAAAAAGCAAGCCAAAAACAAATGGAATAGTGAGCTCGCTAAAATCAAGGTAGAAACCATGCATCCAAGACAAAAAGTAACTTTTTACACAGCCCTATACCACACCAACCTCTCTCCTATTCTTTATGAAGATGTAGATGGCCAATACAAAGGGCTTGATCAGAACATACATCAATCAAAAGGATTTACCAATTATACCATATTCTCATTATGGGACACCTATCGAGCTTTGCATCCATTATTCAACATCATACAACCCAAACGAAACAATGACATGATTAAATCGATGCTGGCGCATCATGACCAAAGTGTTCATCACATGCTACCCATCTGGAGCCATTACGGTAATGAAAACTGGTGCATGATAGGCTATCATGCCACTTCTGTAATTGCGGATGCCATCGTAAAAAATGTAGGTGATTTCAACCATCAACAGGCACTGAAAGCCTGTACAAATACAGCCAATGTAAGATACTTTGATGGACTTGGAGATTACATTGACTATCATTATGTACCTGACGACAAAAGTCACTCCTCAGTTTCTAAAACCCTTGAATATGCCTATAATGATTGGTGCATTGCCCAGATTGAATCGAAAATTAAAATAGGTACATCAGAGCTTTGGGGGAAATACATGAATCGATCGAAATACTACAAAAACGTTTTTGATCCAAGCTCTGGATTTATGAGGCCGAAAATGTCAGATGGTACGTTTAGGAAAGATTTTGACCCCATGGATACGCATGGTCAAGGGTTTATTGAAGGAAATGCATGGAATTATGGCTTATACGTCCCTCAAGACATCCCAAATATGATTGAGCTGATGGGGGGAAAGAAACGTTTTTCATATCATTTGGACTCATTATTCGCAATGGAAATCGCCGATAAATACATTGATCAACACGAGGACATTACAAGAGATGGTATTATTGGAAATTATGTTCACGGAAATGAACCAGGCCATCACATCCCATACCTATACAATTGGACAGACAAACCCTACAAAACGCAGGAGCGAGTCAGGACCATCCTAAAAGCCATGTACGGTCCTGCCGAAGATGGACTCTGTGGCAATGACGATGCCGGACAGATGAGTGCATGGTATGTATTTAGCTCATTGGGTTTTTATCCAGTAACTCCCGGATCAGAATACTATGCAGTTGGTAGCCCTTTGGTCAAGAGTGCTCAAATTCAATTGCCGAATGGAAAAAAACTGGACATCACTGTCGAAAACCAAAGCCCTCAAAATATTTACGTTCAAAACATCACCCTAAATGGCAAAAAAATCCAAAATTACCAACTCAAGCATTCTGAGCTCATCAATGGAGGAACTCTTGTCTATTATATGGAGCGCACTCCAAACAAACAATAATACTTATATTAATCAATAAAAAACATCATGAATAAACTCATACTCCTCCTTTTTTGCTTCTCTATTTCACAAATCAATAGTCAGCAAAGCCATTCCAAATTTGACAGCCTTGCCAATGAGCTCGTATCCACTACG
>JBELDA010000070.1:0-11440 GCA_042094515.1 Crocinitomicaceae bacterium
GAAGACCCAAACCAAGACCCAAATTTATACAGCGAAATTGATGTTAGTTCCTGCAATCCATTTACAAGTGTTGAAGAGAACCTTGACGCGAAAAGGTATAAAATTTACCCGAATCCGTTTTCAGGTGAAATTTTTATTGAGAACCTGCTTGGTGATGAATACTTCATCATTTATGACTTTTTTGGGCGAAATATTAGTGAAGGAAAATGTTCAGGAGCCATAAATATGCCTGAAGCGAAATCAGGAATATACTATTTGACCATTCTAAACAATACCAATCAGACAACCTTTAAGTTAATTAAAAGATAACTGCTTACAACAATGTATAAACCCCATGCAATGCACATGAGTTTATACAGAACGTTAAAAACTTTGTTAACGTTCTGTTAATTATTTTTAACAAGAACTATTCTGACGTATTTTAGTGGAAACAAATCAAATCAAAATGAAAAAATTATTTATTCTACCATTGTTATTTATAGGCGCTATCGCGATGAATGCAAATGCTCAAACGGAAGTTGGCAAAGAGTCTGGCTCAAAAATTGAATTCGCTAAAGAAGTTCATGATTACGGAAAAATCAAACATGGAGGTGATCCATACTGTACGTTTGATTTTAAAAACACTGGAACTGAGCCTTTAATCATCTCTAATGCAAAAGGATCTTGTGGTTGTACTGTTCCTACTTGGCCAAAAGAGCCTATCGCTCCTGGTGCAAGTGGTACCATTAAAGTAAAGTACGATACCAAAAGACCTGGCCCAATTAATAAGAGTGTTACCATTACTTCGAATGCGGTAAATACACCTACTAAAGTTCTTAGAATTAAAGGTGAGGTTGGTCAAGCACCGAAAAGTGGAGCACCAGTTAATAACGCTGGAGCACCAGCAAAACAATAAAATTTGAAAGGGTTAATCCTTATTTCAATTATTTTTAAAACCGCCCTTGTCCTTGGACAGGTGGCGGTTTTTTCTGCGAAGTATAAAACTGTAAAATTCCCGAAAACACAGGAAGGAGAGCAGCTCAAATTCAGCTATGAAATAAAAAATAAAGGCAAAGCGCCTCTAGAGCTCTACTCCTGGGATGCCGAATGCACTTGTACAGATGTTGCATTGCCTTCTGAAGCTATTTTGCCAGGTGAATTTGCAACTATAGATGTAGTATTCGATACAAATGGAAAATACTTTTTTCAAAACAGAATCATCTATATTCAAACCAATACGCGAAGAAAGAGAGAAATGCTTCGGTTTAAGGTTTTCGTTGAACCAAAACCCGAGGAACAAAAATCGGCCCCATAATAAACACAATATCATTAATGAAAGCAATACTGCTGATTCTTCTGATTTTTACAGCTCAATTTATATGGAGTCAACAGCCTAGTCGAGCTCATCAAATAGAAGGGGAAATTAATGTGTATCAAAAAAACATTGACAGTCTAAAGCTAATATTAGAGGACCTTCAACTTGATGAAATACAAAAAGAGCTGCGGACTACTTTTCTTCCGAAAATTGACACTACTGAAGAGCTCATTGCCCACAAAGCTATGTTTCTTGTATATGACGAAAACCATGAACAGGCGAAATGGGTATTACACAAGATTTCTACAAATATTCTTGAAGGAAAAGTTGCAAGAACAAATGATTTTCGAATAGACCCTTTGGTTAAATCTGGCTCAGCTGAGGAAAAAGATTATTTCTTAAAAACCAAAAAAGAAAATGGGAAATACGACTATGATGGTTATGGATACGACAGGGGTCATTTAGCTCCTTCTGCAGACTTTAGATGGTCTCAAAAAGCCCTTTCAGAATCCTATTTTTATTCAAATATGTCACCACAACTGCCTTCATTTAATCGAGAACGATGGGCAAATCTAGAAGGACTCATAAGAGGATATATCTACGAAAACAATAGATCACTGATTGTGTATACAGGCCCTGTACTAAATGATAGCTTAAATAGTATCAAAAGAAGTTCTAACGGTGTTTCAATACCTGAACAGTTCTTTAAAATAGTGGTGGATTTTGAAGCTAAGAAAGGCATAGCCTACATCATGCCTCAAGAAGAAAACAGCACCTATCCGGTAGAATATTTTGCCACGACAATTGATGAGGTAGAGGCCATCACTGGTATTGATTTTTTACATGATGTCGACGACCAAACAGAAGACGTATTGGAAGGCCAAAAAGAAGTTTCTTATTGGTTACCTGAAAAGCAAAAAGGAGATGTCAGCCCCCTAAAAGAAGGAAGCCTAGGCAGAGCAAAGTTCAATAGTGTTCAAGCCAGCTTATTTGTCGATTCTGGACAAAAAAAGGAAATTTGCGGTACGGTAGTCAGTACCCATTACTCCAAAAACAAACACACTTTTTTGAACCTGGATAAATCTTTTCCAAACCAAATTTTCTCACTGACCATTTGGAATAGCAATCTGCACAATTTCAGCTACCAGCCCCACATAGAATTAAAAAACATGAAAGTATGTGTTAAAGGGAAAATATCAGATAATAAAGGTGTTCCAACGATGAATATTGAGAATGAAAGGGCTATTACCTTTATTGATTAGCAAGAACTTTACGTTTTAATTTGTCACTAATTAAATTTAAAGAGCTTGGTCGAAACCGCTCCTTGTTCACATTCAAAACTAAAAATGTAGGTGCCTTCTTTCATCGGCTCCATACTCCCTTCAAAGATCCAACCATCAATCGTCTGTGTAGCCGTTAAATCACAATTGATTTGTCTGCCTCCAAGGTCTGAAAGACCTATTTGATAATCCGTACATGTTGCACCTCTAACCCTCAATCGAATCTCATCAATTACAGGATTAGGTAGTACTTCTATTTCAGGTTGTGACACTAGCTCTTTTTCACATATATTTTTACTAATTAAACTGACAAAATCGTCAGGTGCAACTACTCGGATACCTTCTTCTAAAAGTGATTGAACAAACAATAAGCTATCGACAGAGTTTGACCAGGCATGAACGGCCACTAGTGTATAACCATCAACAGAATAAGGATCTTTCAAACCAATATTAAGCTTTGCCGCAAGGCTTTCACAGGTTTCAAAACCACCCCAAAGATTATATTTCGCTGAAATGACTGGTTTGAGTGCATAGCAATCCATTTTCCCTTTCATTTTACTGTAATCAGAATAATCATAGTAAAACAAACCATCAACGTTTTCTTGTTTTAAATATGGATGAAAAACAGAATCATGGTATCTATTGCCAAGAATATTTACAATACTCAAGTCTGACTTTTCCATGTATGCATCCATGAGTTCGCAGGATTCCTCTAGGGCTGGAAACAATTCTGGAAAATGATACGTATGTCCAGAAGGCCCCGCTATGAAATAATCTTTACCTGTAGGTTTGGACTCCGCCATGTCATAGATTTTAGACATTACTGTAGGTGCAATTTCTGAAAGAGCTGGTGGAATAGTCCAACCAATATCCATTAAACCCCTGTTTTCACTTCCAAACCAGCGACTGTCTTCTGCAAATAAATTAAGCATCCATTGCACATTATCACCATCAGACATTAAAAAACAAACGGTATGTGTATTCTCTTGTGTCTGAGGATCATCTGTTGAAACGAGTTGGGTGGTTTCAGCATTAAAATTGGTTAGTGTAGATATGTTGAAGCCCCAATCAGCAGGGTGCACACCAATTGAATATTGTGAAGCCTTTGAAATCGTTTGATATTCATCATCTCCCCAGCCATTTAATATTGAATTCGGAGTCATACGTGAAAAAGCATTTTCTGTGGTAGTGCTGTGAATGTCATCATAAAAATGAAACGCATTGGTTAGTATGGAATAATCTCCCAAGAAAAGGGATTTATCCTCTCTTTGATATGTCACGATTTGATCGCTAAGAAGATCTGCATAATTGTCCAAAACCCATTGCTCATCGAGCTCTCGAACATCCATTATTTGCACATATCCATTAGATTCAACTAGCTCTTGTAAATCAGGTGTTACAGCAAGTGCATTAAGTGGTCCACAAAGTGAATTGGCAACATTACTGGAATTATCGTCTAAATTACATAAGATGTATCCGTAAACAGATGTGGGTGTCAAGGTCAACACATCTTCAATAATCCCATCCATTGCATTTGAAACATAGACATTATAATTGTCCTGTAAATCTTGTATCCATATCGAGCTTCCGCTTCCTTTATCTCTATATAGCTTCGGCTGAGTTTTTGCACACAAGCCTTGAATACTTTGAAGTAATAAAAGCTCCTCGTGAGAAAAAGAATCATCACTCACGACATACAAGGTGTCTGGCTGAGATGAGAAAGGATAAGGGCTGCCCTCTACCCTATCAATAATATTTTGAGCTATTGAAAGCTGCCCAAGAATACAAAAAACAATAATCGATAAGTATTTCATTTTGATTAGTCTCATCATAAATTTAAGCTTCATAATTTAATATAGAATCCATTTGTTCAAAATAATTCTTGTAAGATTTATTTATACACTCTTCATTATCGATCATAATCTCATTTTCAGCTATTGTTCCCGCGCAGATAGCAGCCATAGCCATTCGATGATCATTGTAGGTCTTTACATTGCCTCCATGCACCACTCCCGAGCCTACAATATGTATACAATTTTCTTCTAATTGAAAACGCACCTTAAAAACTTTAAGCATATCACAAATACTTTGAAGCCTATTGCTTTCCTTGTTGAGAAGTCTTTTTGTTCCAAACAGCTTCGACACCCCGATGGCCCCACATGCCAGCACACTTAACACAGGAAACAAATCAGGTGTATCTGTTAGATCTATGTGAATTGGATTTTTATCAGCACTAGAAACGGTAATATCATTTGATGATGTTGACCCTATATTTGCGCCAAATTCATCAAGCACATTGAGAATTATTTGATCTCCTTGAGATGATGATGTATTCAAACCTGATACAATGACCTCTCCATTTAGCGCCGCACCAACAAGGTGAAATGACATATTACTCCAATCACCTTCAAGCGACACGGCAGCCGCTTTTATTTTTTGATTTCCTTGTATTAAAAAGCTTGAGTTCATCTTATATTCAACCACACCATTAAATTGCCTAATGGTTTCTATTGTTAAATCAATATAAGGACGGCTCGTCTGGTGTTGGACCCGAATTTCCGTGTCACTCGAAAGAGCTGAACAGTACATGAGCAATCCGGAAATAAATTGAGAGCCCTCTGCACCATCAACATCAATTGATGAAGGGAGTTCCGTATTCTTGGAAACGGTTATAGGCAACATGTTTTCTTTTGCAGTAACAATAAAGCCCAAGCTTCTCAATGATTGAATTAATTCCTTATGATCTCGGGTGAGAATTGTGTTTTGTCCTTCTATAACATAAGAATCAGAAAAAGTAGATAAAACCGTTGATAGTGTTCTCAATGCAAATCCCGATTCACCAATTGAAAAAGAAGACCCAGGAACTATTTGAATCGTTTGAGGAGCAATCATTTGAACCCCATTGGACTCTTGATTGAATTGGAAGCCTAACTTCCTACAAATACCCATCACGTGTTCTACATCTGTCCCTATCGATCCTTCAATCAAATTTTCAATAAAAACAGCTGATCTTGATAAAACACCCAAAATTAATATCCGCTGAGCATGACTCTTAGAGCCACAGGAAAGAAGGGATCCACGGTATTTATATGGATTAATCTTCTTCATCCGGTTTTAAAAATATTTTGGATTGCTTTACAATAGATTCTTGATGAATCAGCTTAAAAAGCTGTGAAGCAAATTCTTCCGAAAGGTCAACTTCTAGAGCGTTTTTAATATTTTCTTTAAAAGCTTTCTCCCAAATTGATTTTTGAAAAATCACCATATCCAAATCCTTTTTGTATAAGCCAATTTGTTCAGATACCTCCATTCGCTTCTTTAAAATCTCAATTAGACTTCTATCAATATCATTGAGGTCCAATCGATAGTCCTGAAGCTGCTCATCCATAAATTCTGTTCTACTCCTTAGCTTTAATTTAGATAACATGTCAAATAATTCATCTGGAGTAAGCTGCTGCTTTTTATCTGTTAATGCATCATCTGGATTACAATGGGTTTCAATCATCAAACCATCATAATGGAGGTCCATTGCCTTTTGTGCAATATCATAAATTAAATGCCGACGCCCAGATATGTGAGATGGATCGCATAAGAGCGGTATACTGGGTAATTCCTTTTTTAAGTCCAAGGCAATTTGCCAATTTGGATTGTTACGATACAGTTGCTTTTCATATACAGAGAATCCACGATGAATTACGGATAGATTAACAATACCATTATTCATAATTCGTTCGACAGCTCCAATCCATAATTTCAAATCTGGATTGGTTGGATTCTTAATCATTACTGGAATGTCAACACCTTTCAAAGCTTCAGAAATTTCTTGAACAGTAAAAGGATTTGCTGTTGACCTGGCACCAATCCAAATCATATCAAAACCCTTGTTTAAAACAGCCTCAACATGTTCAGGGCTTGCAACCTCCGTACAAATCTTGAGGTCATACTTTTCTTTCGCTTCTATCATCCAGTCCAAGGCGACATGACCTGCTCCTTCAAACGCGCCTGGGCGTGTTCGTGGCTTCCATATACCAGCTCGAAAAAAATCGATGTTACCCAATGAAAGTTGTGCTGCCGTTTTGAGTACTTGCTCTCTCGATTCTGCACTACATGGCCCTGCAATTATTTTTGGTCTAACTTCCATTTCTTATCAAACAAAACAGCGCTATTATAGTTTAAGCCCTTTATTTGGCATAATTCACTGCTCTTTTCTCTCTAATAACAGTAATACGAACTTGACCTGGATAGGTCATTTCTGTTTGGATTTTCTCAGATATTTGAAAAGACAATTCTTCCGCTTTGTTGTCAGATACTTTATCTGCTTCAACCATCACTCTCAATTCACGTCCCGCTTGAATGGCATAAGCACTTGCAACACCATCAAATGACATGGCCAATCCTTCAAGATCTTTAATTCTTTTCACATAGGCCTCAACTATCTCCCTTCTTGCCCCTGGTCTTGCTCCAGAAACAGCATCACAGACCTGAACAATTGGAGAAATGAGAGTGGTCATTTCAATTTCATCATGATGAGCACCAATAGCATTTAAGACATCTGGCTTTTCGCCATATTTCTCAGCAATCTTCATTCCTAGAATCGCATGAGGAAGTTCTGGTTCTTCATCGGGCACTTTACCAATATCATGTAGTAGGCCTGCACGCTTGGCAATTTTAGGATTTAAGCCCATTTCCGAAGCCATCGTTGCACATAAATTTGCAACCTCTCGAGAATGCTTTAATAGATTCTGACCATATGAAGAACGGTATTTCATTCTTCCCACCATTTTCATTAGCTCAGGATGTAAACCATGAATTTGAAGATCTATACAGGCTCTTTTACCTGTTTCAGCAATCTCTTCATCGAGTTGTTTTTTTGTTTTGGCAACAATTTCTTCAATCCTTGCAGGATGTATTCTCCCATCCGTCACAAGCTGGTGTAAAGACAACCTTGCAATCTCTCTTCTCACCGGATCAAAACATGAAAGCATAATAGCTTCAGGTGTATCATCTACTATAATTTCAACACCAGTAGCTGCTTCTAAAGCTCTAATATTTCTTCCTTCCCTACCTATTATTCGCCCCTTAACCTCATCTGAATCTATATTAAATACAGATACCGCATTTTCAATAGCTTGCTCTGTGGCCACCCTTTGAATACACTGAATGACAATTTTACGGGCCTCTTTATTTCCATTTAGTTTAGCCTCTTCAGTAATTTCCTTAATCTCAGCCATTGCAGCAGTACGGGCCTCATCTTTCAACGCCTCCATTAAAAGATTTTTTGCATCTTCAGCAGACATTCCACTAATCTTTGACAGCTCACTTACCCTTTTTTCTTGGGTCTTATCTAATTCTTTAATCCGTATTTCTAAGCCTTTATATTTGGCGTCGTAATCGGCACTTGTTTTCTCTAATTGTCTTTCCTTTCTTCCCAAATCTGAAAGCTTGTTTTCAAGCTTGTTTTCCTTAGCTTTAGCTCGATCTTCAGAAGACTGAATACGGCGATCGCGTTCTTTAATTTTTGACTCATGCTCTTCTTTTAGCTTCAGAAACCTTTCTTTCGCCTGCAGGATTCGTTCTTTTTTGATGTTTTCAGCTTTGGCTTCGGCATCCTTTAATACCTTTTGAGTTTTGTTTTTTAACACGGCTTTCTGAACTATTATTGCGCCAGTTACACCAGAAATCAATCCAGCAATTATCAGTAAAATTTCCATAATTATATACAATTATTAAATTAAATAAATGTACTCTGATACAAATAGAAATGAATATTTAAATATCCAGCTTGTTAGATAAATCGGCTAGCGCTTTTTCAATACTGTCCATATCTTCAGAAGAAGAATTCGACATGTTGCCCCCAATATTTGAGTCATTTTTCATAACGAGTTGTAGCGCTGTCATGGCAATCAAATCCTGCGGATCTTTGACAGCATAGCTCTTTTTTAATTTCTCAATGGAACGATTAATATCTGATACTGCAGCCAATACGGAATCCTTTTCCTTTTCATTGATATTCAATGGATAGGTTCTTCCTGCGATGGTCACTTTTAAGGAAACTTTTCCCATACTATCGTTTTAATTGGTCTATGCAGTTTTCAATTTCTCTAACAATTTGATCTATCTCCTGATTTCTCTTTTTGGAGCCCTCAGATGTAGCATCAGTAGCACTTTTTAAAGTTGATTGTGATTTTTCTAATTCAGCATTATGCATTTTAAAATCGTTAAGCTTTTTATCACATTCAGCAAGTTTTACTTGTAATTCTTTATTACTTGCCACTAAGTTTTCATTTTCATTTTTAAGTGCTGACAATTCCTTTATAAGCCTTACAGCCTTTTCAGAAATCGAATTTATATGAAGATGAATTTTTTGATTCATTACAACCAACTTTCTAACAAAGTTAATATTGTGCCGATAAAGATTAAAGAATTTATAAACTATTTTTTGAAAAATACATTAGGAAGAAGAATCCAGCTCTATTAACCCACTTTAAATTCTTTGAGGTAAATGGGTTTGATGTACGCCAAATCCTTAAACTCTTTGTTTCGTAACTTATGGATGGCCTCTTCGATTTGTCCAGTGGCACTAAATTTTAGCTCCGCATCAAACAAAACATCACGACCCAACCAGAGCTCCGTTAATTTGGATGCTCCATCTCCAAAATAAACAAAAGGTTCAAAATCAACAAAAGAGGATTCATCGATAACTGTGGCTTTTGAATTTGACAAAGAACTATGATCACTGGAAACAACTTTGGAATACACCTCCATTCTTCTGGCATCAATACACGCACACAATACTTTTGTTGGATATTTAATTCGAGCTAGATTCAGTATACTATCCAATGTTTCCACGGTGATTAATGGAATATTTAAACCAAAGCATAATCCTTTGGCTACTGCCAAACCTATTCTTAAACCTGTATATGAACCTGGACCTATAGATACTGAGATAGCATCAAGGTCATTTAAAGATTTATCACATTTTAGCATTAATTCCTCAATAAACAAGGTTAAATATTCTCCGTGTACATATTCTGAAGGATTCTTTTCTATAGAACACAAACATTTTCCAGCATCAGATAAGGCAACTGAGCAGATTTTTGTGGCTGTTTCGATATGTAAAATAAGCTCACCCAGGAATCTCAAATTTAAAACCTACTCCATGTAGATTGGAAATAATGATACGCGAATCTTCTTTAAAATATTTTCTGAGCTTTGTGATAAAAACATCCAAACTTCGACCTACAAAATAATCATCCTGTCCCCAAACTGCTTTAAGGATGATTTCTCTCGTTATCACTTGATTCTTATACTTATATAACAAGTTCAAGATTTGAGCCTCCTTTTTGGTTAACACTTTTTTAACATCATGCAGTGTTAAGCTCTGGTTTTCCAAATCATAAAGATAAGAACCTATCATTACCTCTTTTGGAGGAGGCTCATGCTCCTCCATTTTGACCCTTTTTAACAAAGATTTCACTCGAAGCTGTAGCTCTTCAACACTAAAAGGTTTCGTTAAGTAATCATCTCCGCCGGATTCAAATCCCATAATCTTATCCTCTGTCATTGATTTAGCCGTCAAGAACAATATAGGCACATCGGTATTTACCTTTCGGATATCTTTTGCCACTGAGAACCCGTCAAGTTTTGGAAGCATTACATCCAATATACACAAATGATAAACAGCTGAATTAAATTTAACCAATCCTTCGGCGCCATCATCGGCAACCGTCACTTCATAACCATTTGTTTGAAGCTGATCTGAAATAACCAAACCCAAATTAATGTCATCTTCTACCAATAAAACTTTGACTTTCATAAAATCTAAATTACAAAAAAAAGAGCCCAAAAAAGATGAGCTCTTCTACTAAATTAACCTAACCTACCGTACTTTAAATTTAAGAATTTAATCCCCTTTAGATTGGAGTAATGGTTTATATTTATCCACATCTTATTCACAATTTATTCAGGCATTCCTTACCCATAACTAACCATAAGTATATATATTTGGTATTATGTCAAAAAATAAAATCTTGATTGTTGATGATGATGATGACATTCGCCATCTGTTAAAATACAATTTAGACAAGGATGGTTTTACTACTGAGATAGCCTCAAATGGATTAGAATGCTTGGAGATAATTAAAAGCTATCGCCCCGATTTAATTTTATTGGACGTCATGATGCCCAATATGGATGGAATTGAAGTTTGTGAACGAATTAAATCAGATCCGAATAATAAAAATATTTTCATTTGCTTTTTAACGGCACGAAACGAAGATTACAGCCAAATAGCTGGACTCGAAGCAGGAGCCGATGATTACGTTTCAAAACCGATTAAGCCAAAAGTTTTAGTAAGTAGAATTAATGCCATATTGAGAAGAAAAATCAACGAAGAAACAAAAGAAGAAAGAAATGGTATATACATTAATCATGAGAAATATGTAGTTGTCAAAAATGGAGAAGAAATTCAACTTCCGAAAAAAGAATTTGAGCTTCTTTCACTACTTTTTTCAAAACCAAATTTTGTTTTTAGAAGGGAAGAGATTTTAAATCATGTTTGGGGAACTGAGATTATTGTGGGCAATCGAACAATTGATGTTCATATTAGAAAATTGAGAGAAAAACTAGGCGATCACCATATTGCTACAGTTAAAGGCATCGGCTACAAATTTATCACATAAAAAAAGCACCATCGTTATGGTGCTTTTTGTTCAGATAAGAGTTAAAATATCTTAGAGTTTCATAGTAGTTTGATATATAGACGCCATTACTTTTGTAAAAGTTGCACCCATAAAAAAAAGCACCATCAACATGGTGCTTTTTGTTCAGATAAGAGTTAAAATATCTTAGAGTTTCATAGTAGTTT
>JBELDA010000071.1:0-11344 GCA_042094515.1 Crocinitomicaceae bacterium
GAAACAATTAATTCATTTTCTGCACCGCAATTTTCACATTCCCTATTCTTCATTAAATCCAATTTACAGATAAAATTCTTTTAAGCAAATTTAGAGAGGCTACGTACAACAAGTAATAAACCGATGTTTATGATACCTGCAACCAACATTAAGATCAACAACCAATTATCATTCAATGAATTATCTAGAAAAAGACCAATCACAAACTGAGCTAGAAATAAGAATAAAATTAAGAAACTCATTCCAAACTTGAAGCCATCTTTTATCTTTGAAACACTTAAATAAAGAAGTGCACCAATATTAAAAACAATGACAATATCATTAACTACCCAATTAAAAACATCATAGAAACTCAAAATCAATCCCACAATTGAATTCAACAACAGCATCAATGCACCGGTATATAAAAATGTGTTTTTCATATTGATTTTAATTAAGAATTGGACGGTGGTGGTGGTGGTGATGAAGAGAATAATATATTTAAATCATCTTGATCCATAATATTAGTCCAATCAGACATGCCTTGCTTCCAAACAAGTGTATCTCGGTTGATTTGATTCTGACCAATCAACAGCTTCATCGACTCCAAATTGTGTGGGCCATTTTGCTGATTATTGATCAATACAAAATACTGAACACCACTTGGAGGTGGAGGAGGCGTCGAATCTGGACCTTGACCTTGCTGATTTTGCTGTCCGGTATTCATATTTCCAGTCATATTTCCCATCACATTCCCCATGCCAAAGCCCATTCCCATCCCCATTCCAGCACCCATAGTTCCTCCCATGGTGCCTTCATTTTCTGCAGCTTTATCCATAACGTCAAAGCTCCGATCCATTTGATATACATCCTTACCAGCAATATTAACTTTAGCTGCCAAGTCTTTCGCTTCTTTCAGTTTTATTATACTTGGGTCGTCTTCGGGAATATTAATAGACATGACATAAAAGTTCTCTATTTGAATTCCGTATTTTAAAAATTCTTTTTGTATTGCATCTTTGCAATAATCAGAAATGTCATTCAATATAGCATGTGCTTCAAGAACAGAAACTTCTTCAATGATGATTTTTTTTCCTATCGTTGAAGTAATTGAAGAAATGATCTTGCCTTTAAAATATTCCAAAACCTTATCAATAGAAAAATCCGACATATTACCTACCAATGATTCCAAAAATACTCTTGGTTCAATTACAGACATTCCAAACTGTCCAAAAGCCCGAACCGGAACGATTACTTTATATTTTGGGTCTTCTAGTTGAATTGGAGCTGGTGTCCCCCATTTATTCTCTAATTTAGAAAGTAAATTCACATACCAAACTTCAGCTTGAAAAGGAGAATTATCTCCAAACGGAAGATTAATTAATTTATTCAATAAAGGGATATTACCAGACTTTAAGGTCGTTGTTCCTGCATCAAACTCATCATAAATTTTACCCCCCTTTACAAAAAATGCTTTTTGAGAGATATTTACCACAAGTTGTGTACCTAATCTCAAATCTTGAGAAGGAAATTTCCAAACGAATTCATCTTCACTCGCCTGATATTTAACTACGTCAATTATAGCCATAACTTGATTAAAAATTAAACTTTCTAATTATATAATTATTTAAATATACGTGTTTAATTTTCGATTTTGAAGAGAACTTAAAATTTATTCAATCAAACTATCTTTCGATATTTGATTCTTTTCGGACCTGAATCCCCTAATCGCTTTTTTCTATTTTCTTCATAGTCAGAATAAGTTCCTTCAAACCAATACACTTCAGAATCCCCCTCAAAAGCGAGTATATGTGTACAAATACGATCCAAAAACCATCTGTCGTGAGAGATCACAACGGCACATCCCGCAAAGTTTTGTATGCCTTCCTCCAACGCTCTAAGCGTATTTACATCAATGTCATTGGTGGGCTCATCAAGAAGAAGTACGTTAGCTTCGATTTTAAGCGTCATGGCGAGATGTAAACGATTTCGTTCTCCTCCGGACAATACCCCTACTTTCTTATTTTGATCAGAGCCATTAAAATTAAACTTAGAAAGGTAAGCCCTTGAATTGATTTTCTGGTTCCCCACCTCTACATATTCTAATCCATTGGATACTACGTCAAAAACAGATTTTTCTGCCTGAATATCTTTATGTGTTTGATCTACGTATCCCAATTTTACGGTTTCACCAACCTGAAACTCTCCTGAATCAGGACTCAATTCATCCATGATCATTTTGAAAATCGTAGTCTTTCCAGCACCGTTTGGTCCAATAATACCCACAATTCCTGCTGGAGGGAGCTTAAAATTCAGATTGTCATAAAGTAATTTCTCTCCAAAAGATTTCGCAACTGATTGTGCGTCTATCACATTTGTCCCCAACCTTGGTCCATTAGGAATCGGAATCTCCAATGTGGCCTCTTTTTGCTTCGTGTCTTCAGATAGCATCTTTTCATAATTTTGAATTCGGGCCTTGTTCTTGGCCTGTCTCGCTTTTGGATTCATTCGTACCCATTCCAGCTCTCTGGCCAGCACCTTCTGACGTTTGGACTCTGTTTTTTCTTCTTCTTTTAGTCTTTTTCCTTTTTGCTCTAACCAAGAAGTGTAATTGCCTTTCCATGGAATCCCCTCTCCTCTATCCAACTCTAAAATCCAACCCGCAACATTATCAAGGAAATACCTATCGTGAGTTACAGCGATTACAGTTCCCTTGTATTGCTGTAAATGCTGCTCCAACCAGTCAATTGACTCTGCATCGAGATGATTGGTGGGCTCATCCAAAAGCAGTACATCTGGATTTTTTAATAATAAACGACAAAGTGCTACTCTTCTTTTCTCTCCTCCTGATAAAGTTTCAATTTTTTGATCATTTGGAGGACATCTTAAAGCATCCATTGCTCGATCAAGCTTAGTATCAAGCTCCCATGCGTCTAAGGCATCAATTTTATCGGAAACCTCACCTTGTCGGGCGATCAGTTTTTCCATTTTATCTGGATTATTTAATACTTCTTCATCCATAAAAGAATTATTGATCTCCTCATACTCTTTTAGTACGTCTACTGTTTCCTGACAGCCCTCCATGACAATTTCCTTTACTGTTTTATTTAAATCCAACTCAGGCTCTTGAGGTAAATATCCGACAGAGAATCCAGGAGAAAACACCACATCACCCTGATATGCTTGGTCTAAGCCTGCAATAATCTTCATTACAGTGGATTTTCCCGAACCGTTTAAACCAATAATCCCAATTTTGGCACCATAGAAAAAGGACAAGTGAATGTTCTTAATGATTTGCTTTCCTTGAGGTGTTAATTTGGTCACCCCGACCATTGAAAATATTATCTTTTTATCTTCTGACATAGCTATTTAAAAATTTTAGAGGTATAAATGTGCCATTTGGCCAAACGGTATATTACCGCAGTTTTCATGACACCTAAACCGTATATAATTGAACGTTTAAAATTAATTGATGACGAACCATCGTCATATTTAGTTGGACAGCTTACCTCTCCTATTGAATATCCTTTAAAGCAGAGCTGGGCAAGCATCTGATTGTCAAAAATAAAGTCGTCTGAGTTGTTTTTGATATTGATCTCCTGAAACACCTCTTTTGAGAAAGCTCTGTAACCCGTGTGGTACTCTGAAAGCTTTTGAGCCATTAAAACATTTTGAAAAGAAGTCAAAAACCGATTGGCGATATACTTATATCTAGGCATTCCTCCTTTAAGAGCGCCTTTTCCCAGGATTCGAGAACCAATCACTACAGGATATACATCATAAGCAATCATACTTGACATGGCATGAATCAGCTTTGGTGTATATTGATAATCTGCATGAAGCATAATGATAATATCTACCTCCAGCTCCAATGCTTTTGCATAGCAGGATTTTTGATTGGCTCCATATCCCCCATTTTTCTCATGACGAATAAGGTTACTGATACCGAGCTCCTCAGCCCTTTGAGCGGTCTGATCCTTACTAGCATCGTCAACCAAAACAACTGTGTCCACAATATCCATCGGAATTTCATCGTAGGTTTTTTCGAGGGTTTCAGCTGCATTATAAGCAGGAAGTACGATTGCAATACGCTTACCGTTTAACATAGAGTCAAAAATAGTCAGGATATGTGAAATGAGCATAAATTTCTCGATAGGAAAATATCTTTGAGTAAATTTGTTCAATGAATATATCTGCTCCTCTCGCCGAAAGAATGCGTCCAAAGAACTTGGAGGATTATATTGGTCAGCAGCATTTACTCTCCGAGAATGGACCTTTAACCCTTGCACTGAACGCTGGCGTGATTCCATCTATGATCTTTTGGGGACCTCCAGGGGTTGGTAAAACCACTCTAGCATTCCTTATCGCTGAGAAACTTAAAAAGCCGATACACACTCTTTCCGCGATTTCATCTGGAGTCAAAGATGTAAGAGAAGTAATTGCCAAGGTTCAAAATGCAGGAATGTTCCAAGAAAGCGGGACCATTTTATTTATTGATGAAATACACCGCTTCTCAAAATCTCAGCAGGACTCTCTTTTGGGAGCAGTCGAAAAAGGAGTGGTCACTCTGATAGGTGCTACTACTGAAAATCCATCATTTGAGGTAATATCAGCCCTTTTGTCTCGTTGCCATGTATACACTCTGAAAGACCATACAAAAGAAGACTTGTGTTTGTTACTGGAAAGAGCCATCAAAATCGATCCCATTCTAAGTAAAAAAGAAATAGAGCTTAAGGAGCTGGAGAGCCTACTTGCCATATCAGGTGGAGACGCAAGAAAAATACTCAATGTCTTTGAGATTATTATAAGTACGCTATCAAATGAAAAAAATATTTCAATCACTAATGAGTTGGTCATGCAAAATGCCCAGCAATCATTAGCTCGATACGACAAAGACGGGGATCAACATTATGATATAATATCTGCCTTTATTAAGTCCATAAGGGGCAGCGATGTAAATGCAAGTATATATTGGCTTGCTAGAATGGTTGAAGGCGGAGAAGATCCAAAATTCATTGCCCGTAGATTGATTATATCCGCATCAGAGGACATCGGCTTAGCCAACCCTAATGCACTACTAATAGCAAATACTACCTTTGAAGCTGTTGAAAAAATTGGTTGGCCCGAATCAAGAATTATTCTTTCTCAATGTACCATTTATTTAGCCAATAGTCCAAAAGGAAATGGCGCATACATGGCCATTAATAACGCACAAGACACCGTTAAGCGCACCGGAAACTTAAATGTTCCCCTTTCAATAAGAAATGCTTCAAGCGCCCTGATGAAAGAGCTCGGATATGGAGAAAAATATAAATACAGTCATGATTTTGATGGGAACTTTGCAGCTCAAGAATTCCTTCCCGATGACGTAAAGGGAAGCTCTTTTTATCAAGCCGGATCTAGCTCGAAAGAAAAAGACATTGAAGAGAATCAAAATCGTTTATGGAAAAACAAGTACAAGAAATGATGGGGTCACTTTTATTCTATTTAGTCCTATACCCTTTATCTTTATTGCCTTTATGGCTCCTGTACGGCTTAAGTAACTTTATTTATTTCTTACTTTATCATGTTATTGGATATCGAAAAAAAGTAGTATTTGATAACCTACAAAATAGCTTTCCTGAGCAATCGGAAAAAGACCTTAAAAAAATAAGCAAGGACTATTACCGACACTTTTCAGACATCCTTGTGGAAGGGATTAAAAACCTAAGTATTTCCAAAAATGAGCTAAAGAGACGTTTTAGGATAAAAAATCCCGATCTAATTGACCGTTATTTCAATGACAATCAGAGTGTCATTCTTACCTCTGGCCACTTTAATAATTGGGAATGGCTTATCAGCATACAGGATGTTCTTCTTCCTCATCAGGCCATTGGAATAGGAATGCCCCTATCTCAGCAGTCTCTAGATAAACGAATCAACAAAAAGCGATCTCGGTTCGGAATGATTGTAACCCACTCAGGTGATTACAAAAGTAAAATCGAATCACTCACCAAGCCATACGCACTACTTATACTTGGAGATCAATCTCCAGGAAATGAAAGAAATAGCTATTGGACAAATTTCTTAAAACAGCGAACTTGCTTTGTTTTTGGTACTGAGCATATAGCCAACTCGTATAACCTTCCGGTACTGTATTATACTGTAAACAAAGTAAAGCGGGGCTATTATGAGTTAGAGTTTAAAATCATTTGTGAGCATCCTAATACACTTCAATACGGTGAAATCACAGAAAAATATGTAAATTTCCTTGAAATGGACATTTTACAGCATCCAGCACAATGGATCTGGTCTCACAAAAGATGGAAAAAAACAGAACCTGAAGACATCAATACATTAAATAAAACACATGAAAAAAAATTTAATACTCGTTTTCCTCGCAATTAACGCTTTAGCATTCAAGGGATATGGCCAGTGGTACCACTATGCCGATTCAGAAACACATTCGAGAGGAATCGCTGCATTTAAAAACCATGTTTACCTGAGCTCAAATACAGGTCTCATATATGATCATGATATAAAAAGACATACGACTACAGCTATGAATCTAAATAATCCATTAGAGGAGCTCAGAGACATTGATGTCAATGGAAAAAAGATTGTCGCTATGCAAAGTGATAATTCAAGTAAATTAGTATATGTAATTAATAATAAGTCAATTGCTATACCCATAAATAGAGAAGAGATATTTTTCGACGGCATGGTTCTCTATGCTCAAAAAGGCATGATGTTTGGCGACCCTAAAAACGGCAATATTCCTGTTTTTATATCGAAATCAGGAGGAATACAATGGTTTAAAGCACCCACTCCACTAAAAGCACTTGATGGCGAATATGGTTTTTCTGCTAGTGGTAATAATATTATATACAAAGACCGAAGCTTTTTCTTCGTTACAGGAGGAAAACATTCTCGATTTATTTCAACCGAAGATATGGGGAAAACCTGGTATACCTCTGTCTTGCCTTTTGACAGCGGTGAAAGTACAGGAGCCTATGCCTTAGCTATGAAAAATAAAAAGGAAGGTATTGTTATTGGAGGAAATTACAAAGACCCAAAATCCAAGGAAGCGAATTGCTTCATTACTATGGACGGTGGAAAAACATGGAAGGCACCAGTAACACCTCCTGACGGGTACCTTTCCTGTGTGATAGAATACAAAGGAGTATACTATTGTTGTGGTCCTAACGGCATTGATTACTCAACAAATGACGGCGCGACGTGGACAAAGCTAGCCAATGGCAGATTCTACACCCTTACTGCGCACAAAAAAAAGCTTTATGCCTCAGCAGACCAAGGCAGATTGGCTAAATTTAAAGCCATCAAAAAATAATCAAGCTAAATTTCAATTTTAAGAGGTCTATTTTAGACAATCAATTATTTTTGTAAAAAAAATCTCATGAGCGATATTCAAAAAATACAATGTTTAATTATCGGATCAGGTCCTGCAGGTTATACCGCAGCCATTTATGCAGCGAGAGCTGACATGAAGCCTGTGCTTTATGAAGGTCTTCAACCAGGCGGACAATTAACCACCACTAATGAAGTGGAAAACTTCCCAGGTTATCGCGATGGCGTTACCGGTCCTGAAATGATGATTGAGCTTAAAGATCAAGCCATGCGATTTGACACTGATGTCAGACCTGGCTTTATTGATAAAGTTGATTTTTCAGGAGACGTCCACAAATGCTGGGCGGATGATGGGACTGAAATTCATGCAGACACAGTGATCATATCCACTGGTGCATCTGCAAAGTATCTCGGATTGGAAAGTGAACAAAAATACCTAAGCCTTGGTGGAGGAGTCAGCGCCTGTGCCGTATGTGATGGGTTCTTTTACAGAGGACAAGAAACGGTTATTGTAGGTGCTGGAGATTCCGCTTGCGAGGAAGCACATTACCTATCAAAGCTTTGCACTAAAGTCACGATGCTTGTCAGAAGAGATGAGTTTCGAGCATCAAAAATCATGGCTGAGCGAGTACGCAAAACTGAAAACATTGAAATTCTATACAACACTGAAACCAAAGAAGTGTTGGGAGATGGTCAGCTTGTAACAGGCGTTAAAGCTTTTAACAACAAGACCAATCAGGAGACAGAGATTGAATGCACAGGATTTTTTGTGGCTATAGGACATAAACCTAATACAGATATTTTTAAAGACTATCTAAAACTTGATGAAACGGGATATATCGAATATGAGAAACCAGGATCAAGCCTCACAAATGTAAATGGGGTATTTGTTGCTGGAGATGCCGCTGACAAAACCTATAGACAAGCAGTAACGGCTGCTGGGACAGGCTGTATGGCTGCCCTAGACGCTGAGCGATACTTAGCAGCTAAGCATTAGTTAAAAATCGAAATCCTCATTTAGAGAACATTCACCTAGTTTGTCAATAAGCTCGTCGGGCATAGCAGTATGATTCTCCCAATATTTCATATACGCTTCGTCCGTTTTGAAATGCTCTTTGACCTTACTTTCCCAACACTTACAGTCGTATTCTTCAGAAATACACTTATCTGAAAAATCTGCCATGGTCTTGTTCATGTTTTCCGCTGGATCACCACATGAAAACAACATTACTAAAACAGTGCAAGCACTTAATACAACTTTAAGGTTATTCTTTTTCATCTCTTCAAATTTTAAAAATCAATACTTTCAACTTCTTCGTCAGAGTATGACTTCACCCCACACGGACACAAAGTATCCATTGCCTCATGAAATTTATCTTCATTCGCTCCTTTCATGGATGCATTATATTCCTCATTGGTTTTATATTTTTTCATCACCTCTTCAACAAAACAAGGACAATCGTATCCATAGCTCGCGTTTTGCTCCACACATTTATCCATCAATGCCTTTTGTCTTTCTGGCGTCCAACCTTCGTTCATTTTGGACACATAAGAAATGGAGTATCCAGATGCCAAAAGTGCTACGAGCACCCAAGAGAGTCCAGCTATTTGAGTCAGACGATTGTCTCCTCTCCTACCTCGAATAATAAGTTTTCCACCAAGGTAAATAAATGAAATAGCTAAACAACAAATTAGAATGTACCTCATTATCACTTTGTTCTCCCCAGTCCAAGGCGAACCTTTAAGAAGAAGATAGGAGATCAATACAATTCCTCCAGCTAAGGCACAAATCATGGTAAGTGTGGCATACATGGAAACAGTTTGGTCATTTTCTTTATTGGATTTATACAACTTGTAACCAAGATAAAAGCCTGCAATCGCAAGCAATAGAACCGCTAAAATTTTTATCATAACACAGTAATTTTAGCTAAATATAACAAATCAAATGTGATATGTACCGTTCGATTCTTTATTTTAGCACGGTAATTGTAACACTCGACAATGAAATACTTGTTTATTAATTTTAAAAAAATATAAATACATGAAAACATTATTCATCTCATTACTTATGCTATCCATGACAAGTGTAGCATCTGCTCAAGGAAGAAAAATAGCTGGAATTACTTTTCCTCCAGAGCTTAAAACAAAAACAGGATCACTTTATTTTAACGGTTGTGGCCTTCGTGAGAAATACACATTGGACCTATATGTAGCAGGACTCTACCTGAACAAGCCCACCATGGATGCAAAAAAGGTTATTAATACTGATGCCGCTCAAGCCATTAAAATTGTAATTGTATCGAGCAAGGTTACTCGTGACAAATTCAACGAATCAGTAAAAGAAGGGTTTGCCAATGCAGCTCCTTACACTGCAACACCCGCTCAGGTTAAAAAGTTTAAGAGCTTTTTTGCTGCACCTTTCAAGGTAAAGGATGAAATCCTTATGATATACAAACCTGGAAAAGGAACAGCTGTTATCATTAATAGCAAGCTAAAAGGCGTTGTAGAAGGATTGCCATTCAAAAAAGCATTGTTTGCTATTTGGTTAGGCAACAAACCTGCTCAAGGGAAGCTTAAGAAAGGAATGATGGGTCAAATATAGTGACCAATAGAATCACCCATTTAAAAGGCCACATGTGTGGCCTTTTTTGTAGCCTATAAAACCAATCAAATGAAAAATCTACTTATTATCGTCATAATACTATTTCAAATGAATACGTATGCGCAGAACACCATTATGGTAGTTGGACACCGAGGTTGTCGCGGTGTAATGCCTGAGAACACCATTGAAGGATTTAGAGAAGCCATTAAGCGAGGTGTAGATGGTATCGAATGGGACGTAGTAGTTAATGGAGATGGACAGCTCGTGATTTCACATGAACCTTATTTTCATAAAGATTTTTGTCTTGACCCAAAAGGAAATAATATTGAGAATGAGTCTCTCTACAACATTTACAAAATGTCTCAAGCTGAAATTAATGGCTTTGATTGCGGATCAAAATTCCACAAAAATTTTCCTGAACAACAAAAAATAAAGGCCACCAAACCTTTATTGAAAGATGTTGTGAATTTGGTCCCAGAAATTAGAGGGAAACGTATATTTTTCGAAATTAAATCAGATGAACCAGAGTATGGTAAGTCTCAACCCTTTCCAGCCGATTATGCTGCACTAATACTTAATGAAGTAAAAGAGTATAATTTCAGTAGTATCCGTTACATGAGCTTTGACAAAAACATACTCGAAGAGCTGCACAAAATAGACCCAAATCTAAATCTTGTTTACCTAAGTGAGAAGAAAGGAATCAAAAAAAGTCTTAAGCAATTGTCCTTTAAGCCAAATTCAGTTGGGCTTTACTATCGAACCATTAATAAACGTACTGTCGATATCTTGAGAGATCTGAATATAGGCGTATATGCATGGACCGTTAATCAAGTTGAAGATGGTCACAAAATGATGAGCTTTGCCATTGATGGTATTATTACTGACTATCCTAGACGAATCATTGTATCAAGAGGAACCTACTCCTCTCGACCCAAAAGATTTCGTCATTAAAAAAAATCACCTGAACCCTTTTTGAATTTGAGCGTTATTAGTTCTAACTTTGTAAAACGTTCTTTGGGGTCGACATTGGATTTGACAGCGATAGCATTGGTCAAGTGTCAGCATGCAGAGGTTGTGGTGAGCCTCTCTAAAAATTTGTCACAAATTATAATTGACAATACGTCATACGCACTTGCTGCTTAATTAACGGAATGTTAATTGGCTTAATTCAACTGAATAATAGTAGGTAGAACAAGTACTTCCGGCAGGCCTCGGCCCGTTAGGTTCGCCATCAGGAAGTCCAAACCATCGGGCTGGTGCTCTCGACGATACTAAGGGAGCATAAGACTTAAGTATCTAAGTTGAAGTTTTGGGTGTTTTTGTCCGAGCTTCAATCGAAAATCAATCAAAGACTAAGCATGTAGAAAGCTAGATAAATCGTCGTTTGGACGAGGGTTCGAACCCCTCCGACTCCAC
>JBELDA010000072.1:0-11172 GCA_042094515.1 Crocinitomicaceae bacterium
GATCAATTGAGCGAATATTTGTGCAACAAAACAGAATTGACTAATAGAAAAAACTGTAAATCATTACTGAGTAAAATTGCTTTCATAATTCGTCCGGATCAATTTTTCATTTATGATTCTCTCGCGAAATCCTCAATAAAGAAATTTCGAAAAAACTTGAACACCAGAAATAATCAAAACATACGCAGTAAAGATTTAGAAAATTATCAAACATTTTATGAATTATCTAAATTGTTAACAAAAGATGTTGATTTAGAGTTGAATCTTGTTATTGAAGAATTTCAAGAGGAGATCCTTCACTCTTGCAAAGAACTTATAAGCAAGGATAATAAGGCGATAAAAATGCGGATTATTGATAAGCACCTCTGGATTAAATCACAAGAAAAGGGGGAAGATGATTTTAACACAAATAACCATCTAATCTACAGGAATTACAACAAAAATTTTCCACTTTATTTAAGGAATGGTCAATAATACTACTGAACCTGCTTACAACTAAATATTTCTCATCAACCTTATAGATTTACCAAACTGAACGGGGTCTTTTGATAGACCTAGACTTGAAAAATAATTTAAACTAAAACAGTAAGCTTTTTCCTCTATTCCGAAAGTAATTTGTTCTTCGCTGTACTTATAATCATCTGGTGTTGAACACCAAAATGTAGCGAGATTTAAAATCTCGCGAAAATCTCTAAGCCTTAATGCTTTCCTCTGCCCTCCGGGCAAAGCATTAAATCCATAACCACATTTTAATTCATTGATCTCCAAATAATCAATTTCACTTTTTATAAACTTTAATGATCGTTTTAATTTGGACTTTGAAATTTTAGGAGTCTCCCATTCAGAAATATTTTTTTTTAAATCTTTACCTGCTACCCCTTTTTCACGAATCATTTCGCGACTCCGACGCCCTCAAGTCAAATTGATTATCAAATCTTCAATATCCATTTTTGTTGGTATTCTGAAACCGTTAGTATTTATACCTCTTCCATCAACCGCAGCATACCAATTATAAAGCCTACCATAAATATTACCATTGGATGCATCATTATTGTAATAACAATATGCCGGTACTTTTTCCTGAGCTGCTTCAATCCAATCCTCTCGACTCTTAATTTCTTGTATTAAATCACCATTATAAAAGCTATCCACGTTTAAATTATTAACGCTCCACTCTTGATTTCCAATTATTATTGTTTCCATATCTCACTGTTTGTTTATTCTCTTCATTTATGCATTATGAAAACCATGCACGTATTCGCTCCTTATGAGTGAATCGTCCATTTTCTAACTCATAGTAATCACTTCCTCCTCCTCCAGCCTTTCCATCAAATTGCTGTCCGTAAAAAGTTATGATTTGTTGCTCATCCCCTTTCAAAAAATTGGGGACCCCAATATAAGAAAAAGGAGTAAATCGATGATTTGTAAGGCCCCGAGATTTATTATAACAAAGCTTTCTGAGTAATCGGTGCGCTTTTTCATCATTGGTTTTTTCAGTATTTGATTTTTCGTAAACCATAGTCAATTCATTATTGAAAAACTGATGAACTTCTGATATGTAATATCGAACTAGGTTTTGCGGATTGGTTTTATTGTAAAGGTTTCGATAACTTTCCATATTTGGGTTATAATTTTGACGTTCAAAATCAATCAAATACTTTTCATAGAGCTGTTTTGATTCTTGTTCCGAAATATTGATTTTTCGTCTTGTTTTCTTGGCGGGTTCTGATTTTCGAATTTTGCCAACTTCATCAAATCTAAATTGACTATATGATTTCGGGCGTGCGGCTCTCGCTAATCCCCTAACTGTACTCAAATACTTTAATTTATACGCTAAATAAAACGCTGGACTGTAGAACCCTAAACTTGTATCTAATTCAGATATATTTTTTGTCAGTTTCTGAATCTTCTTATCACGGTCACCTATATATTCATCCTGTTTTAAAATCTCTAAAACCCTATTGAGATTTCCTTCCAAATCTTTTTCTGCAGTATCCCAATCCGTCATTTTTACCTCCGAGTAAAGTGCGAAATAAAAGGGATTTGAATCTTTGTTTAAATCAACTTTGTAATCGATTAAATCGAGTACCGAACTCAGTTTTGGTGGCAATCCCGCTGGAAGTTGAGACATAATCAGGTTTTGAGATTTGAATATAGTAAAAAGTGCTTAAATTCGTTAGAATGGGAAAGCTATCCAAATCAGATTTTAAGGTTGCCAGTAATTGCGTAACAAAATTGTACTACAAGAAAAAGGGGTTTCCTTCATCAAGCGACGGTAATGATTACTTGCAATTTTTGGCAGATGGTGGTCACCAAGTTGGAAAATTAGCCACGATGCAATACCCCGATGGAAAAGACATCAATACAGGCAATGACCATGAAGCTGCGAAAAGACAAACCAAAGCCTTTCTCGAGAATGAAAACATTACCCTTTTTGAACCACTCATTGAAATTGATCAAAAAATCATACGGATAGATATTTTAAATAAGGTTGGAAATCATTACGAGCTCATTGAGGTCAAATCCAAAAGTTTTAATTCCGATGAAGACATCAACAAACAAAAAAAAGGGCTGAAAGAATATATAATGGATTTGGCTTACCAGTATTATGTACTTCACGAATACCTTAGTCAAAGCGAAAAATCATTTACAATCACTCCGTATTTATTTTTACCTGACAAAAGTAAAAGAAGCAAAATAGAAGGTCTGAATAGTATGTTTAGACTCAGAGAAGAAGATTTTTCAGGTAAGAAATTTCGTGCCATAAGCATTGATGTAGAAGATGCTCATAAAAAAGACATTGAATCAGAAGACCTCATGGTATTGGTACCCTTATACGAGGAAGTCATCAGCCTACAGGAAGAGGTTGCACAAATGAGCTCAACATATATTCGTAGTTTGAATCCTGTATTGATCAAGGATCAGGCTCCGCTGACCAAAAAATGTTTTTCATGCGAATACAATAAAGCCAATAATGAATTTGAGGATAGTGGTTTTGAATTATGTTGGAAAGAGAAGGACAACCCTGAAAATAGCATTATTGATCTGTATTATTCTGGATCTTTAGGCAATAAAAGTCTGGGTATCGAAAACCTAATTGATCATCTGATTCAGGAAAACAAGCTTTCGCTCTATGATATCCCCGATGAGTTTATTGGTAGTGGAACAAGAGGAATACGTCAGCGAATTCAAATGGAGCATACAGAGCTCAAAGAAGAATACTTTTCAGACTACATGAGTGAAGATTTAGAATGGGACTACCCCTTACACTTTATAGATTTCGAAACGGCAACCGCTGCTCTGCCCTACCATAAAAGCATGAGCCCTTATGAAGCTGTGGCATTTCAATGGTCATGTCATACCATATCTCAGCCTGGTGCGGAGCCCGAACACTATGAATGGATCAATTTGGATCAAAAGTTCCCAAACTTTGAATTTGCCCGATCTCTCATGGAAACGATTGGAAATGAAGGAACTGTTTTGATGTGGGCTACACATGAAAACACCATCCTGAGAAATATTTTCAATCAAATGGAGAAATATAACTATGTTGATGAAGAATTAAATATATGGCTCAAAGGGATTGTAAAGTTTGGTAAAGAGGACCAAACAAGGCTCTTGGATATGAATAAGTTTACTCTAGAGCATTACTTCCATCCCAAAATGAAGGGTAAAACCTCTATCAAAAAAGTTTTACCAGCTGTATTATATGAAAACACCAGCGAACGCATCTCTCGATGGCTAAAAGAGTTTGATTCAAAATTCTCCTTATTAAATGAAAAAGATGGCAGAATTACAGACCCTTATGCGCAATTGCCTCCCTTAGATATCTTCGATCAAGGCGAAAAATATTTAAAAGACGGTGGGGGTGCCATGTCCGCTTATCAAGATATTTTGTTTGGACTACGAAAAAACGACCAAGAAGCCTTAGAGGCCTACAAAAAAGGATTACTCAATTATTGCAAACTAGACACTTTGGCCATGGTGATTATATGGGAGCATTGGAGGGTTTCTTTAAATAATCGTTGACCAAAACGACTTCCAAAGGGGCAACAATTATTTTTTACTTTTAAATTTAGTCGTTGTCTTCTAAGTCTTCATCATCAAAAGTAGAGGAATCTAACTCCAAGGCCGAAACACTTTGAATGGCATTTCCAGCGATACCTTTGATCGAGCCATACATCTCCACCGTATTGGTGATGACCTTATCAATCTGTTTTTCTCGCTGTTTCCAAATGCGTTGTAAGGATCTTTTTTCTGATTCTAAATCCTGCTTCATTTGTGAAAAGCCTTCTACAATGGCCTCTACTTGCATTTTAAAAGCATTACCTGTGAGATAATTATACAATAGGTTCATTTTATCTCCCTTGTTCACTTGTGAAGCCTGAGTAAGATTTACCCGAATGATAGTTTCGCGGAGCACAGCTGCTAAACCTTTGAATTCTTCATAAGTACAAATCCAAATACCGTCTTTCAGGCCCATGCGCTCCATATCCGCTGGAAGCACTTCGGTCACTAAAACGCCAATGTCCCCTTCCTTGTCTCTAATGTCTGCCTTAAACTTCTCAATCCAAGAAGGATGAAAGTCTTTGGTTCTTTTGCTCTCGTAACAAATCTTCCCACATGCCACCGCCGAACGCGTATTTACAATCTGAATACAATCCGCTCCCCTAGCCCCTTTCTTTACTTCATCAATGGTATCTAATGGAAAATGGTCACGCAACCACTCTTCTATGGCTAATTCCTGAACTTCACCTTGCATTTGCATGGATCCTTGTTCCATTTTTCGCTTCATTTCAGCGGCCAGCTTCTTCTGATCCTCGATCTGCTTCTGCATTTCAAGTTTTTCCAATTCAAACTTACTTTCAGCTTCCTTCAATCCCAAAGCCTTGAACTCATCGCGCTTCTTCATGACTTCTTTTTGAAGTTTTAGATTCATTTCCTCGCGCTCCTCTTTAAGCTCTTGTTCTTTTTTGAGAAGCTCGATTTCTTTTCCTTTTAATTGCTGATTTTCAGATTTCTTTTTTTCATTGTCTGCCTGTAGAAGCTTGATCTGGTTGAGATACTTGTCATTCAACTCCTCCTTAACAGATTTCATTTTTTCGGAATACAGCTCGTTTGCCTTTTCTGCAATTTGTTTTTGCTGATCAGCGAGCTGTTTTTTGAACTTTTGTTCGTAGTGGTCTTTGTAACGAGAACTTAGCGCCTCTTCAACACTAATTTCAGAGCTACAGTTTGGGCATATAATTTTATTTTCCATCAATTTTAATTCTCGATTTTCATACTTTTTCCCAGCCTTTTTTGATATTATCGGAAATCTCAGTTTTTAGGTAGGATTCAATTTGTGTTTTCGATGAAGAGACTTTTACCTCTTTTTTGAGCATTTCTTTGCGGGTCGGACTAAAATCTGTGTAATGATAGACATATGCTGGGAATTCACCTGAATTTTCTTTATTGGTTTTCCAAACGACAAATTTACGGACCATTTTATTCCCTTTACTTTCCTTGACATATACTTCACGATGTAAAACCGTACTTTTTTCAAGTGTAACAGATTGGCTTTGGCCATCCGTTAAAGAAATAATTTTGTCTACCTGAGAAATGCCAGCATCCTCAGTATTGGCCTTTTTATCCTTCCTAAATTTCACAAAAACTGGTGCAATAACACTGACTGAATGACTTTTGAATTTGGGGGCATATACACCATCCTCAATATGTAAAGTCATCTTTTTAATGGTGCCATTGGAGTTTTCTGTAATTACATCAAGACAGGTAAACTCAATAATTTCTTCCGGCTTAACCATAGTAAAAGCCACATTAGTTCCCGCCACTTCCAGATAATTGGAATCCATTTTTTTTGCTTCAAAATGGGCTAGTAAATCCTTTCGCTCGGCATCAGAAAAACCATTACCGACGCGCGCAATATTCAGAAATTCGTTTGTATCAGTACACAGTCCAACGAGTACTTCACGTAACATTCCTTCCTGACTACCTTCGCCTTCGGCATATCCCAAAACAACAGCATCAAGAGTGATGAGCGGTTTGATTTTGTACGTTGGTGCATGATCGCTCTTCACAATGATGCCCTCCTGCACTTTCTCCACAACTAACCCATTGTAGAGTGTTTCGATATCACTTCTACTGCTGACAAAAGTGTGCTCAATAGCATGTACAGCTTTTCCACCCGCTAATAAGGATTTGAGCTGCTCATCGACCTCTTTGATCTTTCCTGTGCTTTCTGCTCCATTTAATTGAATAAGGTCAAATGCAACAAATGACAATTGATCAAAACCATCGTCTAGACAAGCCGATAAGTCAAAAGAACGTGAACGCTCTCCGGCTTTATCCACATACAATTCCCCCGCGAAAACGACCGATTCACATTTCCCTTTTAGGGTATTTTGCGCCTCAATTAACAAGGGAGCATTATCAATACAGCGTTGACCTGCATTGTACAGTTTGGCAGACTTTCCATCAAAATTCAATAGGTATAAATGTCCATCGTACTTGGTACTGACGGCGTATTCTTCTGCCTCCATAATTTTTGAATTCATTTCGGTATTGTTGATAGGCAAATATCTAGAGGCCGTTTGCTTTTTGTAAGCGATTGCTAATTCATTCATTGTATTAAGCTTTTGGTAGTGGTTTAAGTTCTTGATCGGTAAGATGAAGTATTAAGCAATATTTATTTCCATCAACTCTTCCTTCCATAAAAGCACGGTAGGGATTTCCTCCATCATTCATCACCAACGGATCTTTACCACTTGATCCACCAGCCATCATCATCAAAGCTTTTTTGTCATTTAGTTGTTTGGCCATATCAAAAAGAAAATCATAAGTTAAACCATTGATGTGTTTGATTTGATATTTCTTACTGAAAACCAGCTTATTATAAACCTTATCCTTTGGCATTAATTTTCCGGTCCAGCTTACAGGAAATTCTCCATGAATATTGTTTTGCAAGTATTTTGGCTTACGCTCTTCCTTGAGTTCACCAGCAGGTGTAAAGATTTTCTCTGTTTTTGATATTTTGAAAACGGCTTTATTTTCTGGATTCACATAAATTCGAGAAGATTCTTCAATGAATTTCCCACAAGTTTCCATATCAATTTCAGGATCACTATCAATCAAATCTTGAGCAAGCTTTCCGGCCAATTGGAGTTGAAAATCCTGGCCTTCAACTGGTTTCTCGTTGTATTGAGCCATTAAAAAATCAGACTCACTTTCAATTGTGCCTTTCAGTAGCTTTTTATTGATCGGTTTTTGACCACCTGGCAACACCATGGAAACCAGAGGTTTTGGGTTCATCGCTTTAAGGGTAATTTCCGCGTCTCGCTTTTTATCGTTGGCTAATGTTATATATCGTATCATAATTTCGTATTAAAACATGGCAAAATCCAAATCGTCGCCTTCTTCCTGGGTTGATTTTTCTACTACCAATTCGGTTTCATTGTCTTCTAGACCTATGTATTCAAATTCCGCGCATTTTCCCGTAATGGCAAAAAAGGTTTCTTCAGCATAAATCAAAAAAGCATCATCTCCTTCATAATCTGCCCTATAGTTGTAAACAAAATAAAGAATCTTCCCAGATTTAAGTGCTTCAGCAATACCTCCCTCAAACTGTTCTGATTCTAACTGATAAACCGCTTTCACCCCTAAATCAAAGTATTCTTCCATAGATGCTTCGCGTAAGACCACCTCTTGGTCATATACCGAGGGTACTTTTTTTACTTCTTTTCCATCTTTGTTAATACCAATCAAGGTGCTTTTGTCAATCAATTCGCCTTTTTCATCCAAGGCAACCAGCGCTGTCGAGCCCGAAGGCATAATCAAGTTGCCATCTGCAATCGATGCCAAACTACAAGTCGCGCCTTGGTCATCATTGATTTCTATACTCGACCAACCATAGATTTTTTTTCGATCTACTTTTTTAAGCGCGGCATTGAGTTTTGACCCGTTGAATACAAAATTTATTTGTCTAGCCATATTTTATTTCTTAGTTCTACGAATATAACAAATGAATGCTACTAATACTTGCCATATTTCAAAATAACTCAAGGCTATTTCCTCGAATTTTTAAGCTTTAAATTGATTAGGTGTAAACATTATATTTGTAATCATTATCAACCAAAATTCTTTACCAACAAGTTATGACTTCGGGTCTTTTTGCCATTTTAGACGATATCCTTATCCTTATGGATGACGCCCTATTGTTAACCAAAACAGCCACAAAAAAAACCGCAGGTATTCTTGCAGATGATCTTGCCATTAACGCAGATAAGGCTTCTGGGTTTAAATCCAGCAGAGAGCTGCCTGTACTTTGGAAAATATCCAAAGGCTCCTTTTTAAATAAATTAATCATTCTGCCAGCAGTTTTTTTATTGAGTGCCTACTTGCCATTCTTAATTGTGCCTATACTCCTTTGTGGCGGTGTTTACCTTTCCTTTGAGGGTGCCTTGAATGTGTATCACATGCTTTTTGACAAGAAGGAAAAGAAAAGTGTCTCCGAATTAAAAGAAAGGCCAGATAAAGATGCACAGAAAATTGAGCAAAAAAGAATTAAATCAGCCATACTCATTGATTTTATTCTTTCTATTGAGATTATCATTATTGCCCTGGGAACGGTTTTAGATCAAACTTTTGCCACCCAAATTATCGTAGTGTCCTTGATTGCTATGTTAGCCACCATTGGCGTTTATGGATTCGTTGCCCTTTTGGTGAGAATGGATGATGTTGGCTATCGCCTAATATCCATAAGTAAAAACAATTTCACCAAAAGATTGGGCTTATTTTTAGTCAAAGCCCTTCCGCAAATTATTCGAATACTTAAGTTTGTAGGTACAATCGCTATGACTCTTGTTGGGGGAGGTATTTTTGTACACAATATTGATGCGATTCATCAATTCTTACATAGCTGGCCTGTATTGCTTGCAGATTTCACCGTTGGAATTACTTTCGGAGCTATATTTCTATTACTGTATATGGGCGTTAAGAAAATCGTTTATTAAATTTATGTAAATCAAAGAAATAAATCAATAATTATAAACCTTGTGTTAGATTGATTTTAAATAAAAGTAATTTATGATATTCAGAAAAGGAGGTTCATGGTTTATTCCTGATTCAAAGGGTCCGTCTAAAGAAGTGATCAAATTTGATGATGAACAAGATGATTTAAATACTCTCCCCTGTATTTATTTATGGGTAATTGAATCTAAAGACAAAAATTTTAACGGAAAAGTACTATATGTGGGTAAAGCCGGTAAGGGACTTAAAAACCGTATGAAACAACACGAAGGGGGGTTTAAAGGACCAAAAGCAGGAGGTAGTATTTCAGGTGAGAATAAGAAAAATATTCTATTTGAGTTACTAAAGGAGGAAAAACATAAGGTAGTTGTATACTTTAAAGAAGCACTTCGGTTTGAGGAATATGATCATTCGAAAAACTTTATTAGGTTGCAAAAGGATGATTCTAATGATAATAAAAGATTTAAAAATCTAACTTTTTTTTCTTTTGAGGAGGAATATTATATAAAGTACTACGGTATCAAAAGCAATAATTATCTGCCTCCCTTAAATGGTAGAATTAATGAAGAAAATATTAATATTATTAATGAAAATACAAAGGATCTCGTAAATTTTTCTAATCAATAAGATAAACCAAGAACGCCCTAGCGAATTTTTTGAATAAACAACTCAATAATCTCTAGTAAACGAATGTCACTTGAAGTGCTGTTGCTTTTGCTTTTTAGAGATGATAATTTATCTAATTCCTCAGCATCTACCTCTTCCCATTGCCCTTTGAAGCCATATTGTTCAAAAGGTCCGTCAGCTAAACTTTTCATTGCTGCGGTGGCAACGTAATATGTTGAATTACCGTCTGGTGATTCACTTTCTATACTAAATGACCCATTAGAATCCCTGTATAATTGACCCAAATCAGTTCCGTTTTCTGCAAAGCTTTCAATGGGATAGTCATGCCATGAATCTGAAAATAAGGTTTCAAGGACTTCATTGATACTTTTACAATCTGTGCTAAGTATATTATACCCTTTTGTTAAATCCACGGTCGTTGAAAACAGCATGGGATCAAAGCGTAAACAATCAATTTGACCATCAACCGCTCCATAGGTTTGAAGTTGTTTCGTGATTGAATCTTGAATTTTAGTTTCTAGATTTTTTAGTTCTGGACTATTAGCGGAATTTAGAAGTTGCTTTTTATGCTCATTATAACTAGCAATAAATCCACTTTTAATATCATCCGGAATCGATTCTAAAGGGGTTAAAAGAGTGCTGGTGATATAGTATTTTTTCTTGTTCTCTTCTATAAGTCCAAGGTCATATTTGTTTTTTATGATGTCGGCAACCTTCCACAATCGGTTGGGATCTAATGTATCGCTTATCATTTCAGTCAATTCGTCAAATTCGGACTTTAATTGATTGATGGCTCCTTCTTGGGTTTGCGCATTTGCTTCTTCATTTTCCGCAACTTGCTGAGCTTTGAGCATATTTGAGGCAATTTCAATGGCTTTTTGCAAATCTCCATTGGCTTGTGTTAAGGCTTTTTTACAATCCCCAAAAGAGGCGCCTGATTGCGTTCTTATTTCTTTGATTAGTTTAATGTCCATATTATAGTCGTTTTAAGTAATCTTGAACTTTTTCTAAGGTGTTCATTTTTTTGACCTTTGGCTTAGGACTAATATGATCGCACTCTAAAGTGATTATTTTTTCCAATTTGCTGCAATGCTTTAGCGCATGTAGGCTTTCTAGGATGGTGCCGCCAGTAAGGTCAATTTCTCTTAGATCAAGCATTTTTTCAAGACCATCGAGTGATTTTAGCTTTACACAGTTCCCTAAATCTATAGCCATAATGTTTGTCACATTTCTAAGGCCATTAATATTTTCTAAATTTTCATAACCTTTTAAATCTAATGCATTATCCCAAAGAAAGTCTGTTGATGAACCATCCTCAAAAAATTCTGGTATTACATAACCATTACTATCAAAACCATCAGGAAATCCCTTGCCAGTTTTCTTTTTGTCTTCATCAGATCTATCATGAGACACACTAAAACCACCTTCTCTAATACCTAATTCTTTGTTATATCCTAAAGTGTGATTATACTTACTGATAATCTGAGTATTTTCTAAAAAATCTAGACTTTCTAAACCACA
>JBELDA010000073.1:0-11019 GCA_042094515.1 Crocinitomicaceae bacterium
AGTCTTAAATCTTCAGTTTTTTTATCGTAGGATGTTTTGGGTAGGTATTTACTCAAATTAATACCGATATTAAAATATTTAACGTTAGAATGAGATTTTGAATAATGTGAATATAAAAATTCATTGGCTACGGAAATTGTATTGGCAATACCTACAGTTTTTTTATTAAGTTCATTATTATGAACCCATACAGAATCCCAATAGTCATATACAACTTCATCACATATTTTTGAGGCTAACTTTTCGAGTACAGGATTTGTTTGGTCATAATAAAAAGGAAACAAATTTCTTTGAACGAATGACTTTTCTGCATGCCTGATTTGAATCGTTTGTTTTATTCTTGTTCTATATACTTTTAGAAGGAACAAATAGTATTTAGGTTTGCTAGCTCCATTAAATGCATTTTTGTATTTTTCATCACTACAAATATCCTGAACTTTAAATACGATATTGTCTTTTTTTAAGAATGGGAAAAACTCTTCGAATCTTCTCAAATACCCGTCACTTCCTTTTTGAGAATAAGGGAAGAGCATTAAATCATATTTCTTTTTTCTTTTTTTTAACAACGGTGCTATCACGGTTAAGAATTGCACAAGAAAACTATAAATATGTATGAAAAACCTAAAGTATAGATACCATATTTTATTATGTATTTTTTTTAGGATCAACTTGATTTTTTACCCTCGGTGATTTGTTGATTAATCCATTTAAATGTTTTTTCCATTCCTTTAATGAGGGGTTCAGATACTTTCCAACCAACTTTTTCTAAATAAAGAGAATTGTCGCTATTTCGACCATTTACTCCAATAGGGCATTTATGTCCGTATTTATTGAAAAAATCTTCACCATCAATATTGTATATGTCTAGATTTTTACCGGAAACTTGAATGGCCATTTTAGCAAAATCATTCATAGCAATCATCTCTTCTGAACCTATGTTTACAGGGCCAATAAAATCTCCGCGCATAAACCTAATAGTTGCCTCTATACATTCATCGATGTATAAAAACGATCGGGTTTGTGTTCCGGGACCCCAAACCTCAACAGATTCTCCTTCTTTTGCGAGAGCCGCTTTTCGACACATTGCTGCAGGAGCTTTTTCTCTACCTCCATCCCAGGTGCCTTCAGGACCAAATATATTGTGATATCGAGCGACTCTTGACGTGATTCCATAATTACGCATAAATGCTAAAAAAACTCTTTCACTAAATAATTTTTCCCAGCCATATTCTGAATCAGGATCTGCTGGATATGCAGAATTTTCGGTACAATTCGGGTTATCTGGATCTAATTGATTATGCTCGGGATACATACAAGCAGATGAAGAATAAAAAATACGATCTGTGTTTTTATCGTTGGCCGCTTGATGTGCAACATTTAAGTTTACGAGAGCTGAATTATGCATAATATCTGCATCATTTTCCCCCGTGAACACAAAACCTGCTCCACCCATATCAGCGGCAAATTGATATAATTCATCCCAGTGATTATCATTCATTACTTTTTTGACCAGTAAAGGGTCTCTCAAATCTCCCTGAACAAAATCATCAGCTGCAGTTTCTGCATATTCTGGATATTTTAAATCAACTCCTCTTACCCAAAACCCTTCCTTTTTCAATCTTTTAACCATATGGCTTCCAATGAAACCACCAGCTCCCAATACGAGTGCTTTTTTCATTTTCTTATTTTTAAGTAATGTTAATTAAATCTAATTTCAAAAAATATGGACTTCCAATTTTTTACAAAAAAAAGTTTTAATAAACCAATATCTTTATTCAAATATTAATCTTCTTTGATCTTTTATTTGTTTTAGGCGAAATTAATTTATTTATTCTAAATACTTCGCTTTAAACATGTCATTTTATCATCCCAGCCGCAACGGTGTTAAAATTTGTTTCATCTATCAAAATAAAAGATCCACTCGCTCTATTTTTTCGATATGAATCAAACAGTAAAGGCGCAGTTGTTTTTAATTTTATTCGTGCTATATCATTCATAGCAAGATTTGTTGAGTCTTCAATTCTTTTCAGTGAATTTAGATCAAGCTTATACACTATTTCTTTTAGAATTGCTCTGCACTCACGCGTTGTGTGCTTTATAATGAATTTATTATTCAAATTAAGTGGTTTGTTATCCATCCAGCAGACCATAGCATCAATTTCTTGGCTCTGATTCGGCTGATTATTTGATTTTGTAATCATATCACCACGACTGATATCAATGTTTTCATTTAATTCAATCACTACAGATTGCGGTGCGAAGGCTTCTGAAAGAATACCATTGGGACCATGAATGTTTTTCACGGTGGCATTTAGACCGGATGGTAATGCTGTAATTTCATCGTTCTCTCTAATAATACCACTAGCAATTTTACCAGCATATCCACGAAAATCATGTTGTTCCTTTGTGTGCGGTCTTATAACGGTTTGAATAGGGAATCTAAAGTCAAGATGATTGATATCATTTGCAACTTGAATATTTTCAAGTGAATATAGTAGAGTAGGGCCTTCATACCAAGGCATCTTATTGGAACGGTTTACTACGTTATCCCCATGCAGTGCAGATATTGGAATGAAATTAAAATCTTGCACATCCAATTTGGCTGCGAAGTCTTGATATTCTGAAATTATTTCTAAATACCGTTCTTCATTATAATCAATAAGGTCCATTTTATTTATACACACAATAACATGCGGAATTTGTAAAAGAGAGGCTAGATAACTGTGACGTTTAGTTTGCTCAATTACACCATGTCGAACATCTATTAAAATGAGAGCCGCATTTGCCGTTGAAGCGCCTGTTACCATATTCCGGGTGTATTGTATATGTCCAGGGGTATCAGCAATGATAAATTTACGTTTTGGAGTAGTGAAATATCGATATGCTACATCAATTGTGATTCCTTGCTCTCTTTCATCTTTTAAGCCATCAGTCAATAGGGAAAAGTCTATTTCTTCTAAGCCTTTCTTTTTACTTGTAGCTTCTATTGCTTTCAGTTGATCCTGGAAAATACTTTTAGAATCATAAAGTAGTCTTCCGATTAAGGTGCTTTTACCATCATCGACACTTCCTGCAGTTGTAAATCTTAAAATTTCTCCTTCCATTAAAAATAACCTTCTCTTTTCCGTTCTTCCATTGCCGCTTCAGATCTCTGATCGTCAGCTCGGTTTCCTCTTTCTGTTTCTCTAGCTGCAGCCACCTCAAGTATAATGTCGTCAACGGTTTGTGCATTTGATTCAACAGCTCCAGTAATGGTCAAATCCCCTATGGTTCGGAATCTAATACGTTCTGTTGTAATCTTTTCATGTTCTTTTAGTTTCAAGAAAGGGGAGTGGGCAAGAATTGTATTGCCTCGTCTTACTACTTTTCTTTCATGGGCAAAGTACAAAGAAGGCAATTCAATGTTTTGCTTTTTAATATATTGCCAGATATCCATTTCTGTCCAATTACTTATTGGAAATACCCTAAAATGTTCTCCATATTGTTTTTTACCATTAAATAGGTTCCATAATTCTGGCCTTTGATTTTTGGGGTCCCATTGGCCAAATTCATCACGATGAGAAAAGAAACGTTCTTTGGCTCGAGCTTTTTCTTCGTCCCGTCTAGCTCCCCCCATGGCAGCATCAAATTTATATTCTTCAATCGTAGTTAATAATGTTGGAATTTGAGCATTATTTCGACTGGCATTGGCGCCTTTCTCATCACTAGCTATACCCTCATCAATTGCTTTTTGCACCGAGCCCACAACTAATGAAGCTTTGAATTCCTTAACCAAATTATCTCTGAATTGAATCGTCTCTTCAAAATTATGACCTGTATCAATATGAACAAGGGGAAAAGGAATGTTCGATGGTGAAAATGCTCTTGCTGCCAAATGGGTTAGGACAATAGAATCTTTTCCTCCAGAAAAGAGAATACATGGATTCTCAAATTGGGCAAAAGCTTCCCGAATTGTATAAATAGACTCGGATTCTAATTCTTCAAGATGTTCTAATCTATATTTAGACATTTCTTTTTAATGAGATAATTAAATATTAATGTTACCGAGGACCTTACATCATTCAGCTCAGTATCAATTTCAATATCTGCACTCTTTGGAGCTTCATAAGGGCTTGAGATTCCCGTGAAATCAGATATTTCCCCATTTCTGGCTTTTTTATATAACCCCTTTACATCTCTTTTTTCACATTCATCAATTGCACAATTAACATGAACTTCAATAAAATCATTAGATGAAATTATGTTTTTAGCTATTAAACGATCCTTTTTATAAGGAGATATAAAAGAGGCAATTACAACTTGACTGTTTTCTACATATAGCTTTGCTATTTCTGCCACTCTTCTTATATTTTCTGATCTATCAGCCTCACTAAATGATAAATCCTTATTAATTCCTAGTCTCGTATTGTCTCCATCCAGAATAACAGAATATATATTTTTGTCAAAAAGTTGTTTGTTAAGTTCATTCGCAATCGTAGATTTACCCGATCCAGAAAGTCCCGTTAACCAAATCACAAAGCCTTTATGGCCATTTCGTTGTTCATGATCCTTCCGGCTGACTTGAAAGCTTTGAAAACGAATATTGTTCATTTTTTTTCTGATTTTCTATGAGGTAGACCTAGATTTGCTTTATACCATATTCGTTCGTGAATAAAGTATAAAATCATTTTAGTAAAGACCTCAATTCCCCCTATTTTTAATCCCATAACAAAATTACCCGTTATTAACCAGCCAATTAACATGGTATCAAGGGTTCCCACAATCCGCCAAGTGATAGTCTTTGCAATGTGTCTTTTAAGAGCTGGATCCCTTAATATTAATATATCTATGATCATACTATAGCTTCGCTGTTCTCAGTCACATTTAGTTATGTGATTAAGTAATAATTCGGAAAATTAATAGCTTCATTCTAAGGATGAAATGCTATTGATTTAAATAGTTCTCAATATAATCTTTTATACCATCTTCTAAACTGTAAAACGGTTGATTATATCCAATTGATTTTATTTTAGTCATATCAGCTTCCGTAAAATATTGGTATTTATCCCTGATATCCATTGGTGTATCAATAAAAGTTATTTGACTGTTCATTTTTAGAGCTTTAAATGTGTTTTCAGCTAAATCTCTAAATGACGCGGCATTACCAGTTCCTACATTGTATAAACCGGAATTTTGTTGTTTATCATATAAAAACAAACAGATACTGACCACGTCTTTTACATAAATAAAATCTCTTAGTTGCTCACCATCTTTAAATTTAGGATTATGAGATCGAAAAAGCTTCATTCCTCCAGTGGTTTTTATTTGATGGTATGCATGATAAACTACACTAGCCATTCGTCCTTTATGGGATTCATGAGGCCCATAGACATTAAAAAATTTTAGTCCGGCCCAAAATGGAGGCTTCAAATCCTGCTCTAATACCCATTTGTCAAAATTATTTTTAGAATCTCCATATGGGTTTAATGGTTTTAGGTTTTTTACCATTTCATGATTGTCAGAATACCCATACTCTCCTAACCCATAAGTTGCTGCAGAGCTCGCATATATCAAGGGGATTTTATTTCTTATACAAAGGTTCCAAATGGATTTGCTGTATTCAACGTTCAATTCGTTGTGGATTGAATAATCCATTTCAGTAGTATCCGTTCTTGCCCCCAGATGGAAAATAAATTCTAATTTGGGCTTATTTGATTCAAACCATTGAAAGAATTCATTTCGGGAAATCTTGTGTTTGTATGCTAAATTTTTATGATTTTGTTTTTTCTTTTCTATAGAAAATTCATCTACAATAATCAAATCAGAATAACCTTGTTCGTTCAGTTCTTTGGCCAGAAAGCTCGCAATAAATCCTGCTGCACCAGTGATTACAATCATGTTATAATTTTAGAATAAGCCGTGGATTTCGGCGTCTATAGAGTGTATTATTTTTCCTAGGTCTTCTTGACTTTCAGGAAAACGATTATTGTCAATATCTATAATGAGTAATTTCCCCTTATCATATGTAGAAATCCAAGCCTCATATCTTTCGTTTAGTCGTTTAAGATAATCTAAGCGTATACTTTCTTCATAATCTCTTCCTCTTTGCTGAATTTGATTGACAAGGGTAGGGACACTTGCTCTTAAATAGATAAGAAGGTCTGGAGGAGAAACGAAAGAATCCATTAAATTGAATAAAGAGAAATAATTTTCAAAATCTCTTGTAGTCATTAAGCCCATTGAATGAAGGTTAGGGGCAAAAATAAAAGCATCTTCATAAATCGTCCTATCCTGAATTACTGTATGCTCTGTTTTTTTGATTTCTTGAACCTGAGTAAATCGACTATTCAAGTAATAAATCTGTAAGTTAAATGACCAGCGTTGCATGTCGTGATAAAAGTCATTTAAATATGGATTGTGATCAACATCCTCAAAGTGTGTTTCCCAGCCATAATGCTTTGACAACATATTTGTTAATGTGGTTTTACCCGAACCTATATTTCCTGCTACAGCAATGTGCATATTTCTATTTTTTTCAAGTTACTAAGATACGATAATTGATGAATCCACTAACTGATTAGTCTGGATTATATTCATAAATCTTTATCTCAAATTTCGTACTAAAATAGAAAGAATTCCCAATAATTTTAAGTTCGGTTGCACTAATCTTGTCTAATGGAATGACTTTTTTTTCGTTTGATTCCAAATGTGTAAAAATAAGTTGAGTATTGTCTTTATCCACAATGGAGCCTTTGTAGAAAATTAGACATTTATGAGCTTCAGGTAATTCTTTTTTTAGGTTCAAAAACATATCAAGTTGATAAACTTTGTTTGTTGCAGTTCTAATAAACAGGTCATTTTCGTATTCTTTTAATTCCACAATCTCTAATTCCTGATAAAGAAGACCTTCAAGATTTGGTACTTTTTGAATGATTGTTTTTGTTTTGGTATTCAGTAAAAACAATGTGGAATTGAATTGATCATATATGTAGACTAAATCAGGACGTCCAGAAATTGCACACTTTAGGGCATATTGAATTTCATATTCTTCTAAATCCATACAGGTAGATTGAATGCTCAAGGTATTGTCTATAAGGCAAAGCTGTTGTTGAGATTCAGAAAAGAGATAGGTTTTAAGTGCATTTATCGGTAATATTTCATCAATTTCACCAATAGATTTAATACTTTGGGAAAAGCTAGGCAACTGACCTGCAGATTTTTTTTCTAAAATATCTGCACCATATAAATAAATATTGCCTGTATTGTCCGGCATCCAAATTTGATTTTTATCTTTTAATGAAATGGAATACTTAAAAGTAAACGCTTGAGAAGAAACCCAATGGTTTAGAGTGATAAAGGAAGTTATGAAAAGAATCTTAAGCACTAATAAATGTAGGAATTTCTCTCCATTTTATAGTTTAAATCAAAAATTTCTTCAATGAAAATTCTATCTTGATTCAATCTAGGGATTTTGTGCTGCCCACCAAGCTTATTTTTAGACTTTAGCCAATAATCGAATACTTTGTGATCTACAACCTTAACCTTTGGTTCGATCATATTAAGGTCACCTTCTCTTTTTCCTTGATAGTCAACGTTTAATTCCTTCAGGGCCACATCAAGTTGTTTGTTAAATCGCTCTGTATTCACAGGGGAAATGTCAAAGGCAATGGCCCATTCATGCCCACCATTAACACCACCTTCAATGAAAAAAGGAGCTACGGTATAATCTTTAATCTTAGCGTCATTCAATAATGCAGCTTTTGCAATTGCTTTTTCAGCATGAATCATGAGAAGCTTTTCTCCAAATGAATTAATGTATTGTGTAGTTCTTCCCGTAATTTGAAATCTATATGGGCTGTTTTGCACAAACTTTACGGTATCTCCAATAATATATCGCCAAAGCCCTGCTGATGTTGAGATTACCAGGGCATATTCTTTGTCTAGTTCTATGTCTTCGAGCGTTAAAACTGCATTGCTTTCAAGGCCATAATATTCATTCATAGGAATGAATTCATAGAATATATGCGAATCTGATAGCAACAACAGGTCCTGAGAATCTTTCTGGTCTTGAAGTCCAAAATAACCTTCTGAGGAGTTATAAGCTTCAACGTAATTCATTTTTGGATTGGGAAAAAGATCAGAGAAGGTTTTTTTATAAGGGGAAAAATTCATGCCGCCGTGAATATAAAGTTCTAGATTAGGCCAAACCTCATGAATGTTCTTTTTCCCAGTAATATCTAATATTTTTTTCATTAGAAGTATGGTCCAACTCGGTAAGCCGGCAATAATACATATGTTTTCATTAATGGTAGCATGGGCCATTTTATCAAGTTTTTCCTCCCAGTTATTCATTAAAGCAATTTCCCTCTTTGGCGTTCTCCTAATTTCTGTCCACCAAGGAAGGTTTTCAACAATAAAAGCGGATAAATCTCCAATACTTGTATCATTAGACATACTGTGTATTTGAGTACTTCCTCCGATGATCAAATGTTTGGCATTGTATAATTTTCTATTTGGAAAATTCTGATAGTATAATGCCAGAAGATCTTTTCCTCCTGCGTAGTGATTCTCATAGAGTGAATCAACTGTTATTGGAAGCAATTTTTCTCTTTGGGATGTTGTTCCAGAAGATTTGGCGAACCAGCTTGTTTTTCCTGGCCAAAGAACATTTTCTTCACCGAGTATTTGCCGATCTATATATGGCTTCAAGGAGTCGTAGTTTGACAATGGAACGGAGTTCTGAAAGGTTTTTATACCATCAATTTTGTCGTATTGATATTGTCTTCCAAAAATTGTGTTTTTGGCAGAAGAGATTAGAAAATTTAGATTTTCCTTTTGGCAATATATGGGATCTATTGAAAAACGATTAATCCGAGGAAGTCGCTTTTTGATGATATGCGAAAATACCGCATTAAAGGGCATAATGAAATGTTAGGTATTAACCCCAGATAAGAATACTGATAACTATTCCTAGTGCAATAATTGTAAAAATGGTTCCTAAAGCAGCGGTTGATTCTTCGAAAAAATTATCAGACATATCGTAAAGTTTATTTTTAACAAAAATAATTAAAAGGTTTAATCAATTTACATCATTAAAAAATTAATCTCTTCCTCCCATAATTCGTAGTAAAGAAAGGAATAAGTTAATAAAGAGTATGTATAACTGTAAACCTCCAATAAGTGCCAGCTTATTTCTAGATTCTGAATCCATTTGAGTGCTCTGTGCTGTCTTTTTTAGAGCTTGCATGTGATAAGCTGTAAGCCCAGTGAAAACAAATACTCCTATGCAAGCGAGTATAAAATCAAAAAATGCGTTCCCTACAAAAACATTCACAATACCAGCGATAAACATTCCTATAAACACCATGTACAAAAGACTTCCAAATTTAGAAAGATCAGTTTTCGTCGTATAGCCCAAAACAGCCATTCCGGCAAAGGCCCCTGCTGCAACAAAAAAGGTGGTCGCGATTGAAGCCATGTCATAAACAAGAAATATACTTGCCAATGAAAGCCCCATTAATCCTGAGAAAACAATAAAAAGAATGAGTAAAAATGTGGTTGAGAGACGATTATATCCCCACTGAATTAAAAAGCTCAAAGCCAAGGGAGAGAACATCGCTATCCAAAACAATGGTGACATTCCATTTGAAGTAACAAACCAATCGACAAACAAACGTTCATCGGTACCTATTGTGTAAGCCACAATGCCTGAAATACCTAAAGCTACAAACATGTAGGAATACACTGATCTAAAAAATTCTCTTGTGATTTCTGCTGAAAAACTACTTTCACTTTGATCGTACATATTATATACAGTTACTTAATGAGATTAATAAATTCTTTTCTGGTAGTGTCATTAGACAAAAATAAACCTGTAAAAGCACTTGTTGTTGTCGCGGAATTTTGTTTTTGAACACCACGCATTTGCATACACATGTGGGAGCACTCTAATACAACAGCAACCCCTTTAGGGCTTAATGTTCTTTGTAAACAGTCACGAATTTCAATGGTTAACCGTTCTTGAACTTGTAACCTTCTTGCGAAAGCGTCAACAACCCTTGGTATCTTACTCAACCCTACTATTTTCCCATCAGGGATATATGCAATATGTGCTTTACCAAAGAATGGGAGCATGTGGTGCTCACACAACGAATAAACTTCAATATCTTTAACCAATACCATTTCCGAGTATTCCTCATGAAAGATGGCTTGTTGAACTATGGCGTCTGGCTGTGAGTCGTAACCGTTAAGTAGGAATTTCATGGACTTTGCTACTCGTTCAGGAGTTTTAACTAATCCTTCTCTGTCAGGATCTTCTCCTAATTCCTTAATGATTTCCCTGTAATTGTTTTCTAAATTTATCTTTTTCACTTTGTCTTTTAATAAGTAAGAACATTTAAATAACTACAATGGTTCTTTTCCGCCAAAATATTCTACAAAATTATTTTCAGTTTCAACTAATTTTATTTTAACCAATTGGCCTCCCAATTTAACTATTTCATGCTCGATTTGTTCCCAAATCCCAATGGCTAAATTTTCTGTTGAAGACATTTTGTCTTTCATAAAGTCAACATCTAAATTAATGTTTTTATGGTCAATTTTTTCGATTACTCCATTCTTTATGATATCACCAAGGTCCTTTAGGTTAATTACAAAACCAGTATCTTCCGATGGCTTACCTTTAACGGTAACAAAGAGTTCAAAATTATGACCATGCCAGTTTTGATTCGAACATTTGCCAAATACAAGCTCATTTTTTTCATCACTCCAATCTTCACGCCTAAGCTTATGAGCAGCATTAAAAGTTTCACGTCGTGTTATGTATATGTTCTTCAATTTACTTGTTGTTTTGAAATTGTTTTTACTTCAGATTTGTAAATGATATCTCTATCAAGCTCCGTAAGATTCACTGTTTGCATTGTGTTGGCTAATGAAGCGTTGTATGGCGTTTTTATTTTTACATAATTATCAGTAAATCCATACATCATACCATTATTTTCTTCGTTTTCGAAAAGAACTCTCCTTTCTGAATTTTTATTT
>JBELDA010000074.1:0-10945 GCA_042094515.1 Crocinitomicaceae bacterium
CCAATTTGGTATCAATAAAAAAGAACAAAACAAAAAACCCACTCATTGAGTGGGTTTTCTTAGTGGGCAATGAGGGACTCGAACCCCCGACTTCCTCCTTGTAAGGGAGGCACTCTGAACCAACTGAGTTAATCGCCCAAATCGAGTGCAAATATAAATGTATTTTCTGAATTACGAAGAAGTAAGAAAAAATTATTCTTCGTTTTTAATTTCTGCAATTTTATTTAGGACATCATCAAGACCATCTTTGAACTTTTCAAAATCTTCTTTATACAAGAAAATCTTGTGTTTTTGATAGGATCCTTCTCCATCTTCATTCCAAATCTTTTTACTTTCTGTTAAAGTAAGATACAGGTCATTGCCCTTAGTTGCCTTAATATCAAAAAAATAGGTGCGCTTTCCAGCTCTGACAACTTTTGAATAAATTTCATTTTGCTCTCCTCCCATAATCCTTTGTTTTAGTTACTCAAATAAACGGATTTTTTATGAGAATTACAAATAATAAGCGGTTTGAAACCAATGTGTTAAATGTACGTAAATCCCTATATTAGATTAATCTTTTATAGACAATGAACAAAGCAATTGCCTTAGGTTTTTATGGCGTTATTTTATTTTCGTGTGGCTCAGCTGTAAAAGAGAGGCCCATAAAAATAGTCAATAAGAAAAAGGATCTTGAAGCAATACTAGAGAAAGATACCTTAACAGTTCTTACTGAAAATGGTGCACTTTCTTTTTATGAATACAAGGACAAATACTTGGGTTTTGAATATGAAATCCTAGATTCTTTTGCTCGTCATATTGGGGTTGAGCTAAAGCTTTTAGATGTGCCTAATCCCGATGATTTTATTGTTCAGCTCAATTCGGGTAAAGGAGATATCATCGCCTGTAATAAGCCTATTCACATGGAGGATAAAAAGCTTCATGCTTTTTCCATCCCCTACAATCATTCATTTGAAGTGCTGGTTCAGCGAAAGTCAGAAGACAGTGTCATTAGAGATATTTCAAAGCTCAAAGACAAGAACATATACATCAGAAACAAAAGCTCTTTTGTAAAGCGAATTCTTCATCTTGAAGATGAGATTGGTGAAAATATTCATGTAAAATTAATTCCGGGGTACCCTGTGGCTGAAGATTTGATTGAAATGGTTTCTAGGGGTGAGATTGATTTTACTATCGCTATGGAAAATACAGCTCGTATTGAGCAGGCTTGTCATCCCAATATTGATATTTCGACACTTTTATCAGTTCGACAGAATATTGCATTCGGTTTAAGAAAGTCTGATGAAAAACTAAAAGAAAAGCTGGATTATTTTTTGGATGATTACTTAGAATCTGAGGAGTATAAGCTTCTTCGAAAGAAGTATTTTGACTACATGAAAGAAACCAATTTTCACATAGATGACTTAGACAGTACCACGAATCTAAATATTGAGCTATCTAAGTATGATGAGCTCTTTAAAGCCTCTGCTTTAAAACGAAATTGGGATTGGCGTTTTTTGGCATCTATTGCATATCAGGAATCAAGGTATGATCCGAATGCGAGAGGTTTTGGAGGTGCATATGGCATGATGCAATTTATGCCTAATACAGGACCCTCATTTGACGTTTATCCTGATTCTCCACCAGCGGTACAAATTGATGCAGGTATGCGTTATATAGACCAGCTTTTTAATCAATGGAACCATATTGAATCAAGGGAGCAAAGGTTAAAATTCACACTGGCTTCATATAATGCAGGAAAAGGGCATATTGAAGATGCTGTTCGGCTAGCTGAAATGCTCGGTTACAACCCACATGTATGGGATGATAATGTAGAACTGATGATTAAAAACTTATCCATTCCAGCATATTACAGAAATTCACCTGTAAAATACGGGGCATATCGTGGACCAGCTAAAGATTATGTAAAATCTATATATTCGCGTTACATGTCATGGAAACTTAATGAGTAAATTAATTATTATACAAGGGCCAACGGCCTCAGGGAAATCTTCTTTAGCGCTGAATTTAGCTCAGCAAATAAACGCGCCTATTATATCTGCAGATTCAAGACAGTTTTATAGAGAGTTAAGTATTGGTACAGCAAAGCCAAGTCCTAAAGAGCTAAGTGTGGCAAAGCATTATTTTGTTGATACACATTCGATTCATGAGCTCACGTTGACAAGTGCAGGATTCATGAAGGCTGCACGTCTTCAAATCACGGAATTATTTAATAAAGGTGCTGAGCACATTATTGTCACTGGAGGCTCAGGGATGTTTATTGATGCCTTAATTGATGGTCTCCATGCATCTCCTAGTGACCCTAAGGTTCGAGCTGCTTTGAATGAAGAATGGAAAAGCAATGGAATGGAGCCTTTGCTAAAAGAGCTTGAAAAGGCGGATCCTTTAGCATACGAAAAAATGGATATCAATAATCCGATGCGTGTCTTGAGAGCATTAGAGGTTATACGTGTTTCAGGAAAAACAATTGAAGAAATTAGAATGCAAGAGAAGGAGGGAATTGATTTTCCTTTTGTGCGCTTTGGTATTTCATGGAAAAGAGAAGATTTATATGATAGAATTAATCTTCGTGTTGAGCAAATGATCGAGCAAGGCCTTTTTGATGAAGTAAAAGGTCTTCCTCTAAAGGAGAATATACTCCTGCAAAATACCGTGGGTTATAAGGAGTGGATTTCGTATTTGGATAATGGCATGTCTTTTGAAGATACCATAGCACTGATTCAAAAGAATTCAAGGAATTATGGTAAAAGACAGGAGACTTGGATGAGGCGTTACTCAGATTTAGTTACATTAAATCCTTATGACTCAATACCTATGCTGGATCAGCTATTAAAACATATTTAATTTAAGTTTCATGCATTTTAAATTTCAACAGCTTTGTCCACATGTCTTTCAGAATCAAGACCTGAAAAGTGCTATATGGAATCAGGATGTAGAGATAAAATCGGGTGATAAGGTACTGATTCATGCTATCAGTGGCACAGGTAAAACATCCCTTATCCATTATTTATTGGGCTTAAGGCAGGATTACACAGGGGCAATTTATATTGACAATCAGGAGCTTAGCAGGATTGAAATAGAAGCCTTTACACAAATTAGAAGAATTGATATTTCTACCGTTTTTCAGGATCTACAGCTATTTGAGAATTTAAGTGTAAAAGAAAATATATTATTACTTCCTGAATTTGCTAAGGGCTATGATATCGAGGATGCAAAAGAGATGCTTGATGTGTTGGATATCAATGACAAATGGGATCAGACTGTTAAAACACTTTCATTTGGACAGAAGCAACGTGTCGCTATTATTCGAGCCTTAATGAAGCCATTTCGTTTTTTGATTTGTGATGAGCCTTTTTCGCATTTGGATCACCAGAACTCTATTAAGTGCACTGCTTTGATTGAAAAAAGACTGAAGGAAGAGAATGCAGGATTGATATTATTGGCTTTGGAAAGGGAATGTACTTTCGAAAATATTAAAACACTTGAGCTATGATGAGGCAGCTGTTCTTCAAATATCAAAATAAGAAACAGCTTGTATTAGCGCTGCTAGGAACCTTTTTGGGACTCTTCTTTTTATTTACATCCTTGCATTTTCTTCATAAAATATATAGCTATGGAGAGAATTCAGAGATGCTTTCGAAGAATACAATTGTAATTCAAAAAAAGGTTTCCTCTGGGCCTCTATTGGGCTTGAACAATCCTGAGTTTTCAGAAGAACAGATTGACGAAATTCGTTCAATGGAATTTGTTGAAAACTGTGATCCAATTCGATCCAATACGTTTGACGTTGTTCTTGCTATTGACGACCCTTTAATACCGGCCTTTAATTCAAATATTTACGTGCAATCAGTTCAAAAAGGATATTTGGATGTAAAGACAAAGAATTGGGATTGGAATGAAGATCGTGAAACGCTTCCGATAATAATGCCACGTGATTTTTTGATGATGATGAATAACTTTTTATCCGCAAGTAATATTCCTCAACTATCGGATGATTTGGTATTGGATTTAAAGATTGATTTAAAAATTGGCCCCAGAAATTATAGACAGACTATACATTCGAGAATAGTAGGATTCACAAATGAGCTGTCGTCAATTCTCGTTCCAGAGGAATTTTTGTCCTGGGCCAATAATAAGTATGGTGAAGAGAATAAGGAAGTGGTGAGCCAGCTCGTGGTGAAAAGTAAAGATGGACAATTTGGTTTACTCGAAAATTACCTCGAAGAGAAAAAGCTGGAATCAAAAAAGTCACAGCTGCTTATTGCCAAGCTAAAAAGTGCTCTAGGTGTTTTGTTGAGCATCATTTCTGCTATTTCATTGCTGACGGTATTTTTATCAATTCTAGTATTGATTCAATATTTGCAGCTGATATTGACTAAGAATGATTATGAGATTAGAACTCTTTTACGATTAGGCCATTCACCTAAAATGCTGATTAAGGTATTTATGAAATATTTTATGCTGCTATTTACTTTAGTAACCCTTCTTTCCTTATTGCTATTTCTACCTGCTAAATATTTTCTTCAACAAGTTTTTATTTCCAATGGAATTTCATTGGATGCATCGGTCTCTTTTTATTTGTACGGCCTTGTGGTTTTAGTATTTAGTGTTTTTGCCTTGTCGATTTGGATGAGCACCAAAAACCGCATTTTAAATACGGTAAATACGTAATCGTTAAAGAATTGTTAAAAGGAATTAAAAATTCTTGTTAGGAGACTAAATTGATTTAAATTAACGCAAAAAAACACCAATGAAAAAAGGATTTTTATTTTTATCGATCTTCTTTGTCTTTTCTTTGAATGCACAAAAATTATCATTTAAGATTGATAATCAAAAGGATACAACCGTTCATCTTATCAAATATTTTGGTAAAAAGCTTTATTATGCCGATACAGCTGAATTAAAGAATGGAAGGGTAGAGTTTGATGGAAAGAAGCAGGTTCCAGGTATATTGGGTGTTTTATTGCCAGGTCAGAAATATTTTGAGTTTATTTATAATAATGAAGATATTTCTCTTCAAACTTCTTTGCCAGATATGGTAGGAAGCATGAAGGTGTTAAAGTCTGAAGAGAATAAAGTGTTTATACCGTATATCAGGTTTATTGGTGGAAATAAGTCTCAAGTAAACCAAATGGGAAAACAAAGATCTACGCTATCTAAGGATGATTCTAAATACAATGAGCTTACTGAGCAGATGGAAGCCATTAACAAGAAAGTAAAGGATTATCAGGATAATATTGTTGAAAGCAATCAAGGTAGACTCGTTTCGAAAATTGTTAAGATGTCGATGGATGTAGTGATTCCGGAACCACCAAAAGATGAGAAAGGAATTATTATGGATTCAAATTTTGCTTTTAAGTACTACAGAAATCACTATTGGGACAATGTTGACCTAAGCGATGATGCTTTAGTTAATAATCCCGTTTTTCACAACAAGCTAGAATATTATTTTGGAGACAGAATGATGGTTCAGCATTGGGATTCTATTATAGCTTTTGCATTTCCTTTTTGCGACCAACTGACACCAAACAGTAGAATGTTTGAATACTGCGTGGGATGGATTACATCCACTTTTGGCAAGAGTAAAATAATGGGTATGGACAAGGTATATCTTGAAATGCTGAATCGTTATTATTGTACTAATAATGCTCAAGGTGAGTCTCCTGCATTTTGGGTTTCGGACGACAAGTTTGAGGATCTATGTGATAACCTTGAAAACAAGATAAGACTTACTATTGGGTCCATTCCTCCAAATTTGATCTTGAGAGATACAACGGATAAGAATTGGCAAGATTTTTATTCTTTAAAATCTGAATATACAGTTCTTTATTTTTGGGATCCTGAATGTGGACATTGTAAAAAGACTACGCCTAAACTAGAAACGCTATATCAAGAGAAATTTAAAGATAGAAATGTGGAAATATTTTCAGTGGGTAAGGCTGTGGGAGATGATTTTGATAAATGGAAAAAATTTATTCGAGACAATCACATGACTTTTATAAACGTTGCTGTAACGGATCAACTGTATAATGATGCCCAAGACTCATCAGATGGGCAGCAAAAGCTTATGAATTTATTGAGAACAACGTCATTAGAGTCATTAAATTATCAGAATACCTATGATATATTCTCAACTCCAAAGGTGTTTCTTTTAGATAAGGATAAAAGGATTGTGGCCAAAAGTATTTCTATATCCCAGCTGGAAGAGATGGTAGACCGTCTTCAAGGTAAAGAAGATCTTCCAAAACTTTTCCCTCCAGATCCAGAGGAAGATGCTCAAATGCAAAAGAAAGAGTAATTTTGTTTCATGATTGAAACCTTTAAGTCCCTTCTTAAGGATGCTGATAAAATACTTATCACAACACATAAATCACCTGACGGTGATGCCATAGGAAGCGCTGTTGCTTGTTATGAGTTTTTAAAATCAATCGATAAATCCCCTTTTATTCTTCTTCCGGATCCTCCAGCATCAAATTTAATGTCTTTCCTGGATGATACTTCGTATTCCTTTTTTGGAGACTTTGATCAAAATCTATCGGATTTTGAATTGGTGTTTTGTTTGGACTATAATCACATGTACCGAGTAGGAGAGGAGATGTCTAAAATTTTTGCAGAAATAGAATGCAAAAAAATCATGATTGACCATCATCCAGAGCCGAGCCAGTTTTGTGACTTGACAATATCAAGACCAGAGGTGTGTTCTACGGCACAATTGTTCTTCGAGGTGCTAGAAGAAGTTGGTATGGAATCAAGGCTTAATTTGAAAGCCAGTCAGGCTATTTATTTGGGTATCATGACTGATACCGGTTCGTTCAGATTCCCTTCGGTTACTGCTAAAACACATGATGTATTACACAAAGTTATTTTGAATGGTGTTATTCCATTTAAAATTCATGAATTGGTTTTTGATCAGAATACGAGTGAGCAATTGAAGCTTCGTGGTTTTGCCATTTCGGATAAGATGGAGCTCATTAAAGGAAGCCCAATAGGCATGATATCCCTATCAATGGAAGAATTAAATAGATTTAATTATAAAAAGGGTGATACAGAAGGCTTAGTAAATGTTATACTATCAATCAAAGGTATGTCTGTAGCAATATTTATGATGGAAAATGATGAGGGAAATGTGAAAATGTCATTTCGATCGAAGGGTGAATACATTGTAAATGAATTCGCGAAAAAACATTTCAATGGGGGAGGTCATAAATATGCAGCAGGAGGCTTTAGTGAAATGGGCTTGAATGAAACAAGAAGTATGATTCTTAAACATTACAAGGAAATTTTATGAGATTATCAGTTGCTATCTTAATCTCTATACTTTGCTCATGTAGAAATGAAGATTCTAAGGATATTATCCCTAAAGATGTCAGTGATAAGAGCTGGTCAAATGATCATTCCGTAGATTTTAATCAAGAAATACATGACAGGGAAGAGCTCGACATCAAAATCTATTTGGCGCACCATAAGGGTTTGAGAATGACAGAAAGTATTACAGGGTTGCGTTATCAAATTGTTGAAAACGGAAATATCAATGAACCTTTGGCTAGAGACGGTGATTTTTTAACCGTAAATCTTAAAATTGGACTCCTTAGCGGCAGGATATGTTATGAGACCGATTCCATTCCAGATCAGTTTGTCTTGGGCAGAAGTGACCGTGAATCAGGACTTCAAGAGGCTCTGAAAATGATGCGTACAACTGATTTAGCAAAACTAGTTATGCCTAGCTATATGGCTCACGGTTTATTGGGTAACTCTGAAACGATTCCTCCTCAGTCTGTCCTTGTTGTTGATGTTGAACTTTTAAATATTCAAAGATGAAATACCTAGGTATTCTTTTCATTATGATACTGCTTTTTGCTTGTGATACGATTGAACGCAAAAACACGAATTCTCCGATCGATAGGAGAGGTGATCTAGATTCTGCTCAAATCGTAAGTGATTCTTTAGGGATTTTGAGTGTTGTCGATTCTACAGAACAAAATTCTTCTGTAGAGCAAATGTTAAATTGGGAAGAAGACTCATTGGCAAGTATTATAGATGCGGAGAGTGAATTTCAATATGTAGATGAGCTGGCATTAAGTAGTGGTGTGCGCATCAAATGGATAGAACGGAAAAGAGGGAGAAAGCTTCGTGATGGAGAATTGATTTTAATAGAATATAGATTGGGTTTGCCTGATGGTAAAACTATTGACGGAAATAATAAAATGAAAATGCCCAATTTGCCTTTTGTGATTGGATACAATATGCAGAATAGAGGATGGGATCTAGGGCTTTCTGAGCTATGTGTTGGAGATGTTGCAAAGATTGAAATTCCATCTCATCTAGCATATGGGAAGAAAGGTTTGGGAACGGTAATTCCACCGAATACTGACAATTGGTTGTTTGTTAAAATCCACGGCTTGGTAGCGCCTGACTTTAATGAGGGAGGTGTCCGATACTGGGAATTGAGATCGGGAAGTGAGAACTCTAAAAGTAGTTCCAAAATAAAATTTCATATGATTGCTTCAACAAAAAATAAAGCTAATATATTTAATACCTATTCGTCAAATTTTCCTTTGACCTATGTTTCTGGTCAAAAAAATTACCCTAAAGGTTTGGAGCAAGTGTTAAAAAAAGCAAAGAAAGGACAGCATCTATTCTTAGTTCTTGAATCCAATATGGCCTATGGAGACAAGGGATATCTCGATATAGTGATGCCTAATGAATCTGTTTTTTATAATCTGAAAATAATAGATGCTGAATAAATTCCGGGCATTATTATTAGCTTTGCGAATTGAAAAACTGATATGAAACTTTTCACGGGTATTGCTTTTCTTTTATTGAGCTTTTTCGGGCAAGGACAAATTGCTATAGATACAGCAGAACTTGAAATCGGGAAGGTGGTATTATATTCCGATCAAACATGGCAGATTGTCGAAGACAAGGACTTTGATGGCATATTAAATTCAAGAATTCACAACATCATGAATTCAGAGGAAATGGGGTCACATACATTGACTTGGAATACTCATGATTGCTACAGTAGAAATAATGATCTGACAAAGCTCAGAGATACGGTATGGCTATGCGTAAAGTCAGAGGAATTTGGTGGTTTTACGATGCCTTTTGATGGCGTCGTTACTTCGAGGTATAAATATCGTAATGGCAAATTTCATAATGGAATTGATATTGACCTGGTTACGGGAGATACTGTAGTATGTGCCTGGGATGGTGTTGTAAGATATGCAGAGCCCAACTCAGGAGGTTATGGTAATTTGGTGATTGTCAGACATTACAATGGATTAGAAACGTATTATGCTCACCTGAGTAAGCTCTTGACTTTTTCAGGTCAAAAGGTGAAATCGGGTGATGTCTTGGGTCTAGGAGGTAATACGGGGCATTCTTTTGGTTCTCATTTGCATTTTGAAGTCAGGTTTTATGACAATACCATCAATCCTGAGGAAGTCATAGATTTTAAACAGAAGCAATTAAAAGACCCAAATCTCTTCCTACACAAAACATTATTCCGCCCAGGTGTAACACCATCTAATCAATGGAAAACGGATTCAAAAGGCAAGAAGCAATACGTTGAGAAAAAATACTATAAAGTAAGGTCTGGAGATACCCTTTCGCGTATTGCGGAAAAGCATCGGACAAGTATTAATAGACTATGCAGTTTAAATGGTTTACGAAAAACAAGTATATTGCAGATTGGTCAAAATATAAGGGTAAGATAGATGAAGTTTAACTTGATATATATAGGAGCTTTAATTTGTTTGATTTGTTCATCATGCTCAAATTATAACAAAATCGTTAAAGGTGATAATTATGCAGAAAAATTTGAGCTGGCTAATTCTTTATATGAAGAAGGCGAATACCTTCGTTCTATAGTACTCTTCGAGCAAATTTATCAACATTCGCCGAAATCTGGAGAAGGAGAGCTTGCTTATTACCGATTGGGACAAAGCTATTATAAAAGTGAAGATTATTATATGGCTGCTTATTATTTAAGTTCTTATGTTCAACGATTTCCATATTCCAATAAAAATGAAGACGTTATGTTTATGTCGGCACTGTGTAATGTGAATAATTCTCCCCAACCTTCGCTGGATCAAACCGAGACTAATGAAGCGATTAACAGTGTTCAGCTTTTTATTGATCGATATCCTGAAACGAAATACTTAGATTCTTGTAATCAAATAATAGACAGGCTAAGATTTAAGCTTGAAACAAAAGATTACACACACGTTACATTATATTCAAAAACTGAGAGGTATAGAGCCGCTGTATCAGCAGCATCCATTTTTCTTGAAAAATATCCCGGGTCATCATATACGGAAGAGGTGTATTACCTTATGGTAAAAAACTCCTATTATCTGGCAATGAATAGTATTGAAAGTAAAAAATTGCAGAGAATTGAGGATACTTATGAAAGAATGCGTAACTTTGAAGCCGTTTTCAACGAATCTAAATACAGCAAAGAGCTGGAGTCATATATAAATCGTTTGGAATCTAAAGAATAAATTTTGACTATGAGTTATAAAAATGTAGTTGCAGAAAAGACAACAGTTACTCGTGACACAATTAAAATCGAGGAAAAAACAGGGAACATTTACGAATCAATCGTAGCAGTTTCAAAAAGGTCAAATCAAATAAGTGTTGAGATCAAAGAAGAATTGACCTCAAAACTTCAAGAATTTGCTAGTTCAACAGATAATCTAGAAGAAATCTTTGAAAATCGAGAGCAAATTGAAATCTCGAAGCATTATGAAGGCTTACCTAAGGCTACAGCAATAGCGACTCAAGAGCTTCTTGATGATAAAATATACCTAAGAGACCCAGAAGAGGCAAGCGAATAAATGTACGGCAAGCGCATTCTTCTCGGAATAACCGGAGGTATTGCAGCGTATAAAATTGCTTACCTCATAAGAATATTAAAGAAAAAAGAGGCAGAAGTCAAATGTAT
>JBELDA010000075.1:0-10932 GCA_042094515.1 Crocinitomicaceae bacterium
CCAAGCTGAATTAGAGAATTTCGTCCCAATCTCAGGTAGGGAATGTCTCGTGATACAGCTTCATCAACAATACTTGCAGTACTAGGCCCTAAACGTACATCTTCTCTGATTTCCTTCATGTTTTGGATATCATCTGTAAGATCATATTTTTCGCCTTCAATCAATGCTTCTGCAATTTTAACCGCAGCTTTAGCAGCATAAATACCTACTTTTTCTTCTAGGTAATTAAAAACCACATTATAAACTCCTGAAGTTTTGGTTTCACGAGTTCGTCCAAAACCAACATCCATTCCAGCTAGCGTCTGAATTTCCAATGCAATATGTTCTATCACATGTCCCATCCAGGTTCCTCGGTCTACTCTTTGAAAAAAGCCTCCGCGACATCCTTCAGAACAGCGGTGTTCTATAAGTGAAGGTAAAAGTTCTTCTAATCGCTCCTTAAATCCATCGATCTTATCGGTTGGTCTTTCTTCTAATTCTTCTAAATCCAATCTCATCTGGATAAGCTTTTGTCTTCGAATGCTCCATATGTTTGGACCTCTAAGTGCTTGAATTTTAAGTATTTTCATAACTGAAATAAATTAATTAAAACGTACTATTTTCTAAAAATTTCGGCAAAGTTACAACAAGGATTTGATTTAGAGCAAATTTTTTATGCTTTGTCTAAACTGAAGGTGAATTGACTCCCGACTCCAACGGAACTTTTTACCGCTATTTTCTGTTGGTGCGAGTCGATTACGTGCTTCACAATAGCAAGCCCAAGACCGGTTCCTCCTTCGTGACGGTTACGGCTTTTTTCAACTCTATAAAAACGTTCAAACAAACGAGGGAAATGTGATTTATCAATGCCTATGCCGTTGTCAGAAACCTCAATAGTTACCAAGTCGTCTACCACAAAAACAGAAATAGTGGTGTTTCCACCCTCTTTACCATAGGATATGGAGTTGTTTAATAGATTGGTTAGGACTTGTGCAATCCGTTTACGGTCTGCATTCACAAAAATATCCTCAGTTACATACTTTAAATCAAGCTTAATGTTTTTTTCTTTGACCCTTAGCTCTGCTCCCTCAATACATTCCGATACAAGCTTCAGGATGTCAAAGGGTTCAAAATTCATTTCAAGCGCATCAATTTCAAGCTTTGTAATTTGATCTAAATCTTCAAGGATACTAACAATTCTATCCGTTGATAGCGAGGCTCTCTCTAAAAATTTCTTATTGATGGTCTCATCCTCCAAGCCGCCTTCCAAAAGAGTTAAAATATAGCCTTGAATTGAAAAAACAGGAGTTTTAAGCTCATGAGCCAAATTACCAAGAAATTCTCTTCTAAAGTTTTCCTGCTCTTTAAGCTTTACTATTTCCTGATCCTGTTTGCTTTGCCAGTCTTGTACATCTTTCTCAGCATTTTCAATCATACTGTCAAGTGATTCGTCTTCGTATACTTTAGATGGATCTTCTGTTTTGGTTTGAATTGCTCTATATAGTAAAGAAAGTCTATGCTGAACAAATTTTCTTAGGAGTAGACTAAATGTGATAAATACAAATGCAGCACCTAAAATGGGAATTAAGAAAAAAAGAATGGAATCTACCTCTATAATGAACAAATGAACGAAAAGGATGAATACGAAACTAAATCCTAAGGTAGCCACGCTTCCATAAAAAATAAGTAAACTGGGTTTTGGGTATTTCAAAATTAATTATTGTATGTCGATACCTAATATGTTGCGAATATACTTATATCCCAGCTTTATTTGGAATATTGTAAATTAAGAAAACATTAAGGTTTTTGTTATACATGTTGACATTATGTTGAATTCGTCAATAAAAAAAAAGGGGCACAAGGCCCCTTTAAAATTGTATAGTCAAAATCGATTATTCAAAGATGATTTTCATTTCAACACGTCTGTTTTTCTGTCTTCCTTCGGCCGTATTATTATCAGCAATTGGAGCCGTTTCTCCGAAGAACTTAATGATCAAATGTGTTTCATCAACGCCTTGAGCTACAAGGAATTTTTTAACTGATTCTGCTCTTTTCTTAGAAAGAACCATGTTTTTGTCTTCGTTACCAACATTATCAGTATGTCCGGAAATTTCGAGCTTCCAGGTTGGTCTCTCATTTAAAACTGTTGCCAATTCTTCCAACGAAGGTTTAGAATCATTCAAAATGATGTCTTTTGCGGTTCTGAATTCCAGATTGTCGAATGCAGTCTGTAATACTTCAACTACTTCCTCTTCAATTACAGGACAACCCTTGTTTTCAATTGGTCCTGGTGTATTAGGACATTCATCATCCTTGTCAAGCAATCCATCCTCGTCTGTATCAATATATGGACAACCATTGTTTTCCTTTGGACCAGGAATGGTTGGGCAATCATCCTCTTTATCAAGCAATCCATCCTCATCCGTATCAGGCCAAGGACAACCATTGTTTTCTTTTGGACCAGGCGTTTCGATACAATCATCAATGCCATCAATGATTCCATCACCATCTGTGTCAGGACACCCTTGGAATTCCTTTTTACCATATACTAATGGACAGGCATCTTCTTGATCACTTATTCCATCCCCATCTGTATCAGGACAGCCATTGAATTCAACTAATCCAGAGTCTAATGGGCAATCATCTTCTTTGTCCATGATGCCATCTAAATCAGTGTCTGGACAACCTTTAAATTCTACTAAACCAGAGTCTAACGGGCAATCATCTTCTTTGTCCATAATGCCATCTAAATCCGTATCAGGACAGCCGTTGAATTGAGCCAAACCTGGAGTGTCGGGGCAATCATCAACTCTATCCGGAATTGAATCATGATCTCTATCTGGACACCCTTGGAATTCAACCAATCCAGAATCCAATGGACAATCATCTTTCATATCAATGATTCCATCATTATCTGTATCTGGACAACCTTTGAAAGTCCATGGACCAGGAACATCAATACAATCATCAACTTTATCGGAAACTTTATCTCCATCTAAATCATTTGGAGCATCGTACAATACTGGAACTCTCACACCGGCATAGAATTCTGCACCTCTAACTTTTCCTGCTGCAAATAAGAAACGGTAATCCGTTACTCCGATGGTTAAAGGGCCGAGTCTCGCACCAAAACCTGCTTTAAATCCGCTGTAATCATTTACAGAGAATGGCAAGTGAATTCCGAACCATGCGTGGTCAAAGCTTGGTGTAATTGAGAATTGATTCGCCACCTTTACTTTTGAATCTTTGTTTTTAGAAACAATGTTAAATATACCGGTTGAATTCACATAGAACCATTTCCAAATATGGTAATCAACTTGAAAGCTAAATGCCATAGGTGTCCTCATATAAAAGGTAGATGAGGTGTCTCTTTCTCCCGCAGTCCATTCGGTATTTCCGTCTAATGATGACTGTGTAATGAGTGAATCAATTTTCTGATCAAAACCTAATAACCCATCAGCTCCATCGAATGTATTTAAATCAAAAAGATTGGATGTTTGAACTGTAAAGTCTCGACTGATACCACCTTTTCTAAATTTAATACCACCGATATCAGTCAATGATAAACCAACCTTTAATTTGTATTTATTTTGATCTCGTGCCCACAAGTTCATTTCACCATCCATATCATATTTGTAATCTTTATAATCCGGTCTCCATTCGTAAACTACACCTAAGTCAGCACCAAATCCGTTTGCCGATGCCTTAGGTGCTCCAAACAATCCCGTTTCAAAATTCCCATCGATATAGCTTTCGATTGATTCAGAATACCCGTATCCAAAGTCTCCCGATAAATATTGTGAGAAATCATTATCTAATAGGTTGTACTCGAAATTATTACTGTACAAATATGCTGCTGCATATCCTGCAAGATATTTTAGGTTTGCACCTGCTTTAACGAAGTGTTGCCCTTCTTCTTTTATGACTTGGGCATACTTGAATGCATACTCTGTCCAGGTCATGTGATTGACATTGATCAATTCTTCATTTAGATTAATATTCCATAAATCAGGATATTCTAATTCTTCTTCAGCTAGAATGGCGAGTTTGGGATCCATGTTGTCAATATTTGTAATGGATCGAGCCTTCGCAGAAAACCCGACAGCTACCTTAGGAGAAACATGAAACATGAAATTGATGAGGTCGAATTGCAAATTTGTATTAAAACCCAAAACTCCTGGTGAATTCACATCATATTTTCGGGTGATATATCTATCAATAAAATTTGAGTCAGGTAATAACCAATCGTTGTATGGATTAGAACCTCCAACCTCAGTGGTATAAGAAGTGGTTTCAGATCCATCAGGGTTAATCGTTACAGTTTCATCCGGAGAGAATGATTTGATCCACCATTTATCCATATCTCGTGTGTCGAAATGCGCAAAGTTTTGGTACGCACTGAAATTTAAGCTAAAAAGATTTAAATCAAATTTAAATCGACCATCTACAAAACTGGCTGGCTGAATGTCGGTACCCATAACTCCTGCATAGTTGCTTGAGGATACTCCCAGATAATTTTGAGAAAAAAGGTTTGAGCTGATTGAAATAAGAATAAAAAGTGTGATTTTTTTCATAATTAGAATTTTGCGTATTGAATTAAATAGTCACCTAAAAACGTTGTTATTGAAATTCCTTGACTCCCATAATTGGTAATCTGGAGATCTTTTTCTCCATGTCGTTTGACCTCATCTATTGATGATCCTTGCGAATCCAAAAGTAATATTTTGTTTTCAATACCATCAAGAATGCCCATAATAATCTGATTTGTATTATTTGATGTTTGAAGCTTTGGAATGATTATTTTGTCTATCGAAGAACACTCAATGGTTTTTTTCCATTGGAATTGACCTTTTTGATTTAAGACCAAGATTTCATTTTCTTTTGAAAAAACCAGGTAAACCACATCATTTTTTTGATATGCATTTTTGAATGAATAGCCATTTGGAACACTATATGAAATTCTTTCTCCTTTTAAATTGATTAAATGGTTTTGTTCTCTATTCATGATAAAAGAACTTTCTTCAAATTGATGAAGGGAATATACTTCCTCGAGAACAATCTTTCGAACGGTTCGTTTTCTTTCCAGATTTATAATGAATAACATTTTTTCACACAATACGCCTACATGCTTTTTGCCATTTTCCCTAAACAGAACCATGTCTATTATCTCTGAGCTGAATGAATAAGTAGATAAGATCTTTCCGTCATAATCTACCACCTCCATTCTGTTGATGTTAGGTATTAAAAAAGACACCTTATTTCGTAAGCGCATGCGAATAGGATGCACTCTTCCACTTGTTTTAAAACGGTTTAAGATTCGACCTCCTTTATCCACAATTAATGATTCGTCTTCAAACAATATAGAAATGTCTTGATTTTCACTTGATGACATTTCCATAAGTTTTGGCTCTTTTATTACCTCTTTTTCAAACGTTTTTTCCCATTGGCTATTACCGTTCTCATATTTAATCCATTTGTTGGATGCGGTGACCAAGAAGGTATTTCCTCTTCCTGAATAGGCATAGAATGATTCTATCCTTTCCCTAGGGTTCATGGCGAAATAATCTTTTGAATCGCTTTCTGATTCCGAGGATTCAACACCATCATTTGTGATTTCTATTTCAATCATGTTTTTGCCCACTTTAGCTATGGAGGTTTCGCGCTGCTTGTTGACTTGACGATACAATACCTTTTTTGGTAAGCCAGTATAGATCTTGTCCATTTTGATTTTGTTTTTCAGCAGCACGTTTCCTAATTTAATTTCTGTTGTAACATGATCGAAAAATACTTTGCTTTTTGAAATGATGGCATATCCATCTATGTCAGCGACATAATATCCACCATTGTTTTCGATGTCTAAGAGCTCTGCAAAAGAAAGACTTTGATAGTAAGAGTAGTTACCTGAATTGTTTTGATTGTCAAATGATTCGTCGAGTGTTTCAGTACATTTTTGACCATTTTTCAATTCTACAATAGCCAATGCATTTTCTTTTTCTTTTAATATGAGCAGACCGGAAGAGGTTAGACCGTAAATAGGGCTTTTGCCAAATAAACCATCTAGGTCTGCAAAATATTCTTTTTCATAAAAAGTGTAGGAATCAAAATTGTCAGATATGAAATGACTAAATAAATCTTTGTCATTGACGTTTTCATAATTTGAAGATTTTCCCGAAATAGCTTTGTAGCAAATCGTGTTTTCACCCGATTTATAAAAGTCCTTGGTTAATGGCTCTTTATTTCGAAATGAAACCGTACAGTAATGTGCTTTTTTGTCTATATGAAAACCTTCGCTGGATTTCTCCGGAGAGACCTCTTTTGTGTGAAGAATCAATTTGTTCTTCGTGTAAAATCCAAGAAAAGGACCATATTTAAAATGTCTGAGCTCAGTAAATTCTATTTTAAACTTACCGTCAATAAATAATTCTTTAATGGATGCCTTGTTCCAATTTCCCGCTGCTTCGAATACTATTAATCCTCTAGTTTGGCTCAGGTATACAGAGCAATTTTCGGGGATGTCTTTTTTGATGCTTTGGAACAACTCTTTATTGCAATCAATTATTCGAATTTGGTCTTTTTTAAAATCAACACCATTAGGGTAATTGACAATAAAAACTGTAGAATCTCTTTGATCAAAATAGGCTGATGAATCAATTTGTGTTTTATCCAGGCTAAGCTCGTTGACAATGTTTATTGTGATTAGCAGGCAGATTAATATGACTATGAAAAACGAGACTTTTTTCAGCATACTCCAAAAATAAATGCATTGTTGATGCTAAATTGAAAGAAAATGAAATAAAATCAACAATGAGATGTTTACTCAAAAAGGTCTAATTGATTGTCAAATCCAAATAAGTTGAAAGAGTTTCTGTGATGTGGTGTTTTTCCGAAATCTTGAAGTGCTTTTCTGTGCTTTTTTGTTGGGTAGCCTTTATTGTTTTTCCAATCATATTGATCATACTCTTTGTCTAAATTTGACATAATTTTATCTCTATTTGTTTTCGCTAAAATAGAGGCAGCTGCAATAGATTGATATTTTGAGTCTCCTTTTATGATACAGGTATGTGGAATATCTTGGTATGGCGTAAAGCGATTCCCATCAATGATGAGGTGCTGGGGAATTACATTTTTTAAAGCATCAATAGCCCTGTGCATCGCTAAAAAGCTTGCGTTTAAAATATTTATCTCATCAATTTCTTCATTTGAGACAATGCCAACGGCGTATGCTAATGCCTTCTTTTCAATTTCGTCTCTAAGAAAATTTCGTTTTGCTTCAGTTGTTTTTTTAGAGTCATTGAGTCCAGTTATAGGTTTATTCGGATTCAAAACAACGGCAGCTGCTACAACAGGCCCCGCAAGACAACCTCTTCCAGCCTCATCACATCCTACTTCAATTGTGTTTTTGTTATAATAGGGCAACAACTCATCCATACTTCAAAATTGGCAAAAATATTGTAGCTTAGCGAAAAATAAATGTTATTATGAAGTCTTTGATATTCTCTCTTGTTTTTATGTTGGTTGGATTTGTTAGTTTTTCTCAAGAAGCTGTAATTCCATCAGCTGAATTATTTAAAAAATCCGTTCTCAATGGTAAGATTGAGATGACTCTCCCTGCTGAAATAACGAAAGAGGATGTTAGTAAATATTCAAAATATTACACAGCTTTTTTTACGACTTCATTTGATGAAAAAAGTCATCAAATCACATTTAATATGGTGAGTAATGATGCGAAGTCGAGAAGGGTAATAATTCGTTTTTTATCTGCGAATAGAGTTCAATTTGCAAAGGTTGGGGAAAGTACTCTTCCCTTATCGAATTTCTATGATGCCTACTTAAAATAGGGGGTCTAAAATTTATTAATTTTTCTAGGTGTTATAATGTAATCGAGTGAGATGTCGTGATTTTCTATGTCATCTATAATGCTTTTGTCATTAAAATGATTTACCCCGATAAAAATGCATTCTTTACTGCATAGGCCTAAGAATTCATCATAAAATCCTTTTCCATAACCAACACGGAAGCCCTTATTATCGAAAGCCAATAAGGGCACGATCACATAATCTATTTCTTTTTGCTGGACGATTATTCCTTGATTAGGCTCAGGTATTCCATACGAATTCACCTTGATGTCGCTCGTTTTAGAATACAAATAAGGTGTAATGGTATTGGTTTTAAAATTAGCTTTGTTTAAGCAAATTTCGCCATCATTTTTAATGATTTCATCTACCAATGGAGTCAAATCAATTTCATTAAATCTTTGTATTGGCAGAAAAACATTGACAAGCTTCTTGCTGAAATCGAAATGCTCAACCAGCCGTAAGCGGATTGTTTTTGAAATCGCTTCGACTTCTTTTGAGCTCATTTCTAATCGCTTCTCTTTATACAATTTTCGTAAGGACTTTTTATTCATGTTTGCCTTCTATTGGGTATGATATTATAAAAATAATTAACGTTACCCATTTAAAATAATTCAGAATTTTTTTTAGTATTAAATTTTTGCTACCAACTTTTTTTTAATTTAAGCGTCAAATAAAAGTAAGACTAAATGTTAGCTGAATGAAAAATATTTATTTAAAAACGCTATTTCTTTTTCTGATTACACCCTATTGTTTTTTTTCTCAGGATGAGTTTGACTTCGACACGGATTTTGAGTTAGAAGATGTAAAAACATTCAATTCTACACGTATTATTTCAGGACATTCTGTTGAAACTTTGCCTGAAAAAACCTTTGAAATGAGAATCGAGCATCGATTTGGAGACATAGCAGGGGAAAACGGAGGTTACCAAACTTTGTTTGGCTTTGATAATGTTTCCGATATGAGAATTGCATTGGAGTATGGAATAACGGACAAGCTGATGATAGGATTTGGACGTAGTAAAGGAACTTCTGCACCGTACAGTTCATTGTTAGACGGTTTTATAAAGTATAGAGTTTTGACTCAAAAGGAGGGAGGAGCTCCAATTTCTATTTCTGTGGGGGGAGGATCAACTTTCACTTATCGTGAAGCATCAATGGATATGAGTGATGTTGCATTTTTCCCAAAGGTCAGCCACCGGTTCTGTTATTACACCCAATTGAATATGGCCTACCGGCTTAAAGATATTTTAAGCGTAGCGATAATGCCAACACTTGTGCATAGAAATTATGTTTCACAAAATGATGTAAACGAATTATTTTCATTGGGTGCAGCAATGCGGCTAAAGCTTTCTAAAAAGTTTTTTCTTCTAATGGAATATTACCCATGCTTTAATAACAAGGATTACCGTCAAGAAAAGTTTTACAATAGTCTTGGAGTTGCCTTGGAATGGAAAACTTTTGGCCATAATTTCACTATTAATTTTACCAATTCAAAAGGATTGGGGGAAACTCAATTTATTCCATATACCTATGAGAACTGGCTGGATGGTCAATTTAGATTAGGTTTTTGTGTAAGTAGACAATTTAGTATAGACAAATGAAAAATTCACTAACCATATTTTCACTTCTATTTATAGTGATGTCATGTAATAAGGATAAAGTACCTGCTGAAACTATTTGTTCTTCAGAAGAAGTAGTTTCCTATAGTGCAACGATTGAACCTTTAATCCAACAGCAATGTTTGGGATGTCATGATTTGGGCGGAGGGTCTGGTGGGTATGTCTTTAATGGTCATGATAATGTTTCCGTAAATGCAAGCGATATGCTTGATGCTATGCGTGAAAATGGTTTACAGCTTATGCCAGAGAATGGTCCGCCCCTAAGTGATTCATTAATTGAAATATTTGAATTATGGATATGCCAAGGAAAACTTAATAATTAAAAATAATAACTAAAACTAATATTTATGAAAACAAAATCTATTCTACTTATGAGTGCGCTGAGCCTAATCTTTTTTGGGTTTCAGTTTTCAAAAAATAACTTAGACATGGCCTTTATGCCAACAAATTCATCTGGTGCGGGCGCAGGTAAAACTGGAGCTCCAGGAGAATCTAATTGTACTGCATGTCACTCCGGTTCAACCCAAGATGGCGCAAATGAAAACCTCTTAACCGTTTTAGATGGTGGGAATCCTGTATTTGAATACCTTCCTGGTCAAACATATGAAGTAACCTTAAAAATGGCATCTTCACCGAATAAAAAAGGTTTTCAGTCTACGGTGTTAACGAGCTCAAATGATATGGCAGGTGATTTTTCGGGAGGATCGAATACATCTATTAACAATGCCAACTCTAGAGAGTACGCAAACCATACAAGTGCTAGTAATAACTCCGCGACTTCTACATGGTCATGGTCATGGACAGCTCCAGCGTTAAATAGTGGTGATGTTACTTTTTACGTTGCTTCGAATAGTGCAAATAATAATAGTGCAAATAGTGGAGATGTGATTTACCTTTCTCAGCATGTTATTGGAGAACAGTCTACATCATCTCTAAACGATGTTGTTCACCCATCTCTTAATGGTGTTTCTTATGTTCCTGGAAAAAATGAGGTTTATGTTTCATTAAATTCTATATCTCAAGATGAAATTTCTTTATCCATCGTTGACCTTAAAGGTAATTTGGTGTTCTCAAAAAATCTTGGATCATCATCTCTTGGGTTGAATACTTTTAATGTTACGATTCCAACGGATATGAAATCCGGAACATTTGTGGTTCAGTTGGATATAAATAACCAGCAATTGACAAAACTTATTCAGGTCGTAAGGTAAATGATAAATACCTATTAAATAGCACATTATGTATGTGTTCGTTGAATTGAATAGTCCGCTTTAATCTGAGCGGACTATTTTTTTTCATTTTTTTCTTGTTAGAATGAAAAGAGTACTTATCTTTGCACCCCGCAAACAAGTATTTACTTTTGCTTGTAAGTGGTTTTTTTGTTTTAAAACACAACGGTGAAAATGAAAAACGAAAAAGAAATCATTTTTGTTTTAGCGAATAGAAATGGGACGAAAGAAGTTCTTTGAATTATTGAAG
>JBELDA010000076.1:0-9847 GCA_042094515.1 Crocinitomicaceae bacterium
CTGATGGGTCTTTAATTAAATTATTTTTAGGAATTTAATCCTCTATGGTAAACACCTTTTCTGAGGTTCCATCTAAATACTGATGAATCAAAACCGTATTTGAGTCTAAGTCGCCCTTATCAATGAGCTAAGGAGTTACGCAAATTTGCTTAATCGATCCATCTTCATATACAACAATATGTATCTGATTCGTTATAAATTCATTGACTAAACGACCGTCTTGAGTGTATATTGATTTTATCTGTTTTTTGTTTGAATCTAAATCATTTTCAATAACACTCACACTGCCTACGACAACCTGCCAGGTTACTTCCTGAACAAGCCCCATATTATCTGAAATTGCCATTGTAACCGAACCTTCACCATGAATATTATTTGGATAAATGTGACAATTTAGATAGTAACTTTCACCCTCTAACATAGATAGAGTTCCTGAAGTTTCACCAATCTGATAACAATTGGGGAAACAATTTGAAAAATCCCATTCCGCAGGAAGAGAAACATCCACAATGCTCCATTGAATCGATCCAGTACTTTGGGCATTCAAAAAGGTATTATTAGCGATACTCGTTTCCGAGGAATTCCCTTCAATATTAACAATAATGTCATCAATACTAAAAGATTGCGCTATAGTTAATGATGATATCATCATTAAAAGAGGAAGGACAAAAATTTTCATAATATAAATAGTTTAATAATGTAAATATAGCATATTAAAATTTTACCAAGGCTCGATTAAAAGGCTTATTTAAGATGAACCTGATTCTTAAAACAAAAAAAGGCCCTCATTTCTGAAGGTCTTTTCTCTAAATATTTTGAAGGATTTAATCTTCTATTGTAAATACCTTCTCTGTACTCCCATCATCATAGACATAGATAATAGGTGTGTTGGGTTTAAAGGTGGTTTCTCTACCCATCATATCAAGTATTTGGATGAGGTTTTTTGAGGTTGTTAACTGAGTAAGGTTTGATGTGCCATCAGAGAGTTTTTTAAGGTTGGCGTTTCTACCATAATCAAGAGAGTTTACAACACCCTAATGTGGATCCAAATCAATCGAGTTCGGTGAATTGGATAGCACAAAATAATCTCCGTTACTATATTGCAACCCTGATTTATTATAATTAAAATACCCACTAATGTTTTTAGTCCAGATCAATCCCCAAAATTAACTAGCTCCGCAATAAATAATAAAGTACTCTGATCTTCAGCCAGTACAGTTGGTGTATTATTGAAATATTGAATTGAATAACAGTTATCCCCAAATGAAGATTCTTGTGTCGCCGACGCTTATTTTGACCACAAAAAATAGTGTAGTCGATAAAAGTGATAAGAATAAGGTTTTTTTCATATTGAAATGGTTAGATGTCAAAAAGATATGATTTTCAGTTCTAAATTCTTGTGTTAGGTCTTGTGCTAGGAATTTCATCGATTTAGCGTTTTCAGTGATAAAAAATAGTTCTTTAGTTTCATTGGAGTTATCAATTGATGATCTCTTTTAAATTCAATAGCAGTTTGATTATAAACACTTGTTGATTTGTTAATATCGAGTTAACATCCTTAAGATTCCTTATGACGTTCTTTATGGTAAACATTTAGAAATGAACTTGGAGATTATAGAGAAAACGATTAATATCATGCCATCGAGTAACATAATTGACTACATCGAAATGGGAGATTTAGCTGGTAAGAATGGAGATCAATATGAGTGTCTTCAATGGTACATAAAGGGTTTGAGTGTTGCTCGAGACCAAGGTAACAAAGAAAAGGTAGATTATATTTCAAGCCTTATTATAACGATGTTATGATTTCTAAAAGATTCATGTATAATGAATTTCATCTATTTAGCGTTTTTAGAAACAAAAAAAGCGCCTCTTCTGAGGCGCTTTTCAATGATTAGAAGGAGCTTTTAGTGCTCGCCGCAATGAACTACATAACTTGTTGTATCATTTACAACATAACCAGAATTTTCAAGATCCTCTGCAGCAGAGCCACAGTATTCCCCTTCTAATTCCACTTCTTCTCCGTTTGGACCGTCATAATGACATTCGTAACACTCTTCTTTGTTGCAAGCTGTACTTGCGATTAGCAGCATTGCTGCAAAAAACATTTTTGTTTTCATAATTTAAAATTTAATTGATTATTGATTGATTACTTATTTATTTTGTTTCTCCCCTTAATTTTCCACTTTAGATTGAAATAAAAACTTCGACCAGGTTCAGTTAACCCGAGCCGTTTTAGACTAGATAGATGATTGACATATGATGTGTTTAATGCATTTCGTACTCCGAATGAGAGCTGAACTGGCCATGACGCATCCCACTTCATTTGACATCCCAATTGAACAAAATGATAGGCCCCTGCTGGGGTCTCAAGTGGCCCAATGCGATCTTGATTAAAGAAATAATTATGCTGAATCAAGACGGAAGCAAATCCAAATTGCTTCTTTTTAGAGAGCTCCACACGAATATTTGATCTCAACCTTGCTTGTGGCATAAAATATAAGTCCTCTCCAGCTTGTGCCACACCTAATTCTCTTCCCAAAGTATTGGAATAGCCCATTTCAAAATGAAGTCGGTGAGCAAAATGAGGATGGTAATGAAGCCTTGCCTCAATACCATAGAGCAATGCGCGATTCAAGGCTTGATATTCATATACAGCGAGACCATCAATGACTGAGTCAAGTTCTGCGAGCTGAATATAGCTGTTGGCTATAGTCGTATATGGATTTATGAGTATGGACAAATGCTCATTTGAAAGTTCATAATTCAAATCAAGCTGAACAAATCTTTCAGAGCCTAATGACCGGTCTCCAAGTTCATAACGAACAGCACCATGATGAATCCCGTTACTCAATAATTCTGATAAGTGAGGTGCTCTGGTTCCAGAAGAAATATGACAGGCCAGGTCTTGTTTTGATTTGGCTTTCCATTCCTTTCTGATACCAATGGACCCATTGAAGTTTGGATAATCATTATTAAAGCTAGAACTACGAACGGCTCTTTGATCCACTCGTATTACTGTGTTCATCTTAAGTCCACCGAAATCATAAGAAAGAGAGGAATATAGGCCAACATCGTATTGATCTGAATCATCTATTAAACGTTCTTCTGCCGTAACACCGTTGTTATTGCTTTGTGCACTTGCTTGAATACCGGATAATACCTGAAGGTTATTATGAGGATGCCAATGATGTCTCGCCTGAAAAGAGGTCGCATTTAAATACATATCAATACCAGGAGTAAAAATTTTTTCCTCAAATTCCTTGAGATTGTTGTATCCATGATTCAAATAAAACTCCATTTTATGCTTTGAACTGATGAAGTAGCTGGTCTTGATGTTTGCGAAATGATTCTGTATTTTTTGGTGTGGAAGAGAAAACCCTCTTTCTTGTTCGTCAAGCATAAAAGATTCAGGAGTTGCAAGCGCATCATGTGTATGACCAGGAATTCCAACTCTTGAATTTGAATACAAATAATTGAGCTCAACATTCCACTTTCCAGAGTTGTAGCCCAGCTTAAACTTACCACCATAATCCTGTAATCTTGAATCACTCAAATAATTACCATTTGGAAGTTTATAATCTGCATAGCTCGAAAAAATACCTGCGGCACTCATTCGAAGTTTTTTACCCGAAAGTCTGTAAACTATACTGTTTTGAGTTCCAATATTTACAGACTCAAATTGCGAATTCACCTGTATTGAATAGCTATTTTGAGGCGCAAAAGAACCGTCTTTTAGGTACAATAGGCCTCCTGTAGCATCTCCAGTATATATTAAAGACATCGGTCCTTTAATCACTTCTGCACTTTCCATGCCCACCTGTGATATGCCCAATCCATGATCACCACCCCACTGTTGGTTATTGATACGCATCCCATTAAGAAATGTAACGACACGCATTCCTTGCATTCCTCTTATCACAGGTTTTGAGTTTAATGGGCCATAAGAAGACATCTGCACCCCGTCAATTTGAGTTAGTGCTTCAGATATACTTAAGGGTGTGATCACATCAAGCTTGTCCAATTTCATGTAATCCGTTTTCTGAGTCATGCTGCCTTGGAGCTCACGAAGCTCGACACTCACCATCACTTCATCCATGTCATGTGGATCAGGACTTAATGTAAGATTGATACTATCGCAACAAGTTACCGATATGGTTTTTGATTCATAGGTCGTTGCGCTAGCTCGAAGGATGAATTCGTCAGGCCAATTTCCTTCCAATATAAACCTACCATTGGCATCAGTAAAGGTAGCTACGCCAAGTTCCTTTAATTCTATTTTTGCGCCTGGGATAGACTCATTATTTAAACCGTCTTTTACAATGCCGGTCAGTTGCTGTGCAACGCACATATATCCTGTCATAAACAGGATAAAACAAGAAATTTTATTCATTATTAATTTTAATTCGTTACGAAATGATTGGATTTAGCCTTATTAGCTTAGTCGTAACGAATTTGGGGGACCTCTTGAGTCCGATGTCTTAAGTTCAGCATAAAGAGCTGATATGATTTGAAATGAAACACCACTACTGATTTGAAAATCAGGTATAGTAACAAGATTGTACTCCGGAAGGTCAAGTGCATGAAATGAATACACACACAAATCACAATCTTCGGCACTAAATGAGGGCAGGTCACTATCAGATGAATGATGATCTTGAGCATGCATTTCATGTTCATGTGTACATTCATGCAGAACGGATTTAGGTACATGAATCAAAATCATGCCCAATAAAACCAAATATGCAGAAAGTTTCATCATCTTCAACTTAGTGTACGTTTTACAAAACTAATATTTTTTTTTTTTGTAACTCAAAAAATAATCCTAATACAACTTATTATTTTTGAATAAAACTAGGTATATTTATCAACGGACTATTATTAACTATAACTAATAAACATGAAAAGATTAACTTTTGTTTGTCTATTCTTTATTTCTACATTTCTTAATTCTCAAGCCCCTTTTCAAATTGAATGGCAAAGATCCTTAGGAGGGACCATGTCAGACTATGCCTATGCAGTAGAACCTACTTCTGATGGAGGTTATGTAATTGCTGGAAATTCACAGTCTAATGATGGGAATGTTGCGGGGAATCATGGTCAATCAGATGTTTGGGTCGTAAAACTCGATTCGGATAGTGATGTTTTATGGAAGAAAGCCTTTGGAGGATCTGGAAGTGAAGGCGCTCATGCCATCAAACAGACTAGTGATAATGGATTTATTATTGCCGGGTATACCAGTTCAAACGACGGAGATGTTTCAGGGAATAATGGAGGTAGAGATTTTTGGCTTTTAAAGTTAGATTCAAATGGTAGCATTTCATGGCAGACAGCAGCTGGAGGAAACTCGAATGAGGTCGCCTATTCAGTTGAACAAACTACCGATGGAGGATACATAGCTATGGGTTACACCGTATCTACTGCAGGAGATGTGGCAGGAAATCATGGAGAAACAGACATTTGGGTGGTCAAATTTGATGAGTCCGGGAACATATTATGGCAAAATTGTCTTGGAGGAAGTTCAAGCGAGGAAGGATATGACGTTCGTGAAACTACAGATGGAGGCTACGTCATTGTTGGAGGGTCACAATCTAATGATGGAGACCTTAGCTCTAATTATGGCTCCTCTGATTTTTGGGTCATTAAATTAAATGTAAATGGTGAAATCGTTTGGGAAAAAAATTACGGTGGAAGCAATAATGATATAGCACGTAGTGTGGACTTAACAGACGATGGAGGCTTCCTTATATGTGGTATTTCTTCTTCCTCAGATGGAGATATTTCATCTTCCAACGGTGCCAGAGATTATTGGGTATTGAAATTGGATCAAAATGGTAATATAATATGGGAAAAATCATTAGGTGGTACTGGAAATGACTTGTGCTACTCTATAAGTAATACTGATAATGGCGGAGCAATTGTCGCAGGGTTTTCCACCTCAATTAATGGAATTATTTCAGGAAATCACGGTGATTCTGACTTTTGGATTATTGAATTGGATAATAATGGAAATGTCAATTGGCAACAAATGTTAGGTGGTAGCTCTACCGATGATCCCAAGAGTGTAAGAAGAACAGCTGATGGAGGTTTTATTGTTGCAGGATATTCATATTCCGACGATGGTGATTTGACAAGGAATCAAGGTCAGTCTGATTTTTGGATACTAAAACTAGAAGAAGTATCCACGGCAGGTACTGTCTTTTTCGATTCTGATCAAAATTGTTTACAAGATCCAAATGAGAATGGACTCGAAGGCATAAGCCTTTTAATCAATCCTGGTTCAATAGTTGTTACTCCAGATTATAATGGAGACTGGTGGGTGAAGTCTTTACCTCCTGGTACCTACACAATGACTATCGATACATCCTCTGCATGGAAAACCTCTTGCATCTGGAATACTTCTCAAAATTTCACAGTGAACTCATCCGAATTTACGAACGGTCCTGATTACGGTATGATCAACAATAACCCTTGTCGAGAACCTGATGTAACTATACACATGCCCTTTATGCGTCCTTGTCTTGAGGAGCAGATTATTTTCGTTCGAGCATCTAACGCCAGTACTGCAACGGGAGCTGTAATGGATAGCTACATTGAAGTTGAGCTAGACCCATTTATTAAAGTTGATAGTGCTTCTATTGCCTTTACTGAAATTGATGACGATATATACCGGTTTAATTTGGATAACATTAATCCAGGAGCTGCAGAAAGAATTATAATTTACACGACAATTAGCTGCGATGTCAACTTAGGTGAAACTTTGTGTATGGAGGCCAACTTAAAACCAGTTGAACCATGCATGCTAGACAATATCCCTTCTGATCCAGTTGTTGCTGACCCCGAGGGAACCACAGAAACTAACTTCCCTGTGCCCTGTACATTACCATGGGATAAATCCAGCTTGAGCGTAGAAGGATGGTGTCAAAATGATTCCGTATTCTTTTCTGTAACCAATACAGGAGAGTTTGGAAACGGAGATATGGATTGTTACTCTCCCCTTTGGGTGACAAGAGATGGTGTTGTCATTGTAACTGACTCAATCGCAATATTAGGTGGACAAACGGTTATCTACTCCTATCCAGGAAATGGACAATTGTGGAAACTTATGGCTGAGCAGCACCCACTCCACCCTGGAAACTCTCATCCAAATGCCGGAGTTGAAAACTGCGGTGCGCATAATACAGACCCTCCTGTTGACATTAATGATACACATTTAGATGATGCTGACCCAGTTGTTGATGCCTATTGCGGATTGGTAACGGGAAGCTATGACCCCAATGATAAAACGGGATTTCCTAGAGGAGAAACCGATCAATTTTATATACCTAAAAATCAGCAACTTCAATATTTAATCCGATTTCAGAATACGGGAACAGATACTGCATTTACCGTTGTTGTAAGGGACACTCTAGATGTTGATCTTAACATTTTCAGCGTTGTATCCGGAGTATCAAGCCATATATACGATTTTAAAATGTATGGCCCTAGAGTACTCGAATGGACCTTTAATAACATTAATTTACCTGATAGCGCAGCCAATCAAGATAAGAGTAATGGCTTTTTGACCTATCACGTGGAACAAGTACGTGATCTAGAACCAGGTATCGAAATCACAAATGATGCTGACATATACTTTGATAAAAACCTACCTATTACAACCAATACTACCATTCACAGAATTTTTGAAGGCTTTGTGAACATGTTGGGTATTGAAAATCTTGAATTGACAGGTAAAGACCTGATGTTGTTTCCTAATCCCGCGACCAATATGATTACCATAAAAAGTGAAGATCCCATTTTTAATAATTACAAGATTTTTGATCAACAAGGACGACCTGTTCATTATGGACAGCTTAAAGGTTTCTCAACTGAAGTTTCGATAAGTCACCTTTCAAAAGGGAGCTACATCATTGTAGTCGACGGATCATACAAGCCAACGTCACTTATTAAACAGTAGTTAATTTTCAAGCGTTCATGAAGAGGAACCTCCTAGATGTTCTTTTTTTGTATATTGAAAAACGAATATTGGATTCATGAATAATAGTAATCATAAAATACCCGCTTGGCTCAAACAAATTCAAGAGAATTCATGGGAGATTGAATTGCTCATTTCTGGGGGTGCGATTTTTTCCTTAATTCAACTCTCAGGTAGCTGGGTAAATTGGATCGAAAGCACCAATGAATTTACCTTTTTTCAAGGAAGAAATCTAATTCTATTGATAGGAACCCTTGGGCTCGAACTCTTAAAAATCGGGTTCATTACGCATATTCTACTCAGAGCCTTATGGCTGGCGATGGTTTGTGTGAATTATGTATACCCTCAGGGCATCCAAAAAGAAAAAATCAAATGGAAAAAACCATTCAAAAATGATATACAGGATAATGAAGACCTACAATACCCCATTATTAAGGTGGATCGATATTGTGGAATTGTGATTTATCTTTCTATCAGTAGTGCCATTTTCCTTTTAGGTATGATTTTTACTATTTTTCTAACCCTATCCATTCCCTCGATTATGGAATGGGAATTTTCTTACGGGTTTTACATGAATGCCGTAATTCTTTGTTTACTTTTATATGTTATTGATTTATTTACAGCTGGTTTACTCAGAAAAATACCTTACCTCACCTATATTACCTATCCGATATTCTCAATATTAGACTTATTTACCTTACGTAAGTTTATCCAAAAATCCGGGTTTCTATTTTTTACAAATATTCCGAAACTAAAATTTTTTTCGGCTATGTTCGTGATGCTCTCAATTGGTCTTGTACTCAGCTATATCAATACGTACAAAGACCTTCATTGGCCAAATGTATTTGATAAAAGAGGCTATACTTATCAACTTTCTAATGGAATGGATGTGGCTCCACGCTATTACAGGGACGAGTCGGTAAATCGCTATCGAGGCAATCCAAGTATTCAAAGTAAGATTCTTCATGACAATTTCGTAAATCTATTTATTCCATATAATGTGCACTATGATGTCTTTTTGAATGGATTAGATAAGAAAAAAGAAGCCCGTCTGCTTTCTGACATTTCAAGTGTTTCAATTGACTCTGTTGATATAAACGGGATTCAATGGCATGAATCATGGAGAGATTCCGAAAATGGAATATCTCGACATGTCGGTATTGAATGTTTTATTCCTATCGGATATCTTAACGATGGTCCTCATATTTTAAAAATCTTCATAGACCCTATTCTCCAAAAACAAATCGAAAAAAATATAGAATTAACCGAATGGGATAAAGAGAGATTTAAAGGGCTTGAAATCCTATTTATCAAGGATACACAACTGTCTATTGGACAACAGCCTTTAGAATAGATTTGACCAACTCCCGTAATTCTATTATTTTAGTACAAACCAAATCTGCATGAAACACCTTTTATTAGGACTTTCTATTTTGACAAGCCTTTCATTATGTGCTCAAATCCAATTGAGTAGAGATGTCATGTCAAGTGCTGGACAGTCAGTTTCAGGCACAAATATTCAGATGAGCTACACCATTGGTGAGCCATTTACCGCTACAATTCAAAACAATTCAATCCATACCCTAGGGTTTCAGCAACCCGATACCAAACCAGCCACTGAGCTGCCTTTTGCCATTCCTGGAGGACTTTCACCCAACGGAGACGGCACCAATGAAACTTGGGACATTCAGGCATTGGAAGACTATCCTAATGCCACCGTTACCGTATTCAACCGCTGGGGACAGAAAGTATATTCAGGTACTTCACAAGACCCTGCTTGGGACGGAACGACCAACGGACGTGAATGCCCTACTGCGGATTATTATTACATCATTGATTTGGGTGATGGACAAAAATTTAGTGGTGTAGTAA
>JBELDA010000077.1:0-5790 GCA_042094515.1 Crocinitomicaceae bacterium
TTGGAACTGATATTTCACCCAGATACAAATCAATAAACCTTGAACAATGGAGTAACATTTCGGAAACATTCATTTTACCCCAAGCACCCTTATCTTCCGGTTTTAGAGCATTTATCCCCTTTATCAACTCTTCAATAAGTACTTTTGATTCTCGTTTCATCATTGCTTTTTGACGCCTAAATAAACATTTAACTTATTCAATTTTACTTCTATCGAGTTTTTAATAGCAGGAGAAAGAGTTTCAAGGTATTCCGATTCAAATAGCCCAACAAGGTCATTTTTAATTTCGGGATATTTAAGAACCACTTTATGTATAAATTTAAAAGCATATGAACGCGTTCCAGGTTTCTTATGAATATCTTTCCAAATCTCTATACAAACCTCAAACAACCTTCCCTCCTCTTCTTCCGACAAGTTCTTATCAATAACCAGCTTTAAAAGCTCCCTTTGATGTCCCGATTCCTTTTCACTTATGCCCTTTATGATTTTCAAATGATATTTTTGGATCGGATTACTTGATTTACTTATAGATTTACCTAGTAGCCATGCCACCCTCCATGAAACATCTTTAACATCACCAACAGAAAGCTCAACCATTTTTCTGATGTGCTCTTCACTTTGATTGATAAACTTCGAAGCTTCACTCGAGCTAATATCACTCCAGCATCTTTCATCTATAAAATCCTCTATAAGCTGCTTCAACATTCTTCAAATGTAACAAGGAATGTTTCTTTTATAGAATCCTATTCTCTGATTCTTAAAAAAAATCAACCATTGCATAAAGCAATCCTACAAAAGTCAAAATGATTACCCCCATTATAATACGGCTGTTTCGATGTCTCTCTGTGTATTCTTCATCTACCTTAATTGAAAGTGCTGTGATAAAATATACAGGTAGAATTAAAAAAATCAAGGCCATCAAGCTATACCGAATAAAAAAAGGAGCACAGCTCATATTCAGAAGCTTTAATAAAATTCCAATGATAAACGATATCCCCATTAAGTGCAACGCGGCAAAGACCCATTTATCCGTAATATTTGAAAGATTTTGACGCTTAAAATTGATATAAATCAAAATAGGCACAAACACTAAACAAAAACAACTTGCACCACACAAAAGCATGATATCGGAACCGGGAAGTTCAAAGGTTATGAGCACACATCCAACAAAAAGTAATAGAGAGGAAATGAGACCCACTACAAACGCAAATCGATGGATCATAGTTTGAATATAGCAATTATTTGGTTAGCAGCAGATTACAATATAAAGCTATCAACTTTCAAACAAAGTCTTATCTTTAAATTCAAACATGGATTTTAATACAATTAATTACCTCTGGATTGGCGTTGCTATAATTACCTTTCTAGCATTGGTCATCTTTAAGGTAAAAGCACCTTATGGAAGACACTCTAGTGAGAGCTGGGGACCGATGATTTCGAATAAATGGGGGTGGTTTTTCATGGAGCTACCGGCATTAGTTCTGATGCCTTTAATTGCTTTTATTGGCAACTCGGAAAAAAATGAATTAAGCTATCTCATCATAGGTCTTTGGGTATTGCATTATGCCAACCGTACACTCATTTTTCCTTTCAAGTTGAAAACAAAGAACAAGAAGATGCCCTTATTAATTGTGGGTAGTGCTGTCCTATTCAATGGTGTAAATGGAGTGCTAAATGGATATTTCATTGGATACATGAATCCTGAGCTATTTGAATTGACTTCTCCACACGTCATTATTGGAGCTGTCGTGTTTTTCGCGGGAATGGGGATCAATAGAGGGGCTGATCGCAAGCTGATTTCCCTAAGAGAAAAACAGCAGGGATATCAAATACCAAGAGGAGGTTTGTTTGAATTCATTTCATGCCCCAATCACTTTGGAGAAATTGTGGAATGGTGTGGCTTTGCTATTTTGGCTTGGAATCTTCCAGCAATTACTTTTGCAGTTTGGACCTTTTGTAATTTGAGCCCACGATCACTAAATCATCACGAGTGGTATCAAGAAAAGTTTGAGAACTATCCAAAAAAACGAAAAGCCGTACTCCCTTATCTTTTATAAACGATCAAGATGAAAAAGCAAATATTATTGACAGGAGCAACCGGGACCGTTGGAAAAGAGGCTTTAAAACAGCTTTGTTCCCATCCAGCATATGAGATTTCTGTAATGTGCAGAGCATCTTCCAAGAACAAAAAGATCTTACACCCCTATTTAAATCAAATCAAACTGATTCATATTGATTTATCCGATCAAAAGGAAATGGAAAAGCTTGAAGGAAGTTTTGATACGGTAATTCATCTTGCCGCTATTATTCCACCATTGGCAGATGAAATGCCAGCACTTACTCATAAGGTCAATTTCGAGGGTACAAAAAACCTCATAGAACGACTTGAAAGCACTAGCCCAAATTGTTTTTTCATGTTTAGTTCATCCATAGCTGTATACGGTGATCGATTATTAACTCCAGACATCTCTGTTAATGATACCCTACCGAAACACGAGGAAGATGCATACGCACAAAGTAAGATTGATACGGAACCTATCATTATGAATTCCAAGCTAGATTGGACGATCTTTCGGTTGACTGCTATAATGGGAGTCAAAAACCATAAAATGACAGGGCTGATGTTTCATATGCCCCTGGCAACACCTATAGAAATTGCCATGCCTGAGGATACCGCTAGAGCCTTTACCAATGGTGTTGAGAAAAGAGCTGAGCTAAAAAACAAAGTCTTTAACCTGGCTGGTGGTCCATCATGCCGAACCACATACGAAGAATTTCTTGGAATTAACTTTAGAATTAACGGTCTTGGTGCCGTAGATTTCCCTGCAAAAACATTTGCTGAAAAGAATTTCCATTGTGGAAATTACATCGATGGAGATGATTTGGAAAACATAACACATTTCAGAAAACACTCTCTTGAAGATTATACCCGACTCAATGAAGAGGCTATTTCAGGCATTCAAAAGTTTTTTGCCTCAATTCTGAAAAGACCTATCAAATATTTTATGCGACGCCAATCATTGCCCTTAAAAGCATACAAGAACAAAGACAAGGCGTTAATGGAACGATTTTTCAACTCAGAGCCTGAATAATCAATAGCTCCATTTCTTTCTAAATGAATCATAGAAGTTGATTCCAAACTTCCATCCAATAGCTGCTTTATCATAATTATTGTCCGCTGCCACAGCATATATACCAATTTTAAACAGCTGCTTACGAATTCTCAGCATTCGCTCCACCCCAACATAAAACTCAACCAGATTGAAATTGGCCTCGGGAATGATGAGCAGTCCTCCTCCAACAGTTTCCTCAAGCTTTAGTAAATTAATACCCCAAATTTTATTCAGAAAAAACCCGTTAAAATGATGAATAAAATTGGCTTGTAGATATGATCTAGAAGTGCTCAGGTTGGTGTCTAGCATTTGCATCGATTTAGTGGGGTCAGAAAACCATCCCAAGTCAGAAGTTCTAAAATATTTGTACTCAATGGGTCGTAAATTGTTTTTTCTGAGATAGGCGCCTGCAAAAACATTGACCTCGGAATTCCCTAATGAATTGAGCTGAATTCGATCATTCATACCAAATTCTACAAAATCAAAATCTGAAGCCGTACCAAAAAGATTTGGGAATCCTTTTCTATACTTTAGCTTCAATAACGGCCATTTCGCATTGGTTATTATTTTTTTATTTCCTTTTAAAATATATTTCTGTCTGATTCGATAAGCAAATTCAAATTCAGTGATAAAAACACCGTAATCATCAAATTGTAAGGGTTGAGAAAAGTCACCAAAAACCTCAACCCAATCAGGGTATTCAATGTTGGTTAGTGCTTGTCTCAGAGATGCTTCTATTCCTGTTCTTAGATATAAACCATTGATGATTTCAAATTCGTGATTGATCTCAAATACTCGGTTGCGGACTCTGTTGGCAGGCGAAAGTGTACCTTGAATACTTTGATAGCTATTGACAAAATCATAGGTATCACCAATTCTAAAAGACACCTTGGCGAATCGAAGCGGGTCATATAAATACCCCATTCCGAAGGTTCCTTTTAAATCACGATTGTTGTGCCCATAATCGATAAATGGATTTATCTCAATAGCATGTCCATTCTTGAATTCCTTCTCGTAGTCGAAGTCCACATTATAACGAAACCCTCCTACTCCAAAGGGATCTACACCCTGTATTAAACTCGAAAACCAAAAAGATTGTTTTTTAAAGGTATTTCGAAATCCAACACCATTAAAGAGGAAGTCCCAAACTGAAAGAGAATTGTAAATACTATCTTGCTCCTTAAGATACTCTTCACTTATGTGGTAATTTGTGATACTGTCCTGTGTCTGAATAAACTTAAGCTCTTCACCTTCTAAATAAAAAGGCCTCACTTCTTTCCAAAAGCTCGTGTCGCGATCAAATGCCCTAGGCTCATAGACCTTTTCCTCCAACCAAAATTTGTGGTTGCTGTCATCGAAATCAAAATTGTAATTGTCATGAGAAACTCTTGAATTGCCATGAATGAATTTGTTCTCTTTAAACAAATTCTTTTCTTCAATGAGATAGACAAATTCTCTCTTTTTCGGGAGTACTTTACCTCCAATATTTTGATAGCTACATACAATTCGCATTTCTTTAAAATAGCTCATCGCTCCTTTGTTTACGGCCAATTCGTAGCCCTCTGGTTCGTATGACTCTGACTTAATATAAAGAGTGCCTGAAAACAGTGCTTCCTCATTGAAAATTGGCTCTACCCGAATTTCATTAATGAAAATATCTCCTTCCAAAAAGGTCTGTTCAAGATAAAAATTGTAGTACAAAAAAGCATTATACGCCAAAGGCGAAATTAAAGGGCGTTGAGAAATCGTTGGTGCATCAATGATATTTTTAAAAATATTGATGTCCGCATCCTGAATCCCGTTTACAAATATGTAGGGATTGGTTTCGACTCCTCCTGTTGGCTCTCCAAGCTCTCGATCAGAAAAAGAAGCAGAAACACTTACTCTATTTTCTGTTTTCTCAGTATAATCGATGAAGCCAGTAATCACATCTTTATAGCGACTTTTGGCTTCAAAATAAGATGTACTTTTCCATTCTGTAATGTTCATTTTAGACATGCTCAGCTCAGCACTCGTGTCTACAGTATCTGATTTAGACTCTGTTCTTTTGTCCAAAGAGGTGAAACAATAAGTTTCACATTCGTATCTACCTGCCCCATTTAAAAAACTACTTCTTCTTGAGATCACTTCTTTCATGATTCTTTTCCCCTTCTTCTTGTTGCTTTCTGAGGACACAACTACTTCATCAAGTTGCAAAACACTCGGTGGTAATACTATATTGTAGATGAGCACATCAGTAGACAATTCAATGATTGTATCAATAGATTCATATCCTATAGAGGAAATACGTAAATCATATTTTCCTTTTCCACTGACATCCAAATGATAAACCCCTTTTCCATTGGCTATCGTACCAGAGCTGGTGTTTTTTAACCACACCTTCGTGAAAGGAATAGGTTCGCCCTGATCATCATGAACACTCCCTTTAATGACCTGACTTTGCACGGAAAAAACATTCCAAAAAAGCAAAATCGATAATGTTACAAAAATGTATATTTTTTGACAATATAATGACTTAATCATGTATTTAACCTTTATAATTAAGGCGAATATATGCTTTTCATAGCTCTTTAGGCTCAGTAATTAAAAACAATATCTTGGCTGTCCTATCAATTATGCAACTTAGACTGCTAGATTATTCACCTTATTTCAAGTAAATAAAGTTGTAAAAACTTGA
>JBELDA010000077.1:5890-9598 GCA_042094515.1 Crocinitomicaceae bacterium
TAAAAACTTGATTTTGGTAACCCGCTTTTTCTATACGGATGGGGAAATTATTCTTAGAAATACTTAGATGACCTTTTTTATTGGTTGCCCCAATAAACTGATCCATAGAATTAAACACATAGATATTAGGTATGGCTTCATTAAAAATGGTATCGTAAAAGAAAACCTTCTTTTGAGCATAAATCAAATTTGATTTTAGCAAGACAAATAACAATAAGCAAATTATTGACAGCGCGTTTTTCATTTTTAAGTTGGTTTAGAGTTCGATGCTTAAACCCAAATAACATGCCAAAAACAAAGACTTACTAATATACAGTAGACATGCACTTAACAATAGTGCCGTTTGCATATTTCACAAACAAAAATTCATTCTTTTTGAATTGAGCTGGTCTACCTAAAACATCGCTTATTGCAATGATTTGATTGCTCTCTAAATCCAAGCTTTCGATCCCTTCTACCCCACAATCAATTTGGGTTCCATTGTGCTCAATGAGTGTTCCATTAGTCACATACCAATGCTGCCAAGAGCCTCCAACTCCATCTCTCCAATTGTTGAGATCAAACTGCACACTTCCATCAACCGTGCCTGGTGCAAAATACACCTTAAGTGCTTCCCCATTCATGTTCCAAGTCAATGGCGTATTAGCTTGTATGGTTTCTGGTGCATTAAATGGATACTCACAATTGACCTGCAAAAAATAGGCATAATCATCGTAATCAGGATGTTCTCCAAATACTGAAGCGATTCCATTCTCATCAATGCATACGGCCGTATATTCGTCACAGGCAATTCCCTTTGCAGTCACACCATTGTCATTTAATATTCTGGACATAAATACGACGTGTCGTCCTTTTCGGTCGGGATCGTCGTAATGGGTGTCGGTTACCACATCTTCAAGAATAGGCAAATCAATAAATGGCGTATGATCTACCGTAACGTCTGCATCAAAAGGATTAGACAATGCCGTTGCTGAGCTTACCGTTCCATTTTGTGCAGAAAAATAGTGACCGCCTAAAATCGCCATTCCAGCACTTGTTCCTCCAATGGCCATATTTCTATTTTGAATACCCGCATTGATTAAGTCATCAATGACCGTACCTCTCCAATAGGAAATGTAATTCCATTGGTCTCCTCCGGCAATCCAAATCGCCTCAGCCTGATTTATTTTAGAATGAATATAAAATGAATTGACAGCAGATGGATTGTTAAACACAATCGTTTCTACCGAATTGACAGAAACACCAAGCTGATTGTATAAGTAATCATTGTATCCATCCGAACCACTCGTTCGAATCACCAGCACATCACCCCCATTAGCGCGTTCCAAAAACCAACGCATGCCATTGTCATCCTCGGTCGAACCTCCCATCAGACAAATGCCGCCGTTTGGAATTACCTCAAGATCTGTTGAGTTTCCAGTGAAATAGCTCGTGTAATTTTGAGCATATCCAAAAGTGAATGTCATCAATAGAAAAAATAAAATTATACATCGCATATTGCTTAAAGATAACAAGCTAAATGAACATACAAGTGTAGCTCAAACATTATACTTACTTTAGCCACAGATAAGAAATACATGAAATTCGAAGACCTAAAATTAATACCTGAGATACTTAGGGCATTAAAAGATGAAGGATATACAGAACCTACCTCTATACAAGAAAAGGCCATTCCTCTGGTTCTGAACAGACAAGATGTACTAGGCAGTGCGCAAACAGGAACCGGTAAAACGGCAGCCTTCGCCATTCCAATCATACAGCATTTGGCCAAGCGTCAAAAACCAGATGGGAAGAGAAAAGTGACAACTCTTGTGGTCACTCCAACACGGGAGCTTGCCCTTCAAATTGCAGAGAGCTTTACGGCCTATGGACGATATACCCCTATAAAAAATACAGTGATTTATGGCGGTGTTGGACAAGGCGCTCAAACAGACGCCTTAAGAAGAGGTGTTGACGTTTTGGTGGCTACACCTGGTAGATTGCTTGACCTGATGGATCAAGGCTATATTACCCTACATCATGTGCGTTATTTTGTACTTGATGAAGCAGATCGCATGCTTGACATGGGATTTATTCACGATATCAAAAAAATTATTGCGAAGCTTCCTAAGGAAAGACAATCCCTGTTTTTTTCAGCGACCATGCCCAAAAATATTGTTGAGCTATCTAACCAGATACTTATCAATCCAAAGAAAGTAGCCGTTAGCCCTGTATCTTCAACTGCCGAGACCATTCAGCAGCATTTATACATGACGAACCGCGAGAATAAAAGAGAATTGCTATTGCACATCCTCAAGGATTCTAGCATGAAGCAAGTGCTGGTGTTTTCTAGAACAAAGCACGGATCAGATCGTATTGTAAGAAATCTAAAAAAGAAAAACATTGAATGCGCGGCCATCCACGGAGATAAATCTCAGAACCAGCGGCAAAAGGCCCTAAAATCTTTTAAAAATGGACAAATTAGGGTGTTGGTGGCCACAGACATCGCAGCCCGAGGTATCGATATCGACAAGCTAAGACATGTCATCAATTACGACATCCCCAACGAATCAGAAACCTATGTACATCGAATTGGTCGCTGTGGTCGTGCTGGAGAAGACGGGATTTCCATATCCATCTGCGAGCCAGAAGAAAATGCTTATATCAGAGACATCGAAAAGCTCATCAAACAAAAGATTCAGGTAGTGAGCGACAACCCTTTTCCTCAAACAGACAAACCCATGACCAATGCTGAGAAAAAGGAATGGGAAAAGGAAAAACAACGTAAAAAACAAGAGTTTTTTGCCAATCGAAACAAGAAACGAGGTTCTCAAAATCCAGGCTTCAGAAGAAACCGTCGCTAAACAATGATTGCCTTAATCGAACACAAACAGCAGGATAAGGCCCTCGACATTCGACGTGTTTTTCAGGACTCTTATAAAATTGAAGCGGAGCTGTTGGGTGCCGCTCACTTCCCTCCTCTTTCAAGACCTATCGAAGAGTTCTATAATTGCCCCAATGATTTTGTAGGATACTACGAAGACCACAAGCTTGTTGCTGTCATTGAAATGAAAAATGAAGCATCGAGCATGCATATTCAAAGCCTTGTTGTGGATCCCGATTATTTCCGTAGGGGAATTGCTCGAAAGCTTATTCAATTTGTACTTGAACACTACGCTATCACTCAGTTTACGGTAGAAACCGGAAGAGACAACGGACCTGCCCGAAAGCTCTATGAGGGCTTTGGATTTGTACTTGAAAAAACCTATACCGCTGCTGAAAACATCACCAAAGTTCGTTACCAAATAAAATTGTAGCAAGGTTTTTGAAGAGGCTTGATTATATTTGAACACATGCGGAGCTTTCTGATTCTTTTATTTGCTTTTTCAACCTCATTGCTGGGCATCAGTCAAAACTCGCTTACATCACGCGTATTGGATCAAAATTGGAGCTTTAAAGCACTAGAAGATTCCTCTTGGCTCCGAGCTTCCGTTCCCGGAACCATCCACACCGATCTTATGGCCAATGGCATCATCGACGATCCTTACTACAGACTTAATGAACGTAAAATCCAATGGGTAGATAAAAAAGATTGGGTGTATCAAACCACATTTACGCTAAACGCTCAAGAATTTAACAGACAAAATCACGAGCTCCATTTTGAAGGACTCGACACCTATGCGTCTGTGTATGTGAACGACAGCCTTGCATTGCAATCCAGCAACATGC
>JBELDA010000078.1:0-9339 GCA_042094515.1 Crocinitomicaceae bacterium
CAAGTCTTAATGGTGGTTCAATGCCTTTAATTCCTGTTACTTTTCCACTTTCTAATAAATAATTTTCTAAATCCGGATTAACAGGTTGCCACGTACTTTCTTCTCGAAATCTACTAATTGCTCTTCCAAAGTTGATATTCCAATCTTGAACGTCCTTTTTAGGAAAACGTATTGCAGAATATGGTATTTTAATTTCTGCGAACCATCCATCTTGATTGATAACTGTCTTACTGTTCCAAACCAAGTTAAGAAGGTCATTATAATCGTTATTAAATATTTTTGAATCGATTTGAACCCCAACACTCGTTATACCAAAAAAGAAACCGTTTTGTTTGTCGTTATAGGTGTCCAAAAATATTCCAATTAAATCCAAATTCGGATTAAAGTCATCTCTAGTAGAAAGAACACGTGAAACAGAATCCTCATGATCATGACATTTGACTCCAAAATAAATGGCCTCTTTGTCATAAAGTATAGCGACCTCCGTTGGTTTAGACGGAATTTTACCTGGTATGGGTTTTAAAGTTGTGAAATTCGATTCCCATTGGACTTTACTCCATGCCGGTTCATTGAAAGAGGCATCTAAACTAATGGATTCATTTACCTCAAGTGCCGTAATGTTTTTCTGAGCAAATACTCCAAATGTAAAACAAACAAGGATTGCACAAATGCAAAATTTCATTGTGTAAAAATAACACTTCAAATTCATTTTACATACCATAGTGTATTAAACAAATAAAAATTAATTTTGTGTATGAAAGAATACGAAAGCTTAAAATCGCAATTGGAGACTTTGGATTTTCCTCATGTGTATTTTTTCAAGTTTATCGTTCCCAATAAAAATGATAATGTTGCGAAAATTTCGGCACTTTATGATACGTCCACTCAGCTTCAGTTAAAGCCGTCCTCAAGTGGTAAATTTGTTTCAGTAAGTAATAAGCAGGTAATGCTTTCAGCCGATGATATTATAGAAATTTATAAAAAAGCCTCAGAAATTGAGGGATTAATTGCCCTCTAAGATATGGTTATAGATGTATTAGTAGTTTCATTAATTATCCTGGCTATTATAATAGCATACAAATTACTATTGAAAAGATTAAGTAAAGGAAGAGTTGACTCAAATGATTATTGTGTATTGTATAGTACTGAATCGTTCAAGGTTAAAGGGGAGGTTGAATTTTATTTTCAATGTCCCAAATCAATGCATGTTGATTTTAAAATTTGGACCTTGAGTGAAGAGGAAACCATTATAGCTTCTGATGATTACGATAAAGGAGGGCACATCATTAGATATGATACAAATTCGTTAGCTAATGGAATTTATAATTTTGGAATCGAAACTGAAAGTCAGAAAACGGTTAAAAAGTTTGAGATTGACAATTAAGAGTCGTCTTTCTTCTTCTTCTTCTTGATGTGCTTTATTTTCTTTCGTTTTTTACTGATTTTATATTTAGATTTATTGAATTCATTGTCCTCTCCTTTCAAGGAGTCGAAGCGAGCGACAAGACCCACACTATGCTGTATGTAATCTGATTTTTTAAAAAAGTCAATTACACCGACTTTTGCAGTACTCCTTATCTGAATGCCAATGTAATTTGAGATCCAAAAGTTAATACCTCCTCCGATATTTAATGTGAGTGAAACCGGACGAATGTTTTCATTTTGAAAACTCCTAGTAGAGAGACCGATTCCTCCAACAAAAAATGGGTCAATAGCTCCTTGGTTTAGGAGCTTGTATAATGAATACTTAGAATGAAAATCCATAGAAAACATACTTCCGTCAATTCCTGTTTCTCCGTTTGTTACTTTTTTTGGGTTATACTTAGAGTATGAGATTACTGCTTCTCCGCTCCAACCATTATAGAAGTATTTATCTGCAGTAAGTTGAGTCGGAAAAAAATGGGTGTGAAGATTTTGTACAAGGAAAGGGTTAAATGCTTCTCCATCATCATCAGTCATTAACCAGGACAAACCAAACATCCAGTTGTAGCTGTCTTTATTGTTGATTGATTTTGTTGGTTGAGCAAATGCATTCACCATACCAAACATGAAAAGTAAAAACGTAAAAACTACTCTCATTTAACAAATCTTTTTTATTACGACAAAATTAAGAAATTATAAATGCGACCACTGTACCAATGAATATTTTTCACTTCGGTTATCTGTGTTGTGAATTATATTCATTCTTCCTACTATTTATAGAATACAAAGAACTTGTGTTGTTACGATTGGCTTATTGATTATTATGTAAATTTGTATGATATGACTCGCGTAAAAAAAATCAAACTGGAATTAGATGAGGAACGGGAATTTCCAATTTTGGGAATTTCAACGCCATTAGGTGACCATCGGCTAGCATGGGAGTTAAATACAAATTTAGAGTTATACTTTAAAAAGGCATTTGATCCTTTTTCACTTCCCAATAAGAATAGGGAAATAAAGTCCTATGAATATTATATTCATGAAAATGAAGATGATCAATCCAAATATCTACTCGTAAAGAACAAGCAGAATGCTTCGGTGTTATTTACACAGAGTGAAAAACTTGATTTTTTTTTAATTATAAGAGAGGATTATATAAATGAACCAGAAGATTTAATATCAAGGTTGAGAAAATTAAATGGTGTCGTTGCTGTTTTTTCTTTTACAAGCAGTGATTTTGAATTTTCAGAATATCTAAACGACTAAAACAATGAAAAGAACTAAAATAGTGGCTACTATTGGCCCGTCTTCATCATCAAAAGAGGTGCTGAGAGAAATGATAAAGGCTGGGATGAATGTGTGCAGATTGAATTTTTCCCATGGGTCTTATGAAGATCATTTGGGGGTCATTAAAAGCATCGGTGAATTGAATGATGAATTGGGTTTAAATGTGGCGATTCTTGCGGATTTACAGGGTCCAAAGATTCGTACCGGTGAAATGCAAGAAAGCGGCGTTTTACTAGAGGTTGGAGAGCAGGTATTGGTTCAAACGGATGATATTATTGGTTCTGAAAAAGTTTTTTCAATTAACTATTCTAAGCTTCCTGAGGATGTGAAAAAAGGAGAACTCATTCTTCTCGATGATGGAAAGCTAATGCTTGAGGTCATTAAAACTGATGGTAAAAAGCAGATTACGTGTAAAATAATACAAGGGGGTGAGCTTTCTTCAAATAAGGGAGTAAATTTTCCAAATACGAAAATATCAATGCCGAGTCTTACTGAAAAGGACGAACTTGATTTGAGTTTTGCCATAGAGCAGGATGTTGATTGGATTGGTCTTTCATTTGTGCGTTCGGCAAGAGATATGATTGATTTAAAGCACAAGATATCCTCTGCTGGTGCAAAGGCAAAGGTCATTGCTAAAATTGAAAAACCAGAAGCTTTAGAATGCATAGATGATATTATTTCGGAAAGTGACGGGATTATGGTGGCTCGTGGAGATTTAGGAGTTGAAATCCCATTTCAGAATGTGCCATTAACTCAGAAAATGCTTATAAATAAGGGTATTAAATACGCAAAGCCTGTTATTGTAGCTACTCAAATGATGGAGTCCATGATCACCCAGATGTCACCAACTAGAGCAGAAGTAAATGATGTAGCAAATGCAGTTTTGGATGGAGCGGATGCGGTTATGCTATCAGGAGAGACATCTGTTGGGAGTTACCCAGTTGAAGTGATTAGTACCATGTCAAGAATTGTATGTGAGATGGAGTCTCACGATGGGATATATTACAAAGAGCAACCACCAGAAAAAAACAAAGAAAGATTCATATCTGATTCAATTTGTTATAACTCGTGCAGACTGGCTCAAAGAGTAGATGTGAATGCTATTATAACAATGTCTTTTTCAGGATATACCGCTTATAAAATCGCTTCACAAAGACCAAAAGCAAAAATCTTTGTTTTTACGAGTAACAGAAAAATACTTACGCAACTTAATTTAGTTTGGGGTGTAAGGGCATTTTATTACAATAAACAAATTAGTACGGACCATACGATTGCAGATATTAAATACATCATGAAATCAGAAAAGCATCTCAAGCAAGGTGATTTAATCATTAATATAGCATCCATCCCTTTAGAAGATTTGGGAAGTTCGAATATGCTGAAGTTGAGTCATGTTGACTAGTCTTTAGCTCAAAATATCTCGTGCAGAATTGAAAGAAAAAGTAATAAATGGATTTAGCTAGTTTAGGTTGTAATGATAAAAATAGGCACCATAGAGATTTAAGGTGTGTGTTTGACCCTGAAATTCATAAATATGAAATTGATGGTACAGTTTTCAATTCAGTAACAACTATTATATCAAGATTTTTCACCGTTTTTAATGCTGATGAGGCAATTGAAAAAATGAAAAAGGGTAGAAATTGGAATCCCAATCATAAGTATTGGGGAATGCAAGATTATGAAATCAAACAGAATTGGGAAGAGAAAGGAATAAAAGCTGCTAAGCAAGGAACCTTTCTTCATGAACAAATTGAAAAATTTTATTTAGGTCAGAAGTATGAAAAGCCTGAAGAATTTAATCATTTTCTTCAATTTGAAAGCGACCATGATTTCTTATTTCCATATCGAACCGAATGGAGAATCTTCGATGAAAACTTCAAAATTGCTGGAACAATTGATTTTATTGCAAAAAATGGAGAGCAATATGAAATGTACGATTGGAAAAGGAGTCTCAAAGTCATTAATAAATTTAATGGTGTGCCCATAACAGAGAATCGGTGGGATCGTGGATCTGATGGTCTAAGTGATATAGCTGATACCAGCTTTAATCACTATGTATTGCAATTGAGTATATATAGATATCTAATAGAAAAGAATTATGATATTGGTATATCCAAAATGTTCATTGTTGTTTTACATCCTGAATACGACCAGTACTATAAGGTTCCGGTTCCTTATTTGAAAGATAAGGTTGAGTATATACTAGGAACCCTTTAAATTAAATTCAAAAATTAATGATTAGCTTACACATATGTTTACAGGGATTATAGAAGAGTTAGGAAAGGTTGTCAATATTGAGCAGGATGGTGGGAATACACATTTCACAATTGAAGCAAATATGGCCGCTGAATTAAAAATAGATCAAAGCCTTGCCCACGATGGATGCTGTTTGACTGTTGTTGAAAAGGATAATCGCCAATATAAAGTAACAGCTATTCAGGAGACCTTGAATAGAACAATATTGGGAAATTGGAATCTTGATTCAATGGTGAATTTAGAACGTTGTATGAAAAATGACGGGCGATTTGATGGTCATATTGTACAGGGTCATGTGGATTGTAATGCAATATGTGAAAATGTGCAAGAGCACAACGGAAGTTGGGAGTTTTTTTTCAAATATGAATCTGATCATATTACGGTAGAAAAGGGTTCAATTACTATAAATGGCACAAGCCTTACAGTTGTCAATTCAGAGGAAAACACATTTTCTGTGTGTATTATACCATACACATATGAAAACACCACTTTTAAGGATCTCAAAAAGGGAAGTTGGGTCAATCTTGAATTTGATATTTTGGGAAAGTATATTAAAAAGTATTTGTCAAAATTAGACTCCTAATTTTTCACTTTGACCATTTGAATCATGAATAAGGACCAGGAAAGAATTAAAATACTTCCTCCTAAAGGGGTCATCGGCCATAAAAAGCTGAGCTTAAGACCCATTGATTGATCAAGAGCAAGTAGGTATATCGATCCCGAAAAAAGAACGGTTCCAAGGACAATTCCCCAGCATAATAAAGAGGAATGACTGAACTTATCAAAATTAAATCCGAGTACCAATAAAGCAAGCCCATGGTATAGCTGGTATTGTATACCGGTTTGAAATGAATCCAGTTCTTCTATAGTAAGGTGATTTTGGAGTGCGTGCGCGCCAAATGCTCCAAGGACAATTCCAATAAGTATAAAAAGAGTCCCACATAATACAATTGTTGATTTCATACTTCAAAGATTAAAAAAAAGAACCAATGAAAAGTGTATCTTTGGTTATTCATTCTATGAGAACATTTTTTATGTTTTTTTTAATGCTCACCTTCATGATTTCATGTGCTGATGAATCCGTAGTAGTTACAAAGCCACGGGATGTTATTGATTATTATCAATTTGATGAACACAATCTTGATATATATGGGATTGATGCTTCAATAATGATACCTAATGAAACTGCAGGAATTGGAGCGTCTTTCGAGACGGAAATCCTCCACAATGATGGAGACTTTAAATGGCATATCAGTGCAGGTCGAAATTTCAACTTATTCATAGAGGATTATGGTGATTATCAGTACAGGATGCCAGAGTTTTTAAGAAAACTTGATGCACAAGATATATTTAAGACTGAAATTATTCAACAAAAAGATGATTATGTGATTTATAAAAGAGAACTAAATATGTCATCAAAAAAAATATCAACGTATCATTTGTATGGTGTCAAATACATCAATGGCGTTTATTATGAAATTAAGAATAAGGAGGATGGAGCTTCTAAAAAAGTGATTGATTTTATATTGAAATCATTCCTTTCATTCGAACCGATTAATGAAGAGGTATGATAAATAGAGAAGATGTATTGGAGGTTTTATCAAATATTCAAGAACCCGAATTGAATAAGGATATTGTATCATCCAATTTAATTGAAGATTTAATTGTTGAGGGGGATAAGGTGAGTCTTACTGTATACGTTACGAACCCTGCAATGCATGCTCGAAACCGGATGAAAGAAGCAATTGAATTCAATTTAAAATCTCGTTTAAGTAAGGATTTGGAAATTAATTGTTCTGTAAAACAAAAATCATCAAACGAGAATTCTAATAGAAAAGTACTTCCAGAAGTAAAAAGCATTGTCGCGGTGGCTTCAGGTAAAGGTGGTGTAGGAAAATCGACAATCACTTCTAATTTGGCAGCAGGCTTAGCAAAAAAAGGGTATAAAGTAGGGTTGATAGATGCAGATATTTATGGACCATCCATGCCTACCATGTTTGATCTTGTAAATGAGCGTCCAAAAATGATTGAGCTAGAAGGAAGATCTCTAATTTCTCCGATTTTATCACAAGGAGTTAAGATCTTGTCAATAGGCTTTTTTACTGATAAAGAAAATGCGGTGGTTTGGAGAGGGCCAATGGCCTCTAAAGCTTTATTGCAGATGTTTAATGATGCCCATTGGGGTGAATTAGATTTTCTATTGGTTGATCTCCCACCAGGAACGGGAGATATACATTTAAGCTTAATTCAAAGTATTCCACTTGATGGCGCAGTAATAGTCAGTACTCCACAAGAGGTTGCCCTTGCTGATGCTCGAAGAGGAGTAAATATGTTCAAGATGGATAATGTAAAAGTTCCTATACTTGGTATGGTTGAAAACATGTCATGGTTTACCCCTGAAGAGCTTCCGGAAAACAAATATTATATTTTTGGAAGAGATGGAGCAAAAAATCTTTCTGAGGGCTTGGGTGTGCCATTTTTAGGTCAGATTCCTATTGTTCAAAGTTTGAGAGAATCGGGAGATATTGGCAAGCCAGCGGTTTTACAAAAGGGAAGTTTAATTTCAGGTGTTTTTGAGGGTCTAGTAAAGAATTTCATTGAACAGATTGATGCCAATCAAAAATCAAGAAAAAATGCAAAATAAAGAAGCCACAATACTTAAAATCAATCAGGCCATAGATCAGCTACGTCCGTTTCTTCATGCCGACGGAGGGGATATGGAATTTGTTGAATTGACAGAAGAATCAATAGTAAAGGTAAAACTTTTGGGTGCTTGTAGTGATTGTTCAATGAGTCATATGACTATGCGGGCAGGTCTCGAAGAGGCACTAAAAATAGCTGCTCCTGAAGTTGTTTCTGTTGAAGCCGTTGAGTAAATGAACGTAAGGTTAATTAACATAGGAAAAACAACAGTGCCTTATTTAATTAAAGGTGAATTAGAGTATGAAAAGAGACTCAAACATTATCTCAAATTTGAAAGACTTGATCTTAAGGAGTCAAAATTCAGTAAAAAACAATCCATAGACTTACTTAAAAAAAAAGAAGCAGAACTCATTTTAAAACAGCTCGAACCAAAAGATCAGGTAGTGTTGTTAGATGAGAAGGGTTTGGAATTTACGTCTAAGCAATTTTCTCAATGGATTAGTAAAAAAGAAATGACGGGTTTGAAGCAGTTGAATTTTATAATTGGAGGGGCCTATGGTTTTGACAAAACTATATATGAGCGATCTAATGAAATAATATCAATATCCCAAATGACCTTTTCGCATCAGATGATTCGTTTGTTATTTCTGGAACAGCTGTACAGAGCTAAAACCATCTTGAATGGTGAAAAATATCATCATTCTTAAAAGTAAATAAATTGGAGAGCAATTATATTTCGTTATATGATATTTTCATCAGCCTTGTTTGGTTGATTATATTTTTGGTTATTGCTAATTCAAAAGCAAAAAAGGTTGATGAAAGTATACGCAAATACTACTTGAGAAACGTTCTGTTTAAATTTTTTTTCGGGATTTCATTTGCGCTGATATACCTGTTGTATTATGGTGCTGGTGATACAACGGCTTATTGGGATGGTGCGATTACATTGAATAATCTTTTTTGGGATTCACCCGTAAAATATTTTGAGCAGCTTTTGGGATCTAATGATTTCATTCGGGGTTCTGGATATTTTAACATTGAAACGGGCTATCCACCTGGATGGTTAACTCGTGAGTCGGAGGCTTGGTTCATTTGTAAATTAACCTCGATTATATCTTTTTTTTCATTTCGATCTTATCTTGCAGCAACTTTAATAATGTCGTTTTTTACAGCAATGGCCTCATGGCGCGTTTTTGAGTTAATAATTAGTTTAAAAACTCATAAAAAACATATTGCTGCACTTTGTATTTTATTTGTGCCAACTGTAAGTTTTTGGTGTACAGGTATTTCCAAAGATTCGGTAGTATTTATATCCATATTGAATTTACTCTATTATGTTTTTAACGTAATGGTTCTCAAGAATTCCTTAACAATAAAACATTTTATTATTATTCTGATTTCTGTTATTATAATTTATAATGTTCGATCATTTATTCTAGCAGCGATTGCTGCACCTATGTTTATGGCTTTTGGTGCAAGATTAACAAAACGTTTTGAAAAACAGTTTCTCACAAAACTATTGCTTCGTTCAATTATTGCATTCAGTGGTGTTTTTATTTTTCTTCAATTTTTTGCTTCTGATTTTGCTTCAGAAATGGTTGCCGAAGCTGAGCTGGTACAATTGGATTTCACAGGAAATAAAACTTACACGGGGAAGCGCTATGAAATTTCAAATACTGACGCATCGCCATCAGGATTGATTAGAGCTGTTCCCGAATCGGTTTTTTATGG
>JBELDA010000079.1:0-8195 GCA_042094515.1 Crocinitomicaceae bacterium
CTAAAAGAGATATTCCTGAAATCAATGCGGGTTCAATGGCGGACATTGCTTTCCTCCTATTGTTGTTCTTTTTGGTAACGACGACTATGGATAAGGATCAGGCTTATTTAAGGGATATTCCGCAAAAGATAGATGTTCCACCAGAAGATATAGAGATTCAGGAAAGAAATATTCTGAAAATTGAAGCGAACAGTCAAAATCAGATAAAGGTTCGGGATTTTTACCCTGAACCAAGTGAGATTTCTGATATCATTATGGAGTTTTACACGCACAGTGAAAAAGAAAATGATTTTGCGGCCAATTACCCCGTTTATTCTACTGCTACCTTAGACCTTTGTAGGTCACGGATGGCTTCATTAGATGAACAGATTGATGCGGCTGATGCGGCCGGGAATTCGGATTTGGTTACTTTCTTACTTTCTGCACAAGACGAATGGCTCAAAAAAGAAAAAGCAATTGAGCTTTTGATTTCGCAAACAGGTATTACAGAATTGAGAGAAATTGATAAGCAGGCTCATATTAAAATTGTGGTTCAAAAAGAAACTACATATGGTATTTATACTCAGATTCACAATGAGATAGAGGAGGCGCTAAATACTTTAAAGAACAAAAAATGCAAGCAATTATTTGGTGAATCATACACACACGTGAAGTTCAGGTATAATCAAAATCCGGATGAGAATCCAGATGACAAACCAAAAATTGATTTGATTAACATATTGTACCCAGGGAAGATAATTGAAGTAGAACCGAAAAACTAAAGCAATGTCTAAGTTTAAAAAAACAGATGAAAGATCAGCACCGGCTATGAATACGGCCTCGTTGCCTGACATTGTATTTATGCTACTCTTCTTTTTCATGGTTGCCACCACCACTAAAGAAACAGATCCAACGGTCCAGTTTGAGCCACCTGAGGGGACGAATACTGAAGATTTAACACCATATAAACAAAGATCTGAAATAGACTTTATTTATTTAGGGAAACCAAGAAATGCGAGTCGGGCTGCGGCTTTTGAATATGGCTTCGCACTTTCTCTAGACAATGTAGTTCAAGCAACTCCAGATGGGCTGTATGATGCGAATAAGGTGGGTGATTGGAAGAAGAGCAAATTTGCTTCAAAGCCGGCTAGAATGAAAGCTCCTATCGAATCTGTGATTACTTGTATTAAAGCAGATTTTAATGCTCCTGCTGGAATTGTATTTGATATCAGAAAACAGCTTCAAGCAGTTGATGCCTTAAAAATTGCATATTCCGTTAAGGACATCAGTATCAATGTGGAAGACTAATTAGTTTTCCATGGCACTGAAACTGGTTTCATCCAAAATAATTTCAGAAGATTTAATCAAATTATTATCCAATACAGAGCTCGGAACAAATGGTGCCCGTTACGTTCATCTTGATACTGAGGAACGTATAAAGGAGGCCGATAACCCCTTGTCTTTTTCACTTGAGCGACATGGTCGTGTTATTGGTAATGTTACTTTTTGTGTAAGAGAAGTGGGATATTACCTTAGGTATTTCGCATTTAGTACTTCGTTCCAAAGCAAGAGCAATCGAAAAGTATCTAGGACAACAAAAAAATCATCTTTAGACCAGGAGATTGCCCAGGTGTTTGATCGTCTGATTCAGGAAAATCCAGATCTCCCATTCTATGCCTATATCGATTGCGAAAATGATCGAAGCCGTTTGTTTAGTGAAAGGTTTGGCTTTGAAAGTTACACAAATATTGTGTCAAGGACGTATAGCCGTGTAAATCCAAAAAAAGACAATAACATTATTGATATCCCGAGTTGGGATTCAATTTCAAATATCATTAGAGATGCTTATAGCTCGGATGATTTCTATTATGAGACTCAAATTAAAAAAGGCAATTACATTGGATTAAACGACAATAATGGAAACCTCCTTGCCTTTGCAAAATTCACAACGGTACATTGGCGGATATTGAGCTTGCCAGGACGATTTGGATCTGTTTTAGTAAAAGTGCTCCCTTTTCTTCCGGTTTTCAATAAGCTTATTAAGCCCAAAAACCATTTCTTTCTTGTTCCCGATGTTGTGTTTTCAAAAAATCAATCTGCTGAGGACATTGAGAAACTATTTAATGGCGCCATGAACATATACAAAGTCAACTCATTAATTTGGTTTATAGACCCTAATAAAGAGGTGTATAGAAGAATCAAAAAAAGAATGAGCTGGGGAATCTTAGATAAGATTCTAGGTGAAAAAAAAGTTACTGTTGTGACAAGAAATCAAAGAGGATTGTATTCATCTAAAAAACCAGTATTCGTAAGTGCGTTTGATTTAATCTGATTTATTTTCGGATAACCTCTTAAATGGATAAATAAATTCTGAATAATAAGCTTTTACAACGTCTTCTTTGCCGGTACTTTCAAAAACAAGTTTTTTACATTTGGGCAGACTTTCGGAAACGCGACTAACAAACCCTCTTAGTCCTTTTTTAAATATACCATTGACGTCAATAACCATAAAAAACTTGAGCTCACCAATGTTGAACCCATTTTGATAATATATTTCACACAACCTTTTTGGAGTTCCTATAATTAGCTCTGTACCAAAATACAAATCATTCCTTTGCTTTATACGAAGTCCTTTTTCAATAATAAGGTCAGAGGTAAGGTCATATTCTTTAAATGTCTTTTCTATGTGGGCATTAAAATCTCTTGAAACTTGATCATCAGAAAAAAGTATAATTCCTCTAGGAGAGCCCTCTCGAGGTTCAGGTATTTCATCTATGATGAGCTGTTGTAGTAAATCGAAGTATTCAGAATAATCGCCTTTCAGCACTAATGATTTCCCTGATTTAAATAACTTTCTTGCTTCTTTTTCAAATTCCTCTTTCAATGTTATTTTAGCTTTTCGTTTTTAATATGTCTTGATTGATCTCTAGCGGTTTTTTTCTCCATGTTTTTATTAAATGCAGTTTCAAGATTTACTCCTGTTTGGTTTGAAATACAAATGAGAACAAATAAAATATCCGCGATTTCATCGGCCAGGTTTAAATTTTCATCAGAAGCTTTTTCACTTTGCTCACCATAACGCCTTGACATGATTCTTGCAAGTTCCCCAACTTCTTCCATTAAAATAGCGGTATTGGTCAATTCGTTAAAGTAACGAACCCCATATTTTTTAATCCAATCATCTACGACCTGCTGTGCCTTTCCAAGTTCCATAACATTTATTTATCTATTTTACGAAGTTAGAAATAATGTGTTGACCTATTTCATTCTGCCCTTTCGGTTTTTTTTATGACATTTGCCCTAATTGTTTTACACATGAAAAAAATAGCCAATTATATAGATGGTTCCTTAGTTGAACCAAAATCGGGAAAATATTTTGAAAATATAGACCCTTCAACAGGCAAGGCTTACTCTCTTATACCAGACTCTGATGATTCAGATGTAAATGCAGCAGTGGAAGCAGCACAAAAGGCATTTCCAGAATGGTCAGGAATGTCTCTTGAAAAAAGGAGTAAATACATCATTCAGCTTTCAGAAGGAATTGAGAAACGGATGGATGAATTTGTAAAAGCCGAATCCCTTGATAATGGCAAACCAGTTGCACTGGCTGCTCAAGTTGATATTCCAAGAGCAGTCTCTAATTTTCATTTTTTTGGTACTGCAATTTTACATTTCGCCTCAGAATCTCACACTATGGAAGGGGTGGGGATTAATTATACTACTAGAAAACCGATTGGTGTAGTAGGTTGTATTTCACCCTGGAATTTACCCTTGTACTTGTTTTCTTGGAAAATAGCTCCAGCCTTGGCTTCCGGAAATTGTGTAATAGCCAAGCCCTCGGAAGTCACACCATATACGGCTTTTTTGCTTTCAGAGGTCGCCCAAGAGATTGGGTTACCAGCAGGAGTTCTAAACATTATTCATGGAACGGGACCTTCGGCAGGAGATGCCATTGTAAAACACCCATTAATAAAAGCCATTTCTTTTACGGGAGGGACTCAAACAGGGGCCTATATTTCAAGAACTGCAGGGCCGATGTTTAAAAAACTATCGCTAGAGCTAGGAGGCAAAAATCCAAATATTATTTTTTCGGATTGTGATTTTGATGAAATGCTGAGCACAACGGTAAGATCTTCCTTTGCCAATCAGGGTCAGATATGTTTATGTGGATCTAGAGTTTTTGTAGAAAGGCCCATTTACGAAAAATTTAAATCAGCATTTGTTGAAAAGGTTTCTAGAATGAAAAATATTGCGCCTTCCGATCCCAATTCAAAACAAGGTGCTGTGGTTTCCAAAGGACATATGGAAAAAGTGTTGTCATATATTGAGTTGGCTCAAGAAGAAGGGGGTAAGGTATTAACAGGTGGTAAAAGAGTGATTTTGTCAGCGCCGCATAATGAGGGTTTTTTTATTCAACCTACCATAATTGAAGGCTTAAAATATGATTGCAGAACAAACCAAGAAGAAATATTTGGACCCGTAGTAACCATTATGCCTTTTGATACTGAAGACGAGGTTTTAATGATGGCTAACTCCACTCAATATGGTCTTTCTGCTACTGTTTGGACGAGTGATTTAAAAAGAGCACATAGAGTTGCAAACGAGGTTCATGCGGGAATTGTATGGATAAATTCATGGCTTGTTAGAGACCTTAGAACGCCTTTCGGGGGAGTTAAGGCATCCGGTGTGGGACGAGAAGGAGGCTGGGAGGCACTTAAGTTTTTTACTGAACCTAAAAACATTTTTATTAAACAATAATGTACAAAGCTTTACTTTTTATTCTGCTTTCACCATGCTTTTATGCACAAATGCAGCCCATTATGTGGCAGGTGCAAAGTGATACCATTATGAAATGGTCCTATTTTTTTGGCGATGAGTTTAATGGCGATGAGATCAATAAGGATTTATGGCATCCAAACTATCCCTGGGGAGGGCTTTCACTTGATGCAGGCATCTATGCAGCAAAAGAAATGGTAGAGCCGTCAAATGGATTTGTAAAGCTCAAAATAGATACTACGAGTGAATGGAGAAAGTTTCCTAAATGGATGCTTGATGAAAAAGCGATTGAGAAATACAATGTTGAGGTTAGAAATGGGAATGAGGTTCAGCTGAAGCATTTGATTTCTGCACTATGGAGTAAGAAACAGTTTAAATATGGATATTTCGAGTGTCGAGCTCTTGCCCCTTCGGGAAAGGGTTTTTGGCCAGGTTTTTGGCTTTATGGAGGGCATCCCAATGATGAAATTGACTTCATGGAAATGAAGGGAGAAAAGTCAAAGCACTTGCATGTGGATGTGCATTGCCCGAATAATTGTGACAAGGTCAGAAACTGGATTGGGTTTAAAAAGAATTGGGGTGGATGGATTAAAGCTTCTGAACAGATTACAGATAAATATGTCGTGTATTCTGGATTATGGACTCCAGGTAAATTGATTTTTTACTTAAATGGAGAAGCTGTTGCAGAGTATCTTGGTGATTTTGGAACGAGCATGAACCTCATTGCCAATATTTCCGTGGCACAGGATAAGGGACCTTTTTCACCAGGACCGGATAAGCAAACTGTTTTTCCGAATGAATTTGTCATTGATTACATGAGGGTTTGGAAAGCTGAAAGCGACCCCATATTAAAAGAAGAAGATAAAGAGCTTGTTCGCCCGGAGTATATAGAGAATGCCATTATAGATAAGAATTCTAGTGTGTTTTCAAATGCAAAGCTAAAGCGCTCTGTGGGGTTTATTTTCAATAAAAAGGAATTTAAAAAACATTTGGGTTATGTTTCTGTCATGCAGGAATCAAGAGGGCAATTGCTTATTGAAAAAAATGGAAACTTTAAGGATGTTTTGACCATTTCCTTACTCAATTCTAATAACGAATTGCTTAAAGAGCTCAAACTTTCTGATACTCAAAATCTATTTGATTTAACAGCCTTTAAAAAAGGCAAATATTTGCTAAAGCTACAAAGTCAAGGCTTGTCTTCAAGCTCTATGATTGTGCTCTAATTCTTCTTTTCTTTTCCAAATCTAATTCCAGCAGTTAAACGAATACTATAAAAGTATTGTCTGTATTTAAACTCATTAAAGCTGATAGACTTGTTGTCAAATTCAGTTTCGAGGAAAACAAAGTAGGTATCATCTGTATATCCACCAATAAATCGAATATCATATCTGGGTGCAAGACCAATAAACCCCCTAGGAGAATTATTCAAGGTATAAAATTTAGATTGTATGACTGCTCCCAAACCGAACCATCCTGAAATTTGCCAGTTTTTAAATCTTGTTACATATGCGTATCCTGGAAGAATACCAAAATCAAGGGCTGAATAAATGGAAGCTTCAGTTTTTGAGCTCGTATTGTCTATCAAAAAGGGAGGTATAATCGATTTATTCTGATTGTCTACTCCAAACCCATTTAAAGTGCTTTTAAAGTACCATGTTTGTACTGCCTGATTATAATGGGCCTGCTTCCCGCGCAGAGCAGACATCTTAAAATCTTTATTGTGAAAATACCAGGCGTTCACACTTAGGTTAGTCACTCCTAGTGGTTCAGAAATTCGATGATTGGTAATCGAATTATTGAAGGTAGAATCGATATCTCCATAATCTTGGAGGACGTACCCTCTTACGGTTTTAAAATCAACATCAAAAAATAGTTTTTTTAAGGAAAAATTAAATCCTAGCTGAAATTGCTGTGATTCACCCCAACGATCTACTGGTTTTACAAATCCGAAGACAGGAAACCCAATTCTCAAATGAAACCATTTGTAGGCAAATCCAATTCCCATAAAAGTCTTGAAGTTATTTTTGAATTTCAGGACTCCCGTTTCCTCGTTAAAGGGGTATTTAATTCTAAAAGGAGAGGTGTTGTATCCTAAATCCGTGTAAAAAACCTTTTTGTCTTTGAAGTTTTCAATTGCAGAAGGACTATCCTGTGCGGATAGATATGTAGCCGATAGAAGAAAAAGACTACTTAATGCTATTTTCCAATCCCAAAATAAATGCATATACCTTTGCTCTTTCTTTTCTTTCTGAAGTTCTTCCTGATCCTCCACCATGTCCAGCGTTCATATTACAATCAAAAATGAATGCATTGTCATCAGTTTTCAGCTCTCTCATTTTAGCGACATATTTTAGGGGTTCCCAATATTGAACCTGTGAATCGTGATAGGCCGTAGTCACATACATGGCTGGGTACTCCATTTTCTTAATATTGTCGTAAGGAGAATACTTGAGGAGGTAATAATAATATTCTTCTTCCATTGGGTTTCCCCATTCTTCAAATTCAGATGTGGTGAGTGGAATACTTTCATCAAGCATAGTCGTAAGCACATCCACAAAAGGAACTTGAGACACAACACCTTTCCAGAGGTAAGGAGCCATATTAGAAACAGCACCCATTAAAAGACCACCCGCACTTCCTCCATTGGCATATATTTTATTGGGGTCACAATACCCCATATGTCCCAAAAATTCTGCAGCGTTTATGAAATCTGTAAACGTGTTGATTTTCTTCAAAAATTTACCGTTTTGATACCATTCCTCTCCCAAATATTTACCTCCTCGGATGTGTGCAGTAGCGAAGACAAAACCGCGATCCAAAAGACTCAATCGAGTAGTGCTGAAGTAATCCGGAATGGTATATCCATATGATCCATAACCATACAAAAGACAAGGTGCCTCACTCAGCTGTGTTCCTTTTTTGTATACAATAGAAACAGGAATTTGAGTGCCGTCATTCGCTCTTGCCCAAATTCTTTTGGACTCATAATTATCCGGTGAAAAAGCAGGGTCTAGAACTTTTTTCTGATGCCATAAAGATTTCTGACCACTCATCATATTGTATTTGTATATACTAGAAGGTGTAGTCATGGAATTATAGGTATAATATAATATGTTGGTATTGTAATCATCATTCATGCCTAGTCCCAGATAATAGGTTTCTTCATCAAATTCAATGTATTTTTCTTCTCTTGATTCAAAAGGGTAAAGCTTAATCTTTTTCAGACCGTTTTTTCTTTCCATGATGAGTAAAAACTCTTTAAAGACATCAATTCCTTCGATAAGAACATCCTCAGCCACATCCTGAAATACGCTGCATTGAGAAATGCTTTTTGGGAAGTTTCGCGAGAATAGGATTTTATTGTTTTCCGCATTCATATTGCTCAAAATATAAAATCCGTTTTCATGATGGTCTATTTCATATAGGTGTCCGTATCTGCG
>JBELDA010000080.1:0-8157 GCA_042094515.1 Crocinitomicaceae bacterium
TTTCTTTTACCTGTGTAGCTTCTATTGCTTTTTATCTGGGTTTACCTCAGGAGCAACGTGAGAATCTGAGAACATATATCAAGCATGAGTTTATTTCGTTTTTTAATATTGAAAGCTCCAAATCTAAGCACATTTCAAAAGATCGATTTTTGCCAGATTTGAGTCATGTAGATGAAGAGACAGCGTATTATTTTAATCAAATCCTACGTTATTCTGAACGCAGGCCACATACAGAAGGTCCGATTTACAAATGGGATAAGGATATCTACATTCATTTATATGGGAATTACAGTAGCTCAAATAAAAAAGAAGCAATCAAGGTGATTAAAGAACTGAATAGGTTAATCGCTCCTCGTAGAATTCATCTTGTTAAAAATCCCCAAAGGGCCAATTCATTTATTTATTTTGGTTCTATTGAAGAGAACAATAAGAATTCTAGGTCTGGAATGACACTTGAAGGACAATTTTTTGGTCATTTTCATATTCAAACTCATGACCAAGAAATTCAACGTGCTTATATTTTCATCAATACACATGATTCAAGTCCAAAAAGACAAAACCATGTCATTAGAGAAGAAATAACTCAATCCTTAGGTTTTCTTAATGATACATACGATTATCCAGAAAGTATATTTTATCAAGGGTATTCAGAGAGCAATTCTTTTTCACCATTAGATAGAGAGCTTATTCAGCTTCTTTATCAGTAGCATGCTTAAATAATCCAAGACCCTCCAACCGAAATCACATTCTGTAGGCTTAAATAGTCCTGATGACTATCTTCATTAATACCCCCGGTCGGGCAAAATTTCACATCTGGAAATACCTGACCGTATGTTTTCAATGATTTAAGACCTCCGAATAAATGGGCTGGGAAAAATTTGAAAGTATCCCAGTTTAGTTGCTTTCCAAGGATAATCTCACTAGGTGTTGCAATTCCAGGAATAAAAGCGATTTTACTTTCTTCGAAATGAGGTGCTAATTTCTCATTTATACCAGGACTTACCATAAACGACACACCTAGGTCTTTCGCTTGAATGATTTGTTCTTTAGTGACAACTGTGCCAATCCCGACATCAAAATTAGGAATATTCATTTTTTTTGCCAAAGCAACGCATTCAAAGGCTAAGGGAGTTCTCAAGGTAATCTCTATGCAATGAATATCTCTTCTCAGAAGTTTATCAATTGTATTTTCAACATCATTAATGTCGTTAAAATTAACGACAGGAATGACAGTATGTTTGGTCAATACTTTTCTGATATTATTTTGATTCATTTTCTTCTGAGATTATAGTAAAACCATTGTTTAGAGGATCAATCGCCATATATAACTGTTTTAGTATCGAATGGTAGCTGTTCCTATTACAAAAGTGCAATAAATTTTGATGTCTTTCTTGTAATTGATTTCCTGGAAATAGAGTTTCTTTTATTTTTTGGATTTTCATTAAATCATCTTCATGAGACTTTTTCTTATCCTTTAAAATTCTACTCTTAATTTGTGAAACTGATTTTTCAATCTTTTTAAGCTCAGAACCAATCCAGGAGTGTAAGTTTTTCTGGTTTGTTACAGCTTTCATCAAGCTCTTTTCTAGATTCATGAGGCCCTGCTCAATCTCATTTTCGTTTAATGGATTGGAGTCTTGATTCTTTATAAAGTCTTTTATGATTTTTTGAATGTCCCCAAAGAAGTCTTTTACCTCTATACCTAGAGATTCTATTTTTTTTTGTGAACCTTTATCAACCCATAAGACATTAGATCGAAATTGAAGTAAGGGGTAGGGGATCTCTCGTTTTTCAAAAACACTCTTTAGCTGTGCCCAATAATTCATTTCTGCCATTCCTCCAACGTAGCAAACATTCGGGAGAATATATTCCTGATATAAAGGTCTAAGCACGGCATTTGGAGAAAACTCATTTGGATGCTTTTCAAGTTGAATAAGCAGATCTTCTTCTTTATATTCTTGTTGGTCTATTTTAAATTGATGTTCAGCTTTCGTTATTCTGGATCTTCCGTCCTTGGTTAGGTGAAACAAATTAATTTCTCTTGAATGAACCTGTATTTTTCTTCCTATTGCTTTGAGATTTTCATTTGTTTTTTGAATGAACTCATTTGAAAAACCTTCGGTGAGCTCTGATTTCATAATTGGCCCAAATAAAGATTTTAGATCTTTATTGTCACCATCAACAATAATTAATCCTTTTTCAGAAAAAAGTTCATTTAACCAGTTCCTAAAAGCTTCTCCATAGGTGTCGCCATTGAAAGAGCTAAAAACTCGATCGAGTTCATGTCTATGGGATTCATTGAAAAGGCTAAGAAGCTCATCAAATACATGCTGAAGACCGTCCAAACTGAATCTCCCAACGGCTCCCTTCTGATGATGCTTCCACTTTATTGTTTTATTGAATAGATTCAAGTGATCTATCTCATCACTGTCGTGGTCTTCTGAGGCCATCCAAAATAATGGAATAAAATGGTATTGCGGGTATTTTTTATTAAGTACTTCTGTAAGCTTAATAACATGAATCACCTTTAAAAAAAAGTACATTGGCCCCCCTAAAAGACAAAGCTGATGGCCGGTTGTTACTGTAAAGGTGTTGGACTCATGTAATCGTTCTATTTCATTGAGCGCTTTTTCGTTATTACGAACAGTTTGATACTGCATTTGAAGTGCTTTCACAAGGGAATCACGGTTTTCACTCCTGTAGCTCTTCTTTTTGAGTATTATTTGTTTTTCAATGTTTTCAACCGAAAATGGCATACCAATAAAATCTTTCAGCTTTTCCTGCTCATAAATGAACTCCAAATCATTTTCGGAAAATTGATTTAGTTCGTTGCGCGATATATGGTTCACTTTTTTCATCGTCTAATTGAATTTAATAGATTTTGATGGAGAAATTCTTGAGATGACCATACTTGGTATTAATAAGCTGAACATACACACTACAAACGTGATTAGGTTTATAATTACAATTTTGATTATGCTCAATTCGATAGGAACGGTTGAAAGGTAATACACTGTGGCGTCTAGCTTTAAAATTTGAAATTCGGATTGTAAAAAGCAAAGAGCTAAACCAATAATATTTCCAATGAGCATTCCTTTTAAAATTAACGATGCTGTTTGAAATAAAAATATTTTTCTAATGCTCCAATTGTTAGCGCCGAGTGCTTTTAATATGCCAATAAAGTTTGACCTTACTACAATCATGACTAAGAGAACTGAACCTATATTTATAATTCCAATAACAAGCATTAAAATAATTATAATCAATACATTAGTATCTAAAAAAGATAGCCATGAGAATATTTCGTTTTCTGAATCTAGTATATTAACAACCTTTAAAAGTTCAGTATGTTCATTGGGTTCTAGTTCAATGATGTTTGCGATTTGTTCATGTTGTTTTTCAAGGTCATTCCAATTGTCAATTTGAACCTCAAAACCTGAAACATAATTCAATGAATTTTCCTGTGTTACACCAAAATCATTGAGCTCTTGAACATTTTTTAAAGAGGCAAAAATAATTTCATTGTCAATTTTTTCAATTCCTGTTTCAAATATTCCCATGATTTTAAAGCGACGCATTAAGGATCTTTTTTTAACAAAAAATATCGCTATTTCATCTCCAATTTTGAAATTTAAGTCATCACATACTTTTTTGGATAATACAACTTCTTGCTTGTTCCCATTAAAAGATGGGAGAATTCCAGCCACAAGCTGAGATTTAAGAAATTCCATGGGGTATTGGCTATCCACTCCTTTAAGGACAACACCCGTAACATCTTGCTTATAGGGTTCTTTTTTTGTTTGCCCATTATTGTCAAGAACAAATTTGTCAGATCTAATTAAAGCAGGTTTGTAAATCACGGGGGATATCGATTTTACACCATTGATTTCACTTATTTTTTTTAGGTTTTTTTGACTGAGATGAATAGGATCGGCCTCATAAATGTTTTTATTGCCATCTTTCATAATAAACAAGGGGGCACTGAAACCAACAATTTTTTTTCTGATTTCGTTTTGAAATCCTGTAACTACTGCAATGGTAATTAAGTTAACAACAATTGTAAGTGCAATACTTATCATGGATATGCGCATGATAGGTTTAGAAACTTTTATACCTTTCTTGTTGTTTTTAAGAATTTTATCCGCTATGAAATATTCAAAAGACAATTACCTGTTTTTTAAGTATCAAAAATACACAAAGCTTTTTTGCTTAGAGTTTATTTTTTTGTTTTTACTTTTTTCCTGCCACTCCAATGATAAGGTAAATGTAGCTACTTCAGTACAAATTGAGCAGGAAGAGAGGGATAGCGGCATTGTTGTTGGAGCTGAACAGCTTGATTTACTTTCTGAATTCGTCAAAGACAAAAAGGTTGCTGTCGTTGGGAATCAATCTTCAATTTTAAAAAACGGTGTACATCTTGTAGATACCTTATTGTCTCTAGATTACAAGCTTATAAAAGTCTTTTCACCAGAACATGGATTTAGGGGTAGGGCGAGTGCTGGAGAACATGTATCGAATTCTAAAGACCCCAAGACAGGTTTACCCATAGTTTCTTTATACGGATCACACAAGAAACCGACAAGTGAGGATTTAAGAGGGTTGGAGCTGGTTATTTTCGATATTCAAGATGTAGGTGTTCGTTTTTACACCTACATCTCTACGTTGCATTATGTGATGGAGGCATGTGCGGAAAATAAAGTCCCCTTAATCATTCTTGATCGACCGAATCCAAATGGAGATTATGTTGATGGTCCCATGTTAGAATTAAAATATAAATCCTTTGTTGGTATGCATGCCGTTCCCATTGTCCATGGGATGACGATTGGTGAATATGGAAAGATGATCAATGGGCAGTTCTGGCTCAAAGATTCATCACAGTGTGATTTAGCAGTTATTCCATGTGGAAATTATAATCATGAAATGAAATACACTCTTCCTGTACCACCTTCACCAAATCTAAAGTCAGATGCTTCTATAAGACTTTACCCAAGTCTATGTCTTCTGGAGGCAACATCCGTCAGTGTGGGGAGGGGAACGTCTACTCCATTTGAGTGGTATGGACATCCTTTATTTCCTAAAACCGGTTTATCTTTCATCCCCAAATCGATGGAAGGGGCAACTAGTCCAAAGCACAAGAATAAAAAATGTAATGCATTAAAACCGACAATTGATTTTGAACGAAAGGCCCTGAATCTGGAGTTTATAATAAAGTCATATTCCTTTCTGAAAGGTGATTTGATGACAAAGAAATCTTTTTTCAATAAATTGGCTGGAACTGATACCTTATTCAATCAAATTGAGTCCGGAATGAATGAGGAGGAAATTAGAAAGTCTTGGCAGCAGGGTTTAGATGAATTTGAGAAGATTCGAGCCCAATATTTGATTTATGATTAGTCAATCTGATCTTGGCTTTTTTCAACTTTTTCCTTCATTTCTTTAGAGTAATCTGCAAGCTTTTCTTCAATATTTTGGTCGGTTGAACCAATAATTCGAGCGGCTAATATTCCTGCGTTTTTTGCACCATTCAGAGCAACTGTAGCTACAGGTATGCCATTAGGCATTTGAAGGATACTTAGTATGGAATCCCAGCCATCAATCGAGTTGGATGATTTAATAGGTACTCCAATAACTGGAAGTGTAGTCATAGATGCTGTCATTCCTGGAAGGTGTGCAGCACCACCAGCGCCAGCAATAATTACCTTAATACCTCTTTTTGCTGCGCTCTGAGCATAGTTTACCATTTTGTCAGGTGTTCTATGTGCAGATACAATTTGAACCTCAGATTCAATCCCAAATGAATCTAATATTTCTTTAGCGTCCTTCATGACTGGTAGGTCGGAAGCACTTCCCATGATAATTCCAACTTTAATCTGTTCCATTTTCTTTCAGTTCTTTTTCACCGGTTTTCACTTTTACCTCCTTTTTTACGGGGGGCTCATAGTTGACGGTGTGTTTAATATCTGTGAGCATTTGATCCATTGGCGCTTTGATTTCTTCCTCAGTTTCCCTAACTAATTCAGATATGTTGAGGTCTTTTTTTATATCTCCTCCAGATTTCTTTATCTCCTCTTTAATGTCATCTGAGGCATTTCGAATTTGATATATTGCTTTACCCATTGTTTTTGCAATACTAGGAATGCTTTTTGATCCAAAAAATAGCAATACAAAAACTAAAATCAGAAGAATTTCACTTCCCGCAATATCATTAAGAAATAACAAAACAGCCATTGCTCGCAAATTTACAACTTATTTGTATCTGAAAAAAAATGATTTCTATGTTCTGCAGTTTAGACCAACTCGAAATGTATTTGAATGTGCCTCAATAATTGTTTTAATTTCCCTACTATAGCCACCGCCCATGGTGCAAGTGATTGGTACATTTAGCTGCTTACTAAAGTCGAATACAATTTCATCTCTTTTTTTGCAGCCGTTCATACTCAAAGAAAGCTTGCCAAGCTTATCTGTTTCAAGAACATCTACTCCACATTGATAAAAAATGAAATCAGGCTTCAGCGTATTTCCGATTGCATTCAGCTCTGTTTTGAGTTTTGATAAATATTCTTGGTCTTTTGTTCCGTTTTCCAATTCAACGTCTGTATTCGACTTTTCTTTGTGTAATGGATAATTGTTTTTTCCGTGCATGCTAAAAGTGAATATTCTTTCATCACCATTGCACATTGCAGCTGTTCCATTTCCTTGATGAACATCTAGGTCAATAATTAATATTTGTTGTACCTCAGTGTTGTTTAGTAACCAATTGGCTGCGATGACCTGATCATTCAATAAGCAAAATCCTTCTCCTCGATTAAAAAAAGAATGGTGGGTTCCACCAGCGATATTAAATGAAATAGATCCTTTCAGCGCACTTTCAGCAACCATGCGAGTACCTTCCATTATGGTGAGCTCCCTTTGGATAAGCTGAGCGCTATGTACAAATCCTGATTGTCTTTGCTGTTTTGCTGAAATTTTTAAGGCTTGCAGATCATTTAAATAATCCTTACAATGTATAGCATTAATAAGGTCTTGGCTTATAGGTTTTGGTACAATAATATCATTCAAATCAATCGTTCCTTCATGCAATAGCTGACGAGGAAGCAAATCATATTTCTCCATCGGAAACCGATGGTTTTTGGGGAGAGGATGAACATATATAGAGTCGAACGCAATCACAGGATTATAACAGACTTGTGGCCTTAATGTTGGCGAGTTAATATCATTTACTATTTCATAATTAAAGTTAAAAATACCTTTTAACTCGTAACTATACGAATCAATTTCGCTTTGAAATTAAGTGTTAATTAAAATCAAAAAATAATGAAAAAGTTAGTTTTTTTATGTATTGCAAGCTGTGGATTGGTGCTTGCGAGCTGTGGTGGTACGTCTGCCTCTGACAATCCAGATGTTATTGTTGAAGATGTATCGGACAAAGATTCAATTGCGGAACCTCAAGTAATAGAAGGAGAGTCCGTACAAATCCAAGAGGAAGAGCCTAAAATTGAGGATGACAAGCTCAAGCAATTGAAAAAGAAGGTATAGGTTTTATCTTCCCTTTGAAGAAAGTCCAGCAGGAGCTGGACTTTTTTAATAGTGTAAAGTTTAATTTATGTTCAGCAAGTTTTTAGATTATTTTATCGGAGGTGCTAATCACTACCCGTTTATAAATCAATGGCACGACATAACCAATTTCATACATAACTATGTAAGTACCAATAATGATATCGTTTATTTATTTCAGCTGGTACTTTCGGCAATATTGATTTTTTCTTTTTTATTTGCCGTGATGGTAATGATTCTTTTTCTACTAGACGCAATTATTATGATTTTTTATCGACTGTGATAACCCGATTGTAGTAATCAATTTGTACTGACAATTTGTTTTACAATTCGAGCCACGGCCGGACAGACCTCTGTATTTTTAATAGTGAGATCCATAATTTGAGCTACATTTTTTCGATCTGTATGTGGATATTCTCGACAAGCTAAAGGTCGAACGTCGTATACTTGGCAGGTGTTGTCTTCATTTAAAAATGAGCAGGGTGACTTTTGTAACACATAGTCATTATCGTTGTCCAGCGTTAAGTATTTTTCAGTAAACATTCCTGCTTTCATCCTGAGATGCTTTGCAAGTCTATTAATGTCTGCATTTCTAAAAATGGG
>JBELDA010000081.1:0-8127 GCA_042094515.1 Crocinitomicaceae bacterium
ACCAGAGTGAAAGTCTACAATTTTTAATTTTGGAAAGTTCTTGATTGATCTAAGGTTTTTCATGTTTCTTAGAAGTATTTTTTTAAGATTTATACAATCAGACATTCCACTTAATTGATTTAGATTTGGAGCTTCAATAGTTAATCCTTTTAAATTTAAATTATCACCTAGCTCTGGAAAAACAGTTAGACTATTCGCAGAAATACTTAAATTTTTCATTTTTTTTAACCTAGATAAGTCCTTTACTTTTGAAAAGTCGCCTCCACCAATAGTTAACTCCTCAATACTGTCTAAGCTTTCAATAAAGGATATATCTACTTCTTTACTAAAACCCAACTGCATCCTTTTACACGCTCTTAATTCTTCAAGCCCACTCAAACTTATATTTGTGGAATTAAGCGTTAAATTTAAATCTTCGATTTTTACCCCTTCTTTAAGCAATGAGATATCGCTCAGTTGATCACAACCTAGAATAGCTAATTCCCTTGTTTCTTTAACATTTAAACCAACAAGATTGGAAATGTTTTTACATTGAAGAATATTAATTTTCGAGAATCCCTTTATTTTTTTCAGGAAAGTTAAATCCGAATTTGTTGTATTATAAATTTTCAAAGAAGACAAATTAGGATGACCCGGAAAATCTTCGTTGATAAACAATTGGTTTTTAACAATCCGTGTATCATTGTACATGCCAGTATTGGCAAGTTTACTGCCTTCAATACCAAAATCAGATAGATGGGTTAGCTTTGTTAACTCTTCACTATTTAAAATGTCCGATGGGCAATATATTTCTAATTTTTCAAGGAACTTAAAGTTATTGATGTTTTTGAAGTCAAAGACACAAGAATGAACGCCATTTGTACCTCTATGAACACCAGCAAAACTGAGTACTGTGAGTTCTTTTGTGGTGTTTCTCAGCGAAGCAGCTTGACTACCCTCAGGCGCAATATTCACAAGACTTAAAAGTAATTTTGAGGTATAATACTTTTTTTTACTTTTTTGAGAAACATTAAAATATTTCTTTTCCGTTTGAACGTGTTTTTCGGTATAGGTTTTGAAATCCCCAGCAATCTTCACTTCCCCCAATAAATAATCGAAAAACTCCGGGGTATTATTGGCTTTAGCCACTTCTAATGCTTTTTCAATAGCATCATTTAGAACTGCCTGCAGAGAAAGTGCCTTTTCGGAATAGGTAAAATCAATCACTTTTCCTTCTTCTAGAATATTTTTTGTTTCAAAAGATGAGTCCCAAACATCTGACCAATCATATATGCCAAATTTGGCAACACAATCAATATTCTCATACATGAGGGCTTCTATCTCTTTTTTGGCTTGTACGTATATTTTTTTTGGCATAATCTACTTATAAATCGGTGTAAAAATCTGAAAAAATACTTGAAAATTCCTTTGAATTTGGCTTGAGCTTTACTTCACCTGCCTCAATGACCAAGCACCTTCGTGTGCAATAATCTCTGTCTGGCAGGTCAATATATTGTATCCCCAACTCACCAATAACAGCATCCACAAAATGGAAATTATCCTGAATTTTCATGTTTAGTTCTGACAAATCAATGGGGTCTGGCACTTGGAAGCTGATGACTTCTTCCGAATCAATACTTACTTCGTATTCTTTCTTTTTTCCAAGATCATGTTCAAACAATACATATACCACCAACTTCATTTTGCTTACGATTTATGATTTAAATACCCCATTCCATTGGATTCTCCTGTGACCTCATTTTCTGAACTTGCCCATTCAAAAAAAGCATTCACTTGAGTTTCGTTAAGATCGGATTCGTTCCATAGCTTGTGGTCTCCAGATTCGTTGCTGTCTTCCCAGTGATTATATTCTATTTCAAAATTTTCAATGTCCCAAAATCTAAAGTCATCCTTTGGAAAGGATCGACCAATAGCGTGAGAAATTTTACAAACAGATTTCCAATAGGTTTCTATGACCTCAATCTTATTAGCACCCATGCTACTTGATTTTAAGTTTTGAAAATGCAGATTCTAACTTTTTATTGTAATCCTCTTTATTTTCTTGAATCGTAGAAAGCACCTCATCTGCATTGGTATCCCACCAGGATTGAAGTGCATTTTTAGTTTCTTCCACTTCTTTTTCTTCCATGAATTTCTTTACCGAATAACTTTCAACAAAAGTTCCCGAGTGCCAATCCGGAATCCATTCTGGCATGCCCTTAATCGGATCTTTCATTATCATCTTAAGTAAACTATTCTTTGAAAAAACACCAAACTCAAAAGGTCTATTTTCGACTTTCATGGTTGTAAGACTAATGGCCGTTAAAAACAACTGTGAGCTTACACAATCATAGTAAAATGGGACCTTAATATGTATGTTTTTTTGAAGTTCAAACTCCAGTAAGAATTTAAGTTCTGGATTGCTTTCTGCGTTCAAAACGTGGTTTCGTATTTCCTCCAATTGAATTTTCATATTTCTAAATTAATTAATCTAAAGGAAATATTCTCAGTAAAAGAAACTTTAAATAACACAAAACAACGTACATTTAAAACATGAAAATTAGCATATCAAAACTCTTCGGTACTTTATTTTTATTGATTTCTTTTGGGGGCTTTTCTCAAAACAACGAAAAACAAGAACGTTTTCAACAGCACATTGAAACGCTCGAATACATGAGTCGAAAAACCGATAATAGCAAATATTATCTTGATCTAGCGTTGGTTTATTGCGATTCTTTGGAGGCCATTTCGACAGATCGTTCATGGCTTGAAAGTCAGCGAAAAAAGATTGAATTGACCTTAGGAACCTGCGAACAAAACATGAATCATAAGGTAGAGTTGTTTCCATTTTTTAGTGGTTTTCCCTCATACATGGGCTTTGCTGACGACGCCATCGAATACGCCTACGATGATGCACTTAATACTTTATTTGAGACCACATACCCATCTATACAAAGAGGGCCGATTAAAGACGCTAGTGTTACCTCAATTTTGACGCGAGATGTTTGTGACGATGAAATGTTTGAAATCATACGTCAGACTATTATATCAAGTACCAATCACTATCTGATTCCTTATGACCGCCTGGCTGAATTATTAGGTGATAAAGGTGCACAATCATTAACAAATGGCTCAAAGAACGATTCGCTATTACGTACCTTATGTGAAGATTTAAACTTAAATAAAATTGGCATATTTAATGCCAATGATATCGATAATATTGATGACAAAATATTTTATGTTCATACGACATTTCAAACTTATTCTCCATCAGATGGATTTGGACAACCTATTTTTGCCAAAGGATTTTGTGAGGACAAAATTGGCAAGGCAAATTCCGTTCCCCTACTCCTACTCGAGTCCATTTTACTCATCTCACTCCTGTCATTTTTTGAGGAGCAAATCTACCGCTGGTGGCGACGCAGAAAATTCTCAATCTCTGAGTCTTTTGACCTGCTAAAAAACAGATTTACATTTACCGTTGCAAGCTTTATACTTCCATCTATTTTATCCTTTGTGATGGTATATGCGGTATCCTTTATGATGCCTGAAGGCCCAGATCACTACATGGAGTCATCCTCCATCTTCTGGGTGCTTGCACTCACTATTGGCATGAGTTTAATCCCACTCGGTATTAATTTATTTATCGTCAACAGAATGGGGATTGATGGCTTTCATACATTCCGCGGTTACCGAAACTTTGCGAATGCTTCTATTTATGCCTCTTATCTGCCATTTTTTGTCTTCTATTTGATTTATTTCGAATCTTATCCAAGGTCTTCTCATTTGATTATGATTCTAATCAGTTTCGCAATAGCGGATATTCTTGCCAATTCCTATTATCAATATTCAAGTGACCAGAAGTTTAGAAACATAAAAATTCACGCCATTTTCGGTCTCCTTCTAGGTACGATATCCTTATTTCTACTGAACCTAAACATATTATCCGAATTGTCGGTAGATTCCATTTTATATTGTGCGCTTTTTGTTGTGCCTATTGTTATCATTCATCGCATTATTGGTATTGTATTAAATAAAAGAAATGAGAAAACACAGAGTTCATCAATGGAAAACGAACTCTTGAATGAATTGGAATATTTAAAAAGTGTTTTGGATCCTAAACAAAAGATAGTGGATGTGGTAATGAACACCTCAACAACCGATTCTATGTTTATCGGAATGGTTAATGCGCCAATGGGTATTGGAAAAACAAGATTGCTAAAGTTCGAATGTCCCCAATATTTCAATGATGCTGATTACGATATTTATTACGGAGATTGTGATGAAGTACAAGATGAAAATTCAGTTTCGTTTGAACCTTTCCTAGAAGCTTTCAAAGATTTACTCAAGGTCTCCTCTTTTACAGACCGTTCATCCCACATGGAAGACACCATTGGTTCCGGAATACAATCATTAATAGAGGAAGTATCTCCTGTTGGTGGATTTATTGGTGAGGCAAAAATGAATACCTCAAATTCAATGATTGATATGGCTATTGAAATTGTTGAAAAACTAGAAAAGAAAGGAAAGAAATGCGTATTCGTAATGGAGGACTTGCATTGGATTGATGCAGAAAGCTTGGCTTTTTTGAAATGTTTTCTTAAGGCTGCAAACCGAAGTAATTTCCTTAGAAAAAACATGTCTGTTTTATTATCTATTCGCAGTGATCACGGAAGTTCTATTCGAGGTGTAGACTATCAACAGTTGCAAGATTTATTGGGAGAATTAAATGCCCCTGCTCAAAAACAAGGACGCGGTATCGACATCCAAACCATATTGATTCATGAGGATTTTAATATGCATGATTTTGTTCAAAACCTCAGTGAACACGATAATAAATTTGCGCTTCAAAACGAATCAGCTTTCAATATTAATGAGTTGATTAATTCAGAACTCAATAATGGCCAAGTGAAAGATGGACCTCAATTAATTATTACACCATTCTATGTTCTAAAAGTTTTAGAGAAATGGATTTCCGATGGCACTTTAATACACACACCAGAAGGATACCTTTTGAGTAGGCAAATATTTCCCTCGGATCTTCCAAACACCAATGAAATAGACAGCTTTTATCATCAAATTATCGATAACTACGAGAGTCAATGGAAACGTCTTTTGGAAAGTGCTGCCATTATCGGAAACAAGTTCAATGCGGAGGTTTTGGCACAGGTTTGGGACTACGAACTACTTTCTGTGCTTACTTTTCTTGAAAGTGCAGAAAAGGACGGTTTAGTAACGGATTTGTCTGATGAGGACAATGTATACCAATTCAACGATAAAAGAATTTCATCAGCAATAAAAAGTTATTTCGAAACCACCAGAGATGTTGAAACAAAACAAATTGTTTTAGAATACAACAAGCGTTATTTAAGTATCCAAAAAGAACGTTTGCTTCATCCTCACCTATACACTTTGGAAGAATTGTTAATGGTAGCTAGACGAACCATTTACCTGATTAAAAGTCCAAGCATTCGTCAAAAAACCCAACGTCTGTATATTGATCTTTTAATTCGAATGATTGACCATGGCAAATTTCAAGAAATTGAAGCCTTTTGTCTCTTAATGAAAGAAAAAGGTGAACAAAAAATATCTGATTTGATATCTATTTTGGGCCAGATCGCAGATGAAGACACGAAGTATGATGAACTAAAACGACTTGGTGCACTGCTAACGGCTTTTCAGCCCTCAGATGAATTGGAAAGAGAGTTCAAAATCATTGGACTGATGTATTATCTTAGGATTAATCCGAGTGAAGGAAATGGGGATAGCTTATTGTCAAATGACGATTGGAATTTCTTTATAGAAAGACTTTTTACAACACATGAAGGAGTGAGCCTCATTCGATTATCTGAATTGTACGTATCTAATGTGCAAGCAAATTTTGAGGAAAAAGAACAAATCATCAGGGAACTCGAAAGTCATTTGGAGAAAGATTCCAGTCAAAGTATTGATTTTCAAGGCGTATCACTACGGATGATTTTGGATCATTCAAATCCAAACAAATACGACTTGAATGAATTATCCAAGAATTATTTTGAGGATGCTTGTTCTAAAGGAAGTGTGAAACAGATCAGCCGATCGTTTCTGATGCGTATAGAAGTACTTTCAAATTTTGTCGATGATAAAAATGGAGCAATAGACTTTTATCAGAATCACGAACATTTGTTAATCACAAATCAACCCAATTTACAATGGGTAGAGGCTACATTACAAATTTTGAATTCACATGCAGGTAAATATTATGTTCAAGACCACACTTCTGAAGCTCAAGAAAAATTAAATACGATTGAGACTTTTATATATGCCAGAAATGATGAAGAAAGTTTCAATATGCTCATCAAACGATTTATAAATGCAAAATTGATTTATTTGCATACCATTGATGATATGGAAGGAACACGGGAAATATGCGAACGCTATCTTCAAATCATTGAGTCTGAATTAAGCAATACCCATGAATTCTATGGCGAAATATTGATTGATTATTCAAAATATTTTGAAAACAAAAAGAACTATGACGAAATGTTCAATCAAAGATTAAAATACATTCAAATCTTTGAAAAGTTGTATAAATACAAACCAGAGCAATACAGAAGGAAACTGAAAAGCGCGTACAACAATATTGCGATGCGATACAGAAACAAAATCAATGATTTAGAGAAAAGTTTATCTTTTTCAGAGAAAGCCATGAATATCTCAAATCCGAGTGATGGTGCTCCCCATGGAATTTCAATTTTCCAAGTTGCTAGAGTTTACTCTGATCTAAATAATCATGAAAAAGCATTTGAATTGTATCAGGAAGCCTATCCATTTTTTGAAGATTCAACAAGTAGTCAACGATTCAAAAAAACAAGCCTTGAATTAAATATGTCATATTCACATTCATTTATAGATAAGAAAAAGGCTAAAAAGGAAATCCAAGAAGCCATCAAAAAGCTCGAATCAAAAGATTTGGAAAAATTTGTAAAAGAAGGCACTAAAAAAAGAATCGAAGAAGTACGTGAACGCTTAAAAGCATTATAATATGAGATTAATTTATTGTTCAATAATTATTATCCTTTCGCATTCCTATCTTAATGCTCAAGTATTAAATATCGACAGAGAAAATGGGCAGGACACAATTCCTAAGAATTTTGGAATGGTTATGGGTGTAGATTTTGCAAGCGACAAACAACAAAATGATTTTATAGAATTAAGTTCTTCCTCTGAGCTCGATTTCTTTCTCAAAAATGATTTATTGATTGTGTTGTTTGGACAGGTAGATATGGCCTTCAATGGCAATAACGTTATTGAAAACAACGGATATTTTATGGCAAGGTACAGAGATAATGATACCCGTCGATTTTATCCAGACGCATACTTGCAGTATCAATGGAATGGCATATTGGGTATAAAGTCGAGGGCACTGGGAGGAATTAATGGGCGCCTTGAGCTTTTTGAAAAAACACATATCGATAGTTATGCAGCCATTGGTACATTTTATGAGGACGAACTTTGGGATACTGAACTCGATGCCTATGGTTTTGATGCCTTACAAGATCAGACAAAAGTACAACGGAAATTATTTCGTTTAAATACCAATTTCAAAATGGCTTTTGAATTATCTGAAAAGATTGATTTTGCCATGTCACATTATCTTCAATTTCCAATGAATGAATCTTTCAATAACTTTGACAAGCCAAGATGGTTTATGGATTCCGATCTCTTTTTTGAAGTAACTGAGAATATTTCGTTCAATATTCATTATGACCATACGATTGATTATTATCGCGCCCTTCCCATAGATTTATATTATTACAACTTGAATCTAGGAATTCAATTAAACCTACAAGATGTATGAAGTATTTATTCTTCGTTCTTATCCTTATTTCCTGTAATTATACTGACAATCAGTCAAAAGAAGTGAGCTTCAAAAATGAATCTCCTAAACCAAAAAATAAAAAAGACCCCATTAAAAAGAAGGTGGATATGACCAACCCAGCCCTCTTACCAACCGGAAGAGATATTGGCCGAACATTTAATGCCTATTACAGAACAGGACAAGTAAAATTGATGCTTCAACTATTGAGTCGAGAAGTCATTTCAGCCTACCAAGAAGAAGAACTTATGAAGTTTTTATCGAATTTGGAATACGGGTATGACATGACC
>JBELDA010000082.1:0-7973 GCA_042094515.1 Crocinitomicaceae bacterium
GTGAGGGGAGTAGAATGAAACTCTCTTACACAAGAGCGATGATTACTGCAGCCTTAGAGGGAGAACTTGATGATGAGGAATTCAATACTTTACCTGTTTTTGAATTGGCTTATCCAACCTCTTGTCCTGGTGTACCTGCTGAATTGCTAAACCCAAAACAAACCTGGGCAGATTCAGCTGCATATGATGAAACTGCCTCTAAATTGGCATCTAAGTTTGTAGATAATTTTGAAACATATAAGGAAGAGGCGGATGCATCAATACTTGCAGCAGCACCAAAGGTGCTTGTATAGCTTTTTCACATGATTTTATACAATGGAAAAGCCCTCAAGTGAGGGCTTTTCCATTTTCCATATGTTAGAAAATGAAGCATAAAAAAAACCCTCTAAACAGAGGGTTTTATACTTTATAAATATCTTATAATCTATCTTTTCGCAAGTGTTTCGTCAGAAACTGATAGCTTTTTTCTTCCTTTTCTACGACGTGTAGCTAATACACGACGACCATTCTTGGTTGCCATTCTACTACGGAAACCATGCTTATTTCTTCTTTTTCTTAACGAAGGTTGAAACGTTCTTTTCATCTCTTTTAATTCAAATAATTAGTCATTTGAGGACTGCAAAGATAGAACTTTTTTATAGAATTCAAATCTTATCCATAAAAATATTTAAAAAAAACCAATACTCGTTTAAAGCACTATTTTTGTACCACGAAAGTTCTATAATTAATTTAGTTTATCAATATCTAAAATGAGGAATAGCCAATTGAATAAAACAAAAAGAAATTTAATGTATTTCTTGAAGCCATATTTGTGGTTGTATTTTATAGGCTGGATATTTTTAATACTATCCTCTTCAGCAGGTCTTTTGTTCCCGTATTTAATGGGGAAACTTCTAGGATCTGGTTCTTCTACAATGGGAAGCTCAGCAACCGATAATATAGGTCTTTTAAATTTTGACAATGCGACCCAGGTTGCTTATGGTTTATTCATATTATTTGGTTTTCAGGCTATATTTTCCTTTATGAGAGTAGTAATATTCAATAATGTAACCGAAAATGCCCTGAGAGATTTACGAAATACGGCTTTTGAAAGAATGATTTTCATGTCAATGAACTTTTTTGATGTGAATAAGGTGGGGGAGCTAACAAGTCGAGTTTCTTCTGATATTACTCAAATACAAGATACTTTAAGAACGACAATTGCAGAATTTTTTAGACAGATCATCATTATTTTCGGAGGCATAGCATTCTTATTTTTTATTTCTTGGAAGCTCGCCTTGATTATGCTCGCTACAGTTCCTATTATGGCATTACTTGCCGTTGTTTTCGGACGGTTTATTCGGAAGCTGAGCAAACAAGCTCAAGATTTTGCAGCAGAATCGAATTCGATTATCGAGGAAACACTTTCAGGTATTTCTAACGTTAAGGCATTCACCTTTGAATATTTTGCAATTAAGAATTATCATTCGAAAACACAGGAAATAAGAAATCTTAACGTGAAAAGTGGAATATGGCGTGGACTTTTTGTGTCATTCATCATTTTTTGTCTATTTGGTGCAATTGTTTTTATTGTTTGGCAAGGCCTTATTATGACTCAAGGACCAAATCCAGAGTTATCGAGTGAAGGATTTTATCAATTTGTGTTATTCACGATAATGATGGGAGCTAGTGTAGGATCCATTCCTGATTTATATGCCAATATTCAAAAAACATTTGGAGCCATTGAAAACCTTATGGGTATTATTAATGATTCCACTGAACGAGATGAATTAAATGGCAATCTGAAGAAAGGCATATCAGGTAACATATCCTTTAATCAGGTTTGTTTTTCTTATGCTCAAAGGCCTGATATATCTGTATTGGAAAATGTTTCTTTTGAGATAAACAAGAACGCACAGGTGGCTTTGGTTGGCTCCAGTGGTTCAGGAAAGACGACTATTGCAAGTTTAATTTTAAACTTTTATCAAATTCAAAAGGGCCAAATCCAAATCGATGCAAATAATATTGAGACTTATGATTTGTCATATTTAAGGGCTCAAATGGCTTATGTTCCTCAAGATGTGCTTCTTTTTTCAGGCTCTATATACGAAAACATTGTATTCGGAAACCCAGATGCGAGTAAAGAAGATGTTGAGCTTGCAGCGAAAAAAGCAAATACTTGGGATTTTATTTCGTCATTTCCGGATGGAATGGAAACAGAGGTTGGTGATCGTGGTATTCAATTGTCAGGTGGTCAGAAACAGAGGATTGCAATTGCACGAGCAATACTAAAGAACCCAACAATTTTAATTTTGGACGAGGCTACTTCTGCCTTAGATTCTGAGTCTGAGAAGCTTGTTCAGGATGCGCTTGAAGTTCTAATGGAAGGAAGAACCTCCATCGTAATTGCTCATCGTCTGTCAACAGTCAAAAAGGCAGATCAAATACTGGTCTTGGATAAGGGTAAAATTGCAGAATTTGGAAAGCATAAAGAGCTGATGTCTAAAGGGGGTATGTACTCGAAGCTTGTGAATATGCAACAACTTGATGCTTCAGAATAAGAATTTCATCTTGTATATTGCGTACATTTATGTTCAATAAAATATTTTATGAAGACTTTTTTTCTACTCTTATCGGTCGTTATATCGACGTTTACTTTTTCACAAAAAGACTTTTCTGCTAAAGCCATATTAGGTCACGAAATTGGATCTGATTTTTCTAGGCATTCACAGGTGGTGGATTTTTTTGAGGAACTTAACGCAGCATATCCCGAAAATTCTCTTTTGGAGCCTTATGGAAAAACCAATGAGGGAAGATTGCTGCAGCTTATGTATATAGGCAGTAAGTCTACAATAGAAAACTTAGGTAAACTCCGTTACTTACATTTTCATAATGAAATTGAATCTGAAAAAACTCCAATTGTTTGGTTGAGCTATAATGTTCACGGAAACGAAAGCTCTGGCACGGAGGCAGCCATGAAAACTGCCTTAATTTTGCTTAGAGATAAAAAAGAATGGCTAGAAAATGTATTGGTGATTATTGACCCTTGCTTGAATCCAGATGGAAGAGACCGTTATGTGAACTTTTTCAAGCAGTATTCATCTGATTTAAAAAACCCAGATATAAATTCATTAGAACACAGTGAGCCATGGCCGGGAGGGCGGTTAAATCACTATTTATTTGATTTGAATCGGGATTGGGCTTGGTTAACTCAGGTAGAATCTCAGCAACGAATCAAAAAATATAATCAATGGTTACCGCATGTTCATGTAGATTTTCATGAACAGGGGATAAATGAAAATTATTATTTCCCTCCGGCGGCAGAACCATATCATGAAATCATTACCGATTGGCAAAGAGAATTTCAGGAATATATTGGGGAGAACCATTCAAAGTACTTTGACGCAAATAATTGGCTCTATTTTTCTAAAGAGATTTTTGACTTGCTTTACCCGAGTTATGGCGATACCTATCCGATGTACAATGGCGCCATTGGAATGACCTATGAGCAAGCAGGGAGTGGTCGAGCAGGCTTGAGTGTTGTTATAGATAATGGAGATACTTTGGATTTACATGACCGTGTTGAACATCATGTTGTGGCAGGCCTATCTACAGTCGAAGTTTCAATTAAGAACAGTAGTAGATTAATTCAAGAATTTCAACATTTCAGTAAAAACAGGGCTTACAAATACAAATCATATGTGCTTTCGGGAGATTTGTTTAAAATGAATTCTTTGCTCAAACTACTGTCTCTTCATGATATTAAAGTGAGGAATCCAAAGGAAGGAACTTTGATTAAGGGATGGTCCTATATCTCTCAGGAAAAGACTACATACAAGGTGAAATCGAATGATCTTCTTGTTTCTGTTGATCAGCTCAAGGGCCCAATGGTTAAAGTTCTTTTTGAACCACAAACTTTTCTATCAGATTCACTGACCTATGACATTACCGCATGGTCATTACCTTATGCTTTTGGCTTAAATGCCATTGCCTGCGAGACTCAAGTACCATTTAATGGAGAAACATCTGCTGAAAGTCTAACGAGCCTTCACTCTTATCTCGAAAGAGAACAATACGGTAATATACCAGCATCGCGCGACCCATCTTTGAATTCGAAAGAATCATTTGCTTATGTCTGTAAATGGAATTCTATGGAGTCTGCTAGGTTTTTAGAGAAGCTGCTGGCTTCAAATGTTAAGGTTCGATATGCTGAAAAGTCATTCAAGATAGAAGGTGAGAGATATGAGCCAGGTACATTGGTTATTGTTAAAGGTGAGAATACAGAACAAAACATAGATTCAATTATTGTTAGAGCTTCAAAAGGATTACTGCTTGATCTTAATACCTGTAGTTCGGGATATGTAGAAAAGGGGAATGATTTTGGTTCTTCTTCCTACAAAGAGATTAAAGCCCCGTCAATAGGTTTACTGGCTGGCGATGGAATCTCTCCATTGAATGCAGGAGAGGTATGGTATTTCTTTGAGAAAAGCCTTTCTACACCATTTCTAATGCTCAGGCCAAATGATGTTTTGAATCGCGGATTGGCAAGTCTTGACGTTTTAATTATACCAGAGGGTAGATTGACCGCAGAAATTTCTAAGGCAATTAGTCTTTGGGTTGATAATGGAGGACGTCTTATTCTTTTTGGTGAATCTGCTGAAAATTTTTATGAAGAGTTCTCAATAGAACAGAAAGAGCAAGATGATGAATTTGAAGAAATAGGTGAGCGAGGTGAATTAAGCTCAATGATTACTGGTGCAATATACAATTGTGAGATTGACAAAAAGCATTCTTTATCGTTTGGTTATAATTCCTATCAGACTTTAAGGCAGAGCTCATCTAATTATCGTCTTAATTCTGGAATGGCTGTTTTTGAGCTTTCTAATGATGCAAATCCGATATCAGGATTCGTTGGTTCAAAAGTAATAAACGAGCAAGGAGGTGCATTAATTGCTGGGCAGGAGAAGTTTGGAAATGGTAGCGTAACCTATTTTATTGACAATCCATTATTCAGAGGGTTTTGGCATAACGGTCTATTGATGGTTGCCAATGCGATATATTTAGTAAAAGAATAGGTTTTAGATAAGTCCCTTTGACCTTAAAAACTCATCTAAGGATTCTATATCTGGAAACAAGACATCTCTTGCTTTACTACCTTGAAAGGGTCCAATAATATTCATGGATTCAAGTTGGTCCACAATTCGTCCAGCTCTGTTGTAGCCCAGCTTTAATTTGCGTTGTAACAGGCTCGCTGATCCTTGCTGATTAATGATTACAATACGCGCTGCATCAACAAACATGGCATCCATTTCATTCATATCCATTTCACCCTTCCCTTCACTTCCTTCAGCTATATACTCAGGTAGTATTAATGCATCAGGATACGCCCTTTGATCTCCTATAAATGAGCAAATATCTTCTACTTCAGGGGTGTCTACAAATCCACATTGAAGTCGAATCATCTCTGAACCGGTAGATATTAGCATGTCCCCTCGACCAATAAGCTGGTCTGCACCAGACCCATCTAATATTGTTCGAGAATCTATTTTAGAAAGCACTCTAAAAGCAATTCTCGCAGGAAAATTGGCTTTAATCATACCTGTAATAACATTTACAGATGGACGCTGTGTAGCTACAATTAAATGAATTCCAATGGCTCTAGCAAGTTGAGCAATACGGGCAATAGGATGCTCTATTTCTTTTCCTGCGGTCATAATTAAATCCGCAAATTCATCAATAAGAACAACAATGTAAGGAAGGTATCTATGTCCCTTTTCTGGATTAAGTTTTCGTTTTACAAATTTCTCGTTGTATTCTTTGATGGTTCTGACCTGTGCTTCCTTTAAAAGCTCATACCTGTCATCCATTTCAATACATAAAGAGTTCAGAGTGTTCACGACTTTAGAGGTGTCAGTAATTATGGCGTCTTCCTCTCCGGGTAGCTTAGCTAGGAAGTGACGTTCAATTTTATTATACAAGGTAAGCTCCACCTTTTTAGGGTCAACCAAAACAAATTTTACCTGTGATGGGTGCTTTTTGTATAAAATGGAAACTAGAATCGCATTGAGACCGACAGATTTTCCCTGACCTGTAGCACCGGCAACTAGAAGATGAGGCATTTTTGTTAAATCAAAAACGTAGGTTTCATTGGTTATGGTTTTACCCATTACAATGGAAAGCTGACCGTCATGGTTTTGAAACTTCTCAGATGCAATTAGAGAGCGCATGCTAACCATATCAGGACTCGAATTAGGTACCTCGATTCCTATTGTACCCTTTCCAGGAATAGGAGCAATGATTCTTATCCCAAGGGCACTCAAGCTTAATGCGATATCATCTTCAAGATTCTTGATCTTAGAAATTCTTACACCAGGAGCGGGTACAATTTCATATAGCGTAACAGTAGGCCCAACAGTTGCTTTAATTTTTGCAATATCAATTTTATAATTGGAAAGAGTTTCAATAATTTTATCTTTATTGCTTTCCAATTCCTCTTTATTCACAGAGACTCCACCTGAGCCATATTCTTTAAGCAATTCTACGGAGGGTAGCAAGTATCCTTCAAGGTCGGCTTTCGGATCAAATTCTCCATGCTCTTCGACCAATTGTTCGGCGAGATTTTTTTCTCCTATTTCATCTGCATCTACGGTTTCTTCTTCCTCAGGTATTTCTATTTCAAATTCATCTTTTTCTTCTTCTCCGTCTGGATTTACAATTGTTTCATCAATAATTTCTCCATTACTTCCATCGTTTATTTCTTCATTATTTTCTCCCTCATCTTCGTTGAAGTTTACTGCTTCTGAAATGACATCTTCCTGTATTTCTTCTTCTTTAATAGGATTGATGATATGCATGTTGTCATCATTTGAGGCAGCAATCTCTTCCTCTTCCTCTTTTTCTTTCTTTGGGAATAAGTAATTAAATAGGGCCTTGTAATCAGGATTGAAAAGCAATGTTGTGATGATGTAAAGAACAACCATCGTTAATGTAATGGTCCCAATTCTACCTAAGATTAGAGTGAGCCATTGATTGATGTGAAATCCAAAACTTCCACCGACAAAATTCGTGTTTTCTGAGAAATAAGCTAAAAACACTGATCCCCAAAGCATGTATAGAATTGTAATTGTAAACGTTCTACCTATTGGCAGCAAGTCTTTCTTATACAGGACTTTAACTCCCAATAGAAATAGCATAAAGCTTAAGCCGAAAGAGGTGACTCCAAAAAGGTCATAAATCATGAAGTGTGACATCCAGGCTCCAAATTTCCCCAGCCAATTGTGAATTTCAACTTGCTCACCTCCAAAGATGAAATCAAAGAATGAAACATCAATCAGTTTGTCCTGGTCCACTTGCCATGTAAAAAGATAAGAAACGCATGCAATCGTCAAAAAGAAAGAAAACAATATGAAAAAAGAGCCAAATACTGTGGCAACTTTATTAAAATCAATTTTATTCAAAAAAGAGCCCCCTTTTTTGCCTTTATTTTTTTTAGAAGACTTGTTTTTATTCTTCTTTTTAGGAGTGCTTTTTTCTTCTTGATTTACCGGTATAAATTCGTTCTCTTCCATTCACCTATGAATATCTTACGAATATAACTTTAAGTATCCTTGAAATTAAGTGCGTCTAGCTCATCTTTAAACACTGATATGTTAGTTATGTAAAGCGCCTATAAATGCATTCTTTACTCTTCGGAATTCATCTTTTCGATAAATTCGTCCATACTTACAATTTCATAATCCTCAGGAATCATAAACATTGTGAGGGGAGGTGAATATGAATGATAAGATTCCAACTGATACCTATATAATCCATCTTCTGAAATTAGATAATAGACCGTAGGGAGTCCAGGTAGCTTATTATAAGTATTACAATACTTTGAGGGTATTTTTTTTGAATAAAGGCACAACAGCTCATTTTCAATTTCTGGATGAGTTAAGCTGATTTTATGACTTCTTAAACCGCCAATATTTTTTTTGAACCCACATTTTTTTTGA
>JBELDA010000083.1:0-7418 GCA_042094515.1 Crocinitomicaceae bacterium
AACGTAGGGCTAAAGATACATCTTTATTTTTCCATTGTGAAGCCTTTTAAATATTGGGCTGTAGCGTTTGAGCTTTTATTTCTCTATAAAACGAACTTCTACACGACGGTTTTTCTTTCGGCCTGCTTCTGAGTTGTTTTCCGCCACTGGAACCTTTTCTCCAAGAGCCTCGATCAAAATACGATTGTCGTCAATTCCATTTGAAATTAAAAATTCACGTACGGCAGAAACTCTATTTTTGGAAAGGTTTATATTGTAGGCATCTGAGCCCTGTGAATCTGTATGTCCTTTCAATGAGATTTTCATATTAGGCCTTGAATTCAAAATATTGATAATAGACTCTAGTTCAACAAAAGATTCTCTTTTTACAATTGATTTGTCAAATTCAAATAAAATGTCTTTATCAATCGGCTTAAAGGTTGGTTTTACCTCTATGACTTCCTCAATTTTTTCCTCTTTTACTTCAACGATGGGAGCCTCGATATAAACGGTATCTATTTTTGTGATGACAACGGTATCCATTGCAGGCGGTTCAGTTGCAATAGGTTCTTTACGGGTCTCAATTCGAGTGGTGTCAGGCTCTTCCTTTTTCACTTCAGCTATTGGAGGAATTTCATCTTTTTTGTCTTTTTTGCAGAATTTTATACCCAATATTACTTCATGCGAACCAGAGCTGTAAGAAGCTATATTGCTCATAGGTGCTTCATATGCATATCCTATAAAGAAAAGATCCTGAATCTGAATTCCTAATCGTCCAATAACACCTACTGATGTGCGATATCCCAATCCTCCATATATAAAGTCTTTATAGCATACATCTGCGTTCATATCGAGCTGATATCCATTGTTGGTTCCTTTAGCAAATAGGGAAGGGGTAAAGCGCCATTTGTCACCGAAATTCACGTTGTAGGCAATTAATGAGTTTAAATGTCTTCTCAATCCATAACCGTCAACACCTGTAATGGGCATATTGGAAGTTGATTGTATAAATTGTTTTGAGCCAACACTCAATTCTAGTCCTTTCCAAGCATACATGAGCCCCAGTTCCATATTTATAGTTCCTCCAGCTTGAATACCTCCATTAATTATGGGGTCATCAGGATCAAAGGCAATAGCAGATGTGGGGTCAACTCGATATTGATTGTAGCCCAGAGATGTCCCAATTCTGATATGATGGTCATTGGCAATACTAAAGCCATAGGATAATGAGATCAGTCCTGATACCTGTTGTATCATTCCAATTTGGTCTACCATAACCTGTCCACCAAGTCCGAAGGATTTACCAATGCGACCATTAGCACTGAATAAGCTTGTAAGTGGTGCACCTTCAATCTTAACCCATTGGTTGAGGTGAGAAAAACTAATTTCTGTACAAGCTGTTGCACCTGCATAGGCAGGATTAATAGAATATTTATTATATCCATAAACGTTGCGTTGAGGAGTTTGCTGGCTATATGAAACCAGTGAAACAAAACAAATACAAATAGAGATGATTCTTTTCATGGTTTTCTATTTTTTAAATCTTAATAAATTAATGGATCCAGTATATTCTACATTTGAGCAGGTAATAGAATAGAAGTAAACCCCATCTGGTAAATCTTCACCGTTTTTGGTTCCTCCCCATTCATTATTGTAATCTGTAGATTCATAGACAACTTCTCCCCAGCGGTTAAATATTTTAACATCACAGCCCATTATCTGTGGAGGGTCATTTACCTTCCAGGTATCGTTCTTACCATCGTTATTTGGTGTTAAGATATTACTGATTTGAAGGTCAATTGAGCAATCAATTACGGATAGCTCAAGCCTTACAATTGAATCACATCCGTCTGCGGCTTGAACAGTATCAAAGTAAATACCAGTTTCTGTTAGCTCATTCCCACCAAATATAAATATGGAATCTATGCATATGGTCTCAGCCTCATACCCGTATGGAGGTTCAGTCACAAAAAGAGATAGATATACGGTGGAGTCGCATCCCGATGGTGTCGTAAATGTTTCGGTATAAACCCCTTCTTGAGTTAAGATTGTACCATTGTAATCATAAGAACCTCCCATGCAAATGGTGGCTTCGTCACTTGCGGTGATTTCAGGAAGAACAAAAAGTACAGAGTTCACAACACTGTCACAGCCATTGGTATTGAATAAGGTATCTACATAAACACCTTCGCTATCATAGACAGATGTACCTACCTGAACGGTACTTCCCTCACAAATGGTGTATTCAAAGCTTGTTTCCTCATGAGGTAAAATAGTGAGTGTTGTAATTACGGTACTATCACATCCAGCCGAGGTAACAAATAAATCGGTATAAGTTCCTGCATCGGTTTGATCTATTCCTTCTAAGAAAAGTGTTTCTCCTTCGCATATTTCTACATTAATACTATTGGTTACGGGAACGCAAGGGTTATTGCAGTTTGATGCGTCATAAGTAAAGCTTGTAGAGCATGCGCCATCTGTGATATCTACCGTATAAAATCCAGCAATAGGAGCAAGGTAGGTATAAGCCGCGCCGGGATTTATTTGTCCAGTTTCAACAACAGCACCCGTAGGTCCAGTGATTGTGAAATCATAAGAAGTACCATAAAAACCATTGAGTCCACCGTTAGCAATAAAAGTGATTGTACATGTGGCATTGTCGTAGCTGTATGCAGGATCGAGCTGTTCTAAGTATACGACAGGCATTCCTGGTCCCGCGGTAGAGGTGTTGCAAACAAATTGCCCCCATCCTAATGGAAGATCTGCAGCAGCAGACAAATAATATACAGTATTGAAAAGTGGATTTCCTGAGGCACCAGTGCCATCAGAATTATTGGTAAAAGAACCCATACCTTGAATAAAATCAACAATTGAAGTTTCAAACCCATTATTAGCCACTGGAGAAGGAAGAGTTTCTAAATCATGGATTACAAATCCACTATCCAAACAAGCAGGAAAGCTTGCTGTTGACTCACCAATTCCATCGAGCATTACAGCAGGTGTAAATGCATCTCCAAAACAAATGAAAGCCGTATCTAGATCTGTGATTTGAATATTATTCCCATTGGCTAGCGTCACTTCAGGCTCGCCAGCATTACTTTCTACTTCCTGTATGTATTCAATAATATATTGTCCTTCATCTCCTGGGGAGCCTCCATCTATTTGAATGGCATATAAAGTACCTGGTTCCATACAACATGAAGCTTCCTGATTCCCTTCATATCCTGCTGCACCAGAAATCACTGGTGTAATGATTGGGGAGCTTTGTGTTCCGTCTTGTGTATAGGTTGCTGGTTGAAGTCCACCATAACATTCCGTTCCATTTAACAGCTCATAGATATTGTATCTTACGGTATCCATTCCAACGTATGCTCGAATACTGATTTCTACAGCTCCAGATGCCGGTGCAGTAAAATAATGCCATACAGTTTGATCTGCTCGATTTGCTTGATTAAGGGCAGCGTTAGGTTCTCCTGCAAGATATTCCTTGCATGCCAATACATTGCTCCCGGATACCGCTTGAAAGGTTGGATTTGTTCCCGATAAAATCACTGGTACTTCATAAAGTGTATCCTGAAGAGTAAGACATAAAATGTCATTACCTGGAGAATTAAAAGATGGGTCGGCAATACTTGGATCATGCAGCCAGCCATAAATTTCTTGAGTTGATAATGGAGTAAGATTGTCCGAAGGGTCAATCATTCCGTAGTAATCGTAACCTGGTTCCAGGCACTGGGTTGAAATAACAGCACTTTCGTCTCCTCCAAAGAAGCCATTAACTCCACCTTCATCTTCATTCATGTATTCAAGATTTGCACAAGAGTAATCAGATGGTATGCCCGGTGCAAATCTTTTATCAAAACCAAATAAAGCATTATTCTCGCCATAAAGAACACTTTGATAATCTGCTTCAAAAACGATTCTACCGCTATTAGGAGCAATGAATTTTAACCAGATACTTTCGTTCATTACTGGATTATTGAATCCAGGATGATCGTAATCATAAGCGTGATAGTTCGTGGGGTCGTTGTTTCCATGTGGTGTTCCTGTCTCTCCGGCATCATTTCCGCCGTCAAAAGAACATCCAAAATCTATAGTCGTAGATGGGGTGTCACCCGATAATGAGGATATTGCACTGGTTCCGATGACTACATTAGAACTCAAACAAGGAATATCATCTCCAGATGCAGGACTTCCACCTAAGTCATTCACACGTAATTCTACATTGCCTGATTCATTATTATTATCAGAAGTGAGCTGAACATAATAAACTTCTCCGGCGATTAATTTAGTATAGCTAATTAATGGAAAGGGGTCACAGGCGTCAAACGAAAGCTGTGCCTCTGGATCCAATCCCAAAAAGTCGGTTCCATCTGAAAATTCTATATGTGATAGGTATTCAAATTTATCTTTAACGAGGGTGGCTGTAATGGGTTGAATACCGGTCACACAATCTCCTCCATCTGCTGCATGATAAAGCTGGAAATAAGTTCCTATTTCAGTTCCTCCTAGATCCGTAGTAATCTCAACCTCTCCACTTGCAGGTGCAGTGAATTTGAACCAAGAGGAAGATGAGTTATTCGCCACATCACCACCTCTAGGTTCATTGTTCTCCAGTGAATTACTTGAGCACAATGCAATATTGTATGTAGTGTTTACATTAACATCTAATGCATCACATATATTATCGGGTAAAATAATCACAGTTGGAGAAAAATCTATACGTTCAACAGAGAGGTGAATAGTATACGTCTGGCCGCATCCTCCACCTGAGCCATTGGCGGTGAAATTATAGTTTGCTGTACCTGTTGCCCCAGGTACAGGCATTGAAACATTTTGTAACCCCGTTTCACCATCTGTGAACCCCAAGACATCATAAGGTCCCGCATCATCATTTTCATATGCTTCCCAATCGAGATTTATCGAAGTTGGAACATCATCAGGACAAACATATGCGCGATCAAAAAACTGATCATTTATAGTAATGTTATATGGACCATTATTATTGTCAATATTGGTGTAATTAAAATTAAATACCCCAAAAAGAGCAGGATTGTTATTGGTATAACCTATAGTGTTGTCTGTGGCCGTATATTCCCATACAAAATCACTATCTCCCAAGAGCCATCCATCACAATCCTCATTGTTAGAGACTTGAACAGAAGTGACCGAAACTTTAATTACAGCCTGAGAATAAATTTGAGTGGAAAAAAATGAAAAAACGGCGAATATGGCCAGCTTAAAATGGTTGGAGTTTATAATCATAAATATAGTTTAGCGGTTAGCGGAACTAACTTTGCTAATATACTATAAATTTCAATTATTCAATAAAATTATAAAGCCAAATATTCGAGATCAAAGAAGCATAGAAAAAGGGTTTTCTAATGCGCTTTTAAAGGTCTGTAAGAAAGCGGCACCTGTAGCTCCATCTACAACTCGATGGTCACATGACAGTGTCACTTGCATTACATTTCCCGGTTGTAAATTACCATTTTTCACAACTGCTTTTTCTTTAATTCCACCTACAGCTAAAATGCAACTGTCAGGAGGATTGACAATAGCAGTGAAGGTATCTATGCCAAACATTCCCAAATTAGAAATGGTAAATGTATTCCCTTCCCAATCGCTAGGCTGTAGCTTTTTATCTTTTGCTTTTTGTGCGAAGCTTTTTACTTCTGCAGAAATTTCCATTAAACCTTTGGTATCCGCAAATTTGATTACAGGTACAAGTAAACCATCTTCAACCGCAACCGCAACTCCTATATGAACATGATCATTTCTTCGAATAAAATCACCCATCCAGGCGCTATTCACATTAGGATGCTGCCTTAAAGCGAAAGCAACGGCTTTTATCACCATGTCATTAAAAGAAACCTTAACTCCTTCCTGAGCGTTCATTACTTTTCTGGATGATACAGCATTGTCCATATCAATGTCAAGTGTCAGATAAAAATGAGGAGCAGAAAATTTACTGTCCGCAAGTCTTTTGGCAATGGTTTTACGCATCTGGCTGACCGTTTCATCTCTATAGGATTCTTGTCCAACAGGTACTCTTTGTATATTACCAGTGGCTGGAGTAAAGGGTATATAATGATCTATATCTCTTTTGATGACTCTGCCATTTTCACCAGAACCTTGAATAGCGTTTAAATCAATGCCTTTTTCTTGAGCGAGTTTTTTGGCTAATGGAGAAGCCAATACACGTTCGTTTGATGCACGAATAGGTGCTTGTATTTGTGTTGTTGGCTTTTCTATTTGAGCCGCTGGTGTTTGAATTGGTGCTGGCTCTGGTGCATGAGCCGGTGTTTCAGGTTCTTCCTTTGCTTCAGCAGTATCCGCTATTACGGCAGCTGAGCTTAATATTTTTTCAATATCATCTCCTTTCTCACCAATTACCGCTAGAACAGAGTTTACTGGTGCCGCTTTTCCTACCTCAACCCCTATATGCAACAATACACCATCGTAAAAGGATTCAAATTCCATTGTGGCCTTGTCCGTTTCTATTTCTGCCAGAATATCTCCTTCTTTAACTTCATCTCCTACTTTTTTATTCCAAGCAGCCACAACACCTTCTGTCATGGTATCGCTCAATTTCGGCATATAAACAATCTCGGCCATTATAATTTCTTTATTAATTAATATTCTTTAATGTAAGGATAATCCTTTTGGATATATACATCCTCATATAATTCTGCTGCATCTGGATAAGGAGATTCTTCCGCAAACTTGACTGATTCTGCAACTTCATTTTTTACCCAATTATTGATGTCTTCTATTTCATTCTCTTTTAACCATTTGTTTTCTTTAATGGTATTCAACACATGAAGTATAGGATCTTGCTCAATCCATTCGGTTACCTCATCTTTTGTTCTGTATTTTTGCGGATCCGACATGGAATGACCTTTGTATCGATATGTTCTTATGTCTAATAGGGTAGGACCTCCATCATTTCTTGCTCTTTTTGCAGCTTCTTCAATGGCATTGTGAACATCTTCAGGTTTCATTCCATTTACCACCTTGGATGGCATATCGTATGACAGACCGATTTTTGATAAATCTGTAACATTCGTTGTTCTTTGAACTGAAGTTCCCATCGCGTAATTGTTATTTTCAATAATAAAAACAACTGGCAATTTCCACATCATTGCCATATTGAAAGTTTCGTGTAATGCCCCCTGACGTACAGCTCCATCACCCATAGAAACAAAGGCAACATTTTTTGTTCCTTTATATTTTTCGGCAAAAGCAACACCTGCACCCATGGCTATTTGTGCCCCAACAATACCATGACCACCCATGAAGTTTTTAGACTTATCAAAAAAGTGCATAGAACCACCCTTTCCTTTTGAGCATCCAGTTTTTCTTCCATAGAGCTCGGCCATCAGTACTCTAGGGTCTGTTCCTAATGCGATTGGATGTCCATGATCACGATAAGCAGT
>JBELDA010000084.1:0-7387 GCA_042094515.1 Crocinitomicaceae bacterium
TTCATCTTTAGTTGATTGAACATCCATTAAAAAATTCACTCGTTAAAGTGGCTCTAATTTTTTATTACTGAGCGTCTACCTTCTCCACGACATAAGGTGTAATCGGCATAGCATCTATCTTTGCACGAATGGGCTGAATGAATTTCATGTATGAAGGCAACAAGGAATCAACCATTGGAATTGAAGAAGGAAATTTCTCAGCCCTATGATTAATCTGTTTCCCATTCTTCCAGAATCGATAGCAAACATGTGGACCCGTTGCGAGACCGGTGCTTCCAACATAACCAATGGTTTGACCTTGTACCACATAAACACCTTTGCGAATACCTTTTGCAAAACCAGACATGTGCAAATACTGAGTAGAATACGTTTCATTGTGTTTTACTTTTACAAAATTTCCATTGCCACTATTGTAGGAGGCCGCAATTACGGTTCCATCGGCTGTCGATACAATTGGAGTTCCTGTTGGTGCCGCATAATCGGTTCCTAAATGTGCTTTCCATCTTTTCTGAACAGGATGAAAACGTCTTCCACTAAAACCTGAACTAATTCGTGAATACTTTACCGGAGCCATTAAAAACGGACGTCTCATTTCTTTACCATCTTCATTAAAATAGCCCATTTGTTTTCCTTCCGCATCTAAAGCATATCGGAATGCGTAAAATTCTCGACCTTGATGCTTAAACCAGACCGAACGAATCCCGCCAATTGCATATGGCGTTCCTTCTACTGATTTTTCATTGTAAATCACCTTAAATTCATCTCCGGGATGTAAGCGGAAGAAGTCAATTGACCATGCGAATACACCTGCCATATACTCCGCCAATTCGCCGGTCATATTGATGTCTTTTAGCTGTTGATCTAATGCGAAGGTGAGGTTGGAATTTTTAATAATTTCTCCAGAGAGCATTTTTTCGTTTACTTCATTCGGTTTCGAACGTTTTTCAACAGACACCGAATCTCTAAAATCAAACACCACAAAATCTACAATATTCTGAGGGTAAATAACATACTTGGCGTTTTCAGAAGTATCTCCAAGTGCCGATAAAATAATAAATGGTGTTCCTTCTTTCACATATCGAAGGCCGACTAATGAATCTGCAGCCCTTTCTGCAGCTATGTTAATATCCATTTGTGAAATACCATAAGGTGCGAACATATGACTCATGGTCCAATTGGCTTTTACAGTATCTCTTTTTAGCTGAAACGATTTTAAATCAAAGCCATATTCGGTAATAGTCGAGGGAATTGTGCTTGAATCCTTTTTAATCACCTCGTTAATGGCTTCATCATTTGCTCCACATCCCAAAAATAAAAGGGAAAGAATAAAAAATCCGAATTTACGCATCATGTTCATTGAGAATGTTTTTACTGTAGTGGTCTAACGACACAAAAATAATTCTAATTGAATAGCATAATGACCAATTCAAAACTCTTTTTTCATACAAGAATGTTAGTTTTTTTGAGTTTTGTCGATCCATATTGAAACGAAGTTTGATTTTGATGGAAATGGTTCTGTCGCTTTTGCAGCATGACTCTTTTCTATTCATAACCAAAAAAGCCACTCGTTAAAGTGGCTTTAAATTCTTATTGCTGTTTCAGTAGTTCGTTTATCAAAGTTCCGTCATTTTAAATCCCGAACAAGCCTAGCATTGGGTATTTCGGCTTCATCATTGGTGTATTGGTATCCATTGCCGAAAAATTGCACCCATGCATCGTTTTGGGCTCCCTCTTGCTCAGAGCTCCAATATTCATAATTGTCAAATCCTCCGATAGTTTCTTTGTTTTGATACAAGAAATTCAATTCCTCTTTTGTTGGCAAACGCCATCCATCTCCTAGCTCATCACATTTTTGATTTACCTCAATCCATTCCATTTGCCCCAAATCTTCAGCCATTATTTCCAGGTTTTCGATTTTCACCGTGGCGTACTCTTTCGATTCATTCTCAGCGATTTTTTGATCATCTGAAGTTTTGCTTTCTTCTGCTTCGCTTGTTGCATCAGCTTTGTTTTCTGCAGATGCTTCTGATGTTGCACCGTCACAACCAACCAAGCCAATCAACAAAAACACGAATAGATATTTCATAATATAATTTTTCTCGAAGATAGTAACTTCATTCACTTATACTTCCAATTTTGAGCAGCTATTTTTATAGTTTTTTTTATATTTACTGTAACTACTAAAAATAAAATTATGGATGCTTATGAATCATTGTATGCTGCATTAGGTGCAGCATTTGCAGTATTTGCTATTGTATATATAGGAATACTCGTTTTAATAATCGCTTCTCAATGGAAGATATTTTCCAAGGCAGGGCAGCCTGGATGGGCCGTTTTAATCCCATTCTACAATTTGTATGTCTACACTCAGGTCATTAAACGACCGGGATGGTGGATGTTACTTTATTTTAGTGCGGTTATTCCAATAATTGGAGCCATTGTTTTATTGGTTATTGCTATTATTGATACCAACCGGCTAAGCAAAGTTTTTGGCAAGAGTGCTGGTTATACCGTTGGATTAATATTTTTAGGATTTATATTCTATCCCATGTTGGCCTTTGGTTCAGCGACATATGATGCTTCAAGATTAGGAGGAGAGTCAGAATAATAAAAGATTAAAACAGATTAAAAGCGACCCTGAAAGGTCGCTTTTTTCAGCTGTAAATCCGGCTATTGAACTCTAATCGCATCAAAAGATCCTGATATGGTATGAGGATTGTCAAATGCATCGATTACGGTTCCTGAAAAATCGCCTCTAGCTATTGTCGATTCCAAATTACTTGTAGCTCCCCAAACTAGATTGGGGAAGGTCGTTACATTTACAGTTACACTTCCTTCATCTGATGTGTAAGAATTCATCCCGTGCATAATTGACATGAGTCCTTCACTGTCTGAGTCAAAAACATAGCTTCCTGTTGTTGTTAAATCTAAAGACGCTATTTGAATGGTAAAAAGATTGTCATCACCAATGAGCAAAATCTGACCTCCTCCTTCTGGAATCCCTGAATTTGTTTGAAAGATGGCAGGACAATCCGAGACGTCTCCTGCTTCTGTATAGGTTCCTTCATAAGAATAATTCGTACCATCAATAGTTATATCCCATTGAACTAAAGCCGTGTTTTCGGGTTCATCGTCTTTCCCACAACCAACGAGCTGAGATATAAGTAGTATGGCAAGAATGGTGTAGGACAATTTTTTTAAATATTTCATAAGTAGTTATTTCTGGCTAATGTAATGTTTTGAAAACATTGAATGGGATATACTTTTTAAATAAAGTCTAAGATTGAATATTTGTAATTCTCAAATGAATATTAAGTCCATTGGTGAAATCTCTTTTACGAGAATTCTAATTCTTTGGTTATCTTGCAATATGCTAAACAAACTCATTTTTCTTCCTCTTCTTCTAATCAGTATCAATTCTTTTGGTCAGACTCAAGATTCATTTATTCACGATGGTGAAGAACGTAGCTTTACCTACTATATCCCATCGGGCTGGGATGCATCCGCACAATACCCTATATTGATTGTATTGCATGGTCTAACACAAACAGGAAATGGAATAATGGACATTACAGGCTTCAATGAGATTGCGGAGGATCATAACTTTATAGTTTGCTATCCCGATGGATTAAACAATTCTTGGAATGCAGATATGAATTCGCTGAATTCTGAAGTGGATGATATTGGATTTATAGAACAGCTATTGAATTATTTCGAATCAAACTTCAATACTAATCCATTGAAACGGTATTTAACAGGCTTTTCAAATGGTGGATATTTGAGCCATAAAATCTCAAGTGAATCTGAGATGTGTATTGCTGCTATTGGGACAGTTTCCGGAAACATGTCCACCACCACTTACGAGAATTTTGACCCATTGTATCCTACTTCAGTACTTCATATTCATGGAACAAGTGATGCCATTGTGCCTTATAATGGAGGAGGGTCAACGGGAGCCTCTGTTGACGAAGCAATGACGCTTTGGAAAAATTTTCTTTCTTGTGATGCGGAACCTGAAATACAGGCGATGCCCAATCCTAATGTTTTCGATTTTTCGTATCCAGAAAGATATATTTATCAAAATTGTAATGGAGCATCACTAGAGCATATTAAGGTTGTGGGAGGCGGACATCAGTGGCCAGGTATTGAGACACTACTTGGTGGCTTAGGAACCATTAATATGGATTTTTATTCGCCACAGGTGATTTGGGATTTTTTAGACGGTAAATCATGTCCTCAATCTGTTGGCTACATGGAATCGCCAACCCAACATAAAACACTCATTAAAATTGTGGATTACTTGGGAAGAGAAACTGACGAAAAACATGGGGTCGCGTTGTGGTACCTGTATGATGATGGAAGTGCAGAAAAACGTTTTAAAGTCATCGAGTGATAAATTATCCGGATAAAAACGGATTTGTTAAGAGATAAGCAATTTGTTTGAAGGTCACTCGTTAAATTTATAAATCTGAACTATATGAAAGAATCACTTTATTACGTTGTTATTTTAATGTTTTTTAGTGGTTGTATGAAAGCTCCCAAGAATCCCGAAACTTGCACATTTATAGAATCCTCAAACAATTATTTTAGTATTCAGGACAATTCTGATTCTCCGGGAAGAGCCTACAATGTCTTTTGTAAAAAAGTACTCGTATTTGGTTTGTCAGTTTATGGCACTTGTGAAGTGACAGATGACGATTTATTACACGCGGCCAATGTATTGGCCCAATACCTTGATAATGATGAGGATGGAATCGTGGATAATCAGCTTGTTTTGGATAAAATGCTTGAACAAAAAGCAGTATTAACCCTTTTTGGAAAAGAAAATTCCAAACGTCAAAGGCGATTTTTCAATACAAACAGGGGAGATTATGGTCCAAACTTAGCGCAGGATCTATATGGTACAGAAACATTTCCAGGATGGAACAAGACCCTGCCTTTTGATGCAACACTTGAAGAGGTATTACATTTGGTGACAGCAAAAGGATACTCACTTGTTTACCCTAATATTTTTGGTGAATCTCAAGGGTCTGAAATTGCCAATGCCATGGATATTGCAAGAGGAGGCTTTTTTACTGACATTCCTTCTTCATATCCAGAAGGAGCATGGTATTCATATAATGACAAAACCTGTGATTACGCATGTCAGGTTACTGAATATTTCTATTGGTCACTTACCTCATTACTAGGTGCCCAAGACTTTCCTGGTCGTTTTGATGAAATCAGTCACGAATGGAAGGCCAACACGCCTGGTCTAGTTGAGTCTATGGATTCCGCGGTATTCTCTATTCTTACCAATCCACAATATTCACTACCTACGATTTTACCTGACGGCACTTATCGCCAATAATACCAGCATCGCTTCCATTATTTTTGATTTAAAAACCCTATTTTAGAATAAATTTTAAATATGAGAAATCTTGCTTTAGCGATTGGTGTATTATTGATTTATGGAACAATACATTCACAAAACAGCCTAATAAACGAAGACTTCGAAGGAGCAAACTTACCTGCTGGTTGGTCAATTACAACAAATGCCAGTGATGGAGGATGGAATATGGGAACCAATCAAACAATAGAAAGCCAGTGGTGGTCAGTTGCTTCTCATGGCAATATTATCGGAACTAATGACGATGACTGCGATTGTGATAAAAGTATGGACTATCTCATTATGCCTGTAATGGATTTCTCTAACTCTACCGCCATCGCTTTGCAGTTTGAAAATTATTATGATGGAGGAAGTTTTGGTGGAGATATTGAAACAGCAACTCTTGAATATTCCTTGAACAATGGTGCGTCATGGACTGTTCTTTTCGAAATCACTGGAACTGACGATGGTGCGTGGGACGCTCAATCTTTTGATTTGAGTAGTTTATCTGGGAATTCTAATGTTCTCATTGCTTTCCATTACAATGACAATGGAGGTTGGATGTTTGGATGGGCAATTGATGATGTTCTGCTGTTTGAGCCTGAGGGATTGGATGCCGCTTTAACAAGCCTTTCAGTAAATACAAATCAAAATGTGCCTGTGGCAATACCTATCATTGGGACGGTCAGTAATGTTGGATCAGAAGTCATTACCTCATTTGATATTATCTGGAGTATTGGAGGTGGAATGTCATACACTCAAAATTTTTCAGGGCTCAACATCCCTTCACTCGGAACGTATGATTTTACACACCAGGATTTATGGAATATTTCTCAATCTGGTCAATATGTGTTAGATGTAACGGTGTCCAACGTAAATGGACAAGGAATTGATGATAATACAAGTAACGATTTTTTTTCTCAAAGTGTGCAAGCTTTGGAGTATGGTGTTATTATAGATGGCGGAATAGAGAGAGAATATATTTATTATTACCCCTCCAGTGCAGATCCTGAGTGCCCCCTAGTATTTGTCTGTCACGGTTACACGGGAACGGCCCAAGGTATTATGGATTATTCTGAGTTTAATCAATTGGCAGATGAGTTTGGATTTGCTGTGTGTTATCCACAAGGTACGTTAGACGGCTATGACAATACTTTTTTTAATGTCGGTTATGATTTCCAAAACAATGAAACGGTTGATGACGTAGCGTATCTTCAAAATCTTTCCGCATACTTTCAATCCATCAACTCCATTGATGCGACAAAAGTATTCTGTACGGGAATGTCAAATGGGGGTGATTTATGCTATATGCTTGCTTGTGAAGCGTCAGAAACATTTAGAGCAGTTGCACCTATTTCAGGAATGATTATGCAGGACATCATGGATGAATGTGATCCAGACAGTGAGGTGTCCATTTTCGAAATTCATGGTACTCAAGACAATGTCACCTATTTTGATGGAGACCCAAATAATAATGATGGGTGGGGCGCTTATCCGAGTATTCCAGAAACAATGACATTTTTCAACAACTTGTTTAACCTTCAATTACTCAGCACTGAAAACCTTCCGAACACAAACACCAATGACGGCAGTACGGTGACATCTGAAAAGTATGGTTCTTCGAATTCATGTACTGAGGTCTGGTTATATACAGTTGAAGGGGGAGGGCATGATTGGCCTGGAGCCTATGGTAACATGGATATCAATGCAAGCCGAGAAGCATGGTTGTTCTTTGAACAAATTTGTAATGAACAAGTTGGTTTAAATGAAACAACGAATAGTTCTAATCGTAAACTTTTAAGAATAATTGATTTAATGGGTAGAGAGGTAACAGAAAACAGTTCAGGAGTTATTATTTACCAATATTCTGATGGTACAATTGAAAAAATGATAAAAGGGCAATAATTACAACTCCCTATCCTATGCCAGCTGGGGATTCCCCATTTGGTTTCATTACACATTTAAAATAAACCCAATCTACGTATAAGCACTTAATGTTACGGATATGATTACGTATCT
>JBELDA010000085.1:0-7113 GCA_042094515.1 Crocinitomicaceae bacterium
AAAAGCAATAAAGGGGTATGCTTTAGACCGAATGAAAAAGTATTACCAATCAAAATAATAACAAATACCAAAAGGTATAAAGAGAAAATAGTATGCTTGTTAATCTTACTTCTCAACATGTTATGTTCTTTTTGTGGATTCATATTTCATTATTCTAAACCGTATAATGAAATAATACACAGTATAGGCACACAAATCAATGATCAGGTAAATGGTAAGTAAATCATAAAGGCTAATGTCCTTTATAAAAAACAGACTTCCGATAAGTATAAAATAAATGGTCTGCCAAATGGCACTGTATTTCACATCACTCAGTGCTACTAGAGAGGCACTTAATGGAGATACAATGAATTTTAAGGCCTGTGAAAAAATCAGAAGGCTCGTCATTTTAGCGGCATCGTGCCATTGAGGACCAAAAAACAATTCAAAAAGAGGTTCTGAAAAGAAGTAAACGATAACAATAATCGGAAGACTTATCAGGAAAAGAGTAAGAGAAGTCTTATTGAAAAGCTTGATAATGGATTCTGATTTTTGAATTTTACCTGCTAATTTTTGAAGATACACCTGTGAAAGGGAAATAGATATGAGTGCCATTGGTAGCGATAAAATTAATCTACTAAGGTCGTATTGCCCCGTTTGATATTCTCCATAAAATTCATTGATGATTAAAACCGGCAAAGTAAGAGATATGGTGTTTAATAATGATGGTACAGCATGATAAACTGGAAATTTCCAATATTTTTTTGCCGTTTCACTTAGCTCCTTGAAATGATTCAGGTTGAATCTTAACCCGAGCTTAATACTTTGGAACAAGCTGGCCGAAAAGTTAACAATGTCTCCTAGAATCATCCCGCTGAATAGCCCATAAGGATTATGGTTAAGGCCCATTCCAGCCTGTGTAACGCCTTCAGTAGACCTTCTTAAAATTTTATTTTGGGAAGATTTTTTAAATGCATTATTTCTAATGAGGTACATATTTAAACATTTGAATCCACTCACCAAAAAAACACTAAGAGGTATAAAATAAAAAATCCAGATATGGCTTTTATCTATTTTAAGTAATACTGACCAGGTATCTTCAATTAAATACATGATAAGGACAAGAATAAGGCTCATTAAAAACGACAGCACCATACCAATGGTTACTAGGTGATCAGCATCCTTTTTTTCTTTAGGAATTACCACCGCACTTTCATATTTGAAATTTGCGATAGCTGCAAATATACCAACAACGGTAAGGTAAACTGAGATTAACCCAAATTGTTCTGGGGTATAAGATCTTCTTAGAATGGGTTGGAGTAGTATAGGAATAAGCTGCGCTAAGGCAGTGCCAAAAATTAAGGTTAGCGAATTTCTAACAAAGCTGGAATTTCTGAATGTTTGAAATAAATTCATTTTCTACAGTCAAAGATAATCAATCAGAACTTATGAATTCAAACACAAAATGAGTGAATAAGCCTCTTCAAAAAAATCAATGATCATTTCAATAATAAATCATGTTTTTTGACAATGCTATTGAGGTAAAAAAGAATGACAATTGAAATAGCAACTTGTGACCATGAAACCCATTGAAAAACAGAATAAAGCTGGTCCGTATCGTTTACTAATAGCTGAGGTAAATATAAAAAACCAAAGAGTTGAAGTAACGAAGCACTTAAGCCCAAAATAAAGAATGACCTTTGTTTATTGAAGACCAAAGGAATTGTAGAGAGAGGTGAAAGAATAAAATTGAGCATAAGCCATGGAGCCATAATCTCTGAAAGTTTTCCAGATTCATACCAGTTACTGCCGAAGACAAAGCCAAATATTTCCTCTCCAAATAAGAATATGATTGCAAATGGCACAATAGACAAGAGGCTTAAAGTGAGAAGCAATTTTTTAAATAATGGATAAATAGGAATTTCTTTTTTTTTGTAATCGGAAATACGGTTAAAGAAAACTTGAGACATAGAAGCACCAATTATCATAATAGGCAATCGCAACATACGGAAAGAATGATCAAATGACCCAAATATACTTTCTGAGAACAATTCAATTATGATAAATGCTACAAGTACATCTCTTAGAACATCACTTAATGCGTGAGGAAGACTTGCCAGAGGGAAATCCTTGTAGGTTTTCGCAATTTGAAGATCCTTATTCTCTTCAAATTTAATGTTTGAAGCTTTTTTAGATTTGAAAAAAGAACGAACAAAATGAGAAGCACCTACCACATAACTAATTAAAAATGAAATGACAAGACCAATATAGCCCCAGTTTAATAATCCAAAAACAACGCGGAATCCATTATTACTGAATGAGCTGGTCATTTTTGAAAGAGAGATTCTCTTAAATGATTTCATTCTAATGGCCCAATTTGTACCCAAATTGAAAAAGGACAAAGCGAAAACAGAAATTACTCCAGCTACTGTCAATATATAATAATCAACTTCATGATTATTTAGCAAGCCATAAATGATGGCGCAAATTGCTGTGGAAACTGTTGTAATTATCGTAAGCTTCAATGAGAATCTAAATAAATAGAATGCATCCTTATCTTTTTTGGGAAGAGGTAGAGCAAGCTCGTATCTTGCTGTTGCCACTGTGGCTATTAAAAAAACAATACGTTGGAAAATTGCAAACTCACCCATTTCTTGAGGAGTATAAATTCTCGTAATTACGGGTGCCAATAAGTAACCGATTGACTGCGCAATGATAGTTCCCGTGACCAATACGGTCAATGACTTTAAAAAATCACTGCTATACATTCTTTTTGTTAGCCTTTTAAGCATTGAAAACAAAGATAGGGATTTGGAATTGAAACAATTTTACTTTTTGCATCTTTGAACTCCTTATATTTGTGAAAAATAGAAAAATGAAAAACATTGCAGTTATAGGTGCGGGAACGATGGGAAATGGTATTGCTCACGTTTTTGCACAGTGTGGTTACCAGGTAAATCTAATTGATGTTTCTACTAGTGCTTTGGACAAAGGCTTAGCGACAATTTCAAAAAACCTAGACCGTCAGGTGGCAAAAGAGAAGATAAGCCAAGCGGATAAAGATGCTGCTCTTCATAATATTTCATTGGTATCAAATTTAAAAGACGGAGTAAGTGGTGTCGAATTGGTTATTGAGGCAGCTACAGAAAACATAGATCTGAAATTGAAAATATTTGAAGACTTAGATCAACTTACGTCTGATGATGTAATCCTTGCAACGAATACATCATCTATTTCCATTACAAAAATTGCTGCAGTTACTAATAGGGCAGACAAGGTTATTGGAATGCATTTTATGAATCCTGTTCCTGTCATGAAGTTGGTTGAAATAATAAGAGGGTATTCAACAAGTGATGAGGTGACAGATACCATAATGGGTCTATCTAAAAAGCTTAATAAAATACCTGTTGAGGTTAATGACTATCCTGGATTTGTGGCGAATCGTATATTAATGCCAATGATTAATGAAGCCATTTGCACTCTGCACGAAGGGGTTGCTGGAGTATCAGAAATAGATACGGTAATGAAACTTGGAATGGCTCACCCTATGGGGCCTTTGCAGCTAGCTGATTTCATTGGACTAGACGTTTGTTTGGCTATTATGGAAGTATTGTATGACGGGTTTGGTAATCCAAAATATGCACCATGTCCTTTATTGGTTAATATGGTAACTGCTGGTAAACTAGGTGTTAAATCTGGTGAAGGTTTTTATTCATGGAGTCATGGTACAAAAGACTTAATAGTTTCCGATAAATTTAAAAATTAAGAAACGTTTTAAGTTTTTCGAATGCAATTCGGTCCGTTTTAAAGGTTAGGTTTTCTGCCTTTAAATCTTGGATTTTCACCCAACGTTGTTTTTCTCCTTCTTCTTTGAATGGAATCGAATGACCCTTTGTACCTATATCTTGAATGTTTTTACATTTGACTAAATAATAGAAGCAAGTAACTTGTATTCCGTCTATAAAAACGGACTCTTGGAAATAATCATTAAAGTAGATGAGTTGACAAGATTCGATTTCGGTATCTAATTCTTCTTTGAATTCACGATGTAAGGCATTAGTTATTCCTTCACCATATTCAACACCACCTCCCGGAAATTTCGTGAAAAAAGTTTCATATCTATACTCGTCAGATAAAAGGAGTTCTTGATTTTCATTTATGATAAAACCGTAGACACGAAGATTGAATTGATTCATTCACAATCCTTGAAAGGAAAAGGACGTATTTTATCCTTGCGAACAATACCTATAAATGGACATTTTACTTTGTCTGCATTTTTCCCAAACAACTCCATAAATTCCTCTTCTGTCCAATAGGGGAGTTCTGTTGTGTAAACTAAAACATTACCATTTGAAGGATCTATTCGAACCATCCAAATTCCAGCTTGTTCGCGAATGAGATTTTCCATTTTAGAAATTAGCTCGCTGTCTTGAGTATCAAATTCGGCTTGACCAAAGTATTTGTTCAGCTCTTGTGAATGCCCAAAATCAGCTAAAAGCATTGATATAACTAATAAAATGGAGAATTTCATAAATATAGTTTTTATAAATATCGGAACTTTTTTCCAGGATAAAAAGCATTTTCACCCAGTTCTTCTTCTATTCTAAGCAATTGGTTGTATTTAGACATTCGGTCACTCCGAGATGCAGAACCTGTTTTTATTTGTCCGGTATTCAGTGCTACTGCCAAATCGGCAATAGTGTTATCTTCTGTTTCACCACTTCTGTGACTCATAACAGAAGTGTATTTATTTGCTGTTGCCATTTGAACAGCATCAATTGTTTCAGACAAAGAACCAATTTGGTTTACTTTAACCAATATTGAGTTTGCGATGCCCTCATTTATTCCCCTCTCAAGTCTTTTTGTATTGGTTACAAACAAATCATCTCCAACCAGCTGAACCTTCTCTCCAAGCTGATCTGTAGCCATTTTCCAGCCATTCCAATCATCTTCGGCCAGACCATCTTCAATCGAGGCAATTGGATATTTTTTACACCAATCCACCCAAAATGATACCATTTCAGCTGAAGTCATTTTTTCACCAGTAGAATCAAAACAGTATTTACCATTTTTAAAAAATTCAGATGAAGCTGCATCTAAAGCAATATATACATCTTCTCCAGGTTTAAATCCTGCTTTTTCTATCGCTTCTAATACAACAGTTATAGCTTCCTCGTTTGAACCTAAATTCGGAGCGAATCCTCCTTCATCTCCAACATTGGTAGACATACCTTTCGATTTTAAAACTGCTTTTAGATGATGGAAGATTTCAGTACCCCACCTGAGTCCTTCAGAGAATGAATTGGCTCCAAATGGCATAACCATGAATTCTTGAATGTCAATTAGATTGTCAGCATGAGAACCTCCATTTAATATGTTCATCATGGGAACAGGCATTGTGCACGTACCAACACCTCCTATATATCGATAAAGACTTAGCTGAGCTTCGTCTGCAGCTGCTTTTGCAGTCGCAAGTGAGGTGCCAAGTATTGCATTGGCTCCCAAATTTGACTTGTTTTCTGTACCATCTAGATGTATTAAAGCGGTATCTATTGCTTTTTGGTCAAAAATATCCATTCCTCTTAGTGAATCATTGATAATTGTATTTACATTATCAACAGCTTTTAATACTCCCTTTCCTAAATAAATATTTTTGTCCCCATCTCTCAATTCAACGGCTTCATGTATTCCTGTTGAAGCACCGGAAGGAACGGCAGCTCTACCAATATATCCATTGGCAGTTATAACATCAACTTCTACGGTAGGGTTTCCACGAGAATCAAGAATTTGGCGGGCAAAAATACGGTCTATATAGCTCATGCTTTAATTTTTTTCTTTGTTCATGTTTTCGATGAAATCATCGAAAAGATATCTTGAGTCATGCGGTCCTGCTGAAGCTTCAGGATGATATTGTACTGAAAAAACGGGTTTGTTTTTTAGCTTTATTCCAGCCACGGTATTGTCATTAATATGCAGGTGAGTTATTTCTATTTCAGAATGTTCTTCAGCACTCTCTTTAGAGATCACAAATCCATGATTTTGGGAGGTGATTTCTCCTTTCCCAGTGGCTAAATTTTTGATTGGATGATTGATTCCTCTATGGCCATTAAACATTTTCTCAGTGGTTAATCCTTGACTCATTCCAAGTACTTGATGTCCCAGGCAGATACCAAAAATTGGCTTATTGGATTTCACCATTTCTTTTACTAACTCTGCAGTCTTGGGCATAGCTGAAGGGTCTCCTGGTCCATTAGAAAGCATAAAGCCGTCTGGTTCGAATGCGCTCAAATCTTCCAAAGAAGAGTTTAGTGGAAAAACCTTTACATGACAACCTCTTTGGACCAAGCACTCAATGATGTTTCTTTTTACCCCTAAATCAAGTAATGAAACTTTATAATCAATGTTTTCAGGTTTTACCTCGTACGCATCAATTGTAGTCACCTTTGATGATAACTCTAAACCACTCATTTTAGGCACTTCTTTTACTTTTTGTTTCAGCTCATTTTCATCTAATATTTCTGATGAAATAATAGCATTCATTGCGCCCTTACTTCTGATGTGCCTTACAAGTGATCTCGTATCAATGTCAGAAATTCCTACGGTTTCGTTTTCCTGCATAAATTCTTGAAGAGAACCCTTTGCAGAAACTCTTGAAAATCCATTGGAAAACTTCTTGGTAATTAATCCAGCAATTTTGATAGAATCAGATTCGCGTTCATCAGTGTGAATACCATAGTTGCCAATATGCGAGGTGTTCATGATAAGTATTTGACCGTAATAAGATGGATCCGTGAATACTTCTTGATAACCTGTCATTCCAGTGTTGAAGGCAATTTCTCCAACAGTAGTACCAATCTTACCTATAGCATTTCCTTTAAAAACAGTTCCGTCTTCAAGAACAAGTACTGCATTTTGATTTTCAGACATTCAATTTTATTTTTTTGTAAAATTAGAAACTTACTACAAATCAAGGCACTAAAACACAAAAAAAGGCGATGAAACCATCGCCTTTTTTATCAACATCTGTTAATTTCTTCGGAAAATCCAAGATTATTTCTCTTCCTTTTTAGTGTCATCATCACCTTCTTTTTCTTCAGGAGATTCTTTCGCCTCTGGAGCTTCTTCCGTTGCTTC
>JBELDA010000086.1:0-6565 GCA_042094515.1 Crocinitomicaceae bacterium
TAACGTAGGGCTAAAGATACATCTTTATTTTTCCATTGTGAAGCCTTGTAAAATCGAGGCGTACAGGAATCAGCTTGTTTTTGGATCAGAGTGGAAAGCACAGCTTTCACATGATTTTTTGTTCTTGATGTATTTCAAATAGGCGCGCCTGAATAGATAAAAAAGAGCAGCAAATAGAATTAGAAATAGGGCAACTTGTTGGAACATAGACTAAAGTTAGTTCATATTACGATAATATCAAAAAGGTAAGTAAAGCGAAGGCATATGCCATTACACCCATAAAGGCCATTTGAATGATGGGCCATTTCCATGATTGAGTTTCTCTTTTTACAACGGCTACTGTTGACATACACTGCATGGCAAAAACGTAAAAGACCATTAATGACATTCCTGATGCCAAGGTATAGGTTGGTGTTCCATCTTTTCGTTTTTCTTTCGACATCGTTTCTCTTAGTTTTTGCTTTTCTTCTCTTTCATCATGAACGGCATATATTGTACTTAAGGAACCCACAAAAACTTCCCTTGCAGCAAAAGAGGTAATAAGAGAAATACCCATTTTCCAGTCATAACCTAATGGCTCAATTACGGGTTCAATTAATTTTCCCAAATTACCGATGTAAGAATTTTCAAGCATTATCGATGATTTCATGCTTTGCTGGTCTTCTTTATTTGCCTCTTGGTATTCTGTGCTTTGAATTAAGCTTTGGCTTGATTTTTCAATTTTATCACTGGGGCCATATGAAGCCATAAACCAAAGCACTATCGAAATGGCAAGAATGATTTTACCGGCATCAAAAACAAATATTTTAATTTTTTCTAGGACCGTAAAACCAACGTTTCTCCACACTGGAGCTTTAAGATTAGGCAATTCAAGTAAGAGAAAACCTTTGGATTTATTTTTGATGAGCAGCTTTAGAATAAAAGCGGTAAGCAAGGCGCCAATAATGCCGAGGAGATAAAGACCAAACAACACCAATCCCTGTATATTAATGAAACCCATTACATACCCCTCTGGAATGACCAGGGCAATAAGCAGGGTGTAAACGGGAATTCGGGCGCTACAGCTCATAAGAGGTGCAATCAAAATGGTGATGAGTCTTTCTTTCCAGTTTGATATGGTTCTTGTAGACATTACTCCAGGAATTGCACAGGCCAAGCTTGAAATCAAGGGAACAATGCTTTTGCCATTCAAACCCAAAGGCCTCATGATGCGATCCATAATAAAGACAACGCGTGACAGGTATCCTGTCTCTTCCAAAATGGCGATAAAGAAAAAGAGTAAGGCAATTTGAGGAATGAATATGAATACACCTCCGATTCCTGGGACAATGCCCTGGCTAATCAGGTCATTAATGACTCCAGGGGGAAGAGTGCTTGAGGTGAATTCAGATAAGGTCAAGAAGCTACTTTCAATCAAGTCCATGGGGTAGCTTGCAAATGAAAATATAAACTGGAAAATCACCATTAAAACCATCAAGAAAAACAGGTAGCCCCACAATGGATGAACAAACAACAAATCAAGCTTGCTCGTTTTTTGGAGCTTTTCTTTTTTGACAAAAGAAGGTGTGAGCTCCTGAATTTTTTGTTTTCTAAGCTCCACTCGTTTTCTCTCGAAATGAGGAGTTGACTCTTCAGGGAGCTCCTCCTCAATTAAGAATCGCGTGTTTCCTCTTTTTTTATGTTTGCTGATGGTTTGAATAATCCTGTCTTTACCGATTCCCACCCTAGCATTGGTAGAAATTATGGTAATATCAGGGAAGCATGCCTGTAATTTATCTAAGTCAATCTGAACCCCCTGCTTTTTGGCAAGATCCCACATATTCAAGACCAACACTATAGGGAGCCCAAGATCATAGAGCTGGGTAAATAAAAACAGGTTGTTTTCTATTCTCGAGGCATCAATAACCGCCATGATGAGGTCTGGGTAATCGGGATTGTTTTTATCCTTTAGAGCCTTAGAAACCACCTCTTCATCTACACTTCTCGGATTTAAGCTATAAGTTCCAGGAAAGTCAATAATTTCTATGGATTCGTTTCCATCCGTATAATACCCAGATTTCTTCTCAACGGTTACTCCTGCGAAGTTTCCAATTTTTTGACGCATACCCGTAAGCAGATTAAAGACTGAGCTTTTACCTGTATTTGGATTTCCGAGTAGCGCAATTTTCATAACGATATGATCTAGGATTTAATTTTTTTTACGATTACATGATACGCCTCTGATTTTCGAATAGATAATATAAATCCATTAATGTCGATTGCAATTGGATCTCCTAAGGGTGCTACCAATACAATTTGGGTAATCAGCTTTTCAGTTAAGCCCATTTCTATGAGCTTGGTTGCAATAGCTCCGTCTTCAATCTTAGAGATTTCTATTTCCTCTCCAATTTTACAATCCGATAGTCTTACATTCATGACCTACAAAAATAAGTTTGATCTTTTTAAATACCTATACCTCTTTAAAGGTATTTGTTGCGACGTCTTTTTGTCCCAATACAAAACGGGCAGTTGACCTTGTTTTTTGTTCTAGGAGAATTTCTTTATCCTTGGTAACAAAGTCAATGGTTTGCTGATCATAATGTCTAATGGTAACCAATTCGAGATTTGTATTGTATTTGACCACATAGCTGTTTTCCAAGGCTTCTTTTACTCTCGACACGATTTCTGATTTATCGTCCATCAAAAAAGAAAAACTTAATGCAGAGTTCTGCATAATATTAATTTGAACTTGAATTTGAGAAAGCTTCAAAAATATATCACTAAGATTTTCTTCGATAAGAAAAGAAAAGTCTTTGGGCATGATAGAAAACAAAACCTGATTCTTCTTAAAAATAAAAGAAGGAATGGCATCATCATTTTCTGTCCTTTTCTGAATAATTGTTCCTTTATTTTCGGGAGATATAAAGGACTTTACATAAAGCGGAATATTTTTATTCTGAAGAGGCTTGATGGTTTTTGGATGTATCACACTTGCGCCGTAATATGAAAGCTCAATCGCTTCTTTAAATGAGATCTGTTCTAGTTTAATGGTGTCCTCAAAGTACTTTGGGTCAGCATTAAGCATTCCTGGAACATCTTTCCAAATAATGACTTCTTGTGCATTTAATGCATAAGCAAAAATTCCAGCAGAATAATCTGACCCCTCTCGCCCTAAAGTTGTGGTCATTTCAGCCGGGTTACTTCCGACAAAACCTTGAGAAACAACTACCCGGTTACTCTTAAAAAGACTGGTCATTTCATTGTCGATTCTTTCACTTGTTTCTGGCCAATTTACATTTGCATTTTGATGATTACTGTCTGTTTTAATACATTTTCTGGCGTCAAGCCAAGCGCTTTTAACATCGGAATGAAGCAGACAATGATGTATGATTTTGGTAGACAGCATTTCCCCATAGGGAATGAGCTGATCATACAAAAAGCTTATGTTTTCATCTTTGTTTCGATCGAAAAAAGAGCCAATTTCTTCAAAGTATTCATCAATGGTTTTTTTTAACTCAGAGAAATGAGCACCTTTAAAAAGCGCTTCTGCAATAGTGACATGAAAATTTTTTAATTCATTGGACTCTTTATCAAAAGCTTCTTTATTTTTTTGAAGAAAGGCTTCAAAGATGGCCTCAAGTTTGTTGGTGGTTTTTCCCATAGCCGAAACAACTACCAATAGATGTCCATGCTTATGATTACGAATGATATCGGCCACATTTAATACTGCAGCTGCATCTTTGACCGATGCACCTCCAAATTTAAATACTCGAATATCTTTGCTCATTATAAACGTGTTAATCAAGGATTTCCGTAAGTTCTTTTATTTTTTTTCTGGCTGAGGCATTCTCGTATAAAATGGAATAAACACACTCTAAAATAGGCATTTCAACCTTAAACTCATCTTTGACCTTTGCCAACGAATTTACGGCATAATAGCCTTCAGCAATCATATTCATTTCCATTTGAGCAGTTTTCAGCGAATAACCCTTACCAATCATAAAACCAAATGATCTGTTTCTAGAAAATTTAGAATAGGCTGTAACAAGCAGGTCTCCTAGATAAGCACTTGTTTTGGTGTCGCGGTGTATGGGATGGACCGCATCAATAAACTTTTCAATCTCTCGTATGGAGCTGGATATTAATACGGCTTGAAAATTATCTCCATAACCCAAACCAGATGTGATTCCAGCTGCAAGGGCATATACATTCTTCAAAATGGCAGAAAATTCAGTGCCAAATAAGTCATCAGAAACCTTAGTTTTAACGTATCTGCATGCGAGAAAAGAGGCCATTTTATTGGCTTTTTTAGAATCTGAGCAGGCCACTGTAAGATATGACAATCTCTCCATGGCTATTTCTTCAGCGTGACAAGGACCACATATAATTCCAATGTTTTCATAAGGTACTTCAAAATGTTTATGAAAATATCTTGCAGGAATCATATTGTATTCTGGAATCATTCCCTTAACTGCAGAGAATATGACCTTTCCCTTTAGCAGATCATTTGGAAGATTTTTTAGTGTATTGTGAATAAAGGCTGACGGAATAGCAATAATAAGTATTTCTGCTTTTGAAATAAGCTCGGGTAAATTAGAGCTCAGCTCAATATTTGACATCTCAAATGATGCAGATTGAAGATATTTAGGATTGTGACTAAACTTTTCAAGGTGATTTATACTCTCCTCATTTCGCATCCACCAAATTAGCTCTTTTGTATTTTCACTGACTAATTTTGATAACGCAGTAGCCCAGCTTCCACCTCCAATGACAAGTACCCGTGATTTTTCCTGTAAGCCCATGGTGCAAAAGTAGTATAAAGTTTATAAGAAAATGACTTAGTTATAATTGATGAGATCACCCGATTTAAGCGCTTCAGCAAAGGTATCTCTCATTTTTTCAAGTTTTAGCTTAGATTGCGGGTCTCCTTCGTAAGCATCGGTTTTGAGCTTATAATAAGTGTCCAAGGATTGTCCGAAAAGATCTTGCTCTAATTTTCCTTTGATTTCCATGATTTTTGAATTTACTCCAATCAGATAGTGCTCGATTTCACCGAGTTTATTGAGCTCGTCTTCATTAAGGTCTTTTTTCTTTAATAAAAAATGATAATGAGGAAGAAGCTGATTTAACAGCGTAATAAAACGCTCTAATTCTTCATCTAATTCTTTTCTATTTTCCTTAAAATTCTCCATGTTTAAAGGGATACATGAGTAAATATAATATATTCTATAGCCCCTTGTCATTCCGAAAATGAATTTAACACCAATCAATTGTTGATATCTATACTTATAGGATTATTTTTGTTGAACATTTTTAACCAGTAATTCGTTTTAAAACAAAAAATATTATGTTTCAGAAATTAAGCCCTTATTTGTTTTTATTTATTTCAATTTTCGTCTTTGATATCGCGATAAAAGCACAGGTACAAACCCCTCAACTCAGCCCTGTATCAACTATTAACCAAAGCGTTGGCTTAAGTGATATAGAGATTATATATTCTCGACCCTCGAAAAGAGACCGTCAGATATTTGGTAATGTCGTTGCGTATGATGAGATGTGGAGATTGGGAGCCAATAAAAATACCACTATTACTTGTTCAGACGATTTGTATTTTGGTACAGACACCCTCAAGAAAGGAACCTATGCCATTTATGCGAAGCCACAAAAACAAACCTGGGATATTGTTTTCTACACTGACTATTCGAATTGGGGAACGCCTGAACAATGGGATGATTCTAACGTTGCTTTGACCCTTCGGCCTGCTGTTTTGTCGCTTTCTAATCCTATGGAAACTATGACCATTGCGCTTGAAAATCTATCAACAGATGGAGCCGTTTTATCCATTGGTTGGGATCGGGTTCAAGTTAAAATGCCGTTCAAGTTGGATACGAGAACAAAAGTAGACAAGAGTATATCGGATGTAATGTCTGGGCCATCAGGAGGTGATTATTATAGCGCTGCTAAATATTACTACACTCAAGAATTAGACAAAAAGAAGGCATTGGACTGGATTAATAAAGCGGTGGAAATTAGAGGTTCATCGGCTTATTGGTATACAAAGCTACAGTCAGAGATTTTAGCTTGGAATGGAGAATATTCAAAAGCCATCGAAGCTGCTCAAATTTCTATGAAAATGGCCGCTTCAAAAGGAAATGATGATTACGTTCGTATGAATGAAAAGTCTATTGCTGAATGGAAAAAAATGAAATAGGTAGTGCTTTCTAAATATAAGTACCATCTTTTACTACACTTTATTATCTTCCTGTGGGGATTCACAGGTATTTTAGGTAAACTCATACATCTCGAAGCCCTTTATATTGTTTGGTACCGAGTGGGAATAGCCTCTCTAGTGATCATGCTTTATTTGCTGTTTGTGAAATCATCCTTAAGGATTGATAGGAAGTACTTGTGGCGTTTATCTTTTGTAGGCCTTGTTGTCGCTGCTCATTGGGTGACTTTTTACACCTCCATTCAATGGTCCACGGCTTCACTTGGTATACTATGCCTTTCCACCACGACTCTTCATGTAGCTTGGCTTGAGCCTCTTATCATGAAAAAAAGGTTTTCATGGTTAGAATTTTCTTTG
>JBELDA010000087.1:0-6280 GCA_042094515.1 Crocinitomicaceae bacterium
GAGAATGGAACATTCTAGACCACATCTGCATTTCTGATGGATGGAACAAGGGACGTTTAAAAAGTGAGAAAGAGGATGGACAAATCTTAACGCTAGAATACATGCTGTCTACCTACAAAGGAAATATCGTACCCTTTAGAACATACGGAGGCTCAAATTATCTAGGCGGTTATTCTGACCATTTGCCCGTATACATTAATTTGAAATTCAAATAAAAAATGAGCCCTAAAGATTCAATGAAACGAGCACATTAATATTGCGATACTCATTGATTTTGGGATCAAATATTTCTAGAACTCTATACTTTACAAGAACATTTTTACCCGATAAGGACTCGAAATTGTTATCAATATCAATTTCAGAAGCTACATAGGTCAACCAATAATATTTGGACGATCTACCCTCATCATTCTTTATGGTGAAGTAAACAAAACCTTTTTTATTGATTCCAGAAACTTTTCCTTCAAACACAAAAACTTCCGATTCTTCAGCTTCATCGCTCATGGCTTCAAAAACCTCGGGACAAAAGCGTACCATTTTAACCCCGATTAATTTACCTAGCTTTTCTCCATCCTCATCAATATTATTAAAATCAATATCGTAGTCTCGCATCAATTCTTTACTAAATGGCTCTGCACCTTGAAGAATACATAACCCTAAAGCCATTTGCTTTTCACTTTTATCCTCGATTTCTTTTGTTTCACTAACACAAGAACATGAGTTCTTAGCTATTTTATCCAAATAATTCTGAGATATACCCATTTCGGATATGCCCAACATAAGTAATAGGAATAGAGTTTTCATCATGGTATGTATTAATGTAGCTAAACCTTAAGGTTCCATCCAAACTCATCTGCCACTCGGCCCGATTTAAGATCAGCTAAAAATGTTTTGATTCTGTTGGACAAGGTTCTGCTTTCAACAGAAGGAAGGTGATATTTCTCACCCTCATGTCCAATCATTGCAATTGGAGCTATTGTTGCTGCTGTTCCAGCACCAAAGGCATCTTGAAGGGTTCCGTTTTTGGCTGCTTCAATTACCTCTTTAACGGTAATCATTCTCTCCTCAACCTCTATACCCCATTTTTTTGCTACCTCAATTACAGAACGTTTCGTTATTCCACGAAGAATACTATCATGATTCTCATCAGGTGTAATCAATACATCATTAATTTGGAACATAATATTCATTGTACCGGATTCCTCTATAAAAGTATTGGTACTGGCATCAGTCCATACGAGCTGATGAAAACCTTCTTTTTTTCCAAGCATTGCTGGATATAATGATGCGGCATAATTACCCGCTGCTTTTGCTCTCCCGACACCACCATAGGCTGCGCGAGTGTAGTGTGTTTCAATCTTTACATTCAACGGATCAGAATAATACTGACCAACAGGGGAAGTAATGATCATAAACTTATAGGTTTCAGATGGCCTTATCCCTACCAATTCATCCGTTGCAAACATAAACGGCCTTATGTACAAAGAATGTCCTCTTCTTTTGGTAACCCATTCTGAATCGAGCTTTACCAATTGTCTTATGGCCTCAACGAATAACTCTTCATTCACAGGAGGCATACACATGCGTTCTGCCGATTCTGTAAACCGTTTTGCATTCATGTCTGGTCGAAAAATCAGAATATCGTCATTGCTTGTTCTATGGGCTTTCATTCCTTCAAAAATGGATTGACCATAATGAATAGCAGACATGGCAGGATGCATAGAAATATTCTCAAAAGGTAAGATTTCTCCTTGAGCCCATTTTCCATCCTTATATTCCATCATAAACATATGATCAGAAAAATCCTTTCCAAAATGTAGATGGTCCCAATCAAAATAACTTAACTTTGAGTGAGTGGTCTTTGTAATGGGAAATGTAAATGTTTCAGTCGACATTAATTTGAGATTTTAACGCGTGCAAAGATAGTGTTTACATATGGATTTTCAAGGGAAAAACAGTACAAATTTCGTGCCTCAAGACCAATCCTTTAATTATCAATGGATACAACAAAGAATATATTAAAAAAATATTGGGGATTTGAGTCCTTCAGGCCTATACAAGAAGACATCATTAAGGACGTGCTTGAAGGTCGAGATGTATTCGCTCTGTTGCCTACAGGTGGTGGGAAATCACTTTGTTATCAGCTACCTGGGGTAGTCAAAGAGGGTATTACAATTGTCATATCTCCACTTATCTCTCTAATGCAAGACCAGGTAAACCAATTAAACGACAAAGGAATTAAGGCCACCTGTCTTTATAGCGGCATGAGCCATCGTGAAATTGACAACACATTGGATAATGTGCGTTTTGGAGGTTATAAGTTTTTATATGTATCACCTGAGCGTATTCAAACTAGAATCTTTACTGAAAGATACAAGCTCATGAATATTGCCTTAATCGTAGTTGATGAAGCCCATTGTATTTCGCAATGGGGTCATGACTTCAGACCTGCATATAAGCAAATAGCTGAATTGAGAAAGATCAAGCCTGAGATTCCTATAGCCGCGTTTACTGCAACCGCTACTCAACGCACTAAAAAAGACATTATCAAGCAGCTTGAATTAAAAAAGCATGTACTCCATGAAGCTCCATTCATTAGGGAAAACATTGCTTATCGCATATTTAAATCCGAAGCAAAAAAGAGTAGAATAATTGAGTTTTGCACCTCTCTTAAAAACAGCACGGGTATTGTCTATTGTCAAACCAGAAAATCCGTAAAGGAGCTTACACAATTACTTAACACAGAAAAAATCTCATGTGCTTCCTACCATGGAGGAATGACTAAAGAAGAAAGAGAAAAATCAATGAGTTCGTGGATGAATGAAGATTCAAAAATTATGGTCGCAACGAATGCTTTTGGTATGGGAATTGACAAAGCCAATGTTCGATTTGTCATTCACTATGAAATAAGTGAATCCATTGAAGCCTATTTTCAGGAAGCTGGTCGCGCAGGAAGAGATCAAAAAAAAGCAATTGCTCTTGCCTTTTACAATCAGAAAGACCTGAATAAACTAGAACAAATTTCTGCAATAAAATACCCTTTAGTGTCTAGTGTGAAAAAAGTCTATTCCGCCATTTGTACTCTTTCACGAATTGCCTACGGATCTGGAAAAGATGAAGTCTACGAGCTTAATTTAAAGGCTCTTTCCACACGTTGTGAGCTTGACACGTTGACTGTTTATAGTTCATTGCGTTTACTTGAGTTGAATGAAATGCTTTCTATCTCTGATGGATTTTTCCACCCATCAAGAGTAAAAATCATGGTTGAAATCAACACGCTACATCATTTAGAAATTGAGCATCAGACTCTTAAGGAAATTATTCAATATTTAATCAGAAAACATCCTGGTATTTTTGAGCAGTATAAAAAAATTGATTTAACTAGTATTTCAATGATTCTAAAAGAGGAAAAAACGAGTATCCAAAGGAAGCTCCTACAACTTCAAAAGCTAGGTATTATAGATTATATTCCAGCATCTTCTCTTCCTAACATTACATTTTTAAAAGAAAGACCTCCTCATGATGAATTTTTAATGCATCCTGATATATATGGGAAAAGGAAGAAGAATCATTTAGAACAAATTAAGGCGATTGTTAAATTAATCAAGGGTAATGAGTGTAATGCAATGACCATTTTAGATTATTTTGGACAGGACACTAAAAGCTGCGGTAATTGCAATCATTGTATTCAAAAAAATCAAGCGCTGAAAAATATTGATGAAAATCTATTAGCACATTGCACAAATGAAACAACTGTTGCTTGGCTCATGAATTTATCTGGTCTATCTGAAAACAGAATCAACACCTTCATCAACAACAGTCAAAACGAAGAGCTTATCCACATAAATGGGAGAAGGATTCAAAAAAAAGATTAAATTCATAGAACAATGAACCCTAAAGAATTAGCATGAATCTATCTTTACTTGCGTTAGCTATCGCTCCTGGTATTGCCATATCGATGTTTATCTATTTTAAGGACAAGCATGAAAAAGAACCACTAAAGCTGCTTATTATTAGCTTTATTCTTGGTGTATTGAGCGTTATTCCTACCACTATTTTATCTCTTGTGGGACTTTTCGTATTTGGTTTGGATCCGGAAAGCAATTCTATGCTATACTCATTACTATCATGTGTTGTAGGCATTGGATTAGTTGAGGAGTACAGTAAATTCATTTTTGTAAGGTACTACACCTATCGCAAAGATGATTTTAATGAACCCTTTGATGGAATCGTCTATTGCGTTATGGTATCTATGGGATTTGCTACCATTGAGAATATATTATATGCCTATCAATATGGAGAGTTTACTGCATGGGCCCGAATGTTTACCGCTGTACCTATGCATGCTATTTTTGCCATAATTATGGGATACTACATGGGCATTCAGAAATATTATGGAAAGAAAAATTATGCCCTTATAGGTCTATTATATGCCGCCACACTTCATGGTGTATATGATTTTGTACTCATGAGTCCTGACATCCCAGAAGGCATTCAAGTACTTGGATTTATTGGGTGTATTATTTTCGGAATACGCGTGGCTCGAAAATCAATCAAATTACATCAGGACAATTCACCATTCAAAAAAAGCTGATTGACTTTTATTCCATTTCGCATTGGATCATTGTTCCATCTTCAGCATAGCAAACATATCCTGAAGGCTGGCCATTAAGATATTCAATTTCTATTTTGAGCTGACCATTTGGATACCACTCCTGACTTGTTCCTACTGCAAAGCCTTTGTCGTATGTCACCTCTATACTTTTCATTCCATCTTCATAAAAAGATTTGGCTAGTCCCTCCTCTACACCATCTATGAGCTCTACCGTATATTCCATATTGCCATTTTCATAATAAAAGCTCAGCACTCCATTTGCTAATCCATTTTTAAAAATTATTTCTTTTTTGAGCTGACCAGATTCATACCAAATTTTCGACACATTTTCTGGTTTACCGTTTATATAAATCGTTTCTGCCAGTTTTTTTCCGGACTCATACCAGCTTTTGCTTTTCCCATTTAAAACTCCTTTTTTGAATGATTCTTCCAATCGAACCTGACCATTCTTGAACCACTGTTTAGAAACACCATCAGTCAATCCACTATCCAAAGTTAATACCGCACTGAGCTCTCCTGTTTCATAGCATACTTTGATCTTACCTGTGTACCCTTCAGGAATGTCATCAATATAATTAACCCCAAGGGCATCAATCTTATCACATTCGGGAGCCTTCTTTTGAGTGAAACCAAAAGAAGATAGAAAAAGAATAAAGAATAATAAATAAGCTGTTTTCATATTGAACATTTGAATTTTAGACGAATTTGAAATAAATAGAGTTGCACACAACTTAAAAAAAAGGCTTATTATTGATTTTGCTAAAAATATTAAAATCGAGAATTTTAATAATAGAATTCTAGCATAAAGCTTAAGGTGTTCCTATCGGCAATCTGGACCTTCACAAGAAACCATTTCGCCATTCTCCCATATAGCCTTGGTTCTCACTTCGCCTTTTTCGCCACACTGAATTTGTTCTCCATGAAACCCCGCATTATTCCAGTTGCTAGACCCTATACATGTACCATCAGGCCTAAATATTTCCGAATAGCTCATCTTACCCATCGTTTTCCCGTCCTCTATGCTCCATATTTCATGCTTTTCAAGAGAACCATCTTCTCGATACATAAATAGGTCACCAAATTTCCAACCATTTTTCCAGGAGACCGTCATCTTAATGTTTCCGTTTGGATAGCAAGTTTTAATCATTCCTTCATGATCTCTAGGTATTTCTCTACGATTCAATCTGCCGTCTTCTTTTTCTGTAGCCGAAAAAGCATCTATATCGTCACATTTTGGTGCTTGGCATTTTTCTCCTTCACAAATAATTATTTCACTTGGAGATTGACTAGAGGTAGATTCTTTAGAAGAATCATCTCCACCACAAGAGATAAATAAAGGCAGTATAAATAACAAGGATAATACGTTTTTCATGGCAATAATTTTAGTTTTAGTAATTGGCATTTATCAAGCCACACAAATATCATCAAATATTATTACATTCATCTATAAACAAACTATTTAAAAATGAGCATCCTTCTAAAAATACTTCTGCCTAGCATCTTGCTTTTATGTATCATTTCTTGTTCGACAGAGACGAATAGAGAAAGTTCTAAAGCCAATACCAGTAATGAACCTTCCCATGAGAATGTTGATTCTGAAATCGGTGATACATTAAAACAATTTGAAATCGCAAGTAATGGCCTTGAATACAAGCTTATTCAAAA
>JBELDA010000088.1:0-3830 GCA_042094515.1 Crocinitomicaceae bacterium
ATACCATTTATTTGGTGAGGCATTCAGAGAAAGAGGTGTCGGCTTCTATGTATGGCTCAGACCCTCCACTTACACCATGTGGTGAAAAAAGGTCAGAAAGTCTCAGTAATTTTTTAAAAGATGTCCCCATTGAAGTCATATACAGTACAGATTATATCCGTACCAAAAACACCGCCTTACCAACAGCCCAATCAAAAGGTCTAAATATTCAGAAATACGATGGGGAGGTACTTGAAGACTTTTCAAAACTACTTCTCCGACGCAAGAAAAATGCCTTAGTGGTCGGACACAGCAACACTACAGGGGTCTTAGCCGGTCTACTTTCAGGTCAGGAAATTGGAGAATTTGATTTGGATATTTACGATCGAATATACCAGGTGGTTCTTCGTAATAAAAGAGGGCGACTTCATGTATTGCATACCGCATTTATATGTAATCCTGAATAGAGAATATACCCCCCCCCTTTATTTAGATCGGTAACGTTTTTAAATAAAGTGTTCAAAATGAACTATTAAAACTTGTTTTAATAATAAGCTAAACATTTGTACCTTGTACACTGATTTAACTACACCAAAATCTCCTACTATGAAATTTTTATTATCTCTGCTTTGTATCATTTGTCTTTGCAATTTATCTTATACTCAAGTCACTATTGACAATTACTCTGTGAATAGTCTTGGTCAAGCACAATTGTCGATTCAGGGTCAAGCAGGTAAATATTACATACTTCATGCACAACATAGCCCCACTTTTAACTGGGCTGTTTCAATGACAATGGGGGTGAATGGCACCATGGTCATCTCTGAACCTTCTGGGGCTTATCCGGAAGCAAGTTATTCTATTACAGAACATGACGTAGCCAACCCGGATGATTATGATGGAGATGGTGAGGATGATGTTGCAGAATTTAATAATATGCCTACAGATGCTCCCATCAACTTTGCAGATCCTGTTGCCTTTATTGATGGAGCAACCTCAATACCAGATGCGGCAACTTTTATGGATTTGGCTGCAGTAAATAATGTGGGCTGGGCTCCATTTCTGGATGGACAGTTGTATGTGAAATTTGGTATTTTAGATAGGGATACGCCAGAACCTAAGGTTTATTTTATCAATAGCAATACCTATACAATTCACGCCACCTTTTTCAATTCAATTGGGGCTACTGTGGTTGGAGATGATAGCTCTGGGGAGATTGTATTTAACCCCAACGAAATTCTCCCAAACGGTGTGATTGGAACCTATTCTTTCAATTTTTCTTTTGGAGATGCCTATGATTTTGAGGCCACACAAAGAACATATGAGCTATTGGCGGCCAACATGCCTTTTCTTCAAAATAACATGAACCACTTTATAGGCCAAGCGGATGAAAATAACCATCTAAATAATTATGCGGCAGGTTTTGCAGGCTCTAGAATAGATGTGGTGTTGGAATCGGACGTTTTCGCGGAAATCAATTACATTCCTTTTCATGAAGCAGAAGGGTATGGATTCTTTAAGCATATGCAGGACCTTAATGAGACTCCTGGAAGTAGAGATATTGTTCTTTATGATGCATTGCCCAATTCATTACCGAGGGTTGGAGGTATAATGACTTCAGTAATTCAAACGCCATTGTCACACGTCAACCTAAGGGCTATTCAAGATAATGTTCCAAATGCATACATCGCTGATCCTTTATCCATTGATTCAATAGCAAACCTTCTTGGAAGCTATATTTATTTTAAAGTTGAAAACGAGCAGTTTCAAATTCGAGAAGCCACTTTGGCCGAAGTTAATGACTGGTATGAAGACATTAGACCAACGGAACCTCAAATTCCTATTCGAGATCTAAGTATCACTGAGATTTTACCCTTAGATGAAATAGAATTTGAAATGTCAGCTGCCTTCGGAGCAAAATGTTCGAACGTATCAACCATGAGAACATTTGGGTTTCCCACTGGTACAATACCCGATGGATTTGGGATTCCATTCTTCTACTACGACGAATTTATGCAGTTCAATAATTTTTATGAAGAAGCACAAGTTATGATTGATAATCCTGCTTTTCAGAATGATATTAACTTTCGGGTAGAGCGTCTAAAAGACTTTAGAAGAGACATCAAAGATGCTCCTATGCCGCAATGGATGATGGATAGTTTACAGGTCATGCATGATGATTTCCCAACGGGAACGGCGGTAAGATGTCGATCAAGTACGAATAATGAAGATTTACCTGGTTTTAGTGGAGCAGGTTTATATACATCTAAAACCCAGCACTTAGATGAAGGGCATATCTCCAAATCCATTAAACAGGTTTATGCCAGTATGTGGAACTTTAGGGCATATGAGGAGAGAGATTTTTATCGAGTTGACCACTTTATGGCAGCAATGGGAGTACTTTGCCACCCCAATTTTCAAGAGGAAAAATCAAATGGTGTTGGAATTAGTATTGATCCTATTTATGAGACAGACAGTACATTTTATCTAAATACTCAAGTTGGAGAGTCATTAATTACAAATCCTGATCCGAATTCGGTGCCAGAAGAAATTCTTTTATACGAGAACCCTACACAAGGTGGCGGCTATTTGGTATTAAGTTTATCCAATTTAGTAAATCCTGGAGAGCTAGTGATGGATCAAATTTATTTGGATCAAATGCGGGATTACCTTTCTGTGATTCATGATGAATTTGCTATGCTCTATGATGTGGAGGGTATTGAAGGTTTTGGAATGGATATCGAATATAAGGTAACCGCACAAGATCAATTGGCGATAAAACAAGCAAGACCGTGGGTATCCTTTTGGGCAGATATTAAAGCGAATAATGATTTGGGTGTTACAGCGGTTTCTGACCCTCAGTCTTCTTCCACTCTAGGTAGTAATGAGCTCGTCACCGCAACAATTGCCAATCAGGGGTTAAATGATATGAGTAATTTTGATATTGAGCTAGTGGTAGACGGACAATCAATAGAAACATTGACTATTCCACAAACGATTCAACCATTTAGCGAAGCTGATTTTCAATTTTCAGTACCACATGACTTTTCAGCCATTGGCGATTATGATGTCACTGTAATTGTGAGTCAGGTTGATGATGGGTACGGTAATAACGATACTTTAAACACAGTTTTAAGTAAGGTTCATACGTTTGATGGAGAGCTTTCAATTGGCGAGCTTGAAGTAGTTTGTAATGATGTCGTTGAAGTTATAGCTATTGTAAAGAATCAAGGCGAGATAAGTATAACCGATGTGGCGATTGAGGTTGTCGTTAATGGTTTAGTAGTTGACGTAATCAATGCGACAGTTGATATTCCTTTTCAAGAACAAGCCGCTGTTGAAATAACTATTAATAATAACTTACAACAAAACAATAATAACATTTCACTAAACTTAGTGAGCATCAACAACCAGGGAGATGGTGATTTAACGAACAATTCAGCATCGACGGTTACAAATTTAGATTCAGATTATGATATTATTACACTGATTATCAACCCTGATAATTATCCTGATGAAACTTCTTGGGAGCTCATTGATGAGAGAACGAATCAACTTGTGACCAGTGGCTCTTTACCAAATGGGGATCAATATGTTGAGGATATTTGTGTTGATTATGGCTCATGCTTTTCTTTATATATGTACGATTCATGGGGAGACGGAATTTGTTGTGACTATGGTATAGGTGATTTTTCTGTATTAAATTCATCAGGAGTACCTCTTGTGACCAATAATGGTAATTTTGGTTCCGAAGCACTGGAAGTTTTTTGTCCTGATGGAACAGGATGTGGAATTACGGCTGCTGTGAACGTATCACATACAACTTCTTCTATTGCTAATGATGGAGTGAT
>JBELDA010000088.1:3930-6169 GCA_042094515.1 Crocinitomicaceae bacterium
ATTGAAGTTGAAGGACTGAGTGTGGATGAAGTGTTATCCTCAAATGGAATCAAGATCTATCCGAACCCCACTAAAAATGATTTTACCATAGAAATCGAATCTATTTCTGCGCTAAATGAAACTGTAAATATTGAAGTTTACGATAATTTGGGAAGAACAATTCGAATCGGATCAATTTCAAAGGATGGTAGTGGAAAAACGAAAGTGTCTTTGAATGGTTATGTTACAGGAACATATTTTATCAAGTGTTTTAATAACAGCTTTGAAAAACATTTTAAGGTTGTAAAACTATAGAACAGCCATGCTCGCTATGCTAAGGTATTGGAATATTTGATGTGTATATGTACATAGAAACATATATACTGGGTCACCTAATTTAGATGTTAAAACTTAAAATCATAAACATGAAAATTTCTTTTCGAATAGTTTTAGTTTTCTTTTTTAATTGCCAATTTATTTTCGCTCAAAATATTGTGCCAAATGGTGATTTTGAAAATTATACGATCTTGCCTTCTGGGTCGGGTCAATGGGGTTATTGTGTGGGGTGGGGTAATTCAAGTGGATCGGGTTCTCCAGATTACTTCCATCTTTTAGGATCATTTTCGGCAGCTCTACCAAATAACATTTTTGCATCGGTAATGCCTTTTTCAGGGCAAGCCATAATGGGCTTTGCTGCAATGTCGATTCCAGGTACTAATTACCGTGAATACCCATCTATCGAATTGTCCTCTGCCATGGAAATTGGAAGCACTTATAGCGTTTCTTTTAACGTGACAAATGGAGAAGCAAACCACAATTTTGGGTACAGCTGTAATCGTCTAGGGATCCGTTTCTCTGAAGGTTCTTTAACCCAGCTGAACGGTTCACCAATAGGAGGAGTTCCTCAATTGGAGCTCTCTGGTCAGATTTGGTCTACTACATGGCAAACTGTTAATTTTAATTTCATTGCCGACTCTGCATATACACATTTAACTATCGGCAATTTTTATAATGATATTTCGACATCTCATATGTCCCAAGTCCAAGCTGAAACATCAGAAGGAGTTTATTATTTTATTGATGATGTTTCAGTTGAAAGAAATCCTATTGCAAACATCGATAATCATGCTGACGAAGTATTTTTAACCGTCTATCCGAATCCAACTAAAAATAACTTTATCATAGAAGTCGAATCAATATCTGCGTTAATAGAATCGGTAAATATTGAAGTTTATGATAATCTGGGAAGAACGATTCAAGTTGGATCAATTTCAAAGGATGGTAGCGGTAAAACCAAGATCTCTTTAGATGGTTATGTAATGGGCACTTATTTTGTGAAGTGCTTCAGCAATTCTTTTGAAAAGCATTTTAAAGTGATAAAGCTTTAAGATATTAATTTGTTTGAAACATTTTTTGTCAGTGGAAAAATTTATCAAATTAAAGGGAATACGTATCAATTTATTAATTGGACTCATTTTTATTCATATCTGTAGCTCTTGTAGCTTTCAATTTCAAAAGAATATAGGATCAATCCAAGAATCAAAAAATGAGGTATTTAAAAGTGATTATTCAGGCAATTTCAGTAGCATGATGGATTGGGTTGATTACTCTAGTTTGTCATTTGAAGATGTAGAACATGAAATGGTACAGCCTCCTGATTTTAATATAAATCAGACGATTAATCCTACAGTTTCAATTCAAAAAAAGAGAGCTCGGACGATTAAACTAAAGGAGTTAAGACCTGTTAAAAAGCAAAAAACAGGAGTAAAGTCCAAAAAAAAGGAAAGTTCAAATGAATTGAAAAAATTTAATCTATTTCATTGGATTTCTTTATTATGTCTGCTGGGTGTTTTGGGGCTTACTGCTATTGGTTGGATTTATTGGGTTGGATTTCAAGTAATAATTCCAATTTGTGCTCTTTTCGTAGCTTCTATAGTGCTATCTTCAATTCAAGTTAACAGAATAGCTCCGAAAATTCAAAATAATGCTCGGGATAAAAAATTTAAAAGGAGGTATGTATTCGCAAAAGTAATGAAAGCTTTTGGTATTGTTATTTTGACCTCATTTGCTGTGTGGGTAATTGTTGCAATAATTCAATTAAGTTGATAAACCTAATAACCAGATCATTCAGAATCTAGTCGAATGGGTTTTTAAGTCGAAAATTTATCTTTAGTTAAAGACCTTTTACCCAATACTATCCAATCAAAAATACACAGGGCGATTTGCTCAAATCGTAGGCGTTTTCTCTCCAGTCTTCCAC
>JBELDA010000089.1:0-5597 GCA_042094515.1 Crocinitomicaceae bacterium
AAAAGAAAAAATAAAAGGAAGTAATATCCTAATTATTAACGCCTTAAGAAGAGAGCCTCATATGTCACACTTTAATTTAGACGAGGCACTTGCATTCATAGAAGAAGTCAAACCTTTACGGGCCTATTTAACTCATATCTCACACCTTTTTGGCACTCATGCTGAAATTGAAAGTGAGCTACCTCATAATGTCCACATGGCATATGATGGATTGTCACTGGATTTTACATACTAACATTTTATTATGGATTAAATCTGCACGTGTGGATGTAATCGGTTGCTATAATTAAATACCTTCGAAATATGGCAGATGAAAAATTCATTGACATTAAGCGATTAATAAAGAGCAAAAATCCCAAATTGCTCAAATGGCTTCCTGGGTTTGTGATAAGCTATCTTAAGCGTATACTTCATCAAGAAGAAATCAATTCCTTTTTGAAAGAAAATAAGCATAAGAAAAATCAAGAATTCTGTGATGAAGTAATGAAATACTTCAACATTAAAGTTCAAGTAAATGATATACATCACATCCCAAAAGAAGGTCCGGTTATTCTCATAATGAACCATCCATTGGGTGGAATGGATGGAATTGCGTTTATTTCAGGAGTTATGAATCATAGACCAGACATTAAGTTCATTGTGAATGACCTCTTAATGAACGTAGAAAACCTCAAAGATCTGTTTGTTGGAGTGAATAAGCATGGGAAAAATAATGTATCTGTTCGGAACCAAATTAAAAATGCCTTTGATGCGGATCATGCCCTTTGCATTTTTCCAGCTGGATTGGTGAGCCGAAAAGCCGAAGGAAAGGTCAGAGATCTTGAATGGAAAAAAACCTTCGTAACTTATGCTAGAGCCCTTGACAGACAAGTTGTTCCGATCTTTATTGATGGAAAACTCTCACCCTTCTTTTACAACCTTTATAGGTTAAGGAAGTTTTTAGGTATTAAAGCTAATGTTGAAATGCTCTATCTGTCAAATGAATTATTTAAGCAACGAAATCAAACCATAACCTTTCATGTTGGCGCAGCCATTCAAGGAAAGAATTTTCACTCTGAGCTTCCCGAATTTAGGGCAGCACAAGAGTTTAAGAAAGAGGTTTATTCGATTAAAGAAAAATTATCATGAAAACAATTGATCCGATAAACCGAAAGCTAATTAAAACAGAACTTAATTCTAAGACCTTTATCAGAAATACAAGGAAAGGAGAAAATGAAATATACATAGTCAATCAACACAACTCACCATATGTGTTAAAAGAAATTGGAAGATTGAGAGAGCTCACCTTTCGAGCATCAGGTGGAGGAACAGGAAATTCAATAGATTTAGATCATTACGACACAGATGAAATTTGCTACGAGCAGCTTATTGTTTGGTCACCAGAAGACGAAGAAATCATTGGAGGTTATCGTTACATTAAATGCAATAACGCCATTACAAAAACCGGTGACATATTACTATCTACAACCCATTATTTTGATTTTTCATCCACCTTTATAGATGAGTATTTACCGTATACAATAGAATTAGGTAGAAGCTGGGTGCAACCTGATTTTCAACCATCTGTAAATCCTAGAAAAGGATTATTTGCCTTAGATAATATTTGGGACGGACTGGGTGCTTTAATTAAATTTAATCCGGAGATTAAATACTTTTTCGGTAAGGTGACTATGTATCCAAATTATAATATTGAAGCTAGAAATTTTCTACTCCAATTCATGAATTATTATTTCCCTGACACTGAAAATCTATTAAGTCCACATCAGCCTTTAGATTTTAATGCAAACAAAGAGGAATGCCTTTCCGTATTGAGAAATATAGATTTTAAAGAAGGTTATAAAATATTAAATGCATACGTCAGAGAGCGATCTGAATTTGTACCTCCATTAATTAATATATACATGAACCTCTCCCCTAACATGAAAACTTTTGGAACTGCACTTAATTCAGACTTTGGAAATGTAGAGGAAACTGGAATATTAGTGACAATTCATGATATTTTTGATGAAAAAAAAGAAAGACATATGGACTTTTAATCAACTCTCATACTTTTCTAAGAGCTCCTCAATATTTTCAATTCCTGTCAATCTTTTTATCCTCTTCTTTAATCGACCTATCTTAACATCAACATGAGTTACGTTAAGCTTTCGAGAAATATATGTCGAAGGTTTATTATAGTAATACTTCATTTTTAGCATTAAGGCCTCCTGTCGTGAAACCAGCTTAAGTACAGATTGCATGATTTCATAGGAATTAACATCCCCGGAAAAATCAAATATCGGAGAATCTACATCCAAGCCTTCGGAATATTGCTCCAAATGGGTTGTCATAAAACCATCGGCACTGTACTTTATTTTTCTTTTAGCATTTTTTTTTCTGAGTTGGGATTTACAAAAATTCGCTACAACCGCTTTTAACCAGGTTGCTGTATGAAGTAAATCAATAGATTTAGAATACTGAGCTTCAATTAACATGAATAAATGAATAGAAAACTCCTGATAGGTGTCTTTTTGATCTTCGGTATTATTGAAATGAGATCGAATTACACTAACAAACATCAAATCATACCTATTCATGATTTCATTGAATAGAGAATGATGATGATGGTAATTCATAGTTTTTTAAGATGTAAACTCTGTCTGATCTGAAATTATTTTTTCAATTCCGTTTACTTCTAATATATTAATATCAAAGCTTATCTCAACTCTCTTTAACATATTTTGTAATATTTGAACGCTTGATTCCTTATTTTCTCTAATCAAGAAAGTACTCATTTTATACTTCTTAAGAAGATAAATCAGACTAGAAATCTCTTTGCGAATATTATGAGCCACCATACCACTTGGGTAAAGAAAAACAAATGCATCATGTGATTTTTTTGGTTGAACTTGAATCTCCTGACGAATCAAATGCGGATTCTGATTGTTTTTGGCAAAACAAAATGCCTGGTATAAAAGCTCTGTTGGATCCCCTATAATTAAGCATTGCTCAAATCGAGGCTCCTGTCGAATAAGAATAGACAAGGCAAAAGACAGCTCCGATAAATTATATTTTCCATTAAAATCTATCGGTATATCATTAAAAATAAACTGATTAGGCTTGTCAACCGAAAAAGGATCTTTCTTTTTATATTTTAACGAATTAATGGTAACATTTGATGAATTACTCAGTTCTTTAAAATAGAGATTTGCATGTGTACCTAACAATAAAATAGAGTTAAATGTAGAATTTTGCATAGGCTTTTTTTATTTCTAACGGTAATTAAATTAAAATATAACAAGAATCAAGTAATTATTTTAAACAAAGCAATTATTTTTACGTTAAGACGTTTTAATTTTATGTGTAAAATAGCTTTATTTCTTTGTATTATTTTTGCAGCATTCTCCATTAACGCTCAGACATATAATTTTGGTCTAAATAGCTATTCGTTTTTAAATTCGATATACTCCGCAAGGTCTGCCGGACTGGGTTCCAACCTTATTACAATTAGTGATAAAGACATTGGCTTATCCGTTGAAAATCCATCGCTTTTGAATAAAAATCATGTAAGAAACCTTCAGATTAATCAGGCACTTATGCCTTCTGGTGTACAGGTTGGAATGCTATGCTACGCTTTTCAAAGTAAACACGGGCTTTTCTCACCAGTCATACGATTTCAAAACTATGGGAAATTTCAGGGAACAGATGAGCTAGGAAATTCGACAAATTCATTTTCCGCTATTGAGTATTCAGTAGGCATGAATTACAGCCATTCTGTGGGGGAAACAATAAAAATTGGTGCTGGAATTAACCTCATTGGTTCTCATATGGAAGTATACTCTTCTCTCGGAATTCATGGAACAATGGGAGCGACCTATACTCATCCAAATCAAAATTTATCAGCGGCATTTATTGTAAAAAATATTGGTTATCAATTGGTTTCGTATGCAAATACAGAAAGAGCACCATTACCTGTTGAGGTTCAATCCGGTATATCTTACAGATTAAAACATGCCCCATTTCGAATTTCACTTTTAGGACACCATCTCAACCATTGGAAAATATTATATGAAGATCCGAATCTACAGCCTACTATAGATGCTCTGTCAGGCGACACGATCCCAGTAGCGCGTCCAGGCTTTGGTAAAAATCTAGCAAGTCACTTCTCCTACACCCTAGAACTACTTGCATCTGAAAATTTAGAATTCCGAACAGGTTTTAATTATTTCAGAAGAGAACAAATGAAGCTCCTTGACAGGCCAGGCTTAGCAGGATTTTCCTTTGGTATAGGAATCCAGTTAAAGCGTATCAAATTTGATTACGGTTTGTTAATTGTTTCTGCTGCAGGTTCAAATCATTATTTGGGCATCAGCACCAATTTTGACAGCTGGAAAAAGAAGCGGTTTTAACAGTTAGTCGAAACTTAGTTGAAAATTAGCTTTGGCCAGTGTTATGTATTGGCTTTTTTAATTAAACCTTTAGCTACTTTATATTCAATATTTGATAAGGTTAAAATGATTAAAGTTTCAATTATTAGATATGAACATCCATAAATTGTTATTGTTCCCAAATGATAAAAAACAAATAAAATTGAAATGCAACAATATGTTATGTTCATAATTGCAATTCCTTTCATAAAATAGCCTAAATCATCTTTTTTTCTGATGCAATAAAAGTCATAAAAACCAATAATCATAGGCATTGCAGCAAGTGTATATAAAGTCTTAGGTGGTATGCCGAATATTATTTCAAATTTAACTAATACATATCCCAATAAAAAAGCTGATAGGATCGCTCCTAAACCATCAATAATGAAAAGTTTCTTTGGATTAGATATAAATTTCTCTAACATTATTAACTTATTCAGATTTAGCATACTTTCTTGCACATAACGTTTTAGCTAAGAGGCAGTAAGGCCTTTTTAGGTAAAGATAAGGATAGTTTTTTGCTAAAATTAATGTTACAAAGGATCAAGTCCTTATTCTTCTTAGGTGCTGTTATAACCAGACTTTATGTCACTCTATAAGCTTCTTCTTAGCTAAAGTAAATTCAGATTTAGTAATAATTTTTTTCTCTAATAGTTCTCCTAACTTTTCAATTTCATCTGCTATTGATAATTTTTCTCTGGATGGAGCAGGTTTTTTTGGTTCTTTTTTGAGTTCTTTGATTGAATAAGTGCTTAATTTTAAAGCTTGGAATAGATCATTTATATCATTGTGGAAAGTTTGCTGATTTCTTGACCAATTAGAGCATTTGGCATATAACTGTATCTTATATTCAGTGTTGCAATGATTAATACTAACATTTCCCTCGATAGACCATCTTCTACTAAAAGAATTTGATGCCTCGAAACTTATAGTACAATTCGTTTCCTCAGAGAGACTATAATCATCCATGACAATTTCAATTATTGCCCAATTTTGATCCTCTAGGGACTTTCTGCATGTTGAAATGAGTTCTTCTATCTCTACCTTTTTCTGTTGCTCGAAGGAATCAAGTATTTTCGTCATCGCTTATAGTTTAGTTTATCGATATGATAAACGTATTACGTTTATTCGTTGAGATTAAAAATACACAAATTATTGAGGTTGATTCTAAATTTTCGAGCATAAAAAAAC
>JBELDA010000090.1:0-5013 GCA_042094515.1 Crocinitomicaceae bacterium
TTTTCATTCGTAACCTGCAATGTGGACGCATCAATAATGGCAAAATTACTTCTCGCCTGTCCCTGAATCGAAGTAAAATCTCCAACAACAATATATAGGTCTCGAAATGAATCATAGGCCACATCATATACCTCCCCACCAGGATTCAGATCAAGGGTAACATTACTTAAGGTTTGTCCATGCACATTACCCAATAGAAAAAAAAACATAATGAAGGACAGAAAGATTTTCATTTTTTATTTGATTGAGTGAGACAAAAGTAAATAAAATTCAGTAGGAATAATTGTTAATAGTAAGTTTCATACGTCACCATTATTTAACGGTAGAATTACTTATTTAACGGTATGACATTAAACGTCTTATTTTTCTATCTTTGGCGCCATGAAACTCTTACTCACGTTTCTTATTTCCTTTTCCTCGCTGAGCAGCTTTGCTCAAACTGGAAATACAAGTAATAATGACACGATCCCAATGGATAGCTCTGGTGTAAGTGCGCTATACAATAGAATACTTTCTTTGGATGAAGAGATCAGAAACAATCCTGGTGCTCAAGCCAATAATTTCAATCCTGAAGACTCTGCTTCTTTACCCATCGGAATCGTAAAAGAAATAGGGAATACCATTTATATCATTTGTATAGACAGTGCTAGATTTACGCCTCAAGGTGCTTTTTTTAGTGTCTATATGGCCATGGATTTTCCTGGTGCTGATCGAAAAATCGCCTTTGCTGCCAAAAACATTCAATTCAATCCTCAAGGCGTATTGTTAGGAAATGGGGCCAGGCTACAATTGGTCTCTGAACAAGTGGTTGGCTTAGGTCCAAAAACGGACCTCGTTTTTAAAGCAGATAGTCAAAATTTCATTGAATGGGATTGCAATGGCTACAAGCAGGCTGGATTGAGCCTTGAATTCGTTTTTAAAGGAGACATGCTCATCAATGCAGTAAATCCTACAGAACCTGTAAAGGCTGGATTACAAACCGTAATCAGCGACCTAAATAATATTGTATTTCAGATTCCGAGTATTACTCCATTTAAAGTAAAAGGAGCAGAGGATTTTATTTTTGCTTTAAGTAATATTGTGATAGACCGCAGTGAATATTCTACACCCTCAGGTGTCACACTCTCCCCTCAAGCCCTACTCACTTATAACGATGATATTAATGCTTGGAAAGGGTTTTATGCAGGAAATGCGACTGTTACACTTCCAAACAAATTATCAAAGAAAGATGATCAAACTGAAATTTATGCCAACGACCTTATTATTGATGACTCGGGTCTATCCGGTACCTTTGGTGCGAATAATGTCTTTTCAACCTCAGATGGAGAAATGAATGGTAAATGGGCCTTCTCAATTGACAATATTCAAGTCGCCATTGCAAATAACCATGTAAGCTCAGGATCTATAGCTGGAGCAATACAAGTACCGCCGTTGGATGACCAATCATTTAGCTATACAGCATCTGTAAGTCAAAACACCACAACCAATACATTGGATTATGCCTTTTCCGTATCTCCAGATTCAACTATTTCTTTAAATGCTTTTAAATCAACACTAGAGCTATCTCCCTCTTCTGTTTTCACTGTTGTGTCTGACAACGATAAATTTGTTCCATCAATGACCCTTAATGGGAGCTGGACAGTTGATTACAGCAAAGCCAAGTTTTCAGGATTGTCGTTTCAAAATCTAAAAATCGTTACACAATCTCCATACATTACAAGTGGAACATTTGCATTGGTGAACAACCCTGAGGCAAGTGACAACTGTATTGGACTGCCGATTTCTTTGAATTCGCTTGCCATGACCCTAACTCCTCAAAATCAGCTTTCGTTTGACGTAGGTGTGGGCATAAACTTGGGTGATACGACCTCTGGCTTTGGTGTGAGTACAGTAGTCAAGTTTAAAACCAAAAGAGAGCCTAATGCTCTTGGGCAAGAGAAAATTGTATTTGACAACTTCGCTGTCAACACAATCACATTAGACATTCACACCAATGCATTTTCTCTTCAAGGGGTAATCGCCATTTTAAATGATGACCCTGTTTTTGGAGATTTATTTTATGGTAGTATTTCTTTAGGTGTTGGAGATCTTTTCCCTTCACCTTTAATGGCTTCTGTCGGTTTTGGAAAAATGTCAACCTATAAATATTGGTTTACTGATGTATCGATACCCTTACCCACACCTATACCAGTAGTTCCTGGATTTAATATCACAACACTATATGGTGGTGTACAAAACCGAGTGCAATCTACACAATCTGAACAGCAACTTTTGGCGAGAGTTGCAGGAACAGTAGCAACAGGTGCCAATGCCATTCCATTTACCCCAGATGACACACAAGGCCTGCTCTTCAGAGCCGGTGTTGCATTTTCAAACCCAAAGGAAGAAGTATTGAATGGTGAAATGATGCTTACTGTAGCCTTTAACCCCTCTGGCGGCTTTCAATCTATTAATTTTATAGGACAGGCCTATATGATGGTAAAACGTGCCAACAGAAGTGGTAATAATGCCAAAAAAGTATGGGGAGATCTTTCTGTTAATTATGATCACAGTCAAAAAGTATTTGATGCAGGGATCAATGCGGGAATTATAGTGCCAAATACGCTAACAGGAGGACTAAATATCACTTTACATATAGATGAAAACGATTGGTATTTTTGGCTAAATCGACCAAGTAATAGAGCTTACCTTAACCTCGTTAGTGTTTTTGACATTAGCACCTATTTCATGATTGGTACAGTTATAGACCCAATACCTCCTCCCCCTAGTTATGTTACGAATTTGGTGGGTGGCGGAAGCATTAGCAATATAGATCTGAATGCTATTGGAAACGGGAATGGTTTTGCTATTGGCGTTGATTTCGGAGTTAATGTTGGAGGTGAATTCCCTTCTTCTGGAAAGTGGCGTGGTTATATTTCTTGTAATGTAGGTGGTGGATTTGATTTGATGATGATCAATGTCGAAAACGCGACTTGTTCTAATTTTGCGGGCCCTATTGGTGTCAATGGATACTATTGCATGGGGCAGGTTTATGCCTACCTAGGTGGCTCTTTAGGCATCCGGAAATACGGAGGAAGTAACAATACTGAACTCAAAAATGAATGGGCCGTAGGCACTCTTCAAATGGCAGCATTGCTGCAAGGAAAGTTACCCAAACCAACATTTGTGTATGGCGCTGTAGCCTTACAAGCATCGGTGCTGGGTATTATAGACCTGAGCTTTAATGCTGAAGTAGAGCTTGGAACTGATTGTCAATTAACAGGAATATAATGACTCAAAGAATAATCATACTGTTATTGCTCCTTATTTGTGGTATAGATGTATCAGCACAAAAATTAATTACAACTCAAAAGATCACTATGGATTCTGTTTCCATTAAGTGGCTTCCATTGAACTTTGATCAATACAAAATTATTGCATTAAACGGAGCAAAGATTTCTAGGCTTGTTACTCCCAAAAAAGAGAGCTACTCAAATCTAGATTTTTCAAATGCAAAAACCTGGTTGATTACGCCTACAAAAGAACGCTTTGACAAATTGAACGAGAATAACCCAAGGGAGCAAAAGCAAATTGCCCTTATCGAATCCGTCTACGAAAACAATTTAGAGCAAGAGCTTATTGACTTTGCTTTTTCCTCTGCCCTTTCGGAAAACATAGTAGATCCTAATTTTCAATTTGTTTTTGGTAATATTCTTGTAGATAAATCTTTTAATAAAAAGCAAACATATGTTTATAAAATTGAGGTAAATGGCTTCGATGACGCCTATGTTTTCATCAATCCCAAAAAGCTTACCTCTTATCCAGCAATAGAAAATGTTTCCCTAACGATAGACAAAAAGAAGACTACTGAATTGATCTGGAATAAGAAAGCTTATGAAAAACTTGCTTTTGGATATGATATTGAACACTCCATGGATAAAGAACAAGAAGGCCGATATCTAGATACATTGCCATTTATACCCTTTTCATCGGAGCAACAAATTGATCAAAATCAGGCAAGATATCGACACTCTCCAGAACCTGGACATTTTCATTTTTACAGAATTAACGGTATCGATTTGTTTGGCCATCGAGCCCTAATGTCAGATTGGAAAAAAATATACGTGCCATTACTTGTAAATGCTTGGGTTGAAATTGACACCTTATATGCAGCCAAAACTGAGCGTATAATTGAAGGAAGTATACACGTTACGTCAAACAAACCGGCTATAAAAAATGTACTTCTAATGCGTTCTGCAGATCACACGGGAGACTATCAAACCATTCAAAATATAGCTTATCAGGACACTGTAGTTCGATTTTCTGTTACCGAAAATGAGACTGGGGATCATTACTATTACAAACTGGCTTTAAGCAACAATGATGATAGTGTCTTTTCCGTGCAGCGCTACCTTTTCACATTGGATCAGAAACCACCTAGCCCACCTGCTGAATTAAAAGGAAGGATAGATTCCACCGGTATTGTCACTTTACAATGGGTAGCAACAGAAGACAAGGATATTAAAGGCTATCGTGTATTTAGAGCTAATCAAAAAAGAGAAGAATTCATTGAAATCACTTCTCAATTTGTAACTAAAACGAAATATAAAGACACCCTGGCTTTGGACAATTTAACATCAGAGGTGTATTATTGCATGAGAGCCACCGACTTTAATTACAATCAGTCAATCATGTCAGATACTATTTTGATTCTAAAACCAGATACAATTTCACCTGTACCCTGTATACTCTTAGATGTTTTGGCAATGGACAGTTTATTAAAGATCAGCTGGGTAAATTCAGACAGTAAAGATATAGGAAAAAACATGCTGATAAGAACAAGTAATAAAGAAATAGACACTCTATTCCAATGGAACGATACCGTAATTGAGTATCAGGATTATAATATTATTCCAGGATCAAATTACTCGTATACTATTCTAACTGTGGATAAAAGTGAAAACAAAGCATCCTCCTCCGACTTCACAAGGTTTTATGAGCCAGGATATAGATTCCCCCTATCTAACTTTAAAA
>JBELDA010000091.1:0-4939 GCA_042094515.1 Crocinitomicaceae bacterium
CAATATTTTTTCTAATAAGTTCTTTAAAAGTATTCCTTCTTTTTCCCCAGATTTTTTGTTCTTGAATCTTATTTGGATTATTAAGGTTATTTACAAAGAAATCGTTTTCTTTCTTTAGGCTTTTTAACCACAGATAATATGCCCAGTTTGTATTCATCTAAACATCAAAAAATGATTGAGAATGAATAGACCTTTCAACAGTAATTTTTGCGAGTCTTTTAAGATTCGTAGAGCACAATTTTGCCATACACACCAACTCATCACCTTCATCAAAATGAGGGTTCATTTCTAAAAAAAAGTCAACATATTTACTTTTTTTCGAGTATGTCCTTTGCGTATGAAAAGGTTTTAACTGTCCCATTTTTTCAGGAAACCTAAGAGTGCCCTTGGAAGGCCGCCAACAATCCCCAAAAAAGAAACTGGAACATTCATCTGCAAGCGCAAAATGATCTACATGGTCTTCCTGATCTACAGAAGGATAATATTTTTCAAAGAAAAAGGGGAGGTACATATATGTTCGGTGTCCTTTAGAAAGAAGGTACCACATCCATGTTTTATCTGGGTACTTATGAAGCAATGAGGCGACTAATACACACCAGCTTTTTACCAATTCTTGAGAACCTGTAAAATCCCCTGAAATGATGGTATCTCCTGAAAATAGAATATTATAATCTTTATTTTGGTAGCCTTTAGGATTTACAGCGAAAGTAGAAAAGCCCTGAATATTTCCCTGGTCATCTTCAAAAACAATCACATAATCTTTATTTGAAAAATCATTCAGGAATATTTGTTTATCCATATGGTCATAATTTTGACACATAAGAAGAAACATGCGTTCCTTTTCATTAGATGACACCTCTTCGCATTTCTTAAAAATATACTTAATGGGAATATTCATAACTATAATTTTGCAAGATCAATGTAAGGGATTCTATTTAAGGACTTATTAAGTTTATAATCCACAAGATAAAGAAGCCCTTTATACTCAATGTTACTGAAATATTTCATGGAAGAACAAAGAGGATCTGATTCGGAAAGACCAACATAAAAGCATTGATAATTCTTGGCATTTTCTACAGAAACCTTATCCAGTAATTGAGCAAATATGTTCGGATCATTATGCTCAATTGCAATTAGTGTGACAAAAAATGATTGTATTGAGGCCCCAATATTTGGAATAACTGGTTTGTGAAAGATTTTACTAAAGATTAAATTATGAAAAGGTTTAATCGTTTTGATGCGCGTAGACAAAGCGCGGATAAAAGTTTGTTTATATGAGGTTTGATCCCAGGCACCAATGACTCCCTTTAACTCTCCCTTGAAATGGGCAATGTAAAGATTCGACCAATTAAACATTTGATATTCTTTACTATTTAGATCTTTCAGCTCAAATACAGGGAAAAAATCTTTTTTTCTTCCTTGCTTATTTATAAAATGAATTACATCCTCAGGCTTAAATCCATGAATTCCTCTTTGAATTTTTAGGCCATCATTAATAAGAACCCTAGATCGGCTTATGGGCTTAATTACAAATGTGGAAAAACTAACATGGTATTTGTAATCTGGTTTGATTTTTCTTTTTTTTTCTAAGAGATTTCTTGCTAAATGATTATCTTCTATAATTGTTGTAAAAGTCAATTCAGTATCATTTTTTTGTAAAAGATCCCTTAGTTTTTTAAATCCCAAATAAAGAACACGTCCATTTCTATGATCATTTAAAATTCGCAGTGAACTGTAATAATTGACCTCGGATGGCTGTTCGTCTATGTAAAGTGCTTTTTGGGAAATGATGCCTACGCCAACTATTTTCTTGCTCTCCACTTCTTCAACGATAAGAACATCATTTTTTTTACCTAAAACATTTATAGCATCAAAAAAGGAGGGTTCAGTTTCAAATGAAACAGAGATGTCTCCCGACATGGTCGTGTCCTTGAGAATTCTTTTGATTGAATCATCATGTATATAACTGGCAATTTTACTCAAGTATTTTGCCATTCTTGTCAATTATATTACCTATAGGCCAACTTTGTCTCTGTTTAATTCCTTTTTGAGAAACGAAATTTGCACTCATAAAAGAAATGGTTTGAAAAGGATTAGAAAACGGGTCTCTGCAATTTGCTTTAAACTCTATTCTTTTCAAAATATTTGAATATTTATAAAATTCGAGTCGGGCATTATAACATCTCTCGGAAAGCTCCTCAGGAGACATGTTTTTAGGCTTAAAGGACACCTCGCCAAAATTATAGCCTTCCTTCAACCACCATTCTTTGTCAATTAACCTGCCTTCTTTTTCAAATCTATGATATAATGGCGTTCCAGGATATGGCACCAAATGATTAAAAGCGGCTAATGCAAGTTTTTCGTCGATGGCAAATTCTAGTGTTTTTTCGATGTCGTCAGGTTTGTCTTCATCATATCCAAATACAAATGTTCCATAGACAGAAATACCATAATCTTTTAAAATTTTTAAGGATTCAGAATAACCTCTTTTCACTACTGCCCAACTTTTCCCCATACTTTTTAGCGTATCTTCATTTAGAGATTCAAAACCAATCAACAAGTTCGAACAACCGCTTTTCTGTAATTTTTTTAGTAGGTCTGGTTGACTGGCCATATTAATTGTACCATGACTAAACCATTTTTTCTTTAAAGGAATCATTGCATCGCAAAGCTCTTTGGTTCTTGAGAATTTTGAAACAAAATTATCGTCAGCGAAATAGAGCATTTTTTGTGAAATATTTTCAATATCTGAAATGATATGTTGAACCTCCTTTGATTTATACTGAGCTTTGTGTGCAGCAGTTATTGCGCAGAACTCACAAGTAAATGGACACCCCCTTCCCGATTCAACTAAACCTAAAGGTAGGTATCCTTTATTCGCGTATAATTTTCTATTTGGTGGGCAATGGTCTAAGGTTTTTTCAAAATATGAATTCGCATCATATTTCCGTTTCAATTTGTTGTTTTTGAAATCTGAAAGAACTTGATTCCAAATTCCGCCTTCGGCGCCGCCGACAAGCATGGTGTCACAGTACTTTATAACCTCATCGGGCATGAGGCTCGCATGTATTCCACCCATGACGACTTTAATACCCTGTTTTCGGATTTTTTTGGCAATTGTATAAGCTCTTTTTGCCGTGTATGTTTCAATAGTAATCCCTACCAGGTCAGCCTCGTATATTTCAGGCAATTCATCAATTCGTTCATCAATCAGTTCAATATCAATATCGTCAGGAGTCATGCCTGCAAGAGTAGATAAAGCCAAAGGCTCCATTGTCCATGATTTCACATATTTTTCACCATGAATTTTGCCTACACTGGGTTGTATTAGTAATAATTTCATTTTGATTCAAGTGATTAGTGAATTCCATTTTTGTTCTAAATCAATGATTGTATCATTAGGGAAATTCCTCAATCTTGTACCATAGTATCGGTATCCCATGTTTGTGATTAATGATATCGGAAAGCTCGTTCCAGAATTATAGATTCGTTCTTTAATATTTTTGTATTTGTAGGTATTTTCCCATGCCCAGATACTTCCCTCGAATAGTTCATCAGGAGTTAGGTTTTTAGGCTGATAGACCACATGTTGTACGTCATATAAGGACCAATTTCGGGTTAGAATTCGGTTTTGTGATTCGAGTTTTCTAAATGCGCCAGTACCGGGAAATGGAGTGTATATAGCATATCTTGGTAATTCAATTGCATTCTCCTGAACAAAATCAACTGTTCGTTTAAAGGTATCTTTGGTATCAGAGTCCATCCCAAAAATAAATGTACCATTGATTGCTATCCCTCTTTCATGAAGTCTGGCACATAGATTTCTGTATTTTTCTACCACATTGAACCCCTTATTAATTTCTACCAGGGCATCTTGTTCTACGGATTCAAAACCAATGAGTAATCCCTTGCAGCCGCTTTCAGCACAGAGGTCCATTAGCTCCTCATCGTCCCCAATTTTCACAGTGGCCAGTCCTCCCCACATTTTCTTCAAGGGAATCATTTCTCTTAAAAGTCGTTTGATATATTTTTTATCTTCCATTGGGCTGGGATCAACGAATGTCACAAAGTTTCCATTCATTTCACTGATTTCTTTTATTACATCCTCTACAGGTCGTCTAAGGTATTTTTTCTGCGTGCTAATTACGGCGCAAAAATCACACTTATAAGGACATCCAAACGTTGCCTGTATTGTGCTTTTTGAGATATATGAAAATTTTGGTAACAAGTCCTTTCTGGGTAAAGGAAGATTGCTAAAATTCATTTGCGGAGACTGGTCATAATGTCTTTTTAAGGTCCCATTTTTAAAATCCAATAATAATTGAGGCCATGTTTCAAATGCCATCCCTGTGACAATGGCATCTGCATGATTTAGGGCCTCATCGGGCATAAGGGATGCGTGAACACCACCTATTACAACACATACACCCTTTTTTCTGTAGTGATCAGCAATAGCATAGGCGCGATTAACTGTTCCTGTTATTGCGCTTATAGCCACTATATCGGGACGATCGTTATAATTAATCTTTTTTGCAATTTCATCATTCAATTCTATTGACGCTTCAAGCTCATCAGGCACCAATGAGGCTAGGGTAGAAAGAGTGAGGGGAGCATATCGAAGGAGTCTCGGGAATATACCACCCTCTTTCCTGTACATCACGCTGCCCGGAGAAATTATTTTTATGTTCATTTTAATGATTTAGTTAAATCGTATCATAAATCGAAACAAATATATTTTACCAATATCAATGTTTTATTAATAAGTTAAAAGCAAAATTGCGTCAAAAAAGGATATTTAAATATAGTCGAAAAATCTATCGTTAGTAAAATTGATATGCACAATTATTTTACAGGATTGATTCACCATTGAGATCGGTGGTCAAGATTTCGCCCATGTAATTAAGAAAAGGTCTGATGGCATCGCAATGTTCTGATATCC
>JBELDA010000092.1:0-4584 GCA_042094515.1 Crocinitomicaceae bacterium
AAAAATCAATTTAAAAATAGCAATTATGGTGTCAAGCATTCATTAAGTAAAATAGCCACTGTCGAAGAGTTTCAAAAAGAAGTCCCAATAGTTGATTATGAAGACTTAAGTACCTACATTTCTTGTATTTCAAGAGGAGATAACAATGTGCTTGCTAATGAAAAGGTTTTGTTCTTTGAAGAGACTTCTGGCACACAATCAGACTCAAAATTAATCCCTTACAACCGATCCCTTTTAAAAGAATTTAATTCAGCCATAGCGCCATGGATGCATGCCGTATTCAAATTATATGAAAACGTCTTTTCTGGCAAAAGCTATTGGACCATTTCTCCACCAAATAAGGCAATTTGGAGGACTGAAGGAGGAATCGCTGTAGGGATAGATAAGGATTCGCGCTATTTGTCTTGGGCAGGCAGGGTTTTATCTAAGCACATGATATTTTCGTCAAGAAAAAATCACTTTGTTGAAAAAACTGCTTTTTTTAAAGCAGAATTAAAGGAAATCATCAACTATCAGAAAATTGGCTTTATTTCATCATGGAGCCCATCTTTTCTTTTGATGATGGATGAAATACTCAGAGAAAACTGGTCATCTATTGTTTCTAAAACCTCAAATTTGTCTATCGATGAAACTTGGGATAAAATCTTTCCCAATCTCAAGTTGATTAGTTGTTGGATGCATGGGAGTAGTCAGGTATTTCAGAATAAATTAAACTCTATAATAGGAGATATTCCAATTCAGGCAAAGGGCCTATTAAGCAGTGAAGGTGTTGTATCAATTCCGATTTCAAAAGAGAAAGATCCTGTTTTGTCTTTTACTTCACATTTTTTTGAATTTGAATGCCAACTTTCTAAAGAAGTTATATTGTGTAAGGATTTAGTTGTTGGGAACAAGTATGAAGTAATTCTGAGTACTGGGAGCGGATTTTTGCGATATCGTACTAAGGACATAGTATTGATTACCGGAAAGATTATGCAAACCCCCACTATGATTTTTGTGGGGAGAAAAAGCATGAATTCTGATATTGTGGGGGAGAAAATAACTGAATTACATTGTATTGAAATCATAGATGAGCTTTCAAGGAATTTTGAAATTAACATACACACGGCGTATTTTTCTGTTGGATCGGTAAAAAAAAATAAATACTTCTATAAACTGGTGCTTGTCGATCCAAAGACTTCATTTGATAAAGACAAAATTCTCAAGTTTGTTGAGCTGAAGTTGAGATCTAATCCATATTATGAACAGGCCATACTGATGGGACAACTTGAAGACCTACAACTTGAAGTTCTATCTAAGAATCAGTATATCCAAATGTTAGAAAATTATTACGAAGAAAAAAACATTAAGACGGGCGATCGTAAACCTCCAGTGCTTTTTCCTCTTAAATTTAAACAAGTCAATTGATATATTTAAAGTTTGCTCTTAACTAGAATATGTTAATTTCAGTTGATAAAATTAATGTGAGTCGATGAGGTCATTATTGAACTTTATTCCTTTTTACAGTTTAATTAAATTCAGTTATTTAATATTTAAAGGGGAAATAGCCATTCGTAAAGCGCACAAACTACTCGTCGTATTCTTGTTTATAATTTTAATCGAGCCTTTCAGATATTTTGAGCATCTTTATTTTTATATAAAACAGAAAAAAATTAGTGTTCGTACACCAATTTTTATCATAGGACACTGGAGGAGCGGTACAACCTTTTTGCAACACGCTTTATTAAGTCATTCGAATTTAAAAGGGCTTAGTATATATAATGCTGTATTCCCCCTTACCTTTATAACGACTAACTGGCTTAAAAAACCCCTAAATAAATTCAGTTCGCTATTATCATTAGAAAATAAGTTTCAGCGAAAACCATTGGTTTGGGAAGATTATGAGGAAGATGATTTAGCCTTACTTATGATGCTTTCAAAGCATTCATATTACTGGAAAAAAATATTTGGAATAAACTATGATTTCAATTCATTTGATTACAAACAATGGCGTTATGACTATATGTATTTACTTAAAAAACTTAGCCATCAGGACCCTTCGAAAACCTTACTATTGAAATCTCCTCCAAATACAATGAGAATAAAACATATCCTATCTGTTTTTCCAAATGCAAAATTTATTTACATCAAAAGAGATAAAGATGACGTATACCAGTCAATGCAGTTTTTATGGGAGGTAAACCAAAAACACTATTCTTTTATGTCGATGAGCCAAAAAGAAGTATCAAAGGAAGTAGAAGAAACATACCAACTATTTGAAGAGGGTTATAATCATCATAAGAAGATGATTCCTCAAGCAAACCTTCAAGAGGTTTCTTTTGAAAAACTTATAAAAACAACTCAAGTTGAAATTCAAGAAATGTGGAATAATTTAGGTTTAAAAGTCGATGAACGAGAACGAGAAAATCTAATTAAGTTTTTGAATGCGACTAATTAAATGACTTTCGTTTCTTGATAGCGTCCATATCAATTGGGCTTGCCTCCGTTGTTAAAATTGGTCCTTTCCATAATTCTAAATAAGCGCGAAAAAATGATTTTCTGCCCTTTTGAGTTTTAACAAGCTTTGGGAGATGAATCCAAGAGATTTTTGGATTCTGATGATGCGCCAAATGTAAATTAAAATTGAGATATAATAAGTTCCCGAGGAACCCAACCTTGTGATTATGAGCGCCGTTTATGATATCCCTTTCCGAATAAGCATGATTGACGTAGTTCTGAGATGACCATACAAAAGCATGGAATAAATACATAACAAGATATGACATAGGATTCAAGTGAAAGGCATAAATTACTCCTACATGAAATAATACAAGTGAAATACTTTCAAGTCTAATTATGGCTATAGTAGATGCATTTATACTCGATAGCATGCCTTCTGCCTCGACATTTGATCTAAATAATCTATTTGACAAAAAAGAGGGATAGAATAGTAATAAAATGGCGCTCAATGGAAGAAGAAGCCAATGCACGCCCAAAAGCAATATCCACAACATTATCCTTCTCCTAATTTTGCTTTGGTAATCATAATAAAGATCAAACATTTCAAAATCTGTTCTATTCCTCTGATGATGACCTAAATGGCACTGCTTCAAAAATGTATATGGTGCAACAAAAATTAATGAAAGAATTCTTCCTAAAAGGTTGTTTATTCCAATTGATGAATGCAGCACATTATGATCAGACTCGTGCAGTAGAGAATAAATAGGAATCATGGAAATTCCAAAAATCATGGCGAGAATAAAAAACAATAAAGAAAAATCCATACTTGATCCGAGAATCAAGATAAAGAAGGAAAAGCAAAAATATATTAATGTCAAAAAAACATTTAGTTTATTAGGTATGGGGAATGTATTTTGACCTTTCTTCATTTATAGGTGTTTTGGTAAATTATTAACTTGCTTAACAACTTTAATCAATCCTTCATCTTTATGAGTGAACCCAGGATGATAATCAATTGAACTCAATATCTTTATATCGTTGTGTAGCACTGACTTTAACATAATGAAGCGCTTGATGAATTTGAAATAATAAAGTTTAAACGTTTTCTGAAAAAAACCAAGGTTTTTAAAAATAAAACTTACTCTTGCAATAGATTTTCCATTTTCCAGTGGACTAGACGAAAATAAAACATCAATACTTTTATTATTTATGATTCCTTTTACTAAACAAACGCTACCTCCATATACATTGTAGTCTAGAAAAAGACGATTTCCATATAGCGTACAAACAATTCGATTCCAAATATTTATTGGTTTAATTAAAAAATGAAATCGCGCGCGAATATGGTATTCAGATACGTTCTCGATTTCTGGTGGTTTTATGAACTCCATTCCATGTACATATTTCCAATGAGTAATATCAAGGCCATTGGAAATCAATAAATTGTAGTGCGTTTTTACAATTCTACCATGGACTGTTAAAGTCTTAGATGAATTTGATTTGTCTAAACAAAATTCTGGTGGATCAAACAATGGTTCTGGTCCATTAAATACCCAAATTAATCCCATATTTTCCAATATCGGATAGCTAAAAGTCTTTATCCCTTTCACATCAATGGAACTTTCATTCGCATTCATACAATGACCACTAGAATCAAACTTCCAATTGTGAAATGGGCAGATAATCGCCTCCCCATCAACTCTTCCTAACGAAAGATCGGCCCCGAGATGTGGGCATCTTGATTTTAATGCGACTAGATTCCCGCTAAATGTTCTAAATAAAGAAATTTTTTGATTCAAAAGCTGAACTCTTTTGACTCCACCCCTCTTTAACTGATTTGATTTTGCCAATACGAACCATGTTTGAGGTAATATCGTATTGCTCCCAAAGACCATTTCACCCATCTCTGAATTTTCTGCTCATTATTAATGTAAGTTAGCTTTTTTATGAATCCATATTCAATTTTTAATTGAAAATTAATGCGCGGACTTCATTTCGTTTGTTTAAGCAATTGTCTTTTTCTCATTAAATTCTTAATCATTAAATTATTGTATTGACTTAATATTGATGTTTTTACGGAAAGAATAAAAATGTATATTTGACTCCGAAATTTAATTTTCAGACTAAAACTAATATTAAAACAGG
>JBELDA010000093.1:0-4270 GCA_042094515.1 Crocinitomicaceae bacterium
GGTCTTTTAGGTATTTACCATTTCTGTTTTTGCGAATAGAGATGATATTCTTTCTGCGCCCTACAAAGTCCTCTGCTACAGCAAGTAATTTATTATCGGGAGAGGGTTCCCAATCGGCAAGGTTGTAGAATTCATTTCCTTTTGCTCTTTCATTTTCATCAAAGAAGAGGATTTCTTTGTCTTTTTGTTGAGTATATATTTTCTGATATTCGAGACCTTCTTCGCTTTTTACTTGATACAATAGCTTGTTAAAATAAAATGGAGCCCCTTCTTCGTTTGGGTCAATTCTTTGGTCAAATTCTTCCATCAACTCATCTACCAAAGAGTTTAAAGGGTTGAAGTAGTTTTCACAATATTCATTTTCCTGTCTGATATATTCAAGGACATCGGAAGAATCTCTTTGATTCATCCAGTAATAATTGTCAATTCTTTTGTGCTTTTGAGCAAGTAGCTCTTTAGGTATTTTTGTGGCAATTGGTTTTTGAGCCATAATGAGAGGGCTTATATAGAGGGTTAGAATAAATAAGAAAAGTGATTTCATATCAGATGGTTTCAACAAAAATACACAATTACTTTTCCTTTTGTTGTAACTTTGACCCCGTGAAAAAAATCTATAAATATTTATTAAACAAGCTACCGCGTCCCTTACTCATAAGACTCAGCTATATTTTTAAATTTTTTGCACCTGTTTTGTATCGTGGGAATAATGTCGAATGCCCTGTTTGTGAAAGGTCGTTTTCAAAGTTTTTGTCTTATGGTTCGAATGTAGCTCATCGAGAAAATGTATTGTGTCCTTACGACTTGACTCTTGAAAGGCATCGCTTGATGTGGCTTTATTTGACCAGGAAAACAGCTTTTTTCTCAGCAAAAAGCCTAAAGGTATTGCATATTGCTCCAGAACAGTGCTTTCTTCCACATTTCAAAAAACAAAAGAACTTGGATTATACTACGGCTGATTTGGTTTCGCCTATTGCAGACATTCATTTTGATTTACATGATATACCGCTAGAGGACAATCAATATGATGTGGTTTTTTGCAATCACGTTATGGAACATGTGGATGACCCCATTCGTTGTATGTCTGAGCTAAACAGGGTGATGAAGCCTGGAGGTTGGGCCATCATGCAGGTCCCTCAAGACATGAATAGGGAAAAAACCTACGAAGATAAATCCATTACAAGTCCGGAAGAGAGAGAAAAACATTTTTGGCAGAAGGACCACGTTCGATTATTTGGTAAAGATTACCCCAATTATTTGGAAAAATCAGGTTTTAAAGTCAAGGAGTTTGATTTAAATGCGGCTTTTGACCCAACTGAAATTGCGAAATTTCGTCTTATGCAAAAAGAGATTTTGTATATTGCATGTAAAATATGATTAAGTACTTTTCAACCCTGTTTTTTATCTGCTCCTTCTTATCTATTGATGGGCAGAAAAATGTTTATCTAAATATTCAGCCTGTATTTAATACGCTGCCCTTACAAATGGGGACAACATTAACCCATGGTAGTGGTGAATCATATGCATTGGATCACTTTGATTACTATTTATCAGATGTTAAGATTACATATGATGGTGGTCAGGTGATGAATGCTGTTGAAGATGTATACCTTGTCGAACCCAACAATCATGCATTATATCTTGGCTTGCTATCTCTTGAAAACATTGAACAAGTAGAATTCATCATAGGAGTACCAAACCGCCTGAATACTCAAGAAGGATCAGAGGCTGTGGACATTTCAATTTACAAAGATACGCACCCTTTAAGTTATCAAATTCCCTCTATGTATTGGGGATGGCAATTTGGTTATATGCCCATGATTATTGGAGGAGGAGAAGGCTCAGCTTATTTTGAGATACATTCTGTAGGTCCAGATTTGCAAAGACAGGTAAGCCTTGCTGTAATTCAAACTGATGTAACTGAAGAGCAAATTAATGTAGAGCTACAATGCCATGTAGATCGATGGGTAAATGGAATAGAACTTGGGGCTTCTGGGGTATTACATGGTGCCTCACCAGGCAATGTACTCATTATGGATAACGTACTTACAGAGAATGTTTTTACCATATCCCCATCGGCGTCATTAATGAATATTCAACCCGAATATTCAACTATTTACATCAATGATGGGACCTTGTATTTTTCTCAGATTTCTTCAGAAACATCAATGATTGTTGTATATGACCAATTGGGGAGAGAAATCCTTAATTCCAATGTTATTTCAGCAAATGGAATGATTGAAATAGGCTCGAACCATTCGGGTCTTGCGTTTGTTTTTTGTAAAGATACTTTTGGCAGTGTTTTGGAAAAACAAACTATTTTTATTCCCTAATGCAATACCGATTTATTTCGCTTTTTTTATTTATTGTCATGGGGTTGACCTTTTTAATGTGTCGATCTTATCCTGATTTGAATGAATTTGTTGCTGTCCCAACCCCAGCTGAGAACCCAATAGATTCCGCGAAAATCACTTTAGGTAAAGAGCTTTTTTTTGATACTCGTCTTTCGCTGGACAATACCATTTCCTGTGCAACTTGTCACAAGCCAGGTTTTGCATTTACGGATGGCTTGAAAACAAGCACAGGGATCAATGATCAAAAAACCGATCGAAATTCCCCAAGCCTTTTGAATTCAGGATTCCTCAAAACAGTAATGTTTGATGCCCACCTAAAGACATTGGAGCTACAGGTAATCGTTCCGTTACAGGAGCCCGTTGAAATGGGGCACAACATGAAGGTGCTCATTCCACAGCTAAGAGCAATTCCAGAATATCAAGAAGCAGCACAACGAATATTTAATAGGGATTTTGACGCATATGTTTTGACTCGAAGTCTAGCCGCATTTGAACGTTCATTAATTTCGATGAGTGCTCCTTTTGACCACTATATTAAAGGAGACGGAAAAGCACTTAATGCAGATGAGCAAGCAGGTTGGAAGATATTTTCTGAAAAGCTGTATTGCACAAATTGTCATGCGCCACCTCATTTTACTAATCACGAGGCACGAAACAATGGTTTGTATAAAGATTATGGTGAAGATAAGGGGCGTTTTAGAATTCACCTTGATTCTTCAGACATAGGAAGCTTTAAGGTCCCCTCACTAAGAAACATTGAAATAACGGATCCCTACATGCATGATGGATCCATGGCAACGCTTGAAGATGTGATTGCCCATTATTCAGCAGGAGGCCAAGGACATTATTTACAGGACAATTCTATTGTTCCTTTTCAGCTGAGCAAGAAAGAAGAAAAACAGCTCATGGCTTTTTTGAAGTCGCTAACGGATCTTTCATTCTTAGAGCGTCTATAATTCGTAACTTTGTCGCCATGAAATCAGCAATTGATACGATTTGTGCAAGAGCCACGGCAAGTGGGATTGGTGCTATTGCCGTCATCCGAATTTCTGGACCAGATGCTATTGCTGTCATTTCCAAATGTTTTTCAAAACCTATAGTGGATGTATCATCCCATACGGTTCATTTTGGTATGTTTAAGAGTCTAGAGGGTTTTACCATTGATGAGGTTTTGGTCACTGTATTCCATCATGGGAAGAGCTTTACAGGAGAAGAAAGTATTGAGATCTCATGCCATGGGTCCCCATATGTTCAGCAACGAATATTGGATGTGCTAATTGCTTCGGATTGTCGAATGGCTAATCCAGGAGAGTTTACCCAGCGAGCCTTTCTCAATGGAAATCTAGATCTTTCACAAGCAGAAGCTGTCGCTGATCTGATTGCCGCTCAGAGCAAAAGAGCCCATAGTATTGCACTCAATCAGCTAAAAGGAAACCTGTCCTCTGATTTAAAAATATTGAGAGAGGAATTAATCGCTTTCGCCTCTTTGATTGAATTAGAGCTTGATTTCTCAGAAGAAGATGTAGAATTTGCTGACCGTACCCAGCTCAAAGAATTGGTAGCAAAAGTATTGAGTACTGTAAATAAACTTTCGAATTCTTTTGCATTGGGAAATGCACTTAAAAATGGTGTGCCAGTCGCCATCGTTGGTGCTCCGAACACAGGTAAAAGTACGCTGCTCAATCAGCTTTTAGGAGAAGATAGGGCCATTGTCAGTGATGAGGCGGGAACGACCCGTGATGTCATTGAAGAAACCCTAAATATTGAGGGCATTTTGTTTCGATTGATTGATACGGCAGGAATCCGAGAAACCAATCAAAATATTGAGGCAATGGGTATTGAACGTTCTCAACAAAAAATAAAAGAAGCGTCAATTGTGCTGTGCCTTGCAGATGCCACGGATAAAGCCAACCTTTCTC
>JBELDA010000094.1:0-4032 GCA_042094515.1 Crocinitomicaceae bacterium
GGATTACAAATAATAACAATCAGAAGGTCCTTAAACATATCATTAAATAATGTGTTATTATTGATTTACAGAAACCAATAAAACGCTTTGCCCATTGAGATACTACCCATTCATAAATCTTTAACTATTTTTGCAGTCTATTATGACAGGAAAAACCATAGATAAGTTAATAGCTAAAGTCTTTTCGATGAAAACCATGACCGTGGGTTTGGTTCTCTTTCTTTTGGGCATTGGCATGGCTACTTTTATAGAGTCTAAACATGGAACACAGGCTGCACAAATCGTTGTATACGATGCCTTATGGTTTGAGCTGCTCCTTCTTTTTTTGTCCTTAAATCTAATTAACAATATTTTTACTTACAGGATGTTTCGCAAGGAAAAAATTGCAGCTTTAGCATTTCATTTGTCCTTTTTAATCATTCTGCTCGGAGCAGCAATAACAAGAAACTTCAGTCTTCAGGGCCTTATTAAAATAGAAGAAGGAGAAACCACAAGCGAGTTTTATTCTTCTGATCCTCTACTTCGCTTCAATGTCAAAAATGAAAAAACAGGTGCTTCTGATTTTTTGGCAGTCAGACAGTATCTGTCTGAATTTACACATGGGTTTTTAAACCTTAATTACTTTGAGTACAATCTGGACTTTGAAGGAAAAGAAATCTCCGTTGAATATGTTGGATTTAAAGAAGATTGCGAAGATCAGGGATTTTATTCTGATACCTTTTATTTTGATAAATCGGCAAACTCAGTGGTTTTAGATGTCGTAGTTGAAGGAATGAAATCTGTGTATCTAGGACAGAATGAGACTATCACATTAGGAGAAATTCCTCTATCATTCAATCAGCGAATTAATACACAAGGAGTAAGAATACGAAATAACAACGGTAAAATTGAGTTTTCTTCTGATTTCCAGCTCAGATCTTTGCCCATGAGCGAAATGCAAAAAGTCAGAGAATCCGGACGACCTCCTGACGATTCTCTATATGTGAATTATCCGGTTAATAGCTGGGCTGAACTCCAAACAACAACACTCTATCAGGTGGCAAATAGCCAGTTTGTAATTAAAAACATATTTACAAATGCCAAAAAGAAATTCACAAAACTTGATGAAATATGTACTGATTATCTGACCGTAAATGTCAGCGATGGCAAGTCGTCTAAAAAAGTAGTACTTGAGGAGTGTAAAATGGGAATCTCCAAACCTCCCAAAATAATTCATATGAACGGCTTAGAGATTAGCCTCGAGTATGGATCACTTCCATCGAAATTCCCCATCGATATAAAATGCCGTGACTTTCAGGTTGAATATTATCCGGGGTCAGACATGGCTTCTTCCTATAAAAGCTATTTGACTTTTTATGATAAAAAAGAAAAAAAGCCAATGAATAAAGAATTATTCATGAATCATGTTATTGATTACGATGGATATCGCTTTTTTCAGTCTCAGTTTTTAAAAGATACAGACGGAAAAGCGATTGGAACCATTTTGGAATTTAATCAGGACTGGTGGGGAACAAATATTACGTATTTAGGATATTTACTCATGACGATAGGAATGATTTTATCTCTGTTCAATAGAGACGGACGGCTTTCTTATCTGAATAAAAGTCTGAAAAAAATAAAAAAATCAAGAGTCCATTCGATTTTGTTGATCTTAGGATTGCTTTCCTTCAGTAACAATGCATTGAGCCAGGAACATGCAGGTCATTCTCATGACTCAGACGCTTCTCAACATCACAATGATAGCAGGCACCATATTATGAACGAGGCGCATTCAGATGAACTGGCTTCATTACTAGTGCTGAGCTTTAAAGGAAGGATTATTCCTTTACATACTTTCTGCGATGAATATTTGCGAAAAATACACAGGAAGAACTCCTTTACACAGAATGGCAAAAAATACAATGCAGTACAGACTATAATCAGCATGCATCTTTTCAATGGCTATTGGAAGACACAACGCATAATATATGTTCCTACAGCACTTAGAGAAAGGTTAAACCTTTCAAAATATGAAAGCTACAACAATTTAACCAACAAAAAAGGCAGCTTTAAATGGTCTAAGCAATGGGAACATTCTACATCAAAATCGCCTTCAGCTCGAAATGAATTTGATAAAAAAATACTCAAGCTCAATGAACGGCTTCGCGTTACCTCAGATGTTTTTTCAGGTATCCCTATGCAAATCATTCCGCTGCGCAATCACCCGTCTAACAAATGGCTCTCTTATGTAAGGCAAACCTTATACTCCTTAAAAGACAATAACGGAAAATTAGTCAGGGGCTATGCCGATACCAATGACATTAAAATCATGTTTTCGGATGAGAAAACGCTAAAAATGCTTGCGAATTCTATCCAATATTTTGAAGCGCTTAAGGCGGTGAACAGCGATAATAATTATGCGGAATGTGACAGCTTACTTAAAAAAATAAAAGCCTATCAAAGAGAGCTTGGAAAAGATATCATTCCAAGTGAGCGTATGATTGAGCTGGAAATTCTGTATAACAAGCTGGAAATATTCAAATGGACCTACATGTGTTACGGAATCTTCGGTCTATTCATGCTTATCCTCTTTTTTGTTGAGCTTTTCATTGAAAACCGGCTCAGTCTGGTTCGCGTATTTAATGCAGCTCGCAGGGGATTGTTTTTCCTACTAATCAGTGTCTTTTTATTTCACGCTGCGGGATTGATTATTAGGTGGCTGGTTGCTGATCATGTTCCATGGAGCAACGGATATGAAGCAGTAGTATTTATCGGATGGATATGCATGCTGGCAGGATTTATTTTTTCAAGAAAAAATGCGGTCGTTGTAGCAGGAGCTGCTATTCTGGCTTCGCTAATGGTTTTTGTTACGGAATTAAGTCTGCTTGATCCAGAAATAACCCCTTTACAGCCCGTACTAAAATCTCCCTGGATTAAAATACATGTGGCCGTTATTACCGGAAGCTACGGTTTTCTGGGGCTAGTATGTATTTTAGGCTTATTCAACTTGATTTTATACACTTTGAGAAATAAAAGGAATGCGGAAAAAGTGAACACCAATATTTCTGAGCTAACGTATATTTCCGAAATGACCATGACCATTGGGTTATTTATGCTTACAATTGGGACCTTTCTGGGTGCCATTTGGGCAAATGAATCCTGGGGACGCTACTGGGCATGGGATCCGAAGGAAACCTGGGCATTGGTCTCTGTTCTGGTATATGCCGTCATTCTTCACCTTCGATTTATTCCTGGCTTGAATAGTAAATTTGTTTTTAACCTGGTATCTTTCTGGGGCTATTCGGCCATTCTATTTACTTTCTTCGGTGTAAACTTCGTGTTGGTAGGGCTGCATTCTTATGCAAGTGGAGATGGCATTGGAGAAATTCCCGGCTGGATCCCTATAACAGTTTTGATATTTGGATTACTTAGCGCAGTGGCCTTTGTAAAAAACAGAAAACACTCCTCACTTAAACCTTAGTAACATATGATTTCATCTCGATTACTATACGAGGACAATCATCTGATTGCTATCAATAAAAAATCTTCTGAAATTGTTCAAGGCGACCGAACAGGCGATGTTACAATGCCAGATGAAATAAAAGCATATCTAAAAAACAAATACAACAAGCCTGGCAATGTATTTTGTGGTGTGATACATCGGTTGGACCGACCTACTAGTGGTGTAATTCTTTTTGCAAGAACGAGCAAAGGTCTTGAGCGTATGAACAAGCAGTTTAGAGAAAAAATAACGAGGAAAACATACTGGGCAATCCTAGAAAATAAACCTCAACAGCAAAAAGGAACACTTGTTCATTTTTTAAAAAAAAATGAAAAGCAGAATAAAAGCTATGTTTCAAACAAGGATTCCAAGGGATCAAAAGAAGCCATTTTGAGCTATACGATAATCAGCTCCTCTGATCGATATCATTTGGTTGAAGTCGAATTGAAAACAGGGCGACACCATCAAATCAGAGCCCAATTCTCAAGTATTGGTTGCTGTGTTAAAGGAGATTTAAAATATGGCGGAAAAAGATCAAATCAAGATGGGTC
>JBELDA010000095.1:0-3970 GCA_042094515.1 Crocinitomicaceae bacterium
AGAAAGGGTTTTGTTTAGTTCGTGGTCGTGTCGGTGATGAATTGCACACCTTCAATTACGGTGTTTCAGTCCAGGCAACTATTGAAAATATCGAAACCGAAGCCGTAAACCACTACCGGCCTGGAGCGCGTATTCTAAGTATGGGAAATATTGGATGTATGATGGCCTGTAGTTATTGTCAAAACTGGCAAACGTCACAAGTCAAGCATCTTAATGACAAGAATGTTCATTTTTATACTCCAGAAGATGTTATCCAGCTCGCCATTGAAAACGAAATAGAAATTATTTCCTGGACGTATAATGATCCAGTAGTTTGGCAGGAATTTGTTGTAGATACTTCCAGGTTGGCAAAGCAACACGGCATCAAAACCTTGTACAAATCGGCTCTTTATATTGAAGAAGCTCCATTGAAAGAGTTGATTGAAGTTATCGATATTTTTAGCGTTTCCTTGAAAGGAATGAAAGAAGAAATGTATCGGAAATTCACTAAAGGAAGCTTGAAACCTATTTTAGAGCGCATAAAACAAATTGCTGCATCCGAGCGACACCTCGAAATTAGCCAGTTGATTGTTACTGAAATGAATGACAACGGTGAAGATGCAGTAAGAACGGCAGATTGGATAATTGAAAATGTTGGTGCAGATACGCCTTTGCATTTAGTTGCCTATCATCCAGCATTTCGATATACCAAGAAACGAACAAGTATCGATACATTATTAAAACTTCGAAAAATAGTACTTGACCGCGGATTAAATTATTGCTATTTGGGGAATGTTTATGCTGAAGAGGTTAGTAATACAACATGCCATAATTGTTCATCTACGCTTGTTAAACGTTTTGGACTTACCGTTGAAGTCGTTGGTGTAGATGAACACAATTCCTGTAAAAATTGTGGTAGTCCAGTAGTAATAACGGAATCCTTGAAAGGTCAATCATCTCCATTAGATGTATCTGATTTTACTTTTAAGCCAAATCATGAGCACAAGTGGGATGGTGAGATTAATAGTTTGCATATCGTTATCGGTGATGATCATACTGAGATGATATTAAAAATAGAACATTTACCTAAGGGTAGAATCGAGTTTGTCAAAATCTCAGGTGATCTCGAACGGCTTATTATTTCTAAAAGATCAGAAATCGAAAGTGCTGTAAGAATCAGCGCAACTCTTGATAGTAAATTGATTTATTTGCCAGTATTAGACCGAGCGCATTTTCCTGTAGAGGAGTTATCCAAATCATCATATAAATACTTGAATTAAAATGAATAAAACAACGAGATCACTGCATACTAAAGTGGATACACAGTTGGCATATCCAGCTGTTACTCCTCTCTATCAAAACTCCGCATTTGAATCCCAGTCTGAGTTCTTTTATTCTCGTAAAAACAACCCCAACGTTCAGGAATTTGAAGATGCCGTTTGTGTTCTTGAAGAATCCAAATACGGAATCGCAACCACGACAGGTATGTCGGCCATCAATCTTTCCCTTTCTTTATTAAAGCCAGGACAAACGATAGTCATTAATAAATACATATATGGATGTACATTCAAACTCTTTCAATGGTATGCAAATCATTATGATTTAAAGCTTATTGTTGAGGATTTGAGCCAATTGTCTGAGAACGTTCATCATGCGGATTTCGTTTTTTTTGAAACTCCGACTAATCCGTTTCTTTTTTCCGTAGATATTGAGAAGGTAGCGGCATCTTATAAACAGATTAATTCCAATTGTGTGATTGTTGTCGACAATACATGGGCAACTCCGCTGTATCAACAACCATGTACTTTAGGTGCTGATATCTCGCTACATAGCGCGACTAAATATATTTCAGGACATAGTGATGTGATGGGGGGAATTATTCTTACCAATAATGCTAGAATTTCAGAGCGTTTGCGCAACCAACGTTTTTATACAGGAGCAAACCTTGACCCTCACAGTGCGTGGCTGTTGCGAAGAAGTTTACACACCCTTGAAATTCGTCTCGAAAAACAAGGAAAGACGACACAAACAATAGCGGATTATTTGAAGGAAAAATCAGAGGTAAGCAAAGTATATTATCCAGAAATAGATGGAGCTCAGTTGAAGAATTATGCAACCTTACTTTTCTTTGACTTAGATTCTTCTCTTATTGAAAAATACCCCACATTTTGTGATCACCTTTCTCTATTTAGCACAGGTACAGGAATGGCATGCGTTACTTCCATGGTTGCTCAACCTTATACAGGGAGTCATGCCTCCATGGACGATTGTGAAAAAGAAGATATGGGATTGTTTCCAACGACCATTCGATTGAGTTTCGGATTAGAAAATGAGGAGGACCTTATAAACGATCTTGAACATGCCTTTCAGGCCCTGCATTAATTTATGATAAGGAAATTGAAGCGAATATTTTTTTCAATGTGGGCGGGCAAACAGCTTCGTCTACTTCATAGCGCATGTGCTGACCCCGAAAAAATGTACACTCGCTCATGGAAGTCTATTCTCAAGCTAAGTGTGTCAGGTCCACTTGCCAGCTTTGATTCATATAAAGACCTGAATGCCCTTCGAGACCTACCAATGACAGATTACGAGGATTATCAAGAAGCTTTTCAGAAGAGTCTAGAAACCAAAATAAATCCCTTTACAGGGGAGAATATTCATTTTTGGGTAAACTCGACAGGAACTACAGGGAAATACAAAACAATGCCTATTACGGATTCTGTTGAACGTGAAATGCAGGATTTTTCATCGATTCGTATTTCACAGTTGATAAAGGCATTTAACGTTTTGAGCTCCGCTCCTGAGATCATCTTTGTTCTTCCAGGTGAATCTCAGGGAGAGAATAAATCACTTCCAATAGGTGTAATCGGTTACTACCACTACAAAAAGATGCCTTCATTTCTAAAAAAAAACTTTGTATTTACAAAAGAACTTTACGCAAATGAGGAACATTACAATCGTTGGTATTTACTGATGGCTTTGTTGTCCGATGCGTCTGGAATATCAACACCTGTTCCAGTTAAAATCACTCATTTTTTAAATGAGATAAATAGTAAACGTGAAGAATTACTTCAACACCTTGAAAAAGAAGATTGGCCAAAGGAATTATCGCAAAGTGTTAGCCCTGAACGAATTGAGATGTTAAAGTCACTGTTGCAAGAACCTATAAAAGACGTTCGAAAAGTATGGCCATCTCTTTCGTTTGTTTGTGTTTGGATGGCTGGGGAAAGTTGTTCACGTCAAGTTGAGGAGCTACGACAAAGATATGCATTCGAAAATGTCGTGTTCATTGATCAGGTATTTAGATCATCGGAAGGGACGTTTAATATTCCCTTGATAAATGAAGTTGGAGGTCCGGTAAATCCATTTGGAATCATTCTCGAATTTTACGATACAGCATCCGATAAGTTCTATTGGCCCTGGGAACTGGAAGAAGGCAAGTGTTATGAGCTGGTTTTAACAAATTCTATGGGTTTAACCCGATATAAAACGAATGATCAGGTCGTCTGCACGGGATACTTCAATAAAATGGCTAAAATTGCTTTTCATTCCCGATCACCCATAGAAATAAGTTTGGGATGGGGTACTATTGAGGAGAGTGAATTAGAATGGGCTTTAATCGAGGCTGGAATTTCTGATTTTTCCGAATTTTATTTTCAGTTGAATGCTAAAGGAACTGGAGTAGAATGGGTGTCATTTAATGCAAAACTTGAGTCATATCTGCCTGCTGTTGAGAAACATTTAGCATCAATCAATCCTTATTATGCTGGATTAAGAGACAAAGGTGTTTTGTCTGGAATAATATTTTCGAATGTTAATGAATCCACCTTTTATGCAAAAATGACGAAAAATGTTCACGCCAAAGGCCTTCTCATGAAATGAGATTATAAGTCCTTTACTGTGGTAATTTGAATTTCATTGACCGTTGACTTCAAGTGATTCAATTCATTTTTGTATAGGTTGAATAAAGCCCACCCTTTTTTTACAAAAC
>JBELDA010000096.1:0-3709 GCA_042094515.1 Crocinitomicaceae bacterium
AAGGACCCTGCTGAGTAAAAGTTGGAGTAACCAAGGGGTCAATCGTGATTTCCATGGTCTGCGTATTCGAACACTGACCTGCATCTGGAGTAAATGTATACGTAGTAGTTTGAGTATTATCAATACCAGGGGACCAACTTCCAATCACACCCTCATTTGAAGTCGTATTTAAATTTGGTATCGCAGCACCTTCACAAAAAGGACCCTGCTGAGTAAAAGTTGGAGTAACCAAGGGGTCAATCGTGATTTCCATCGTCTGCGTATTCGAACACTGACCTGCATCTGGTGCAAAGGTATAGGTTGTCGTTTGAGAATTGTCAATCGCGGGGGACCAGCTTCCAATTACACCCTCATTTGAAGTCGTATTTAAATTTGGTATCGCAGCACCTTCACAAAAAGGACCCTGCTGAGTAAAAGTTGGAGTAACCAAGGGGTCAATCGTGATTTCCATGGTCTGCGTATTTGAGCACTGACCTGCATCTGGTGTAAAGGTGTAGGTTGTCGTTTGAGTATTATCAATACCAGGTGACCAGCTACCCGAAATACCCTCTATTGAGTTTGAACTCAAATTAGGTATAGCATCACCCTCACAATAAGGACCTTCTTGATTAAATGTAGGAACCTGAGAAGGATCAATGGTAATATCCATGGTAACGACATCTGCACATTGACCTGCATCAGGAGTAAAGGTATACGTTGTAGTTTGAGTATTATCTATACCAGGGGACCAATTTCCCGTTATCCCTTCATTCGATAATTGAGGCAAATCCGAAATAGTTGCCCCCTCACAATAAGGGCCTTCCTCTGTAAATGTGGGTGTTACGTTATTAAAAGACGATTCTACTACTATGGTCTGAGTAACTGGATTAGTGCATGCACCAGCATCATCTACAGTTACTTCATAGGTTCCCGGAGCAAGACCTGTTGCTGTTGCTGTAGTTTGAACCGGAACAGTATTCCACGATATGGTGTATGGAGGAAATCCTCCTGACAGGTCAACTGTGGCTGTTCCGTCATTTCCTATACACCCAGAAGGCGTTGAGGATAATACTGGTTCAATGGCATTTTCACATTCCAAGAAGTCAATAAAAACTCCTGAATCATAAATGGGATCACCTGCATCAGCAATTGCCAGCTTAAAGTGATAAGATTCACATGGAATTACCTCAATTTCTCTTGTGAGCACCGTTGTTAATCCATCCAGAGCAATATTTGTACATCCTGCATTATTTATATAAAAAGCTGGATTGGTAAAAGGACTAACGTTGTCCACACTTACTATTGTAACATTATCAGGTAAGGTGGCAACATTGGTGTTATTATAATTTGCTCCCGTTGGATTAGTTCCTGTAACGAAAAAACCGAAGGCATCGTTAAAACTACTATTTACATATTCTGGATATTCTTCAGAACCAAAGACAAATCGAATTAACAATGTATTGCATGTGGGTATCACATCAAATTCCAATATACAGCAATCATATTGAGCTAATGGCTCTAATGACAATAATTCAGGGTCATTACATGAAGTTCCAAAAGGTCCATTACCATCCATTTGTTCACTGAAATTCGGTGAAAAGTCTTGAGTACCTGCAGGAAGACCTATATTATTTAAGTTTCCTGTAGATAGAAGAACCCCACTAGGAATATTAGCACAGGTGGTTTCACCATTGGTAAAAGTCCCATATGAATCACTTGGACACGAGATTGTTGCATTGCTAACATCCAACCCGAAACCAACCATCGCATCAACAATATCCTGAGCAGTACCTCCTTGATTAGTAATCACTAGCTGCCCATAATAACCTTGACTGGACATAAGGCCAAGTAGTAAAAAGGCAAAAATTATTATGTGCTTTAGTTTATGCAACATTTCTCTAATTTATGACTTTTATTTTTTATGAATAGTTGCATATCAATATAATCCGATTCTATTAACTTTGATTTCAAATGCAAATCAAAGAATTAAGCCTACATCAATTCAAGAATCACCATCACTCTGAAATCTCATTTTCATCAGGAGTAAATGCATTCATAGGCCCTAATGGTAGTGGTAAAACCAATGTATTAGATGCCATTCATTACCTAAGTATGTGTAAATCTTATCTAAATTCCATTGATAAACAAAATATCGAATTCAATGAGAAGTTTTTTAGCATCTCTGGTAGATGGGAATACAATGATAAAAATTACACTGTAAATTGCTCGTATAAGCTTGGCGCAAAAAAATCAGTAAAGCTTAATAAGAAGGAATATGAAAAGTTGGCAGATCACATTGGAAAATTCCCCGTAGTCTTTATTTCTCCTTATGATGGAGATTTAATAAACGAGGGAAGTGAGTTGAGAAGAAGATGGATTGATGGTATCATCTCTCAGGTTGATTCCGCATATTTGAATCATTTGCAATCATACCAAAAAGTACTCAGGCAAAGAAATGCATTACTAAAAAACATGCACGAGCATCGTCTTTTTGACATTGAATCAATTGAAGTTTGGGATGTTCAAATGATAAATCTAGGCAATAAAATTCATCGAATAAGAGCTGAATTCTTAACATCATTTATTCCCATTTTTAAGAAATTCTATGATGAAATTGCAAATCAAGAGGAAAATGTAAAAATCGAATACAGGTCGCAATTAAGTGACTCAGAATTCTCTGTACTTCTAAAGGAGTTTCACAAAAAAGATTCATTCACACAATATTCTAATGTGGGGACCCATAAAGATGACCTCCTATTTACGATTAAAGACCATCCGATAAAAAAGTTTGGTTCACAAGGTCAACAAAAATCTTTTATAATTGCCTTGCGTTTGGCACAATTTGAATGGTTAAAAACAATGAAGGAAACGAGCCCGATATTATTGCTAGATGACATCTTTGATAAATTGGATCATGATCGAGTTCAAAAACTTGTTTCTCTTGTAACTAATAAATTTTTTGGGCAAGTTATTATCTCAGATACTGATAGAGATAGAATGGTAAAGCTTTTAGGTAGCTTATCTATGAAATCTAAATTATTTGAAACTGAAAATGGTTCAGTAAAAGAAATTTCTATCTAACTTTAAAACATGTATAAGAATAAACGCAGGTCATCAAAAGAGCAGCAACTAGGAGATGTGATAGAAAAGCTCTTGAAGGCTTACAATCTTGACGATAAGATGAAGGAGCTCGACCTAGCTGAAGCATGGCCAGAGCTTATGGGCAAGGCTGTCGCTTACCGAACTAAAAGCATTGAGATAAAAAACCAAAAATTACTTCTTAAAATTGACTCTTCTGTCATGAGGGAACAGCTCCATATTGGCAAGCAGGTGATTATTGAACGTGTTAATCAATTCATGGGTAAGGAAGTGATTCGAGATGTTTGGTTTTCCTAAATTAAAGGCTTTTTGTAAAGACACTATACATCGAGTCTATATCGAATGATTCTTTACCGATAAATTGCTTACCGTTGAATATGATTTCAGAATCCAGCTCGATGAGTCGTTTACTTTGAACATTTGTTAAGATTGTCGATTTGACGTTTAAGCTTGATGGGCCGAACTCTGACTTCTTTTGATACGCTGCAAAAGCATATGAACAATTCTTAATCTGGCTATCTTCAACAACTATTTTCGAGTTATCTTTCGAAGCTATCGCAATTGAGGCATTTTCAATCACACAGTCCATTACCTGAAGGTTTGAACCTTCTCCTCCAGATATCCCTTTGTC
>JBELDA010000097.1:0-3416 GCA_042094515.1 Crocinitomicaceae bacterium
TTGAATGTATGGGTTTTCATCAGGTGGATGAAACGTAAAGTCAAAAGAAAAGGCTTTTTGTGGTTTTTCGCCATAAGCTCTTTATTATACCTGTGTCTTTTGTATTCAAATCGCAAAAGCATCGAATTTTTTTTAGATACCAGAAGGATTCAAAAAGAAGCAGCGAAAACGCCGAAAGCACCAAATCGATATTGCACCTGTAATTGGAGCTCTTTGAGCTTGAAAAAAGACGATTATGCTACAAAACATCGTCCATTTGCTCAAAAAATCACCGATAACCGGTATGTCAAGAATGTAAATACGCGCAACCAATATCTCGGTAAAAATCAATTGGTAAAAATCACGGACAATGATGGGTATTGGGTAGAGCCTTTAACACACAGCACCATGCACCTGACTCCTTTGGCAAAAAAACGTTTAGATGAGCTAGGTCGAATATTTCGAGAGAACGTTAAGGGAACGGAAGACGCAAAAAGCTATTTTGTGATTTCATCGGTTACGCGCACGGAGAAACAGCAAAAAGAGATTGTGAAAGCATACCCCAATGCGGCGACCAAAGGGAAAAGCACACACAGCTACGGTGTTTCAATAGACATCAATAAAATGATGTATAAATCATCCTGTAAACGCAGTTTAAAGGCCCTGGAAAGAGCACTTTCTAAGATGCAAAAACAAGGCAAGCTCTTGATTTGTCCAGAGAAAGGGTGCATTCACATCACGTTTGTTGAGTGAATTGAGTTTCTTTTTTTTAGTTTAAATGGGAGAGGACTCCGAATTATCGAGATCATCGGAAAGCTTCTTGTATTCGAGGAGATTCTCCTCAATTTCTTCTGCAATCTTCAACACAAAATCCAGCTCCTTCTCTGTAACACGTTCATTTTCCATTCCCAATAACGATGAAATATCAATAGCTATAGTTTGTGTGAGAACAAAATCTAAGATTTTTCTCGAAGCAAAGTATCCATAGTTGTTCAAGAGTCTGCATAAGCCGGGCTTTATGTTTTCTATATTTTCATAGAAGACAAAGATCTGACCGGTACAAAATTCAACAAAACATTTATTGCGTAACTCAATTTTAAAATCATAAATAATTTGTTGGTCACATTGTTCTATGAAGCCGTAAATCTCAAGGTAATGATCGGTATCATTTTTTTTTACCCAATAGGCATCTTCAGGTGTTCGAATGGGAATTTTATTATTGCCATTGTCATAAGTGTTCATCTCTCGGATACAGAAGTCATTTCCTTTTAAAAAATGAATTGCAGATTGAGGGTCAAGGCTCCATAAACTTACGTTTTTGAATTGAGCATTATGGTCAAAAAACAGGAGGTGTTCCATAGTAATAAAGCTAATAAATTCCTTCCGAAACTTTAATGCTTGCACTTGGGATCCAATGGCTAAAGTCTTCCTTTAAAAGTGCTTTGATTTTCGGGTTTGGTATGAGCCTTAAACTCAGTACAAATCTGTTGTAGCTCCAATGGTAACGAGGTTCTTTAAACCCAATACCCGTATGTATAAAATTCCATTCGATGGAACGCAGTAAGCTTCTTTCTATTTCTATTATTTTTTCAGGTTTCCAGGGTCCGTTTTTTATTTCAATTGAAATTTCATGCTCCTTTAATGGAATGGTTTCAATAGGGTAGGCCTCCATAATCTCTCTTTCAATTTTTTTCAATTCAAATGGATCGGGATCTAATTCTACATTGGCATTGTTTAATTCACCAATCAGCCCTTCATTAAACTCTAAGAAATAAACGGAAACATCTTTTTGTTTCAACTCATACATTACCCAACTGCAAAATTCTAAACCTCTTTCTGATTGACGGTAGCGGATGTTGTAATTCATGGATACATTCTTAATTATCCATAAACACTTTTAAACTATTCGTTACATATTGTTATACCCTATGGTTAAAACATTACGGCCTACATTTTAGCCTATAAGCCAATAAATCATAATTGAAATCGAAAGGGTTGAATCAATTTGACGAAAATATTTCGAGTATTTTGTCTAGAAGTCAAAAATTCCAAATGCCCATGCAAACATCCAAGCCGCTTCAAATGCCGATGAATATATAAGTCTTGAAGCACTGAACATACCGATACCCAGAAATGGTTCTGTTTTGTTTTTGTTATGTACATAACCTACATAAATACAACCAATGCATAATAAGCCTGTAACAATTTCTATGGCGTGGTTAAACGTGCTTAGGAATAAAACATATCCCAAAATATTTATAAGCCAACCTGTCCATAAAGGAATCGGAAATGAATCTGATGAATTCTCCATAATGATGTATAAAATTAAAGTTAATAAAACCAACCTCTTCAACTGGATTGATATTGTAAACATAAATATTTATTTTTAATTGAATGTATCAGGTTTTAGTTCATTTTAGTTCATTTTAGTTCAGTTGTTGATTTTTACGGAATGACATGTCTTGAATAACTGAGTAATCTTATCTGATGAAATATTCCTATCAACAAAAGCTCGGAGTCTCTCTGTAATCATGCGATTTTAAGAATTCAAAAAAAAAAATTGATATAATAAATATTGTTTTTATCTTTCATTAAAATTGAAATATGAAAAAAGCAATTATTTTGGCCGCGGCAATATTTGTTGTTCAGGCTTGTGAGGTGTCAAAAAAAGGAGAATGGACAGAATCTGATATGAAGGACTGCATCAAAGATGGTAAAGCAGAAATCAAAACAGATAAGGAGCTACAGGGTATAGTTGAAATGTTTGATTTAGATGTTTCTGAATTTACAAAATGTGTTTGTGAAAATGCAGAAAAGCAATATGAATCATACGAAGAGGCGGACAAAGTTTTATCCGACGATAATCTTTCTGAAGAAGAGGCAATGAAAGTCTTTGGAGATTGTTTTGGTGAAGAATTCAATAACATGATGGAAGGTCAAATGAATTAATATCAAATGACAAATCAAGGGATTTCAAATATTGATGAATCTATAGGGAAATTCCTTTTAAGGCTATTGTCTTTAATCTTTTTGGGAGCTGTGTATTTTATTTTTCAAAATATACTTGAAGGTCTGATACTGATTATTTTTGAAGATGGTGTTTCTTTTAAAGAAATGGTGCTGACCAAAACCATTTGGATGGGCATTAATCTCTATTATCCTGCTTTTATGGTAATTGGAGTCTGTTATATGACTCTTGTTCGATACAAAACTTTGAAGAAATTCAGCTATTCCTTGGTTCACCTTATGGCTATGTCGCCAGTTTCATTAATCTATTTGTTTGTTTCTTATAAATACATGCTACTCTCAGTGGCGATCGCCGTATGGGTTTATTTCTTTGGAAAAAGGATAGAGCGCTTCTTTCAAAAATAGAAATGCAAGCCCACTGTGTCCTAAATCACTTAGGGATATATGACAACTGATTTAGCAGGAATGCT
>JBELDA010000098.1:0-3284 GCA_042094515.1 Crocinitomicaceae bacterium
CTTGGTTTTGTAAGGAATCAAACTGAAACCTTCCCCAACAACAGTGGAAAAACTACCGCTATTGTTGTAGGAGATTATTACAGAGAACCCATGTTTTTATTGAAGCTAAATGGAAAAACAAGAGACAACATTAGTTTTGGTGCTGACCTCATGATGAATAGTCTCTATAAAGGTCCATCAGAACAAAATCTAAGCCCATTGACGCTGAACCTCGGTCTCAATTTAAAAACAAGTATCATTACAGATTTTGGAACATTCACCATCAAATCAGGTGGCGTATCCTGGTACAGACAAAGCCGTCTTACGGTATGGGGGAACCGATCTTTTAACCGTTTGAGTATTTACGACAGAAGACCTCAAACACCACTAAACAAAATCCCCCTTAATCGATATGAAAATTACTATAAAAACGGTCTTATCGACCAAGGGATTCGATATGGAAGCCGTGCTTTTCAAGGTTTGTTTCTCCAAGGTCTTAAGTTGCCCTATCACTTCTCTATTAAAGGTGTGATTGGGAAAAGCAACTTCAACCGCTCTTTTTTAGAAACGAGCGATAATTTTACCGGTTGTTTTCATATTCAAAATGATTTGAGTTCCTCACTAAAAATGGGCTATAACTATCTGTCCTCATGGGCAGATACGGATTCATTAAACAATCAAAAAAGAAGCTATGCGATTCATACCTATGAACTTCATAAAAAATGGACAAAGGTTCAAATAGATCTTGAGATAGGGATTGGACGTTATCAAAGTCCGGATGAACAAATGGATTTTGGAGAAGCTATTTTAGCGAATATCCGAACAGATAAAAGCACCAAAATCCCCCTTCATATTCAACTTTATCGGATTTCACCCCAATTTGTCAATGTAACAGGTAATTTCTTAAACACTTCTGTTCTAGAGGTTTTTCCAAATGTGGCAGGTGTAGGATCTACGATAAGAACACCCTATCAAAGTCCAATGGTCGGACTTGGTGCACCTGTAAACAACAGACAAGGTGGATCCATTAATGCAGACGTAAGTATTGGAAAACTAAAACTAAACGGCGGAATCGGAATCTATGCTGAAATCGACACCTCATATGCAGGGATTTCATACATACACAATGTCAACAGTCAGACCTTATCCAGAATCTATTTGTTTGGACAAAACTGGGGGCCCTACAATTCACTGAATTCTACATATCGAGGTGTTTTTGAGGAGGTAAACATCATAGACACCAATACCATAGGTGAACCCACTTTTAAAAAGTACTTCAACACCATAGAGTTTCAGGCCAAATACAGCAACACTCTTTTCGGCAAAAACTTTTACGTGTTTTCTTTGACCCGACTAAATTCTTGTCAGCGCCAGCTAAGTGTTCTTCCAAGACTAGGAAGTCAAGCCCTTATACAGCAGGTCAGCCAGGAAATAGACCTCAGCTTTGAATTGACTCCAAAAGCGGTCTTAGTGATGAGCTATGGCATCGAAAAAATCCTAGGAAATGAATTCACAGATCTTGGAGACGCCCCAGATGCATCCTCAACAAATCGTTTTTTCGAAAGTCTTGGCTGGGAACGTTTTTATCGTTTTAGTCGCAATAGAAATCAAAGAAACACTATGATAGGAATCGGTTTAGACTATAAAATAGCACACAACACCATGCTTTTTATAAGACACAATAGATACACCTATTTTGACCCCAATTTTATTGAAAACCATTTGAAAGGCGGGGAAACCATGCTTGAACTTAAAATCACATTTTAGCCCATGATAAAACACATACATCTTTTCCTTTTCATTGGTCTGGTTTCAATATTCTCTATTGATGTAGCAGCCCAGTCAAATAACAAAATCTGGTTCGATGGGTTTGCCCGATCTTACTTTACAAGAGATGCGATCGGCGAAAATGAACAAGAAGACGATACACTTTCTTCAAAAAACGCATCTAATGGCTACAACCTTTTAGACCTCAACACTCATGTGAATCCAATTGAGGACATTGAGATTTTTGCTCAGCTCAGAATTCAAAATACATTCGGAAGTTTCTTTGGCTCCGGAACCTCGGTGAATGTACGTCAACTCAGAGCCAAAGGCGTTATTAATAAAAACATCAGGTTTGGTATTGGAGACCTTTTCCTCAAGCAATCTCGCTTCACCCTTTACAATGTTGACGAAGAACTTTCTGGTTTCGAAAACGACATGTTTAAACCCTACAGAGACATCATTCACTATGAGAATTTTTACATTGACAATCGCTGGAGGTTACAAGGCCTACAATCAGATTTTTCCTTTGAATTTGATCGTGGCATTCGAACGCTAGAATTTGATCTTTTTTTAACTCGCCCCCGAGGATCAAATGCAATAAGTACCACTTCTTATTCAAGTGATCAATTACTCTCCGGAGGAACCATGATTTCGAAACTCACTAAAAACCTCACCTTCGAAAGCCATTACATCAATCTTTTTGAAGTGGCCTCAAGTGGAACAAGCAATATCTCTGTTCGAAACCCCGTATATCTAATGGGTATGGCCCAGCAGTTCAATAACAAAAAGCATCATTTTAAATCTAAAATTCAAGCAGGGTTTTCACAACGGTATTGGCTGCATTCAGAACTCGAAAACAATGAAGAGGACTCTACTTCGAATTCAAGTGAAGGTTTGTTCTTTGAATTTCAAAACACCTACCTCAAAAAAGATTCGACGATTCAGCTGGTGTTCAATTATCGATACGTAGATCCCAATTTCAGAAGCGCTGGAGCTCAAACCAGAAGACTAGATTTTGGACAGGGATTGCCCAATACGATTTATCCCAGTTACACAAATAGTTTGATACAGCGACCCACATCAATTTTTGACCTTGTGAGTGACGATAGACTATACAACCAACAAATTTCAAGTAATCTTATGGTATTCAACCCAATCTACTCCAACGCTCTTCCCTATGGGGATGCCACCCCGAATCGCAGCGGTGTGGATTTGAATGCGAGAATTAATTCCGGCAAAAAACTCCTATATTCCAAGATCAAAGCTGGTTTTTACCGAGAAGTAATTGGACAAGGCACCCCAAACAAAAGAAGTTTTGCCTTGTTTAAAACAGCAGTAAAGATCAATATGAACGAAGGTTTTCATTGGGAAAAAGAACTGAGTCTTTCAGGATCATATGAAGCAGAATATACCTCCCGAGGTGGCGATTCAGTATCCCAAGTCGGATTGTTTAGTCAACAAATTAATATTGCTTTAAATGCTGAAGTTTTCCCGAAGTTTTTTGTTCAATTGGCTTACAAACAATTCAATGCCAATGG
>JBELDA010000099.1:0-3176 GCA_042094515.1 Crocinitomicaceae bacterium
TAATTCTTTATTATTCAAGCGCAATGCAATATCCTTGCAATTCAAATAATATTCAAATGCCCTAACGAACTCATCTTTATACACTAATATGTTTCCTGCATTCAAATAGCAATGAGACAAACGTCTTTCATCATTTAGTTGAGTAGCCTGTTTCTCAGCCATTTGGTTATAATAAAAAGCAGAATCCAACTCATTACGTGAAAAGAATAAATTGCTCATATTTTGATGGAACATATAATATGTTACTCGACCTTTTTCAGAATTTTGAGAGACCTCATTTATGCAAGAGTAAAGCTGACGCTTATATTTAAGAAATTTAGATTCATCATTCTCCTTAACTGCATGCTGTAGCAGGTGATTCAAGCATTCAATTTTTTGATCCAGCATGTTTAATTCACCAAAATATCTTGCAGCTTTTACGAGGCAAGTATCTGAATCCAATCTGTTTAAGATCATCTGTGACTTTGCATGAAAAAATAAAGCTTTGGCTTGCATCTCCTTATTTCTATTTCCAACCGCAAATCTGTAGAGTTCATTTGAAGCAGATTCAGTAGTCCATGGATTATTTTGATATTGATGTTTTATAAAATTCAATATGGAATCCATTTTTTGAGAATCACTCAAATTTGATTGAAGAAATACAGACTTAACATCTTCTAACTTCATTGTTTTTTTTTGAGAATTTGCTGAAAAAACATGTAAAAAAACAAAGAGGACTATCAAATAAAAAGAAAAACGCTTACCCGAAAAATAAAGGGATTTGACAAAAGGGTAAAAGGTCATCTTGAAGCAGAATTAAAATTAAAGTTAAAGTTTAAATTTTAGTCGACCCAAAAATAACAAGTAAATCCATAAGAAAAAAGAATTGTAATGAATTGAAAATTAATCGACTATGAAAAGGGCTGATTTGAACAGAAAATAATTTCATTTTTTTTACAAATAAGAGGCATCCCAAAACCCTACTAATGCGTCTATGTAATACTAAACTTGCTATGAACTATTTAATGCGTTTCCGACTCCCTTATTTGGGGTGCCTTGTGTTATTCATGATTCCTTATTTCATGTTAGCGCAAAATAGTTCGGGTAAGTACAACTCTTCCTACACCCTTTCCTCTCAAACAACCAAGAGTACCGAGGAAACGATCCGATGTTATACCATGCAAATGGATTCCATTCGGAGAGCTCAAAATCCAAATCTCCCTTCATTGCAACAGGAAGAGTTTTTATTTCAAAAACAATTAAACAATTATAAAAAGGGTAAGAATGGTAAAGGTAGTATCGAAAAAGCTACATTACTCACCATTCCATGTATCTTTCATATCATCACAGATGGTGCTGGCGCTGAAAATATTTCCGCGGCTCAAGTACAGGCTCAGGTTGATCAATTAAATATTGATTTTAGAAACCTTGCCGGCTCTACGGATCCAGCTGCAGCTGATGTAGAAATTGAATTTTGTCTGGCTATTTTAGATCCGTCAGACAATATCTTGGCAGAACCAGGAATCAATAGGGTCACAACCTATGGGGAAGGTCCTTTTAATACGGGGGTTATTGACAACACGATTAAACCAGGGACATTTTGGGACCCTGACCAGTACATGAATGTTTGGGTTGCAGACATCACTGGAGGTATACTAGGTTATGCCCAATTCCCGAGTAACTCTGGCTTAGGAGGGTTAAATGCAAATGGAGGAGCTGCAAGTACAGATGGTGTTGTACACTTATATTCTACTATAGGATCTGTTGCCAATCCTTTCCCTGGAGGAGCACCATACAATCTTGGTCGTACGATGACCCATGAAGTTGGACATTGGCTGGGATTAAGACATATTTGGGGTGATGCCAATTGTGGTAATGATTTTTGCGGAGACACTCCTCAATCTCAAACGTCAAATTTCGGCTGTCCCAATTTGACAACATGTGATGGGAATAATGATATGGTTGAAAACTATATGGATTACACCAATGATGCATGTATGGATATTTTCACTGCAGATCAAAAGGACAGGATTCGAACAGTAATGCTCAATTCTCCTAGAAGAGCACTTTTACCTAATTCGCAAAAATGTGGACTTCCTGTACCTACAATAAGTTTCGTAGTTGAAAACGGTGGAACAATTAATGAGGGAACCAATTGTGATTATGTGGATGTACCTGTTGACATGCAAATCTCTTTACCTCCTACTGATGATGCAGTCGTCAGCTTTACGCTAACAGGAAATACAACCGCGACTCAGGGAGTTGACTTTGACATCTTACCCCCGACCATTACTTTTGTAGCAGGAGCAACAAATAACGAAAGCTTTATTTTGCGCATATACAACGACGCACTGCTCGAATCAAACGAGCTAATTGAGCTTCAAATTGTAGTTACCACAGCTGGAGATGCTGTTGCTTCACTAACATCAAGTATATATACCTTAACCATTTTAGATGCCAATTTTGTTGCCTCTAACATTTTATACGAAGACTTTGAAGGAGGCGGAATAGGAAATTTTACAACTCAAGGAGCGGCTGGGTCAGACCTCTTCCAAAACGGAAGTACAAATACTGCTTCTAGTCAATTTTGGATTATAGAACCTACCAATAACACCCAATTTGCCTACTCCAATGATGATGCATGTGATTGTGACAAATCCAACGATCGACTAACTTCACCAGTATTTAGTCTTGCTGGATATTCAGCAAACATCTTTTTGGAATTTGACCACGCTTTTTCAGCTGAAACATATGAAACCGCTGAAGTTCAAATCAATACTGGGACAGGTTGGAATACCATTTCTAGTTTAGCCAACACCAGTGCAAATAATAACAATACACTGACTACTCCATGGGTAAATGGAAATGTCATTGATCTGAATCCATACATTGGACAAGCCAATGTTCAGATTAGGTTTTATTACAATGATGGTGGGCAGTGGGCTTATGGATTAGCTGTAGACAATATTAGAGTTTATACTGACGCACCTATAAACACAAGTCCTTTGGCTGGAATCGATACTCAATCTACTTGTAATCCTTTCACATGGATTGATGGAAACACATATACAGCGTCCAATAGCTCAGCAACATACACTATTACTGGTGGAGCCGCTAACGGATGCGATTCGACCGTTACTTTAGACTTAACCATTAATTCTGCTTCAATCGGTGCAGATATTCAAACCGCTTGTGGA
>JBELDA010000100.1:0-3072 GCA_042094515.1 Crocinitomicaceae bacterium
TGGTTATTATGAGCAAGGAGATACGATTTTAGTAAAGCTATCCAAACTTGGCAAGTCCGAGTTTGATTTCTACGAAAAAAAATACAATCAAATGTATACTGCAGGGAATCCTTTTGCTACTCCAACGAATATCCCTACGAACATTGAGGGAGGCGCATTAGGCGTTTGGGCAGGTTTTTCTCCTTGGAGTGATACCTTGATTTGTCAGCCTTAAGGCGTCAGGAGCTCGATAATAGCTCTTTCATTCGGGAATTCTGTGATGAGTTGCTTTTCGCTAAACAACTCAAAATCCTTAAAATCAAAACCAGGGGAAACTACACAAGATACCAATGCGTATGAATCTGTTTCAAGAACTGAGCTCCCAAAAATGGTGTTCCCTTTGATTAAATGATAAGGTCTGCACTCAGAACCATGTGCCTTGCCTAGTATATATTCTTTGTGCATCCCATTCTCTAAGGTGTGAATAGAGATCGGACTGCCTTCGTGATGAAACCACAATTCATCATTTTTAATACGATGGAAATTAGAAACATTCTCAGAAGTCAGTAAAAAATAAATGGAGGTCATCAATACCCCATTTTTATCTTCAGTTTTATGTTCTGAACGGTAGTTTTCTGCATAAAACCCTCCTTCAGGATGCTTTTCTAGGTTGAGCTCTTTAACGAGCTCGTCGATTCTATTCAATTGGGCCAGGTTTAAATGATGAGCCATTACTTCTTGTAATAGGAAAAAAATATTTCAAATCAACGGATAGGTACGAACCATTGTATTCATCAGAAGTGGTAAGCTCATAACCTTGGTTTTGATACTTGGTGAGCATGATGAATAAAGGTGCAAATGGAATCCGAACAGAGCCGCCCAAATAGAAAAAGCCAGATTTTTTAGTTCTGTATTCAACGCCTACATTCCCATTAAAGTCTACCCCAATTTTTCTTCTAAAATCAACATAACCATCGTAAATAAATGAATGCAAGCCCTCTGGATTGATTTGTCTGCCAATACTTGACGGCTTATAGGTCACCGCAACACCCAAGGAGGCATTTGCATACCATTCTTTAGTCATTTTAATATAAATCAAACAGTTGAGGGGTATGTTGTATTCAATAAAAGAAGGAGCGTCTGAAACAAATAAATTTGAATCAGGGACCTCCATGTTGATATTGAAATTTCGCTTCGTAAAATTGATTCCTGTTTCAAAAGCAATAAGCTCTGTAATTCCAAAACGAACGGTTGCACCCATGGAATAGCCCATTTTTTGATTGATTGAGCTGCTAAATGATTCATCGGCAAGTGACAATGATTTTTGTCCAAGCAAATCATTTGGAATTACCGATTGATATTGAATCCCGAAATAGGAGGGAACCCTGTTGGATTGAGAATAACTCAGTGCCGAAATGCAAATAAAAAGTACAACAATGATTTTCATTTATAGATTTCGGTTTGTTTTTCAAGATGCTCCATATGTTTACAATAACTCAAAATACTTAAAAGTAGTATGCCCATCCCAAAAATAACAACCGTCCAACGCAATATTCGAAATGGAATGATGGGTTTTTTATGCTTTTTTTCCACCTCATAATTCATTTTCATGGTTTTCTTATAATTCTTTTGATGAATTGCAAATAGGGTGTAAGTCTGTTGTTTCTTTTCTTGAGAGTCTTCTTGAAATTCTATTTTATTTTCACTTAGTAATTCTCTAAAGTGATTCGCTCGATTGATATCAGTAAATCGATAAACCATATACTTTGGATTGGTGGGGTGCTGTGTGTAATTCACAAAGCCTAGGTCCAGGTGTTCTATCGGGTTTTCCATGTGGTGTTATACTCAAGTGGTTTGCGATGAGACTTTGGCCATTCTTCCTTAGAATATCCAAGGTAGATTAAGCCTAAACATTTGTCTTTTTCTCCAATTTCAAGAAGTTTTTTCATTCTATCGGAGTATATGATTTTAGGTGAAGACCAAAATGAACCTATGCCATAAGCTGTTGCAGTAAGCTGCATGTTTTGAACGGCGCAAGCCACTGCTTCTATTTCCTCAATTTCGGGAATACGTTCTTCTTTTTGTCGAGACATACAAACAGCGATTACCACAGAAGATATCAGCGGTCTGCGAATAAGCTTCGCCAGTTTAGCATCGTTCTGATCAGCTTCATTGACTTCCTCTATGTATATCTTACCCAATGCTTGGCTTAATGCATTACGGGATTCTTCAGATTCATATACCATAAACCGCCAAGGTTCTGTTTTGCCATGATTCGGAGCCCATTGTGCGTTACCTAATATTAATTCAATTTGATCACGCTGAACCTTCCTAGATGAAAAGGATTCAGGTCGAATAGATCTTCTTGACTTAATAAGATCAGTGATTTCTGAAAGATTAAATTTCATGAAAAAGTTTAGGCGAATTTACGAACTATAAAAGTATTAATTGCAATAGTTTTCTCGATAAACTTTAGCGCTTTCCATTCCTAATGCTATTGCCTTTCGCAAATCAGAACAGCAGCCGCGTTCATCCCCATTCATTCTTCGGATTAGGGCCCGCATATAAAAATAGTTAGGATTGGTTTTATTTAACAAAATGGCTTGGTCAAGATCCGTAAGTGCTGCTCCATATTTATTCATATTAAAATACAAAAAAGAACGAATCGAAAAAAGGTGAGATATGGACTCTGGATCTTTTGGAACATCCATGGTTATACGTAATCCGGTATTCAATAGATTTAAAGCTTTTTCATATTGACTTTGATATACATAGATGTCAGAAATTTTAGCATAGCTATCAGCAAGGGTTGTGTCCATGGACAAGGCCTTTCTATATAAAAGTAATGCTGCGGTAGTATCAGATTGTTCAAGCTTTTTATCCCCTTTCATCAAGACTTTAATAACTTTCTTCTGAGCGGAAGCCGAAGTGCTTAACACAATAAAAAAGACAAGAATAATTCTCACAATTCAAATATATTATTTTTTAAATGAATCCCCTAAAGTCTTGATTGTATTCCTACAAATAGTTTATCTTTGCACCAGTTATAGCCTTGTGGTGCTACTGATACTAAAAGTATGTAGTCGCGAACCA
>JBELDA010000101.1:0-3062 GCA_042094515.1 Crocinitomicaceae bacterium
ATTTACTGAGGAAGGCACAGGCTTCTACTTTTATATTGGAGAGGCCTTTTAATCACACTACAAATACTGTCTAAATCAGGCAACTTTTATTTTGTTAAAGTGTCGATTTATAGTGTTTTTTGAAAGGTGATTGCAGATCTAACTTTTAAAAACGAGACTCAAAACAACACTCATTTTTGATGTAAATTGAGAGTCTAAAATTAAAGACATGTTTACAAGAAATAATTTTTATATCCCCGTCATTTTAATGATGTTTACCTCCTGTACAATTACCAAACCGGGCAATGTGTATGTTAAGCAAAGACTTGGGAAACTTCAGGACAAGGCAAAAAGTGAAGGGATTATTTGGGCAATACCTTCTATATCAAAAGTTCTAACATTTTCTACAAAAACAGAAAATATTCCTATGACTTTAAACCTTCCTTCCAAAGAAGGCCTTAATGTCAAGACTGAGGTTTCTGTTCTTTATAGAATAAATCCTGATGAAATTTTCAGCATTATTACAAATTTAGGCAGCAAAAGAAACTATGAAAAAATAGTGGCCAACACCTTCAGATCTTCTGCGGCAGATGTAACTGCAGAATACTATGCTAAAGATATGCATTCAGGAAAACGTTCAGAAATCGAAAAAGAAGTTCAGATATTGATGACAGAAATATTATCAAAGAGAGGTTTCATCATTGAAGCAGTATTGTTAAAAAGTATAGAATTGCCAGAGAATTTATATGCTGCAGTTCAAGAAAAGCTTACAGCGGAACAAGACGCACAAAGGATGGAATTTGTCCTTCAAACAGCAAGACAAAAAGCTGAACAGAATAGAATTGAAGCTGAAGGTATAAGAGACGCCCAGATTATTATTCAAGAAGGAATGACTGAGAATAATATTGCATGGAGAAGTTTACAAGTATTGGAAAATTTAGCTTCATCCCCTAATGCGAAAATTATCATTACTGATGGGAAAGCTCCAGTTCTAATTAATGAATAAAAATACAGGCGTGAGAAGGTCGTGTCATGCTTTATTCACTCACTTAGCATAAAATGATTCATCAAAAAATATCATCCATAATCCAATCGCGTCGTTCAATTTACCCAAGTGCATTTAATGGGGAAATGATTGAAGAGGATATTATTATTCAGTTGCTGGAAAATGCAAATCATGCTCCTTCCCACAAAATGACTCAGCCCTGGAGATTTAAAATATTCTGTAATGATTCAAAGAAAAAACTACTTGATGAGATTATTAAAAAGAAGGAGATCTCTGAGATCAAAAAAAAGAAGCTAGAAGTCAGCTTTAATAAATCAAGTCATATAATCTGTATATGCATGAAGAGGAATAAGGATTTATTGCCTGAATGGGAAGAAATAGCTGCGACTTCTATGGCAGTACAAAACATATGGATCTCTTGCGTAGATAGTAATATTGGAGGTTATTGGAGCACACCAAAATATATGAATCAGCTTAGAACGTTTCTTCAACTTCATCAAGATGAAATATGTTTAGGGTTCTTTTATTTAGGAATGCATGACTCTAAAAATGAAAACACAACAAGAAGAGGTAATCTGTATGAAAAAATTCAGTGGTTTAGATAAGTGCTCATAAGTTGCCAACTTGAGATGACACTCATTGAGACTGTTTACAAATGAATTTTATAAAACTTGTGATCATTGAGAGGGAGGTTTTGTTTTTTTCATGTGCCTCCCCTTGTCGTTGCATTTTGTTTTTATTTAACGCTTAATCGGAAAGATGTTTATTACATTAAACGAATGAATCAAAAGGAATTCTATGTCGGTTTAATGGCCTTGTTATCAGAAGATAAAATTATAATAACGTTTTGAAGATGATATCAAAATCGTTCTATGGCTGTGAGCTTTTAATATTTGAATCTTTTTTTAGTGAAGAATATTCCAGGATGCTGTTCAACCAGTTTTATAAAAAAACAGCATGGGTGCAAAATGACATTATCATATTTGGTAAAAAACATAAAATACCGAGGCTCAATGATTGGTATGGCTCCGTAGATATGAAATATTCAAATATTCATTTCGAAGCAAAACCCATGACAAAAACGCTCAATCACATTCGTTCAAAAATTGAGAAAGAAACCAACACATTTTATAATTCGGTCTTAATGAATTTATACAGAAATGGAAATGATTCAATGGGCTGGCATTCAGATGATGAAAATATTTACAACCAAACTTCTCCAATTGCTTCATTAAGTTTAGGGGGGACTAGATGGATGAAATTTAAAAAAAAAAATGTGCATGGTTTGGGTAAGAAAACCCTAAAACTAAAACTAAACTCAGGTGACTTACTCATTATGAAGTATCCGACACAAGATAAACTTAGGCACTCAATACCAAAGTCATTAACTGATATGGAGTCTAGAATTAATCTAACTTTCAGAACAGCAATCAATCCGTAAAAATGCTTTTAAAATTAACTGTTGAAAGACGCGAAAAAGAAAAACTAGTCAATGACATAGCAGGTGATCGTTTTACTTTTTTTGAACAACTACAAAATAAAGTCTTTGGATCACCTAAGTATGACATCATCATAGCAGAACCAGATATTTTTAAGGGAAAATCACCTGGTAGAATATGTGCTAATTTTGAAATCAGAAAAAAAGGATTAGTGGCTTATTTCAGATTTAATCATGACGAATATGCGATAGCCACCAATTTTCATCAATTAACAATAGTGAAAGCTCAAAACTTGGTGATTCAATTTAATACTCATAGAATCTCATTTAAAATTACCAATACAAATAATCACTTGAAGTTTCTAAGAAACCTAATCAATCAAAAAGCGGAATTTTGTAAGACGTCAACAAATATTGAGATGAACTAAATAGTTCCATATCGAGCAAATTTGTCACATTCTTTACCATTTATGAGTATATAGTATAAAGTCATTCTAATTTATCCCCCTTTCATGAAACGTATTTCAGCCCAATCGAAACTTCTTACGTGTGTTCTCGGTTTGTTTTTCCTCTGTCTTCACGGCCGAGCTCAATGCGAAGCGGACCATACCATCGTGATGGCCGATTACTATTTCGCCC
>JBELDA010000102.1:0-2958 GCA_042094515.1 Crocinitomicaceae bacterium
CGTTTCTTCAGATCAACATCCCTCCATGGGATGCAGCATCAAGTGGAAGTGAGTTTTCTCCTAGTTCTGTTTCTTAATGAATAAAAAAAAGGCACCTAATTACTTAGATGCCTTTTGGTGATCCCCCTGGGGCTCGAACCCAGGACCCACGCCTTAAAAGGGCGTTGCTCTACCAACTGAGCTAGGAGATCGTTTTTCGGGTGCAAATATATATTTTATATTCTTTAATTCAAATATTAAAACGGTAAATTTGTCGGAAGAATATTTTTTTAATTCGTAATCGTTTGGGACTTAAATATTAATGACTAAAAAAGGAGATCATATCATTTTAATTGGAATGAGTGGCGCAGGTAAAACAACCATTGGAGAAGCATTGTCAACTCGGCTGAACCTTCCTTTTATTGATACTGATGAAGAAATAGTTAATAAAACAGGGTCAAGCGTTTTGGATATATTTCGATTAGAGGGTGAAGCTAAGTTTCGTTCATATGAATCAGGGGTAATTCGTCAGTTGGTAGATTTTCCTAAAAGTGTAATTGCTGTTGGAGGGGGCTTGCCCTGCTATCATAATCAAATGCAGCTTCTTCTCGAAATGGGTAAGGTTATTTACCTCAATGCTCCTTTGGATGTAGTGATGACACGGTTAAACCAAAATATTAATTCAAGACCCTTGTATATAAATCTTGATTCGGATAAAATCGAACAAAAAACAGTGGATTTAAAGATGGAAAGAGAAAAGGTATATCTCCAAGCAGATTTTGAAATTGACACCAACCAACACATTGACAAATTGGTTAAAGAAATCATTGAAAAACTCGGCTAATTACTAGTACAAGTCTTTTCTAAATCCTAACGTAAAAATAAAAAACAATTGTGAATATTGATTCGTGTTGGTTGCTATTCCGTTGTTGCCTTGAGCTAGTATCGAATATTGTCCACTTACGTCAAAATAAGCAGTACCTACGGTTGGTATGGAATATTTAACACCACCTTGAAGACCTACAGCAATACCAATGATTAAACCACGATCCTCATCTGCTGAAGAGAGTGCATAATCATTTTCCCATTCGTAAGTACCAGAAATGTCTGTTTTGGCATATTGAAGCTTTACGGAATTAAAAACGAGCATCCCATTGGTCCCACCATAAGCTGAAAATCCGTTGTCATAATCATTTCCTATATAGTATCGTGTACCCCCTTCAAAGGTGGTATAATTCAATGAAGAGTTATAGTAAACTTGCAATTGATAAGGCATTGTGATATCATTTAAATCTTGCAATATCACTGTATTCGTATACTGAGTTTCGTCAGGTCTTGAAAAGTAATGCCCAAAACGTCCATAAAAGGTCACATCATTATTTCTTGGGAGCTCTAGGCCAGCATGAAATCCAAAATGTGCATTTTCAGATGTAAAACCATTAATGGTACCCATCCCTGCGCTCACGCTAACCTGGGCATTCAGGGATATGAATAGCCCTGTAGAAAATAGAAGAGTGAGAAGTGTGTTTATATTTTTCATATTACAATTATTTCATGTATTCGGGACAGTTATTTTCATGTGCCCCATTTAAAATTCCATTACTGGTTAGGAATTCTTTAACAATTTCCTTGCCAACAAATTTAAAGTTCTTTTTAAAGAGTTTGACCCAATTCTCTAGAGATTTTTGTTTTTGAGACAAAATCCACATTTCAAAAGTTCCGAATTCTTTTTGAATCTGCAAAATCCCTTGTGCATTATAAACAATACTTCGAATTTTTAGTTCGTGCTTGATAATGCTTTTATCCTTCATTAAGGTTGATATATTCTCTTCATTATATTGAGATACCTTTCTAATGTCAAAATTAGAGTATGCTTTTTTTATTCCTTCGTATTTCTGAAGGACAGTATTCCAAGATAATCCAGCTTGATTAATTTCCATAATTAATCGTCCGAACAGCTCGTTGTCATTTGAAGACATCTTACCATATACCTCATCATGGTACCATCGATGTATGCTATTTTTTGGTTGACTTCGGCAAAAGGAACAATAGCTCATTTTTTTAATATCCATTTTCTCATAAAAGGGCCCTCATTAAATAAAAGGTCTAAAAATGAAAGGTTACTTGTAAATTCCTTGCCGTATGAAAACACCTGCTGATAATTATGAATAGGTTCACGATTCATGAAATCTGTATTTCTGTAATCCAACTGATATTCTATTTCATAAAATTGGGAAAGCTTTATAGCTGGGTTGAGATCAAGTATTTCAAAAACAAATTCAAGAATCCTTAAATTGAATTCAATAAGTGTTTCAGGACAGTTGTAAATAATTTCTTTCACTCTAAATCCATAATCCTCAAAATAAGGGGAGGAGGCATAAGCGGACTGAATTGCTCTCCAATGTTCATGCTGCCATTTTTTACTAAAGTCGATACAAATGTCTTTCGTTAGTGTTTTACTGCCGTTTATTTTAGTTACTGGAACACTTAATCGATGAATACCATTACTTGTTAGAATTTCACAGCGATTTCTTGTCGTTTGCTTAGGAAAGCTTTCTTGAATTTCAATTAGGCTATTGGATTGGCTTATAAAAGCATTCAAATAGCCGATAGAAGGAAAATAGGCGGTAGGGAAGATACTGTTTACTCTATCCATTTAAATAATCGTTCCCAACGAATACCCTTATATGGACTTTTAGAAAACCAAACCAAAGATGCTCGACCAACTACATGATCTTCTGGGACAAATCCCCATATTCTCGAGTCTGCCGAATTGTAGCGATTGTCCCCCATAAGCCAATAATAATTCATCTCAAAGGTGTAGGTATTCGTCTTTTTTCCATCAATGTATATACCATCTGTTTTTTCCTCGAGCTTATGTCCTTCATATGCGGTTATAATACGGCGATACCAGGCAATATTATTCTTTCTAAAATCTACTGTTGCTCCTTTTTTAGGAACAGTAAATTTTTGAAAATT
>JBELDA010000103.1:0-2713 GCA_042094515.1 Crocinitomicaceae bacterium
ACATAATCTATTTAAGTTTTACTCGTAAAAAGATCTACACGTGTAGACCTTGTTAGTATCACAACTTCCAAATCTGTTTGGGATTATACTTTTTGACTTTGGTGTCGCTATCTCGATTGGATACCCGAATCATTTGCTTGGCCAAAAAATCAACCGGCATCGGCATTTGAGAACGAAGTATTCCTAGCTTGTTGACCGTATTGAGAAATTTAATCCCCGATTTTTCATTGCTTCTTAAAAATTGTCCTCTATCCAGCATGGGTGCTTGAAAGATATGCACCTGTTTGAAATTCAATTGACTCACCGCATCCTCTAGCTTTCCTTTGATCTTTGGATAAAAGAAGGGAGACTTGCTGCTTGATCCAACTGAGCTGACAAGCAGGAGGGAGGCCACTCCGTTTTCGGAGGCAGCTTGGGCCACATCGTGTTGGTAGTTGTAATCGATTTGGTATTGGGCGTCTTTGCTTCCTGCGGTTTTGAGGGTGGTGCCCATCGCCGAAAACAAGACATCACCTTTGAGCTTTTCTTTCCAGCTGTCAAGCTGTTCAAAATCCACGACATGCCATTGCAGCTTATCGTGTTCAAGATCTCCTTAGCGTCGGGCAAAAACATGGACTGCACCGAAGCTGTCGTTATTGAGCAGCTGCTTTACAAGAGCGGATCCTGTAGCACCAGTAGCACCAATAATAAGAGCGGTTTTGGAGTTCATAGTACAATACTACAAAAAAGTTGAATTATTATGTATTTATTATGTGTTTTTGGTTTTGGCATGTTAGTTGCTATTACGGAGTAAAACTTATTAAACTCAAATTATGAAAACAAAAATTTACAATTCCTTATTATTTTTATGTGCAACCATGTTCACCTCTCTAGCCTTTGCTCAGAGCCCTGGTATGTTATGGCATAAATCTTACGGCGGAAGCTCGGACGATGTTTTTACGTGTATGGATTTTACAACTGATGGAGGATATATTTTAGGTGGCAGCAGCACATCAAGCAACGGGGATGTTTCCCAAAATAATGGCAATGGAGACTATTGGATCGTTAAAGTCGATGCAGGAGGAGAGCTACTCTGGGAAAAATCGTATGGAGGAAGCTCTGATGAATGGGTGAAAAGCGTAGAACAAACAACAGATGGTGGATATATTGTGTCGGGAGTAACGTATTCAAATGATGGTGATGTGTTGGGACACCATGGACAAACTGATGCTTGGATTCTAAAGCTTGACGCCTCTGGAGGTATAATCTGGCAGCAATGTTTGGGTGGAAGTTTTAGTGAAGACCCAAGTGGTATCGTTCAAACTTCGGACGGTGGATATGTGGTTATAAGTCAAAGCACCTCGAGTGATGGAGACATTACCACTCCGGCGATCTCAAGTGATTATTGGATGGTGAAGCTGGATGCTTCAGGAAATATTTCTTGGGATAAATCGATAGATAATAATGGAAATTCTGATTATCCGATGGCCATGAAGCAAACAACAGATGGTGGATTTGTAGTGGCTGGAACCACAAATGCATCGAGTGATGAACCCGACAATTGGATTGTTAAACTAGATGCTCTTGGTAATGTAGTTTGGGACGAGGTAGTCGGTGGATCGAATGACGATACGCCCATGGCAATAGATCAAGTGTTGGATGGAGGTTTTGTTGTTTCTGGAATGACTCAATCAAATGATGGAGATGTGCAAGGTTTTCATGGTTCAATAGATTTTTGGGTTGTTAAAATTGATGCCAACGGGAATTTACTTTGGACCAATGCATTGGGAGGAAGTTTAAGTGAATATGCTTGGGGAATCTGTTCTACGGCTCAAGGAGGGTGTGTAGCGATTGGTATTTCAGGTTCAACAGATGGAGATGTCAGTAGCTTACCAGGTCAGGCTTCAGCTTGGTTGGTTAATCTGGATGCTTCAGGAAATTTAATTGATGAAGTGGCCTTAGGAGGATCTTATGCTGAAGACGGACGAGTCATTCGTCAAAAGTCTAATGGTGAATTTGTTTTTGCCGGAACGACCTTGTCAAACGATGGTGATTTTTCTACCAATCAAGGATCTTCAGATGCTTGGCTTGTGAATTTGGGACCTTGGTCCTTGTCTGGGATGGATGAATTTTCTTCTTCGCCTATAGAGGTATTCCCAAATCCTGTTAAAGATAAACTCATGATACGTGTAGAAGAATCTGCTATTGGAGATAAGTATTTTCTCATGGATGATACTGGAAGAATCGTTTTGGACGGTACGGTGGGCTCGGAAAGTGTAGAAATACACATGTTCTCTTTAGCTCCAGGCACCTATCATCTAAAGATCAATGATCAAATATTCAAAGAAAAAATCATTAAAGTGTAAACCAAAAGACAGCTAAAATGTATACCTGTTATATGTTTTAGCTATTTCTTTACGAAGGGTAGTATTTGCTTTTGTCGGTTTGTTGTGATGAGCGCAAAATAAGTGCCTTTAGACAATCCATTCGCTGAAATTAGCGCTTGATTGTCATTTGGTGTAAATGCAGACAATTGATTGCCCATTAGGTCATAAAGAATGACTTCTTGAATCTTTTGATTGTTCGTCGAAATTTTCAAAAAATCGCTTGTTGGATTTGGGAATACTTGAATATCGAATTTGTTCAAATCATTGGATAAGCCACCAAGTACCGGTTGGCCAAATTGAACATCGTCGAAATAATAGGTTTTTTCACCAGAATTGGCCCCATCGGT
>JBELDA010000104.1:0-2590 GCA_042094515.1 Crocinitomicaceae bacterium
AAAGTTTGTTATTATAAAATAACAGCTTAATATATTCTTTAAGCCCTCCTGCTTTGCAGGGGGGCTTTTTTTACTATTTTTAGTCTCATATATAAAACACCAATGAATAGTCATAAATTTCTTTTGTTCGCCGTTGTTTTCCTTCTCTCTGGTATTCAAGTTCAGGCTCAAAAAAATCATATTGTAATCAATGAGATATTAGCATCAAATGCAAGAGGTTTTGCAGATGGGTTTGGTGAACATGACGACTGGATTGAACTTTACAATTTGACAGATAGTAATATTCAACTGGCAGGCATGTTTTTGACAGACGACCCCGATTCTCCTACCAAACATGAAATAGGAGACAGTGAATATTGGACGATTGTAGAGTCAAAAGGATTTATATTGTTGTGGGTTGATAATGATCCGGAACAAGGGAAAAGGCACATTTCCTTCTCTCTAAGAAAAAAAGGGGGTTACATTGGATTGTACGATAGAGACACAGTGCTTGTTGATGAAATTTATTATAGAGCACAAGATAGGGATAGATCATTAGGAAGAATAAAAGTTAATGAAAATGAACTCGCGATATTTAAACACCCCACACCTAATGAGCATAACGAGAACGGCTTAAGGCTTAATTTAACCAAAACCTTTGTAGATGTAAATTTATCATCTGGGTTTTACGAGAGCCAACAAATAATTAATCTTTCGTGTGTTTTGGAGGGAAACATCCACTATACACTTGATGGGTCCGAACCAAATCATAAAAGCGATATTTATGTTAATCCAATTGTTTTAGACTCAAGCTGTGTTTTGAGAGCGAGATTGATTAAAAAAGGATTCCTCCCAGATGCAATTATAAGCAGGAGTTTTTTTATCAATGAAAAGAATAGCTTAGCGGTTGTTTCTTTGATTGTAGATCCCAAAGATCTTTGGCGAAAGAAAAAAGGAATATATAGGAATTTTGAAAAAAGAGGTATGGAGGTACCTGCACATATAGAATATTTTGACACAACTGAAACAGGTGCGTTTCAATTATCGCTGTCAAACGCGGCAACAACAAGAATTGTAGGAAATACAAGTCGAAGACAGCCGAAAAAATCTTTTGCATTTTTTGCAACTGATAATGATGGTGTTAAGGATCGTTTTGAATACCCTGTTTTTAAAGATAAAAATATCGAAAGCTTTAAAAGTTTGTGGGTAAGGGCCGATGCCACATCAGGTAGAAATGTCCCTGAATTATGGGTTGGTGAACGATTCAAAAATGAACTGTTATATGAGGTAAATAAACAGATGAATGGAAATATTGATATGCAGGCCTATCAGCCGGTATCTGTTTATTTAAATGGAAAATACTGGGGTTTATATAACCTAATGGAACGTAAGGGTAAAGATTTTATTTATAACAATTACGGTGAAAAGGATGTAGATATTTTGACAGCTGAAGATGCTAAAATAGTTAGTGGTAATATAAATGAGTATGATGAACTTATGTTTTATGTCGCTCAAAATGATGTTTCTATTGATTCTGTTTATGAAGAGGTTTGTAATCAAATTGATGTAGATAGCTATATTGATTATTGGGTCAATGAGGCCTATTGTGGAGCAAAAGACATCAATGTAAACATTAGATATTGGAAGTCAAAAGCACCGGGCTCAAAATGGAAATGGATTAGCTTTGATCAGGACTCATGGTATACTTCAAAGCAAGAATCACTTAAGTATTATTTAGATAAGGGAAAGGTGTTCTTTTTGGGTCGTTTGATGAAAAATCAAGAGTTTAAAAAGCAATGGATTAATCGAATGTGTGATTATCTTAATACTGGTTTTAAAGCTGAAAATGTCATTAATCTTGTAGATCAGATTACAGGTAGAATTGAAACTGAGGTGAATCGAGATCGCGACAGATGGTCCGATTCTATGCTTTATGTTCCAAAAGGGCAAAGAATTAAATGGATAAAGGACTATGCCGATAAACGACCTGAATTCTTACGGCAACACATGGTAGATTATTTTAAATTGACTGGGAAAGTAAATGAAATTACAGTAATTCAAGGAAACCCAGCCCATGGTTCAGTTAAGGTGAACAGTATTTTTCCTAAAGGAAAGGTGTGGAAAGGATTTTACATAAGTGATGTGCCAATATCTGTGGAAGCCATTCCTGAAGAGGGATACAAATTTGTTAGATGGAAGAAAAAGAAGCTTCCTCAGTCCTCAAAAATCATTATTTCGACTAAAAAACATCGGAAATTTGAACCGGTTTTTGAAAAAATAAATTAAACAATAAAATTCAGGATTATTGGTGTGTTCATTTGTGAAACTTAAGTTATTGGTCAATAGTTTAATGAATGTCTAACAGTCAAAAAGACATTTAAATAGGGTCATTTTGACGCTAATTAAAAAAAAATCCATACATTGTCACTGTTTTTACGGAAAATCGCTAAAATTTCCGTGAAGTAGAACGCTATTAAACTATTAACTAAATTTCAAACTATGAAAAAATCACTCGTGATTTTGTCGGTGTTTGCTGTGGGTATATCCTATGCGCAGAAGTCGACAGAAATTCCGGTTTTCACAACAGAGAAAGAAAAATCGGAATGGATTG